>CBFGZY010000001.1:0-232707 GCA_965653375.1 uncultured Pseudoxanthomonas sp.
GATGGTCAGCGACATGGCCGCGAAGTTGGCGCCAGGCAATGCGGTGATCGGTTTCGCCGCACTGACGCACGATCTCGGCAAAGCGCTGACGCCCACCGACATACTGCCCAAGCACATCGGCCATGAGCACGCCGGCGTGAAGCCGGTGCTGGCATTGTGCGAACGGCTCAAGGTCCCACTGGAATACCGCGATCTGGCGGTCATGACCTGCCGCGAACATCTCAATGTCCACCGGCTGATGGAACTGCGCGACGCCACCATCTTCGAGCTACTGGCGCGCTGCGATGCCTTCCGCAAACCCGAACGCATCGCTCAACTCGCGCTGGTCTGCGAAGCTGACAAGCGCGGCCGCTTGGGCAACGAGGACGCCGATTACCCGCAAGGGCGCGAACTGCAACGACTGCACGCCACCGCCCTGGCAATCAACGCCCGCGATGTGGCGGACCCGCAGTTGAGCGGACCGGAGATCGGCGAAGCGCTCAAGAAGGCAAGGATTGCGGCGATTTCGCAGCAGCGGATTCGGGTGGCTGGTAGCCGGTAGCCGGTAGCGGGGAGCGGGGAGCGGAAAAGATCTCGCTTTACCTCCCCCTTTGAAAAAGGGGGATTGAGGGGGATTTGCTTTTGCTGTTGCTTATGCTCTTAAAGAAAAACAGCAACAGCAAAAGCAAATCCCCCGTAGCCCCCTTTAAGTTTTTAACAGCCGAATGGCTGGTCAAAGGGGGCAAAGCCGGATGTTTCCCGCTCCCCGGCTCACCTGCTTCCGGCTACCGGCTCCCCGCTTCCGGTTCCCTGCTCTCCGCTACCCGCCAACATTCGGCGTCAACTTCAACAGCCTCGCATCCGCGCCATCTTCCAATAGCCAGATCGCGCCATCCGGTCCCTGCTCTACTTCGCGGATGCGCCGGCCCATGGGATAGCGCGTGGCTTCTCGTGCCTGTGTGCCGGTGATTTCCACGCGGATCAGTGCTTGAGATGCGAGTCCGCCGATGAAGCCGTGGCCGCGGAAGTAAGGAAACATGTCGCCGGTGTAGATAATGAAACCAGCCGGTGCGATCACCGGTGTCCACCACGCTTCCGGTGCATTGAACTCCGGCCGCGTGCTGTGGCGGGGAATCGGCGTGCCGTCATAGTGATCGCCGTTGGATACGATCGGCCAACCATAGTTGGAACCGCGCTCGATCAGATTCAGTTCGTCGCCGCCTGCCGGCCCCATTTCGTGTACCCACAACCTGCCGTGCGGATCGAAGGCGATTCCCAGCATGTTCCGATGTCCCAGCGACCACACTTGTGCGGCGACGTTGCCCTGGGAGGCGAAAGGATTGTCGGCGGGAACAGAGCCGTCATCGTTCAGTCGCATCAACTTGCCCAGGCCGGATTGCATGTCCTGCGCGGGCGTCATCTTCTGGCGGTCGCCGGAGGTGATCCACAGCTTGCCCTGGCCATCGAAGGCAAGGCGGTGGCTGTAATGGCCTTCGCCGGTGACCTTGGGGGTTTGCCGCCAGATCACCTGCAGGTTGGACAGGCTTCCGCCGCTGCCGCCAGCATTCAACGACAACTGCGCGCGAGCCACTGCGGCGCCGCGGGTATTGTTGGGCCCCGCCTCGGCGTAGCTGATGTACACCCAACCGTTCGTCGCGAATTGCGGATGCAGCAACACGTCGCCAAATCCGCCCTGCCCGCCGTAGGCTACCGTCGGCACGCCGGTGATCTCGCTGGCTTGGCGAGTGGCGATATTCAATAGACGCAGCCGGCCGTTTTTTTCCGTGACCAGCAGACGTCCGTCGGGCAGGAACGTCATCGCCCAGGGCTCGTTGAAGCGTGCGACCTCGGTGCTGACGAACGGCGGGTTGGGAATACGCCGCGCGGGGCTCGGCCCTCCGGTCACGCGCTCCCCGACGGCGGCCACCGCGTTGGCTGTCACGGGCGGGGACGGAGCCGCGGCGGCGGGTGGTGTTGCTTCTTCGTCGCGCGTATTCGCGCTGATGAAGGAAACGCTATTGGGATCGGCCGAGTCGGCGACCGTGATCTTCGTACCCGAGGCTTGCGATTCGGCACTGACGACACCGTCGCAGGCAGCCAGCAGCGACAGGCAAACGACTATCGAGAGGTGTGGCTTCATGGTGAGTCTCACTGCGGGAAGGAGTTGCCAACGATCCCTTTACCACCAGATTTCTACCACAGAATATCTACCTCAAAGCACCGGAGAAAGGCGTGATGGCGCCCACGGCTGGCAGCACCAGAGGCTACACCATGGCTTGGTCGCTCACACCTTGAGATACCAACGTCGCCGATCCATCCAGCGGACCACCCACCACCAGAACAGCACGAACGCCAAGGCGAACGCCAGCGAGGGCAGATACGGCCCGAAAATCGGCGTCATCCAGTTCGCAAAGCCGATCCGATAAATCGGCCCCCACCAACCCAGACCGGCGAACAGATAGACCATCGCCGCGGAACCAGCGTAGGCCGCTATCGCATTGACGCCAAAGCTACGCCCCCAGGCCGGCCAATGGCGGCGGTCGATCAGCACATGGCTCAGCGCAAGCGCCAACATCGCGCAGCCGCCGGTGAACAGCACGTAGGAAGACGTCCACAGATTCTTGTTGAGCGGAAACAGCAGTGCCCACAGCAATCCCAACACTGGCGCTGTCACGCCTACCTGGAACAAACGCCGCAACCGCGCACGCCGCAACCATTCGCCTGCACGCAATCCGAGCAGCGTCGTTGCGATGGCAGGCAGTGTGCTCAGCAACCCTTCCGGCTCGTGGCCACGGCCGGTGACCGCGTCGAACTGATAGACCATCGATTCCAGCAACACAGTGTCGACACGGCTGGCGAGGTTCGTCCATGGTTCGTAGCCTCCGGTCATCGCCAACAGCGCCCAATAGCCGATCAGCAGGATGGCGATACACAACCATTGCACGCGCGGCCGCGTGTACAAGGCCGCCATGCCGGCCACGGCGAAGCAGATGCCAATCCTTTGCAGTACGCCCCATGGCCGGAACCAAGGCTTGTCGAGCAGCCAGAACGCCAGCAGATGCAGCAGCAGGCCCAAGCCGACGATCTTCGCGGCGCGTATCCAGATCGCCCTGCGCAATAGCGCCGTATCCGCGCCCGCCTCCACTCGCGGCACGATACCGAGCGCAATCGATACGCCGACGATGAACAGAAAAAAAGGAAAGATCAGATCAGTCGGCGTGCAGCCATGCCATTGGGCGTGCAGCAGTGGCCAATACACATGACCCCAGTCGCCTGGATTGTTCACCAGCAGCATCGCGGCGACGGTGATGCCACGCAGTGCATCGACCGAAGTGAAGCGAATGGGTGGGGAGCTATTGTTCGCGATGTTCACGGCCTCTCCCAAGGAACGTTGCTTTTCGCCTGCCGGTTCCGGACCGTTCGTAGAGCGGAGCTCGCTCCGCTGCTTTTCGCATATGGGCTCCGGATACGATCAGCGGAGCCCCCAAGGGGATGCAAGCACAAGCTCCGCTCTACGTAAGCAGCGGCATTTCCCTCAATGCGCCTGATGGCTGCCGCCTATCCAGCTCGCCTGCAGTCGCAAATCGGCGTCGAGTGCGACCAGATCTGCTTGATAGTTCGGCGCAATGCGGCCGTGGGTCGTGCTCAAACCGAGGAAGTCGGCCGGATAAGTCGCGGCCATTCGTGCCGCTTCCTCCAACGGAAGTCCCAACAGATTCACCGTATTGCGCACCGCGGTCAGCATGTCCAATGCCGAACCCGCCAGCGCGCCGGCGGCATTGCGCACCACGCCGTCCTGGACGGTGATGACTTCGCCATAGAGTTCGTAGCTGGGATCGTCCGCACCCACCGGCGGCATTGCATCGGTGACCAGGAACAATTTGCCGCGTGGCTTGGCCGCCAGCGCGACGCGCAAGCTGGCCGGATGCACGTGCACGCCATCGACGATGATGCCGCACCAACTTTCAGGGTCTTCCAATGCGGCACCGACGGCACCCGGTTCACGTCCTTGCAACGGCGACATCGCGTTGTACAGATGAGTGAAGCCGCGAATGCCCGCGGCCAGTCCTGCGCGGATTTCCTCGTACGTGCCTGCGGTATGACCCGCCGCCACGATCGCGCCGCGCTGGACCAGCGCGCGGACGCTGTCGCCTGGAACACGTTCCGGTGCCAGCGTGAGCAAGGTGACGCCATTGCTCAGCGATGTCGCCAGCGC
The DNA here is from genome assembly GCA_965653375.1 of uncultured Pseudoxanthomonas sp. GTDB lineage: Bacteria > Pseudomonadota > Gammaproteobacteria > Xanthomonadales > Xanthomonadaceae > Pseudoxanthomonas_A. The sequence continues at coordinate 4,196 of CBFGZY010000001.1, forward strand.
GATTTCGCTTTCGTCGGGCACGCGGAACTTGTCGGCGTTGTGCGTGCCTTTGCGCGCAGGCGCCAGATAAGGCCCTTCAAGATGGATGCCCAACACACCGGGCACGCCTTGATCGATGGCCTCGCGCACCGCGGCGACCGCCGCGCGCATCACCTCGGCATCGTCGCTGATCAGTGTGGGCAACATGCCGGTGGTGCCGAACTTGCGATGCGCCTCTGCGATGGTGCGCAAGGCTTCCACGGTCGGCGCGTTGTTGAAGAGCACTCCACCGCCGCCGTTCACCTGCGCATCGATGAAGCCCGGCAACAGGTAAGCGCCCTGGAGATCATGGCGAACGGCATCGCCCGGCAGTTCCGCCTGCGACATCAATCCGGCTATGCGATCTCCTTCGATCAGTACCGCGCATTCGGGATCGAAACCATCGGCGGTCAGCACGCGACCATTGATCAGCGCGGTACGGCTCATACGGTTTCGGTCACTTTGTTCAAATGCGGCGGCACATCGGGATTGTGGCCACGGCGTAGCGCCAGCGCATTGATCGCGCGATAGAAGCTCTGGATCGTCAGCAACGGCGCGCATACCGGATGCGGTGCCGCGGCCAATGGCAGATCGCCGTGTTCCGACGAAACCCACACCTGCGCGCCACGGCCGCGGAATTCGCGCGCCAGCGCCAGTGTGCCTGCCTCGGTCTCGTCCGGTTGCGCGAAGCACAGCACCGGGAAACCGGGGCCCACCAGCGCCATCGGCCCATGCTTCACCTCGGCCGAACTGTAGGCTTCAGCGTGCAGGCCGCAGGTTTCCTTGAACTTCAATGCGGCTTCCTGCGCTGCCGCCAGACCCAGCCCGCGGCCGAGCACGAACAGGTTGTGCGCATCGACCAGGCCATCGGTCAGCGGCGACCAGTCCGACTGCCAGGCGGCACGCAGGCTGCCGGGGAGTCGCGGCAATGCATCCAGCATGGGTGCTTCGTTCTTCCAGTACGCCGCCAATTGCAGGAGTGCCGCCAGCGAACCCAGATAGCTCTTGGTAGCGGCCACACTGCGTTCCGGTCCTGCATGCAACGGGATGACCGTATCGGCCAGTGCCGCCAGCGGCGAATCTTCCGCGTTGACGATAGCGACCACGCGCGCGCCAGCGTCGACGGCAGCCGACGCGTTGCGCAACAGGTCCGGGCTCTTGCCCGACTGCGAGATCACCAGATACAGCGCACCGCGCAGCTGCTGCTTGGCTTCATAGACCGAGCCCACCGAAGGCGAGGCCGAGGCGGTGACGATGCCCAGCTGCGTCTCGAACAGATATTTGCCGTAGGTGGCGGCGTGATCGGAGCTGCCGCGCGCGCAGGTGACCACGAAAGGGGGAGGATTGCTGCGCAGTTCCGCGGCCAGTGCCTGCACGGTGGCCTGGTTGCGGGCGTACTGCGTGGCGACGACATCGGCGGTCTGCTGCGCCTCCTGGAACATCAAGGTGTCGGTTACGGCGGGGAGCGTGGCGAGATCGGTCATTGGGCGGGTTCGGAGCGTTCGGTATGGTCGGTTCGATCGATACGGTCGTTGCGTTCGGAACGCGGCCGTACCGGAGCGGTGGATCCGCGCACCACCAGCTGCGGCACGAAGCCCTGGTTGTGCACGGGAGAAGGATTGTCTTCGTAGGCGTCCTGCCTCAGGCCGGCGATCAGCAAACGCGCCGCCTGCTTGGCGATGTCTTCGGTGGCCTGCTTGGCAGTGGTCAGCGGTGGCCACGATTGCTTGGAGAACGGGCTGTCTTCGAACCCGGCGATCGACAGGTCGTACGGCACGTTCATGCCTGCCGACTTGGCGGCGGCAAGCACACCGGCGGCGATTTCATCGTTGGAACCGAAGATCGCGGTGGGTGGTTCGCGCAGCGCCAGCAGCCGCCTTGCGCCACGGAAGCCATCGTCGAAGGTGTAGTCGCCGGGCACGATCAGATGCTTGTCGACGGTGATGCCGTAATCCTTCAGCGCCTGTTCGTAGCCGGCGTAGCGCTCGGTACTTGAACGGTGCGCCAATCCGCCCCAAAGAAAACCAATGCGTTGATGGCCGAGTTGGATCAAATGCTCGGTGATCTCGTATGCCGCGTCGCGGTCGTCCACATAGACGCAGGCATGGCCGTCCTGCGGATCCTCGGTGGCGGCGATGATGCGCACCAGCTTCACGCCGCGCGCGGCCAACGCGTTCACCAGGTCCATGCGCTCGGACATCGGAGCGGTGAGCACCAGGCCTGCCAGGCGCGAACGCTGCACGAATTCCGCCAGTTCCTCCACCAGCAGCGGCGAAGTGGAATCGACCGGATGTATCTGCAAACCGAAACCGGTCTCGCGGCACGCGGCCAACACGCCGTTCTGCACGCCGATGATGTGGTACGGATTGGGGTTGTCGTAGACCAGCCCGACCACGAACGGAGTGCCGCTGCGCAGGTTGCGTGCGGACTGGTCGGGTTCGTAGTCCAGTTCCGCGATCGCATGCAGCACACGTGCGCGCGTACCCTGCATGACCGAAGGTTCGTTATTGATGACCCGCGAGACGGTCTTCAACGAAACCTTCGCCCGTTCGGCGACGTCCTTGATGGTGGGTCTGCGCATGCTAGGGCTCGTTATCGCTATCGGGATAGGCCCCGTTGCCGTGTCCGGCGCTCAGATGGTCGCGCGCCACGCCGCGACAAGATAGCTGCCTGTTCCAATCGTACGCGGCCGCCTGGGTGCCGGACGCGGCAACCCGGAAGGCCGCGCTTGAGCACGTACGGGGCTGCGTCATCACTCGGTCGTTTATCGGCATAAATTCTCTCGTTCTTCCTTGCCCCGCACGCGCTCAAGCGCGGTGGGGCCTGTCCCGATAACATTAACGAGCCCTGGGCTCATTACTTGGCAGGCACGCGGTCATCAGGCGCAAAAGCGGTTTTTTCCGCCGCGCCGACGCGATGGCCGTACAAGGCGTAGAACAAGATGTACAGATAGCAGGGCACGGCCAGTGCAGCGAATACCCACTGGAAATCGTAGTGCTGCTTCAGCACCGCGAACAGCTGCGGAACGATCGCGCCGCCAGCGATACCCATGATCAACAACGCCGAGCCTGTTTCGGTGAAGCGGCCCAGTCCCTTGATGGCCAGCGGGAAGATCGCCGGCCACATCATGGCGTTGGCGAAACCGAGCGCGGCAACGAAACCGACCGATACGTAACCATGGGTCAGCAATGCGCCGATGGCGAACAGCAGGCCCAGCACCGCGGAAACACTGAGATAGCGTTCCTGCGAAATGAAACGAGGAATCGCAATCAAGCCCACCACATAGCCGCACAGCATCGCGCTCAGGGTGAACGAGGTGAAGAACTTGGTTTCATCCAGCGGCAAACCGAACCCGTTGCCATAGGTACCGATGGCATCGCCGGCCAGCACTTCCACGCCCACGTAGACGAACAGGCACAACACGCCCAACCACAGGTGCGGGAATTGAAAGACGCTGCGCCGGCCGGTCGCGGCACCGTCGGCACTGCGTTCGGCATTGACTTCGGAAGGCTTCAATTCCGGCAACGGCGAGAACAGGATCGCGATCGCCAGCACCACCAACACGCCCGCCATCGTCAGATACGGCGCATGGATCTTGGCGGCGAACTGGTTCAACAGATTCGCCTTGGTGGCCGCATCAGCGGCGCTTACCTGCGTGGCCAGATCACCGACACCGTGCAACACCAGCGTACCGATCACCACTGGCGCGAGCATGCCGGCAATCTTGTTGCAGATGCCCATCACTGCGATGCGCTGGGCTGCGCTTTCGATAGGACCCAGGATGCTGATGTAGGGATTCACCGCCGTCTGCAGCAGCGCCAGTCCGCCGCCGATCACAAACAGCCCGCCCAGCGCACCGGGATACCAGCGCTGGGTGGAGAATTCACCGAACAAGGCCGCACCGATCGCCATCACGAACAAACTCACTGCCAGACCTTTCTTCATCCCGGTGACTTTCAGCAACGCCGCGGCGGGCAGCGCGAGGAAGAAGTACGACAGATAGAACACCATCAGCACCAGGAAGGCGTTCACTTCGTTGAGGTCGAAGGCCAGCCTGACGAAGGTGATCAACGGGCCGTTGATCCAGGTGAAGAATCCAATGATGAAAAACAGCGCGCCGATGATGGCGATGGATGTGATGTGGCGCGTGCCTGGGATGGCGGTCATTTCGGATGGACTCCCCTACTGGATTTGATCGGCTTGGCCCGCGGCAGCCGCCGGTTACTGGGCGACCTTGGCTGGGAATAACGTTGTCACAAATTTCTACTGCAAACCACTTTTTCGATCCTTTTAGCAGAAAAAACGCGCATTACGGACATCGGACGTCTTCCGCATCGCAGCATGAAGTCCGTCACGCCAGGCCTGTTTCCTCTCGGAAATGAATATTCATGCCCTTTCATGTGGCTAATTACCTTCTTCATCACCAATAATCTTTGTTTTTGAGATGAATCGATATCGCCCTGCCGCCATTTCATGACAGAGTGTTGACAACGTTGTCAAATCGCTCTCACACTCCGGCCGCATTGGGGAAGCGCTGACGACGCGCTTTCGGATCAGCGGACAGGTGGGAGACGTGTGGTCGCAATCGCCAAACCAACACCGATGGATGCCATGAGCCCGCGCGACGGTGCTTTCATCGCGGCCGATGTGGGCGGTACCCATGTACGCCTCGGCCTGGTCAGCGCCAGCGGCGATGCCAACCATCCGGTGAAGGTGCTTGAGTACCGCAAGTACGTCTGCGCCCAGTACGCGGGGCTGACGGAAATCATCGAAGACTTCCTGGCCGGCCTGGGCGGCCCCCGGATCGCGCAGGGCGTCATCGCCAGCGCGGGCTACCCGCTGGAAGACGGCACGGTCATCACCGCCAATCTGCCCTGGCGGCTGTCGCCCCAGGAAATCCGCGGACGGCTGGGTTTCGACGACTTCAAACTGGTCAACGACTTCGAGGCGGTAGCGCATGCTGCCGCGCAGGTCGACGCAAGCCAGGTGCTCCAGCTCGCCGGACCGGCTACCGCACCTGTGCGAGGTCCTACGTTGATCCTCGGTCCGGGTACCGGCCTGGGTGCCGCGGTGTGGATCCCCACGGGCAAGCGCGCGGTCGTGCTGCCTACCGAAGCCGGCCAGGCCGCGCTCGCCGCCGGCAACGCGATCGAAATGGAACTGCTGGCGGAAATGCTGAAGCGGCGGCCGCATGTGCCCATCGAACACGCATTGTCCGGCCCCGGCTTGATGAATCTGCACGAGGCGCTGTGCGCAGTGCGTGGTCGTCAATCGATTTACGCGACACCTGGCGAAATCACCGCCGCCGCGATCTCGGACAGCGACCCGCTGGCACGCGAAAGCCTCGAAATTTTCTGTGGGCTGCTCGGCAGCGCCGTTGGTGACATGGCACTGCTGTATGGCGTGCAAGGCGGCGTGTATCTGGCCGGCGGCATCCTGCCGCAGATACGCGATTTCCTGTTGAACAGCCGCTTCGTCGAGAGGTTCCTCAACAAGGGGCCGATGCGCGAAGCGCTGGAACGTATTCCCGTGAAGTTGGTCGAGCACGGGCAGTTGGGCGTGATTGGCGCGGCCAGTTGGTATCTCGATCAGCGCAACGGAGATTGAAGAAGGCGTCGGTACAGACGCGGGCATTACTGGAGGGTGCGGGTGCGGCAACGGCACCGTCCTTGGGAATAGGCATCAGGCACGGCCGCGAGCGATTTTGCTCGTAGTCGATTCAATTCAATGAATGATGGGAGAGACATCATGAATTACCGTAAATCCGTTTTATCCGCAGCCATCGTGACCTGCCTCGGCATGGCGTCGCACGTTCATGCACAGGATGCCGCGCCCGCGGCAACCGCTCCGCAGGCGACCGATCTCGACGCCGTGATCGTCACCGGCATCCGCGGCAGCATCGAGAAGTCGCTCGACGCGAAACGCGATGCCGCCACGCACGTGGAAGTCGTCACCGCCGAGGACATCGGCAAGCTGCCCGCCAAGAACGTGGCCGATACCTTGCGTCAGCTGCCCGGCGTCAACATCGCTTCCTCAAGCGCGAGCGAAGGCGGCTTCGACGAAGCCGACCGCGTCAGCCTGCGCGGCACCAACCCCAGCCTCACCCAGACCCTGGTCAACGGCCATACCATCGGCACGGGTGACTGGTTCGTGCTCAGCCAGGTGGGCAACGTCGGCCGCAGCGTGAGCTATTCGCTGTACCCGTCCGAGATCGTGGACCGTGTCGTGGTGCACAAGACGTCGGAAGCCAAGCTGGTGGAAGGCGGCACGGCCGGCTCGGTGAACATCATCACCCGCCGTCCGCTGCAGTTCGCCGAGCCGCTCACGATCCAGGGCTCCATCGGCGCGGTGCATTCCGACCTGCCGGGCGAAACCAAACCGCAGCTCGATGCGCTGCTGAACTGGCGCAACGACGAAGGCACCGCCGGCTTCCTGGTACAGGTATTCAACGAAGAGCGCAGCCTGCGCCGCGACGGTCAGGAAGTGGTGGGCGGCTACGGCACGATTCCTGGAGTTGAAGCGGATGGCGTTACCCCGACGCCAGTCGCGCTGAGCAATCCGGAATTGGTGGGCGTGCTGTATCCCAACCTGATCGGCGCCGCATTGTTCGAACAGGTGCGCAAGCGTCAGGGCGGCGTGGCCAACATCGAGGCCAAGATCACCGACAACCTCACGCTGAACGTCAACGCGTTCTACTCCCGGCTCAAAGCGGACAACTACAACCGCAACTACATGATGTGGGCCAGTCAGTTCGTCAGGCTGGCGCCCAGCAGCTATACGGTGGAGAACGGGGTGTTGACCAGCGCCACCTACGCTCCCACCACTACCACTCCGGTCACCCCGTACGGCGTGTACGACATGATCTCCCGCCCTGGCGCGGTATCCACGTCGAAGTACATCGCACTCGACGCCGAATGGAACGCCAGCGATGCGTTGAAGTTCGTATTTCAGCTCGGCTCCACCAAGGGCAACGGCAGCAGTCCCACCCAGGACGTGTTGGAAACCGGCATCGCCGGCAACGCCGGCGCAAGCTGGAGCATGAACGGCGTGGGCAGCCCCATCGACTGGTCGCTGGGGGGCACCAACACGGCCGCGAATCACCTGCCGCAGAACGGCTGGATCTTCGGCGCACAGGGCATCGATGTGCTCGACAAGGAAGACTGGGCCTCGGCCGACGGCCAGTTCTTCTTCGACAACGACACGGTGTCCTCGCTGGACTTTGGCTACCGCTACGCCACGCACGAGCGCAGCAACGATTTCTCGCTCGCCCAGGGTCCGAACTGGGCCAGCAACTGGACCGACATCACGGCGTATCCGGCAGCGGGCGGCGCGTATCCGAGCGACTTCGGCGTCGGCGGCGACGTGCCGTCAGGCATCTGGTACTACACGCCTGCGCAGCTGGCCGAGATCAATGCCGGCTTCGCCAACCGGAACAACCCCGAGCGCTTCTATTTCTCGGACGTGTACGGCGTGAAGGAAGACATCAACGCGGTGTACGCGCAGCTGAACTTCCGGGGCGACCGCTGGAGCGGCAACGCCGGTCTGCGCTACGTGCAGACGAAGACGGACGTGCATTACAACCAGGGGCTCCTGCCCAATTCCGGTATCCCCGGGGCGGTCGTGGGATCGGCCTTCGGCGACTATCTGCCGGTCGCGGTCAACAACGACTACAACGAACTGTTGCCCAGCGTGAACTTCAAGTTCGAGCTGACCGACAACCTGGTGGCGCGCCTGTCCGGCAGCAAGACCATGACCCGTCCGGACTTCTCCGCGCTGGCCGGATCGCTCACGCTGAACGATCTGACGCACGAGGGCAGCGGTGGCAATCCGAACCTCGATCCGCTGGTGTCGACCAACTTCGATGCCTCGCTGGAGTGGTATTTCGCTCCGCGTGCGCTGTTGGCCGCCAGCGTGTTCTCGATGGACATGGATGGCTACGTCGATTTCGGCAACGTTATCGTCCAGTACAAGGACCAGCAGGCCAGCCAAGCCGCCGGCACCGACGTCTACAGCGACTACTTGGTGTCGATCCCGGTCAACTCGAACGGCAAGGCCAGGGGCGTAGAGCTGACCTACGAGCAGCCGATCGGCGAGAACTTCGGCATCAACGCCAACTACACCTACGTGGATGGCGAGGCCGATGGCGGCAAGCCGCTCAACGGCACCTCCGAGAACACCTACAACCTGTCCGCGTGGTACGAGAACGACCGCTTCAACGCCCGCGTGAACTACAGCTATCGCAGCTCGTTCTATGCCGGCGTCAGTCGCGCCGACAACTTCTACCAAGACGACTTCGGCACTGTTTCGGCCTCGTTGGGCTTCAAGGCTACCGATTGGCTGACGATCAGCCTGGATGGCCTCAATCTCAACGATCCGAAGCTGAAGTACTACACCGAGAACGATGCAGTTCCAGGCTACCTGCCGCATGCTTTCTACAGCAACGGCCGCCAGTACTACTTGAATTTCCGCTTCAAGTTCTAATTCGAGCAGTATCGTTGTAGCTCTCCCTCTGCGGGCCTGGACTTGTCCTGGCCCGCTTTTTTTTTGGAATGCTTTCACCGCTGCCGTAGAGTATCGATATGAAAAGAATCGTCGCTCCCCGCTTGTTGTCCCTCCTGGCCGTTCCCCTGTTTGCATTTGCGCTGACCGCTTGCCAGCGCAGCGAGGGGGACGCCGACCCGGCGAAGACCCAAACGCCAGCCGATATCACCGGCCAAACGGCATTGATCCCATTGCCCGCGAAGATGGAACCCCGCCAGGGACAATTCACCCTGGGCGCAAGCACGCCAATTCATGCCGAAGGCGAAGCGGCGCAGCGTGTGGCGAAACAATTCGCGAACTTCGTCTCCACGGCTGGCAAGATCAATCTGGGGCTTGCCGCGGAGAACGCCGCCGGTGCTATCCGGTTTGCCATAGATCCCGCACTCAAAAACGCTTCACCAGAGGCTTACACCCTGGAAGTCACCACCGACGGCATCACCGTTCGGTCCAACGACGAGCGCGGCCTGTTCTACGGCGCCGTCACGCTGTGGCAGCTGTCGGTACCGAACAACGGTGCCACCGCTCATATTCCCGCGCTGTATATCGAAGACGCGCCCCGCTTCGGCTGGCGTGGCCTGATGCTGGACTCGGCGCGCCATTTCCAGTCGGTCGATGAAATCAAGCGGCTGCTGGATGCCATGGCGCTGCACAAACTCAATACCTTCCATTGGCATCTCACCGACGACCAAGGCTGGCGCATACAGATCAAGCGCTATCCCAAGCTCACCGAAGTCGGTGGCTGCCGGATTCCTGCCGGCGACGCCGGCAAGGACCCCGCAACAGGAAAGCCGAAGCCTTACTGCGGCTACTACACCCAGGAGCAGATCCGCGACGTGGTGAAGTACGCCGCCGAGCGCCACATCACTGTCGTCCCTGAAATCGATGTGCCCGGCCACGCACAGGCGGCGATCGCGGCGTATCCCGAACTGGGTGTGCTGGGCGATACACCGCCCGTACTCAACGAATGGGGCGTCAATACCTATTTGTTCAACACCGAAGAAAGCACCTTCCAGTTCCTGGAAAACGTCTTCGCGGAAGTGATCGAGTTGTTCCCAGGCCGCTACGTGCATGTCGGCGGCGACGAAGCAGTCAAGGACCAGTGGAAGGCCTCGGCCCGCGTGCAGGCGCGCATGCGCGAGCTGGGCATCAAGGATGAGATGGCGATGCAGAGCCATCTGATTCAACGCTTGGAGAAATTCCTGGTCGCCCACGATCGCCGGCTGATCGGCTGGGACGAAATCCTGGAGGGTGGCTTGCCACCGGAAGCGACGGTGATGTCCTGGCGTGGCATCGAAGGCGGCATCGAAGCGGCCGAGCAAGGCCACGACGTAGTGATGTCGCCTTCGTCGGAACTCTATTTCGACTACCTGCAGACCCATTCGCCGAACGAGCCGCCCGGCCGTCCTGCCATTATCCCGCTCAAGCAGGTCTACGCTTTCGAACCGGTCCCGCAGCAACTGGACGCCGCGCATCGCCAGCACATCCTCGGCCTGCAGGCCAATGTCTGGACCGAGCACATGCGCACTTTCGCGCGCGTGCAGCACGCCATCTTCCCGCGTATCGCTGCGCTGGCGGAAACCGGCTGGTCGCCGCAGGCGCACAAGAACTACGACAGCTTCCTGGCGCGCCTGCCCGTGCAGCTGCAGCGCTATCGCGCACTGGATATCGCCTATGCGACAACGCCGTTCGAAGTGACCTTCACTGTTGAAGAAGAGCGGCAAGCCGGAAAAGCCAAGGTGGCGCTGTCCAATTCGACCGGTTATCGGGATATCCGCTACACCACCGACGGCAGTGAACCGACCACGGCATCGACGCGATACGACGCGCCGTTGACGTTGACGTTGCCGACTGAATTGCGCGCGGCGGTTTTCGCCAACGACCGGCCCGTCGCCAGCGCCAGCACGCGCCACCTGACGGCCGCATCGCTGCTCAGCCGCAGCGACGAAGACCTGCAGATGTGCAGCAGCGGCCTGATGCTGCGCTTGGAAGACGATGGCCCGGCTGAGGGCGAACGCGCCATCTTCAACGCCGATATTTTCAATCCCTGCTGGCTGTGGTCCGGTGCGGACTTGAATGGCATCGGCTCCATCGAAGTACGCGCCGGCCGCATGCCGTACTACTTCCAGTTGCACAAGGACGAGGCCAACCGCAAGTTCAAGGCCGCCGCATCCCCGCACGGCGAGCTGGAGATCCGCGCCGGCTGCGAAGGCGAACTGCTGGCCAGCATGCCGTTGCCTGCGGAACCGGACAGCAGCGGCTTCGTGAACCTGACGGCGAACTTGCCCGCCGATCTAAAGGAACGGAAGGACCTCTGCATCACCTTCACCGGCGATACCCGACCGGCGATGTGGGTACTGGACCGCGTCACCTTGAAACCAAGGTGACAGGCCATTGGTAGAAACGACTGTAGGAGCGACGTAAGTCGCGATGAAGCTTTACTGGGAAAGTTTCATCGCGACTCACGTCGCTCCTACAATTTTAGATCTCAGCTATGACCGCGCCGATCGCGGCAATCGCTGCTCCACCCGCAACCAAGCATCCCGCAGTGGCGTCAACGCGGTTGCCAGTCCGGCGACAACGCCCAGGGTATTGGCCAAAGCATCGAAAGGATCCTGCATGCGGGTGACGGTATAGGCACCCTGCGCGTATTCCAGACCGATCCCCATCGCCACCAGGCCAGCGCAGATCAGACACCAAAGCCCACGCGAGGCAAACAATTGCACCGCGCCCATGGCGAGCAGGCAGTACGCCAGGAAATGCTCGACCTTGTCGCCACCTGAAGGCAGTTCGGGCAACGGTGCCGGCGGCATCAGCGACAGTGCGACCACAGCCGACACCCCCGCCAACCACACGCCCAGCCACAGCCGCGGGCGTCGAAACGGTTTCATCCACGACATCGTCACAGGCGCCAGCTCAGATCGTTCATCAGGAAGGCAGCGCCGAATTCGACATCGCGCGCAAAGCCCATGGCTTGGAACCGCTCGCCCATTTCACTCGGCAACGTGAGCCGCTTGGCTTCATTGCGGAAGCGCTGCTTGGCGGATTCTTCCGCGCGTGCTTCCACTTCTTCCAGGCGCTGCTGCAACCCGTTGCCCAACAGGAAACTGGTCTGGGTGCAGTAGCCAGCCAGATCGAAACCGGCATTGGTGCCGGCTTCCGCCAACGCAGTGAAGTCCACCGAAGCGGTGATGTCCTGCAAGCCCGGCCATAAAAAAGGGTCGGCATGCATGCGGTGACGGTAGAACGCGCGCAGCGTCCCGTTGTCGCGCTGCGGCAGGTAGTACTCGCGGCGCGGATAGCCGTAGTCGACGAACAGCATCGCACCGGCGTCCAGTCCACCCATCACCGCCTGTAGCCAATACGGCAATTGCGGCAGCAGTTCCGAGCGATAACCATCGGGAAACGGCTGGCCGTTGTAGCGTTCGACATGGCGCACCGCTGCGGCCAGCAAGGCATCGGCCGGGCGTTCGGTACGGGCGAAACCGCCGGTCTCGTCAACAGCGACGCCTTCCTCGAACACCTCGCCATCGCGCAGCGTGAAACGCGGTGTGGGCAAGGCATCGATCACTTCGTTGGCGAACAGCATACCGTTCCAATTTTCCGTCGGCGGGCCATCCAGCCATTCGACGATGTCGAACAACGGCGGTATCAGCTTGCGGCCCAGACGCTCGCGCTGGCGCTCGCGGAGGTCTGCGCTGGGCTCCAGGATCGCGTAGCGGGCAGGCAAGGCATCCAGTTCCAGCAACCGCTTGAGCATCACTTCCGCAAACGCGCCGCTGCCGCCGCCAATCTCCAGGAACTCCGCTCCGGGCCCCAGTTGCTGCAGCACCGGCGCAACCGCTTCGGCCACGCAGCTGGCGAACAACGGACCCAACTCCGGCGCGGTGACGAAATCGCCGGATTCACCGAATTTACTGCTGCCGGCGCTGTAGTACCCCAGCCCGGGCGTGTACAGGCAACGCTCCATGAAGCGCGAGAACGGAATTGCGCCACCCGCCGCCGCGATCTCGTCGCGGATCAGGGCCGCCAGTCGGCCGCTATGCGCCAGCGCGACGTCGTCGGGGAGGGGAAGCTCGGCCTGCATCGGGAGCACCAGGATATGAACATGGGAGTGTGAACGTACGCGGCCATTGTACGTGGTCATTGTACGGGCCTAGGGCGCGCGCATAGAATCGGGTGCACAGCAGCAGCGGATACGTCATGACCTATTGCGTCGGCATCGAAGTGGACGAAGGCCTCGTCTTCGCCGCGGATACCCGCACCAGCGCATCGTTCGACGATGTGCGCGTGTATCGCAAGATGCATTTTTTCGAGTATCCCGGCGAGCGGGCGTTCGTGATCATGTCGGCAGGCAACCTGGCGACGACCCAGCTGACCATTTCGCGCTTGCAGCGCGATGCCGAAGACCCGGATGCCAAGCGCAGCCTGCGCACGTTCTCCCATCTTTACGAAGTGGCCGAGTACGTCGGCGACACCTTGGTGGCCAGTCAATCCAAGGTCAGCGACGATGCGCAGCAAAGCGGCGTCAGCGTCCAGGCGACCTTGATCCTGGGCGGGCAGATCGCCGGCGAGCGCCCCGGCCTATACATGGTCTATCCGTTGGGCAACTGCATCGCCACCTCGCCGGAAACGCCTTATCTGCAGATCGGCGAATCCAAGTACGGCAAACCGATCCTTGACCGCATCCTGCGGCCGGAGACCACGCTGGAAGATGCGGCGCGCTGTGCGCTGGTGTCGCTGGACTCCACCATCCGCTCCAATCTTTCCGTCGGCCTGCCGATCGACCTGGCGGTACTTCGCGCCGGCGATTTGAAGATCACGCAGAAAATGCGGCTGGAGAGCGATACACCGCTTTATTCGGAAATCCACGAAACCTGGTCGCGCAAGCTCGAGGCCGCGGTCCGCAGCCTGCCGCGCTTCCCATGGGAGCCTCCGCTCGCCCAGGAAGAAACCTCGCCCACGCTGCCGCCCATGCCGCCGCGCCGGCTGCCTCCGCGGCAAGATCCGGGCGATTCCCAGGGACAGCAGTAGCGCTGGCATCTATAGCGCGTCGTCGTTGAAGGCGTATCGAAGCGGGCGCTTGCCGTCCCGCGAGCGCGCTGTCGCACCCTTCCTGCAACCTATTCCTCAGTGCGACCCGTGGCTTCGCGGTCGCGGTCGTATCGCCGCGCTAGCGGAAATGGCGGCAACCAGGATTCGCGGCGGATGATCCAGCTTTCGTAGGTTGGCATCAATTGGTCGGGTGCATCCAGCGTTCCCAAATGCACTTCGATCTCGTCCGCGCTGCGTGCGAAAACGGATGAGCCGCAGCGCGGACAGAAAAATCGCCCGGCGTAGTCGCGAGTTTCGCCTTCGATCGTCACCGCATCCTGCGGAAACATCGCGGCCGCGTAGAAAAGCGCCCCATGATGCTTGCGGCAGTCCAGACAGTGACAAAGGCCGACCCGATATGGGCGCCCTAACGCCACGATCCGAACGTTGCCGCACAGGCAGCCACCCGTGAATCGGTCCATGCCGTATCTCCCTAGGAAGCGGACCGAATGTTTACAACGAACCGCATCGCCATGGCAATTTTCTGCTGCGAGCGGACGCGTCGCCTGTTGCAGCTACCTCGCACTGGCGCGTTTCGCGATGGCCGTGCACGCTATCAGCTGTAGAAGTAGCCGTCCGCGATGGCGGTATGCAATGCACTGAGTTGCACTTGGATTTCGTCCATGAAGACCGCCGGATTGCGTGCGGCCAGCGACGCCGGATCGGCGTTGCGCGTCATGCCGATCACACGATTGAGATAGCGGTCGACGCCAGGCCGATACGGCATGGTGGGCAGCACGCTTTGCGCACGCGCCAAACAGAACTGCACACTGCGCGGAAACTCCGCGTTCTGCAGCAGGAAACGCAGCGCCAGTTCCGCGGTGACGCGCTGGCGTACATGGCGGCGGAACATCTGATACGCCGCCAATGCGCGCAGCACGCTCATCCACTGCATGTTCTGGAAGGTCTCGCGATCTTCTTCGTGGCGCGGCGTGACCAGTCCCGAGGCGCCGGCGTCGATGATGCGCGTGGTCATGTCCGCCTGTTCCAACGCGGTGCCCAGGCGCAGGAACTGATAGCCGATGTCGCGGCTGACATTTGCGCTCAACAGACCGGAGACCTTGAGGCAGCCGTCGATGATGCGGCCCAGGAAATCCATGCGGTAACGGCGGCTGATGCTGCGCTCTCCATAGGCGCCGATATACAGGTGCAGGTCGTTGATGGCTTCCCACACTTCCTGCGGAAGGCTGTCGCGAATGCTGCGCAGGATCTCGCGCGCGGCTTCGATCGAACTGCGCAGAGAGGTGGCATTGCGCTCGTCCAGCAGCAAAAACCGCACTACCTCGACATCGCCCACATCCTCGCCGGCCTCGGGAAAGTGTTCGACGAACACCTCGCCCGCTCCTACCGTATCGATCATCGGACGCCAGGTGAAACGCACCGAACGCGGCATGTCCAGTTGCAACTGGCTGCCCACGCCGACCAGGCGCGCGGTGTTTTCCGCGCGCCGCACATAGCGGCTGAACCAGTACAGGTTGTCGGCTACCCGCGACAGCATCAGTGGCTCCCCTCGTCCGCGCTGTCGTCCGACATGTCCACCACCCAGGTGTCCTTGGCGCCGCCACCTTGCGAGGAATTGACCACCAGCGAGCCCTTCTCCATCGCCACCCGCGTCAAACCACCGGTAGTGACGTAGGTGTCCTGGCGCGACAACACGAAAGGCCGCAGGTCCAAGTGCCGCGGGGATGGCCCCTGCCTGGTCACGATGGGCGCGGTGGAAAGCGACAACGTGGGCTGGGCCATGTAGTTGCGCGGATCGGCCTGGATCAGCTGCTTGAACTTGTCCCGCTGGCGCTTGCTGGAACGTGGCCCGATCAGCATGCCGTAGCCGCCGGATTCGTTGGCCGGCTTGACCACCAGCTTCTCGATGTTTTCCAGCACGTACTTGCGCTCTTTGGCGTTGTGGCACAGGTAGCTGGGTACGTTGGGCAGGATCGGATCCTCGTCCAGGTAGTACTTGATCATCTTGGGTACATAGGCGAAGACGACCTTGTCGTCGGCCACGCCGGCACCGGGTGCGTTGGCCAGCGCCACCTTGCCCGCACGCCAACTGCGGATCAGGCCGGGAACACCCAGCGTGGAGTCGGGGCGGAAGGTTTCCGGATCGATGAACAGATCATCCACGCGCCGGTAGATCACATCCACCCGCTGCGGCCCGTACACCGTGCGCATGTAACAGCAATCGTCATCGGCCACGAACAGGTCGCTGCCTTCCACCAGTTCGATCCCCATCGCCTGCGCCAGATAGGCATGTTCGAAATAAGCGCTGTTGAAGACTCCCGGCGTGAGCAACGCGATGGTGGGCGAATCGCCGGGGCGTGGCGACAACGCGGCCAAGGTGTCGTAGAGCTGCGATGGGTACTCGTCCACCGGCAGGATGGAACTGGTTTCGAACAATTCCGGAAACACCCGCTTGGCCACCATGCGGTTTTCCAGCATGTACGACACGCCGCTGGGAATGCGCAGATTGTCTTCCAGCGCATACAGCGTGCCGTCGCCATCGCGCACCAGGTCCGAACCGCAGACATGCGCCCAGACGCCCAGTGGCGGCTCGATGCCGACGCACTGCGGACGGAAATTGACCGAATCCTTCAGCAGCATCGCCGGGAATACTTTGTCTTTGACGATGCGCTGCTTGCCGTAGATGTCGCCGATGAAGAGGTTCAGCGCGCGCATGCGCTGCTTGAGACCGGCCTCGGTGCGCTGCCATTCGCGGCGGTCGATGATGCGCGGGATCAGATCGAAGGGCAGCGTACGGTCGACGTTGCGCCCGTCGGAGTAGACCGTGAAGGTAATGCCCTGGACACGGGCCACGACGTCGGCGGCCAGTTGCCGTTCGGAGATTTCGCGGCCCGACAACCCGGCCAGGTATTCGACCAGTCTGCGTGCAGCGGGACGCGGCTGCCCATCGGAGTGGATCAGCTCATCGAATGTGGTCGTGCGGTACTTGGCCCAGTCCATCCGCCCCTTCCGCTGCACCCGCCGGCTGGATGCCGGCGAGGTTGATGCAATGCAACATGCCTGCAAACCCGACATGCCGTCAAGCACTCGACGACCTGCCTGCTTGCCCACATTCGGCAGCCCCGCGTGAAAGCAGCGACAATGCGGCGGTCCGAGTTTTCTGGAGATACTGCATGCCTGAGCCACGTCCTGTCGCGCTGATCACCGGCAGCGCCAAACGCGTGGGCGCGGCCATTGCCCGCCAGTTGCATGCCGATGGCTACGATCTGGCTTTGCACTACCGCAACTCGGAGGCGGAGATGCGCGCGCTGGTCGCGGAGCTTGAAGCGCTTCGCCCTGACAGCGTGCTGCCTATCCGGGCCGATCTGAGCGACTTCGACCGGCTGGCGGAAATCGTGGCACAAAGCGTCGGTCGTTTCGGAAGGCTCGACGCGCTGGTCAACAATGCCTCGGCCTACTACGCCACCCCCATCGGCAAAACGACGCCGCAGCAGTGGGACGAACTTTTCGCCTCCAATGCGCGCGCGCCGTTTTTTCTGGCACAGGCCGCGGCACCGCACCTGAAAGCTTCGCGTGGCGCGGTCGTCAGCCTGGCCGATATCTACGCCGAGCGCCCACTGCATGGCCACACGGTCTACTGCATGGCCAAGGCCGCCCTGGTCATGATGACCAAGTCGCTGGCGCGCGAGTTGGGGCCGGAGGTCCGCGTCAACGCGGTGGCGCCTGGCAATGTGCTGTGGTCGGAGAATCCGGTGAAGGCCGAGACGCTGGACGTGTTGCGCGACCGTACCGCCTTGCAGCGGCAAGGCTCGCCGGAAGATATCGTGTCAGCAGTGCGCTGGCTGCTGACCGGCAATGGCTATATCACCGGCCAGATCGTCGCCATCGACGGCGGCCGCTCGGTGTTTATTTGATGCCTCATTGTGTTTCCCTGTGGGAGCGATGTAAGTCGCGACCGTGAGAATGACGAGTTCGATTGTCGTCAGAGGAAACGGGAAGAGCTGGTTGCAGGGCCGATGCACTTGTCCGTTCTTATCCAAGCTGATTCGTGTCGAGGATTTCTACGGTCGCGACTTACATCGCTCCCACAAGGACAGATTATTCCGCACCTTGCAGAACCGCAGCTCCAGGCAATATTTCTCCCACCAATTCACGAAAAAGCGCATGGGTCAGCTTTTCCGGGTTCTGCCAGATCACGCGATCCTGTGCATCGCATTCGGCTACCAGATCGATATCGATAAGGCAGCTGTCGCCGTCGCGGCGGCGGCCCAGATCGCATTCCACTTTTTTCAGGAACGCGGCCCACTCGTCTCGTGGTTGGGTCGTTTCGATCAACAAGGCCTGATTGGTGTAGGGGCGAGCATCGCCAGGCACTACGCTGGGGCCATGCACCAGCTTCGATTCACCCTGCAGCTGATTGGATTCTCCGAGCTGTGCCCGGGCTTGCCGCAACGGCGACTCGTCGTTGGTATCGGTGCCCAGAAGCAGTATGTAGCGGTGCTTGCTCACGCGTAATGGCGGCTTGGTGGATGTTGTAGACCATCATCGCAGATGCATGGCGTTGGCAAGCTTTGCGTTGCGAACTTTCGGATTAATGCGAAGGTGATCGTCACTTCGGCGCCTGCTGCCGTTCGATGATCACGCCCACTGCCACCGCATTGCGCACGGCGCCCGGCTTGCTGAGCTTCAGCCGCAACCACGCCACGCCGAATTCTTCGATCACCAGCGCCGCGCAGCGCTCGGCCAGCGTCTCCACCAGACCGAATTCCGATGCCCGCACATAGGCTGTCAGCCGCTGGCTGATCGCGTCGTAATCCAGCGTATCGGCGACATCATCGCTAGCCGCAGGCACGCGGTTGTCGAAACCAAGCTCGATATCCAAGCGCAACGTCTGCCGAATACGCCGCTCCCAATCGTGAATACCTATGACGGTATCGATTTCGAGACCTTCGATGAAGACTTTATCCATGAGACCGGGTACGGAGAATGGGGAATACGGAATGGTAACGGCATACGCGGACTTCGCTTTTACGATTCCGGTTCCCTCATTCCCTAGTCCCGCGCTGCCGTCACCGCAGGCAGGGTGGCCATATCCCAGCGCGGGACGACTTTCACTTCCGCGCTCTCATGCTGGCCAGCCTCCAGACGCAAAGCACCGGCGAAGGCGATCATCGCGCCGTTGTCGGTGCACAGCTCAGGACGCGGAAAACAGACCCGGCCACCGCGCTTCGCCGCCATCGCCTGCAACTTCGCGCGCAGGCGTTTGTTGGCGCCCACGCCGCCGGCGACCACCAGCACATCGCAACCGGCCGCATCCAGCGCGCGTTCGCACTTGATGGCCAGCGTATCGATCACCGCTTCCTCGAAACCGCGGGCGATATCGGCCCGCGTGGTTTCGCCTTGGTCGCTGTCGCGCCAGGCCAACAGTACTTGGGTCTTGAGCCCGGAAAAGCTGAAATCCAGCCCCGGCCGATCAGTCATCGGACGCGAGAATTTGAACGCGCCCGGCTGTCCCCGCTCCGCCAACGCCGCCAGCTGCGGTCCGCCTGGATAAGGCAAACCCATGACCTTGGCGGTCTTGTCGAAGGCTTCTCCGGCGGCATCGTCCAGCGTTTCGCCCAGCAGGCGGTAACTGCCGATGGCATCCACCGCCACCAGCTGAGTGTGCCCACCGGAGACCAGCAGGGCCACGAACGGCGGCTCGGGCCGGCCATGAACGGGGTCCGGGTCCTCCATCAGTGGTGCCAGCAGGTGGCCTTCCATGTGATGCACACCCACGGCGGGCACCTCCAGCGCCCAGGCCAGCGACCGGGCCACTCCGGCGCCCACCAGCAGCGCGCCGACCAGGCCCGGCCCAGCGGTATAGGCCACGCCATCCAGGTCATCGACACCCAGACCGGCCTCGGCCAGGGTCTGGCGAATCAACGGCAGGAGCTTGCGGACATGGTCGCGGCTGGCCAGCTCGGGCACCACGCCGCCGTATTCGGCGTGCAGGGCAATCTGGCTGTAGACCGCGTGGGCACGCAGCCCGGCAGCACCGGACAGACCGGTGTCGTAGACGGCGACGCCGGTTTCGTCGCAGCTGGTTTCGATGCCTAGAACACGCATGGGAAGGAGATAAGGCCTTGCAGGGACAGGACAAGGGCCGGTGGGTTGCAGCGGCCCTGTGAGTCGCTATAATACGCGGCTCGCCGGGCCATTCCCGGTCATCATGTGTACCGGAGATTCCATGCCCAGCGTCAAAGTCCGCGAAAACGAGCCTTTTGAGTTTGCTCTGCGTCGCTTCAAGCGTACCTGCGAAAAGGCCGGCGTTCTGGCCGAAACCCGCAAGCGCGAGTTCTACGAGAAGCCGACCCAGGAACGCAAGCGCAAGGCCGCCGCCGCGGTGAAGCGTCAGCTGCGCCGCAGCTCGCGCGACGTCACCAAGCGCCAGCGCCTGTACTGAGCGAAGGCGCGGGTTCTTTCGCAAAGCCCAGCACTTTGGTGCCTGGGCTTTAGACGGAAGTACCGCCAGAAGCCGGCACGCGCGAGCGTAGCCGGCTTTTTGTGTTTTTGGTTCCACCCCCTCTGGAGATTTCCATGTCCCTGAAACAGCAGCTCACCGACGATATGAAGGCCGCGATGAAGTCCGGCGACAAGGATTCGCTGGGCGTGATCCGCCTGGTCAATGCCGCCATCAAGCAGCGCGAAGTGGATGAGCGTGTGGAACTGGACGATGCCGCCGTGCTGGCCGTGCTGGAAAAGATGGTCAAGCAGCGCAAGGATTCGGTGAACCAGTTCGAAGCCGCCGGCCGCGAGGATCTGGCCGCCATCGAGCGCGCAGAAATCGTGGTGATCGAGCGCTATCTGCCCGCCAAATTGGGCGAGGCCGAGATCCTGGCCGCCATCGACGCTGCCATCGCCGAAACCGGCGCCACCGGCCCGGCCGACATGGGCAAGCTGATGGGCGTGCTGAAACCCCGCCTGGCCGGACAAGCCGACATGGGCCAGGTATCGGCGCTGGTGAAGAAGAAGTTCGCGGGCTGATTCGCCTTACCCCTCCCCTGCGACTGTAGGGGAGGGTTGGGGTGGGGTTGTGTGGTTTCTCGCGATCCGACAGCACCCCTCCCCAGCCCTCCCCTACAGTCGCAGGGGAGGGAGCTGACCACGAGGTCGACACGTCATGAGCTCACCTGCCATCACTCTGCGTCCCGCCACGCGCACCGACGTGCCGGAGATTCTGGCCTTCGTCCGCGAATTGGCCGAATACGAAAAACTGGCGCACGAAGCCGTCGCCACCGCGGCCGGCATGACCGGGCAGCTGTTTAGCGAACACCCGGCCGCTGAGGTGGTGATCGCCGAGGTCGACGGACAGCCGGCCGGTTTCGCGTTGTTCTTCCACAATTTTTCGACCTTCCTGGGCCAGCGCGGCCTGTACCTGGAAGACCTGTTTGTGCGGCCGCAATACCGCGGGTTGGGGCTTGGCGAGCGGTTGATGGTCCACTTGGCCAGGCTGGCGGTGGAACGCGGCTGCGGGCGCTTCGAATGGTCGGTACTGGATTGGAACGAGCCGGCGATCCGCTTCTATCGGCGCCTGGGTGCCGTGGGCTTGAATGAGTGGACGGTGCAGCGGGTGAGTGGGCAGGCGTTGCACGATCTGGCTTCGAACAAACGGGTTCTACCGTAGGGCGGGTCTTGACCGGCCATTGCCATCTCGGCGCCCGCAAAGACAACCATCGAAACTCATATCACGAATGGTTGGCGACGACTCCGATGGTTGGCGTCGTGAGTTCGGGCATGGCAATGGCGGGTCAAGACCCGCCCTACGCTCTTGGCTTCGGGTGAGATGGATGACGGTTTGCGGTAAGAGCTCGCGGCGAGACGCCGCTCCCACCATGCCGCCGATCCCGCGCTCACAGGCGCTCAACAGCGCTCTGGCATCCTGAGGGCTCGTCCATGCCGTGATGACCGGACGTCATGCAACGCTTGTCCGAGAAAATCAAACGCGCCCTGTCGCGCGTGCAACAGAGTCTTCCTGTCGTGCTGTCACGGCGCTTCGTCGAGGACGACCTGATGACGCACGCCGCCGCATTGGCGTTCTATGCCTTGCTTTCGCTGGCGCCGTTGCTGGTACTGCTGCTGTGGCTGACCGCCTCGCTGTATCCGTCCGCGCAGGAGGCCCTGATCCGGCAGGTGGGCGACTTGGCGGGCCACAGTGCACAAACCGTCGCCGATACCGTGATCGACAATGCCGAGCGCTGGCCCAGCGTCGGTTCGCTGGCCGGATGGTGGAGCACGCTTCTGCTGTTCATCGGCGCCACTGCCGTATTCGCCCGTCTGCAGAAAGCGCTGAACGCGATATTTCAAACCGATTCGCAACAACTACCGGGCGTCATGGCATGGCTGCGCAAGCGGATCTTTTCTTTCGGCGTGGTGATGGCGCTGGGTTTCCTGTTGCTGATATCGATGACTCTGAACACCGCGCTGCAGGTGATGTTTGCCCGCATTCCGTCGCTGCTGCCGGCGCTGGGCAATATCGTCTCGTTGGCGATCTACGTGCTGGCGTTCGCCCTGCTCTATCACTATCTGCCCGACCGCCGCGTGCGCTGGCGCCAAGCGCTGCTGGGTGGCGCCATCACCGCGGCGCTGTTCGTGGCCGGCCGCTATCTGATCGGCCTGTACATCGCCAAAGCTGCGCCCGGCAGCGCCTACGGCTCCATGGGCACGTTGGTGGTCCTGCTGGTCTGGGTCTACTACGCCACGCTGGTGTTCTTCACCGGCGCACTGTTGACGGCGGTGATCGACGAGCGGGCGCAGGCGGCTGCCGAGGCGCAAAACAATGCCGACCGCGCCGCGTGAGCGCTTCCGTCGTGGCATCCTAGCGCCTGTCTAACGCAAGTCAGCCATGGCCCGCATTCCCGACGCCTTCATCGATGAACTGCTCGCCCGGACGGATATCGTCGAGGTGGTCGGCGCGCGCGTGCCGTTGAAGCGGCAAGGCAAGGAATACTCCGCCTGCTGTCCGTTCCACGATGAGCGTTCGCCATCGTTCACGGTGTCGCCGACCAAACAGTTCTATCACTGCTTCGGCTGCGGCGCGCACGGCACCGCGCTGTCGTTCCTGATGAACTACGACCGGCTGGAATTCCTGGATGCAGTCGAGGAACTCGCCCGCCGCAACGGCATGGAAGTGCCGAAGGAAACCCAGCATCGCAACGTCAGTGACGACAGCCGCGATCTGTATGCGGCGCTGGATGCGGCAGCTCGCTTCTTCCAGCGGCAACTGGAAACCAGCGACAAGGCCCGCGCCTATCTCGATGGACGCGGCGTGGACGCGGCCATTCGCACTCAGTTTTCCATTGGCTATGCACCGGATGGTTTTTCCGCGCTGAAGGACGCGCTGGGCACCGACGAGCGCCGGATCAAACTGCTGGACCGCGCCGGCATGCTGTCCCGGAACGATCGCGGGCATGTGTACGACAAGTTCCGCGACCGGGTGATGTTTCCCATCCACGACCGTCGCGGGCGCGTGATTGCCTTCGGCGGACGCGTACTGGACAAGGACGATGGCCCGAAATACCTGAATTCGCCGGAAACCGCGCTATTCCATAAGGGACGCGAACTGTACGGCCTGTGGCAGGTGCGCCAGGCCAACCAGAAGATCGCCCGACTGATCGTGGTCGAAGGCTACATGGACGTCGTTTCGCTGTTCCAGTACGGCGTCACCCAGGCCGTCGCAACGCTGGGCACGGCGACCACTCCGGACCACGCGGAACTGCTGTTTCGCAATGCGCCCGATGTGTATTTCTGTTTCGACGGCGATGCCGCCGGCCAACGCGCCGCGTGGCGCGCGCTGGAGTCGGTATTGCCGCGGATGAAGGACGGACGGCAAGCGTTCTTTCTGTTTCTGCCGCAGGGCGAAGATCCGGACACCATCGTCCGCAAGGAAGGCGACGCCGGCTTCGACGCACGCCTGCACGATGCCACGCCGCTGTCGCAGTTCTTCTTCGATGAATTGGGCAAGGACATCCGCCTGTCCACGCTCGACGGCAAGGCCCGTCTGGCCGAACGTGCAAGACCGCTGCTGGCGCAGATTCCCGACGGCGCTTTCGGCGATTTGATGAAACAGCGCTTGACCGAGATCACCGGCGTGGGCGGCTCACCGCCGCCCGCTCCTGTGGCGGCCAAGGCACGCCGCCCGGTCAGCAGTGCAGCCAAACCCAGCCTGGTGCGCAGTACTATCGTGCGATTGCTGCACAAACCCTCGCTTGCGCTGGCTATCGAGCCGCCTTACGGCTTCGCAGGTTTGCGGCAACCGGGCGTGGAGTTGTTGATCGAACTGCTGGATATCGTGCGCGCCCGTCCCGATATCACCACGGGTGCATTGCTGGAGCATTTCGCCGAACGCGAGGAACTAGCGGCGTTGCAGAAACTGGCCATGCAGGTGATTCCCGGCGATGAAGAAAGCTGGCGCACCGAACTGCTGGACGCCGCTGCACAGCTGGAGCGGCAAATGCTGCAACAGAGGTTGGACGAACTTCAGGCAAAGCAGCGCAATATCGGCTTGGACGAAGCCGACAAATACGAACTTCGCGTCCTGCTGCAGGCCCGTGCGGGGCGCGTCCACACGATTGGGTAGCATCATGAACATATCGCTCTTGATTCGCTCGACAGGGCTCGCACTGGCCCTGCTTTTCGCAGCACTCGCAGCTCCGGCTAGCGCCACCGAGTTCACCGAACCCAAGCCCAGCCTGCACACCGGCGGACAACCCACCGCAGAGGATTTGGCAACACTTTCCAGGCAAGGCGTACGCACCGTCATCGATCTGCGCACCGACGAGGAAGATCGCGGTTTCGATGAAGCCGCCGAGGTGGCACGCCAGGGCATGCGCTATGTGCGGCTGCCTATCGGCGGTGCCGGCGACCTGACGTCTGAGAACGCCGCCCTGCTGAAGCAGGCGCTGGATGGAAGTGGTGACAACGTCCTGCTGCACTGCGCTTCCGGCAACCGCGTGGGCGCTTTGCTCGCGCTGATGAAGGTGCAACATGAAAACGCCACGCCAGCCGAGGCTCTGGAGTTCGGCAAGCGCGCCGGATTGAAATCGCTGGAGCCGGCAGTCGCCGAGAAGCTGGGCGCGACGCCCTCTCCATAAGCTGTTGTAGGAGCGACGTGAGTCGCGATCCTGGGAGTCAGGAAGCAAGCTGTCGATTGACGCAGATCAGCGTGAATGCGCTGATCGTTCGCCTGCCATGCCGCACATAGGCGCTCTTATCGTCTTGCGCACCCAGCTCCTACGGCGTGGTCGCGACTCACGTCGCTCCTACAAGCAGGCAATGCAGTCAGCCTTGCGGCAGGAATTCAACCAAGGGCGCGGGCTGCAGGATGGGCAGCAGCCAATGATCGGCTAACAGGAAAGCGAACAACGCCATCAGGTAAACGACGGAATAGTTGAACACCCGCATGGCGAAGAATTCGTCGGGCGGATCCAACAATCTCCACGCGTACCACAGGAACATCGCGCCCAGTACCAACGCGCCTCCCAGGTAGAACACGCCGCTCATGTCTACCGCCCAGGGCAACACCGTCGCCACCACCAGCAGCAAGGTATAGAGCAGAATCTGCCAGCGCGTGTAGCTGACCCCGTGCGTGACCGGCAGCATCGGCACCAACGCGCGCGCATAATCCTCGCGCCGGAAGATCGCCAATGCCCAGAAGTGCGGCGGCGTCCACACGAAGATGATCAGCACCAGCAACAAGGCATGCGCCCAATCCCATTCGTTGCGCATGCCGGTGACCGCAGCCCAGCCCAGCAAAGGCGGTGCGGCGCCGGCAATGCCGCCGATGACGATGTTCTGCGGCGTGGCGCGCTTCAGATAGCCGGTGTAGACGATGGCGTAGCCGATCAGCGAAGCGAAGGTCAGCGCCGCCGTCAGCACGTTCACCAGTACGACCAGGATGGCCATCGACACCACCCCCAGCAGCACCGCAAACGTCAGCACCTGCACCGGCTTCAATGCACCCGTCGCCAATGGCCGGTGAGCGGTGCGCGCCATCACCTTGTCGATGCGCTGGTCGATCAGATGATTGATCGCCGCGGCGGACGCCGCCGCCAGCCAGATGCCCAGCAAGCCGAACACACTCTGGCGCAACGGCGGCAGGCCGGGCACGGCCAGGAACATGCCCACCAATGCGGTGAACACGATCAAAGCCACCACGCGCGGCTTGGTCAGGCTCCAGTATTCGCGGAGAGTGGCAGGCATCTAAGGGCGGGAACCGGGAATAGGGAATGGGGAGTGGCGTTGCACGTGAGCGCTGGGAACTTCGCACCAGCGAAGTTCTGGGGCGACGGAAGTGCGACGCATCAGAGTCGACCTGGCTACGTTTCCGGCTACCTGTTCCCCGCTCTCGGCTACCATCGTCATCATTCCGGCCTGCGCAGACGCGCCAGCAGCGACACCAGCGTGAACAGTAGCAGCGCGGCGCCGGCGTTGTGCGCCACCGCCACGTGCAGCGGCAGTCCCAACTTGACGTTGAGGATACCCAGCGTGACCTGCGCAACCGTCAGGATCACCAGTGTCAGCGCCCAGTTGCGCATGCCCGGCGTGCGGAACAGGCGCCAGGCAAACGTCAGCAGATAGAGCGCCAACAGCACGGCGACGATACGGTGCGACATCTGGATGGCGATACGCGAGGCGCCATCCAATACGCCACCTTCGTAATCCACGCCAACGCCACGCCACAGTACGAAGCCTTCGCGGAAATCCGTCGGCGGCCACCACTGGCCCACGCACTTCGGAAAATCCAGGCCGCACGACAGCGCGGCGTAGTTGGCACTGACCCAGCCGCCCAGCGCGATCTGCAGCGCCAGCAAGGCCAAGCCGGCGAACGCCCAGCGACGCAGCACGCCGGCATCGGCCAAGGTGATGGGCCGATCGGTCGCGCGCCAGGCCATCCAGATCAACAGCGAGAAAGTGGTAAGCCCGCCCAGCAGATGGCCCATGACGACGATCGGCTTCAACAGCCAAGTCACCGTCCACATGCCCAGCAAGGCCTGGAAGATGATCACGCTGAGCGTCAGCGCACCGATGGGCGCCAGCGCTTGTGCCGGTGCGGGAACCACGCTTCCGCGTGACCAGCGCAGCGCGGCGAATAGCAAAATGGCCTCGCCGACAATGGCCAACGCAGAAGCCGCAGCGTGTTCACCACGCATGTACAGCGGAATCGCCACCGCCACCAGCACGGAAGCGGCAACGATTTGTGCGATGCCAAAGCGGCGCCGACGCGCAGCCAGCAATGCCAGGATCAGTACCAATACGCCCAGAGACGCGGCCAAATGGCGGTGAACCTGTTCACGCCAGGCTTTGTGCGTTTCGAACGGGCGGATCGCGGAGGCCGCATGGCTGCTGACATCCTGCGCCGCCTTCGGCCACGCAGCGCGGCCATAGCAAGTGGGCCAATCCGGGCAGCTCAGGCCTGCATCGGACAAACGTACGAAAGCGCCAAATACAACGACGCATAGCGTCAACGCCACCGCCAGCCAGGCGATGCGATGGAAATGGCGATAGATGGCGGGACGCGAGATCGAACTCATCGGAAGCTCTTCATGCACGGGTCGGTAGCCAAGGCTCAGATCAACTTCAGCAGTTTGGACACGTCGCTGCGCAGGTTCGCCGGGTCGAAGCCGGGCGCGTAGCGCAGAATCACGAAGCCGTGCGGATCGATGACGAACACCGGCACGCCAGCGGGATCGTTCACTCGCGGCAGTTTCTCCAACAGCGCGGCATCCGGCTGCATCACGCGCAGCGATTCGGGCGTGGGCGCGCCGGCGGGCAACGTGCCGATCCAGAGAATCTCGACCTTGTCGGCGTTATGTCCGAACAGGCGCCAGACCTTGTCCAGGTCGCGAAGCAACGCAACGCATGTTTTCGCGCAATCGGCCGGCGGCGCGACGACGATGCGCCAGATCCGCTCGGAGGGAGTCCACAGATACTCGCTGCCGTCCGCCAACCGCGGCACGATGGCGCGCGCATCGACCGGAGGCTGCAGCATTTCCCCGTGGTTCTTGTGCGCGGCGGGTTGCCAGCCTGAAAAGCGCAGGACGCCGGCACCGATCACGCTGCCGAAGAACAACGCGAACAAGGCGATCAGCATCCAGCGCCCGCGACGGGTACGGGCGGCATCGGGGGAGGCGGAAGTCATAGTCGGTTATTTTCTCATGCGCCGGCCGTTATTGCCGCTTCTGGCGGCCGCGACGGGCACGCAGCGTCAATACCAGCGCGGTGACCAGCACAGCGAGCGCCAGCCCGAACCATTGCACCGCATAGCCAAGGTGGCGCTCCGGGGGCAAGGTGTTGGGCAGGATATCGAGGTCGCGGGTGTAACCCAGCGGAAGCTGTGGATCGAGCTTCAGCACGCGCGGTGCCAATGTCGGCAGCTTCAACGCCACCGCCAGGCTTTCCAACTGCAGCCCGGTCGCCAGCAAATCGCCACCGGCCTGGCGCACCGGCATTGAGCGGGATAT
Organism: uncultured Pseudoxanthomonas sp.; assembly: GCA_965653375.1. Taxonomy (GTDB): domain Bacteria; phylum Pseudomonadota; class Gammaproteobacteria; order Xanthomonadales; family Xanthomonadaceae; genus Pseudoxanthomonas_A. The sequence continues at coordinate 32,308 of CBFGZY010000001.1, forward strand.
GCCGGCCGCAGGCGGCGGCGCCAGCAAGCCACGCAGCGTTTGAGTTCCCTCAGGCAGCGTCACCTCAGGCAGGTGGCGATCGCTCGGCAACGGCAGCCAACCCAGCTCAACGAGCAGCGGCGCTCCCGCGGCGGGCTGGAAAGCCCGATAGACACGTACACCCACGCGGCCATCGCGGATCTGGTTGTCCAGCAAGATCGCAGGACCCGGCAGAAAACGGCCTTCGCCGGCCGACCAATCGAATTCCAGCCGGCGCTCGGCGTCCGACGCGGACGCCATGGGCAATGGCCGGCGCTCAGTCAGCACTTTCTGCGAGGCCGTCAGCATGGCTTCCTTCTGCTTGGCTCGTCCCAATTGCCATTGGCCCAAGCCGCAGAACAACGCGATAACCACCAGCGCCAGTGGCCAGCCCAACCACATTGGCATGCGCCGACTCATGGGCGCGGCCCGGATACGAATCGGGCACTGCCCGGATTGGCCGTTGTCTTGGACCGCGCTGCCCCTTGAGTAGCCGCCCGCGTTACCCCGGACCGCCACCAACCAGCGACAAGGCCCCGCGATTGGCACTGTGCGTCCCGGCCGAAGCCGGCGAATTCGGCGCCGCGCTGCGATAATGGCGTCATACGAAGCAAGCTCACCGAGAGGACGCCATGAACGATTCGCTGAAAACCCTGATGATCATCGCGTTCCTCATTCTCATCGTCTGGAACCTCGGCGCCGGGCTCTATTACCTGCTGGTGGACAAAGGCCAGAGCAAGCGCACGGTAAACGCGCTGACACGCCGCATCGCGTTGTCGGTGGCGCTGATCCTGATCGTGGCTTTGTCGATCAAGATGGGATGGATACAGCCGCACGGCATTGGTGGATGAGCCGGGAGCCGGGAATAGAGAATCGGGAGTCGTAAAAGCAAAAGAGCGACGGCAGGCCGTCGCTTTTTTGTTTCTGGAACGAGGAACTGCCTTTACCGATTCCCCATTCCCAATTCTCGATTCCCGTCTTAAAGCACGTAGACGAACAGGAACAGGCCCAGCCAGACCACGTCCACGAAGTGCCAGTACCAAGCCACGGCTTCAAAGCCGAAATGATCGTCCTTGCTGAAATGGCCCTTGGCGCAGCGCAGCCAGATGATCGCCAGCATGATGGTGCCCAGCGTCACGTGCGCGCCGTGGAAACCGGTCAGCATGAAGAAGGTGGAGCCGTAGATGCCGGAGCCCAGCGTCAGGTTCAGTTCCTTGTAGGCGTGGATGTACTCCTCGGCCTGATAGAACAGGAACGTTGCGCCCAGCAGGACGGTGGCGCCCAGCCAGATCAGCAGCTGCTTGCGGTGACCGGCCTTCAGCGCATGGTGCGCGATGGTGATGGTCACGCCCGAGCTGAGCAGGATCAGCGTGTTGAGCAGCGGCAGGCCCCACGCGGGAATGGTCTGGAAATGACCGCCCACTTGGCCGGGACCGGCGCTCGGCCAAGCCGCGCTGAAACCTTCCCACAGCAGGGTGTTGGTCATCACGCCATCGCCCTCGCCGCCCAGGAACGGCAGCGCCAGTGTGCGTGCGTAGAACAGCGCGCCGAAGAATGCGCCGAAGAACATCACTTCCGAGAAGATGAACCACACCATGCCCATGCGGAAGGACACGTCGACCTGCTTGTTGTAGTGGCCGGAGATCGACTCGCGGATCACATCGCCGAACCACATGAACAACGTGGCGCACAGCATCACGATGCCGGCGTAGAACACCCACTGGCCCCAACCGGCGTCGTTGAGCCAGCTGGCCACGCCCAGCATGGTGACGAACATGGCGATGGAGCCCACGAACGGCCACTTGCTCTGGTGCGGCACGAAGTAGATGTTGGCGTCTGGCGAATGGGCTTGTGCCATGGCGTTGTCTTCCGTTTCCTAAAGCTTGATCAGGGAGCCGCGAACGGCGAAGTCGATGCGTTGCCCGTGCCGATCTGCGCAGTCATTGCATCGTTTTTGAAGAAGGTATACGACAGCGTGATGGTTTTCACGTCGGCCGGCAGGTCCGGATCGACGATGAAGCGCACCGGCATGTCGCGGCTTTCGCCGGCCTGCAGGGTTTGTGCGGTGAAGCAGAAACACTCAGTCTTGGTGAAATAGCCCGAAGCGCGCGCCGGCGCCACCGACGGCACCGCGCTGCCCACGATGGCACGCTCGCTTTCGTTGCGGGCGAAATACTTGGCTTCGTACAGCTCGCCTGGGACGACCTGCATGGTCAGCTGTTCGGGATGGAACGCCCACGGCAGCTTGGAATTGACGCCGCCATCGAACTGCACCGTCACCGTGCGCTCTTTACGCTCGCCGGCCACGGTTTGCGCCGCGCCGGGGCCTTTTTCCAAGCGGATGCCGAAGACCTTCTCGCACGCGATGCGATACAGCGGCACCAGCGAGAACGTCAGCACGAATACCGCCACCGACACGCCCACCAGCTTGAACAGACCGGCGCTGTTCTTGGACGCTGGCGCGTTCATGTGCTCAGTACCCCGGACAGAATGAAGGCGATGTAGATCACCACCGCCAGCCCGCCGACCACCAACGCCGTGCGCACTACCGACTTGCGGCGGCGGAGAGCGTCTTCGGTGGCACGATCGGGCGCGGTCATCGGTTCGGTTCTATCGTAACGATCAGTGGGTCACGTCGCCGTGAGCCAGGTCGCCGTCGCGGATGACCGGCGGCGTGCTGAAAGTATGGTGCGGCGCCGGCGAAGGCACGGTCCACTCCAGGCCACGGGCATTTTCCCAGGCGCGCGCTTCGGCCTTGGCGCCGCTGCGCAGCGAGCTCCACAGGATGGCGGCCATCATGAACGGCGTCAGGAACATGCCGAACGCACCGACCGAACTGACCATGTTCCAGTCCGCGAACACCGGGTTGTAGTCCGGGATGCGGCGCGGCATGCCGGCCAAGCCCAGGAAGTGCTGCGGGAAGAACAGCAGGTTGACGAAGATCACCGTCCACCAGAAGTGGAACTTGCCCCAGAACTCGTTGTACATACGGCCGGTCCACTTCGGCCACCAGTAGTACACCGCGGCGATGATGGAGAACAGCGCGCCGGTCACCAGCACGTAGTGGAAGTGCGCCACCACGAAATAGGTGTCGTGGTACTGGAAGTCGGCCGGCACGATGGCCAGCATCAGTCCGGAGAAGCCGCCGATGGTGAACAGGATGACGAACGCCACCGCCCACAGCATCGGAGTCTCGAAGCTCAGCGAGCCCCGCCACATGGTGCTGACCCAGTTGAACACCTTCACGCCGGTCGGAATGGCGATCAGCATGGTGGCGAACATGAAGTAGATTTCGCCGCCCAACGGCATGCCCACCGTGAACATGTGGTGCGCCCACACGATGAACGACAGGAACGCGATCGATGCGGTCGCATACACCATGGCCTGATAGCCGAACAGCGGCTTGCGGCTGAAGGTCGGGATGATTTCCGACACCACGCCGAACGCCGGCAGGATCATGATGTAGACCTCGGGGTGACCGAAGAACCAGAAGATGTGCTGGTACATCACCGGGTCGCCGCCGCCGGCCGCGTTGAAGAAGCTGGTGCCGAAGAACTTGTCGGTCAGCAGCATGGTCACCGCGCCAGCCAGCACCGGCATCACTGCGATCAGCAGGAACGCGGTGATCAGCCAGGTCCAGCAGAAGATCGGCATTTTCAACAGATCGATGCCCGGCGCGCGCATGTTCAGCACCGTGGCGATGATGTTGATCGCGCCCATGATCGAGCTGATACCCATCATGTGGATGGCGAAGATGGTGAACGCGACGTTGGAGCCGCCTTGCAGCGACAACGGCGGATACAGCGTCCAGCCGCCGGCAGGCGCGCCGCCCGGCAGGAACAGCGTCAGCAGCAGCATGGTGAACGCGAACGGCAGGATCCAGAACGACCAGTTGTTCATGCGCGGCAGCGCCATGTCCGGCGCGCCCAGCTGCAACGGAATCATCCAGTTGCCCAGGCCGACGAACGCCGGCATCACGCCGCCGAAGATCATCACCAGCGCGTGCATCGACGTCATCTGGTTGAAGAACTCGGGATTGACGAATTGCAGACCGGGTGTCAGCAGCTCGGCGCGGATCACCACCGACATGCCCGCACCGATGATGAACATGATGAAGCTGAAGATCAGGTAGAGCGTACCGATGTCTTTGTGGTTGGTCGAAAAGAACCAACGCTCGATAAAGCTCTGCTGATGACCGTGGTGATCGTCATGATGATCGACGGCGGTATGGGCCATGTTCTTAGTCTCTTGTGCAGCTAATGCGGACGATTAAGCCTGCGCCTGCGGCGCGGGCGTTTCGTTGGAGGGAGCAGCGTCTTGCGCCGGAGCGGGCTGGCCTTCGGCCGGAGCGGCATCCGTCGCCGGTGCGGCTCCGGCGGGGGCGGCTTCGGCAGGCGCGGCAGCCGGTGCCGGCGCTTGGACCGGGGCCGGCTTACGCGAAGCCAGCCACTGCTGGTATTCCTGCTTCGGTACGGCCTTCACCACGATCGGCATGAAGCCGTGGTCCTTGCCGCATAGCTCGGCGCATTGGCCACGGTAGATGCCCGGCTCCTTAATATCGGCCCAGGCTTCGTTGATGATTCCCGGGATGGCGTCCTGCTTCCAGCCCAGCGCCGGCACCCACCATGCGTGGATCACGTCGTCGGCGGTGATCACGAAGCGGATCTTGGTATCGACCGGCAGCACCAGCACGTTGTCCACGTCCAACAGGTAGTGAGGATTCTTGGCCAGGTTCGGCACTTCGCCGCTCTGGCGAATGCGATCGGACTCGCGATCGATACGGCTGGTGAATTCGACGCCTTCGCCCAGGTATTCGTATTTCCACATCCACTGGTAGCCGGTGACCTTGACGGTCATCTCGGAGTTGCGGGTGTCGTACATGGCGATCAGCTTGGCGGTCGCCGGCCAGGCCATGATCACCAGGATCAGCACCGGGATCACCGTCCAGATGATTTCCGCGGTGGTGTTGTGGCTGAACTGCGCGGCCACGGCACCTTTCGACTTGCGGAACTTGAACATGGCGTACGCCATGGCGCCGAACACCAGAATGCCGATGGCCACGCACACCCATAGCGCCACCATGTGGGCGTCATAGGCGTGGTTGGAAGACGAGGTCACGCCCCGCCCCATGTTCAACTGCCAACGTTTCGGGTCCGCCGACTGCGCCCACGCCATCGCCGGCATCGCCAGCAGCATGCACGCCGTCATCAAACGCTTCCAATACCCTTTCACTTGCGTCATTGCCTAGACCCCAATGCGTCATCGGTTGCGGCCACTCGCGGCCGCCAGTAAATCCTGCAACTTGTCCGCCAACTCCCGGCGTTCGGCCGGACCGAGGAAAGCACCTACCTCGACCTGCTTACCGCTGGAAACCAGCGAAATCCTTTCGCCACTTTCTTCAACACAAAGCCGCACCCAATAAGGGTGTGCCCGGAAAACCCTTCCGGCCGGCGCGGTGCGGCCTACTTCCAACACCGCCACTTCCACCACGTCCGGACCGATGGTGATCTCCTCACCACGTTCGCCGCTGCGCCAAAGCCAGCGCAGTGCGGCAGCCACGATCGCGCTATCCAGCAACGCGAACGCCGGGGCGAAGGCGTTGCCCGCCCACCAGCCCAGCATGGCCACCAACCACATCGCTCCCGCCAGCGCGGCGAACAGCGCCAGGAACTGATGGGCCGTCAGCGCCCGGGGCGGCCGCAGCTTGAGCTGCGCGCCATGCCCATCCGGCATCGACGGAACCACTTCGATCATGTCGCCAACCTCACTGAGAGGCCGCGGAAAACCGTCAAATGGTAGCCTCGGCACCGCATCGCGGCAAGCTTCGCAGATTCTCGTAGGCGGTACGAAGGCATAGACTAGTAGGCTTCCCCTGGCCTGCCGGCAGCCATGACTTCCCGTCCCGAAACCCACTCAGATCAAGCTTCCGGGCATCTGCCCGCGGGCATCATCACCCCCGAACTGCCACCGCAACCCAGCGCTTTGCGCGCGGCCATCACGGCCGCCTGGATGCGCGACGAAACTGAACATGTGCGCGAACTGCTGACGCAAGCGCGCCTGCCTGCCGAGGAACAGATCAAGGCACAGACGCTGGCCGCTGACCTGGTGCAGCGTGTCCGCGCACGCGCGCAGGATCAGGGCGCCATCGAGGCCTTCATGCGCCAGTACGACCTGGGCAGCGAAGAAGGCGTGCTGCTGATGTGCGTGGCCGAAGCGCTGCTGCGCATTCCGGACCAGGACACCGCCGACAAGCTGATCCGCGACAAGCTGGGCGATGCGGATTGGGAAAAGCACATGGGCCAGAGCGACTCGGTGCTGGTCAATGCGTCCACCTGGGGCCTGATGCTGACCGGACGGCTGGTGCAGCTGAACGATCTCACCCGCTACGACGTGCGCGGCGCCTTCAAGCGCCTGGTTGGGCGCGTGGGCGAACCGGTGATTCGACTGGCGGTGCGCCAGGCGATGCGCATCATGGGGCACCAGTTCGTGATGGGCCGCACTATCGAGGAGGCGCTGGGCCGCTCGCGTAAAGGTGACAATGCGAACTACCGCTATTCGTTCGACATGCTGGGCGAAGGCGCGCTGACCTCCCAGGACGCAGCGCGCTATCGGGAGGCTTATCGCAAGGCGATCCATGCGATCGGACGTACCGGCCCGTTCGCGGACGTGTTTGCCGCGCCCAGCATCTCCATCAAGCTTTCCGCACTGCATCCGCGCTACGAACACGCCAAGCGTGCGCGGGTGATGAAGGAACTGGCACCGGTCATCCTGGAACTTGCGCAGCTGGCAAAGTCCCATGGCATCGGCTTCACCATCGATGCCGAGGAAGCCGACCGCCTGGAGCTGTCGCTGGATCTCATCGAAGCCACCTTCTCCGACCCGTCCCTGGACGGATGGGAAGGCTACGGCCTGGCCGTGCAGGCATATCAGAAGCGCACGCCTTACGTGATCGACTTCCTCGCCGACCTGGCCCGCCGCGTCGGCCGCCGCATGCCGGTGCGGTTGGTCAAGGGCGCGTACTGGGATGCGGAAGTGAAACGCGCGCAGATCGATGGCCATCCGGGCTATCCGGTATTCACCCGCAAACCGAACACCGATGTGTCGTATCTGGCGAACGCACGCCGCATGTTCGCCAATATCGACGCGCTGTATCCGATGTTCGCCACCCACAACGCGCAGACGATTGCGGCGGTTCGCGCACTTTCTCTTCTCTCCCTTGGAGCGAATGAGGTTTCCGCACGCCCGGCTCCGCGATTCGAATTCCAGAAGCTGCACGGCATGGGCGACGATCTGTACGCGGAAGTCATTCCGAAGGATCGCCTCGATGTACCGTGCCGCGTCTACGCACCGGTCGGTTCACATGAAGACCTGCTGCCGTATCTGGTGCGCCGCCTGCTGGAAAACGGCGCCAACTCCAGCTTCGTCAACCGCATCACCGACGAAGACGTCGCCATCGAGGACCTGATTCGCGACCCGGTGGAAACGGTGTCCTTGTTCGACTCCATTCCGCATCCGCGCATCCCCTTGCCGGTCGATCTGTTCCGGTCCCAGGCCGCTTCATCGCACGCCTCAACATTGCACGCTTCAACACCGCATTCAGACAGGAAGAACTCCATGGGCGCCAATCTCGCCAACGATCAGGAGCTGCGCACGCTTGCCGCGCAAGTCAACGCCGCCGTCGAAAAGGCCGGCCGGCACGGCTGGCACGCCGCACCGCTGGTGCCGGGCGCGGTGGTGTCGACCAACACGGTACCGGTCGCCAATCCCGCCGACCGCCGCCAGACCGTCGGCCAATGGCAACCCGCCGACAGCGCCATCGTCGAGAAAGCGCTGCAGAACGCCGTCGCCGCGCAGTTGGCCTGGGACCATACGCCGGCCGCCAGCCGCGCCACCATTCTGGAACACGCTGCCAATCTGCTGGAACAGCGCATGCCCGAATACATCGCGCTATGCGTGAAGGAAGCCGGCAAGACCATCCCCGACAGCGTGGCCGAAGTGCGCGAAGCCGTGGATTTCCTGCGCTACTACGGTGGCCAGGCACGCGCGACATTCGGTGCGCCGGAGAAGCTGCCAGGGCCGACCGGCGAATCCAATGAACTGCAATTGCACGGCCGTGGCGTGTTCGTCTGCATCAGTCCGTGGAACTTCCCGCTGGCGATCTTCCTGGGCCAGGTCGCCGCCGCGCTGGCCGCCGGCAACAGCGTGATCGCCAAGCCGGCCGAACAGACCAATCTGATCGGCTATGCCGCGGTGAAGCTGCTGCACGAAGCCGGTGTGCCCGAAGCCGTGCTGCAGTTCCTCCCCGGCGATGGCGCCACCGTGGGTGCTGCACTGACCAAGGATCCGCGAGTCGCGGGCGTCGCGTTCACCGGCTCCACCGAAACCGCGCGCGCCATCAACCGCGCGTTGGCCGCGCGCGATGCCGCCATCGGCGTGTTGATCGCCGAAACCGGCGGCCAGAACGCTTTCATCGCCGACTCGTCGGCACTGCCGGAACAACTGGTCAAGGACGCCATCGGTTCGGCCTTCACCTCCGCCGGTCAACGCTGCTCGGCCGCACGCGTGCTGTTCGTGCAGGACGACATCGCCGACAAGGTCATGACCATGCTGGCCGGCGCGATGGACGAGCTGAAAGTCGGCGACCCCGGCCTGCTGTCCACCGATGTGGGCCCGGTCATCGACGCCGACGCGCTGAAGATCCTGGAAGACCACGCGGCGCGCATGGCGAACGAAGCCCGCCTGATCAAGCAGGCGCCGGTGGACAGCACTGCGGCCGCCTATGGCACCTTCTTCGCACCGCGTGCGTGGGAACTGAAATCGCTGTCCCAGCTGCACAAGGAAATCTTCGGACCGGCATTGCACGTCGTACGCTGGAAGGCCGATGAGTTGGATCAAGTCATCGACGCGATCAACGCTACCGGCTACGGCCTGACGCTGGGCCTGCATTCGCGCATCGACGAGACCATCGACCGCATCACCGCGCGCGCCAAGGTCGGCAATGTCTACGTCAATCGCAACCAGATCGGCGCCGTGGTGGGGGTACAACCGTTCGGCGGCCAGGGCCTGTCCGGCACCGGCCCCAAGGCCGGCGGCCCGCACTACCTGCCGCGCTTCGCCACCGAAAAAACCGTCACCGTCAACACAACAGCGGCCGGCGGCAACGCCTCGTTGCTGACGCTGGGCGATTGAGCCCACTTCGTGTCGGCCAGGAAAACCCCGCTGCGGCGGGGTTTTTCTTGGAACCTGTTCAAGGCCTGTCGCAAGCGCAGGCGAGTGGCGCGAGGCGCAGCGCAAAAAAAAGCGCGTTTCCTGCGAGCCGCCGAAGCGACCAGAAGAATCGGTCGATTCGCGCGTGAACAGGCGTTCCGGACCGCCGGGTCATCTTCATCTCCGGATTGAAGTACGCTTGCGGCCACTCTTGGGCAGGGGAAGCGAATGAAGACATGGCGTTCTGCATTGTGCATGGCGATTTTGGCGTCGCTGGCGGGTTGCAGTCAGCAAGGCGACAACACGACTCCTTCCAGCAAAGCACCGGCAGCGCGCAGCGCCTCGCCGTATTGCCCCGCTGATCCGGGAACCGCCCCCAGCGGCTCGCTGACCGCGCAACGGATCGCCGCCGCGCAGCCGACAGACGATCGGCCACGCTTGTACGAGGGGCCGGTTTGGCACGAGGGTTCGCTGTACTACAGCGATTTCGTGCTCGATCCGCAGTTCCGTTCGCGCATCCAGCGGTTCACCCCGCCCGATCGATTGGAAACCGCGATCATCAACAGCGGCAGCAACGGCCTGGCGCTGGACACGCAGGGCCGCATCGTCGCCGCCACCCACGACCGCAAGGAACTATCGCGCTACGACATCACCCACCGCGCGCGTGAGCGGATCGTCGGGCAGTACCAAGGCAATGCGTTCAACTCGCCCAATGATCTGGTCATTGCACAAGACGGCACGATCTATTTCACCGATCCTGATTTCCAGCGTTCCGCCTCACTTGGCGGACAGGACCGCACACGCGTTTATCGGTATGCGAATGGCGAAGTCACCGTGGTCGACGACAGCATCGCCAATCCCAATGGCATCGCGCTATCGCCGGCAGGCGATGTGCTGTACGTCGCCGGCGGCGGAGACAACGGCGTGCTGCGCTCATATCCGCTGACCCAAGGCGTCCCCGGGAAAGGCGTGGATCTGGTGAAGACGACGGTTCCCGACGGCATGGCCGTGGATTGCCTGGGCAACCTCTACCTCACCGAACACAACCAACGGCATGTGCGCGTGCTGTCGCCTTCCGGCGCCGAATTGGCGAGCATCAAAGTGGACGCCAACATCACCAACGCAGCCTTCGGCGGACCGGCGATGAAGACGCTCTATCTCACCGGCGCGGGCGCGTTGTGGTCGGTGGAGCTGAATGTGGCGGGCTTGCCGTACTGAGGCTGCATTTCATTCAATAAAAAAAACCCCGCCGAGGCGGGGTTTTTTGTCTTAAGCCGATAAGGCTTTAGAACTTGTACTGCATCGACACACCAAACAGGTCGGCGCCGCCGTCGTAGGTACCCACCAAGCGGGAACCGCTGGAGGACACCAGATCGATTTCCGGATCGTCCACCAGGTCGAGCTTGACGTAGCTGGCGTTGAGTTCCAGCTTGTCGCTCACGTGCCAGGTCGCGCCGACCGAGTACCAGTTACGGTCCTGATCGGGCATGCGCGGCGTGCGGTGAGCGCGTGCCACCGGCGATTCGTCGCGGGCGATACCGGCGCGCAGGGTGAACTTGTCGTTGAGCTTGAACTCGCCGCCCAGCGAATAGAACCAGCTGTCGTGCCAGTTGTAGTCTTCAGCCGCGTCCGCCTGCAGCGGGTTGTCGAACTCGATGCGGATTTCCTTCAGCGAATCCCAACCGGTGTGAACGCCTTCGGCCATGATGGCGACGCGATCGGTGGCCTGGTACGTGGCACTGAAGGTATGCGTGGCCGGCAGGGTCAGGTTGGCACCGCCGCCGTCGCGGGCGAGGTAGACATTCGGGCCGAGCACGGCGCGCACGTTGGCCGGCACTTCGAAGGTCGCGTCGCCACGCAGTTCATGATCGACTTCCGAACGGTAGGCGTAACCCAGCGACAGCTTATCGGTCGGGCGCAGGTTCAAACCGGCGATCCAGCCGAAGCTGTTGTCGGTGCCGGAAATGCTGGCCATGCCGTCGTTCTTCTGCGGGCCGAACGGAGCGGCGACCGGGTTCGGGGTAACGCACAGCGCGACTGCTACGCGGCAGATGCCGGCGCCGAAATCGACGGCATTGGTCAGGGTGACATCGGCATGTTCATAGATCACGCCCAGGCCCACCGAGAAGCGATCGGTGATTTCCAACGATCCAGCCAAGGTTAGATCGATGATCTTCACGTCGGAATTCACCGCGTGATAGCGGCCAACCCAGTCGCGGTCGTATTCGGTCTTCAAGCCAAACGGTGCGCTGATCATCGCGCCCAGCGTCAGGTATTCGAAGTTGTCGCTCAGGGGCAGGATGAAAGAAGCTGCCGGTACGGCCGCCAGGTCGCCAGCTTCGCCGCCGTTGCCGCCGGTCATCGGACGCTGCAGCGGGGTGCCCGCGGCGGCGGTGCCGCTACCGTTGAACTTGAAGGACAGGTCGATGGCGGTGACGTCGGCCTGCACCGTCTTCTCGGTGAAGGTGGACATGACAGCCGGATTGTTGGCGACGACCGAAGCATCGCCCATGGCCGATGCGGCACCGGCCATCGCGCGGCCCTGGGCCTTGACGCTGTTTTCTTTCAGCTGGAAAGCCGCGGCGTGTACCTGGCCGCAAGCCAGTGCGCCGGCAATGCCGAGCGCCAATGCGGAAACCTTGGTGAAGCTTTTTGCGAATTCCATGAACAGTTTCTCCGGAGACGGGGGACAAATCGCCTGCGCCGCGCGAAGGCCCGGGGTGTTATCTCCCCCGTTGACCCGCCGGAAACCCCTCCCGACATACGACGCCGTATGCAGTATACCTGCTAACTAAACGCTAACAATCCGCCCTTCGTCACGCCGCCCCTATTCATAAATATGAATCCAATGATGGGCATGGGCGGGATCGACCCGGTACATTGCGCCGGTATGTTCGTTTCCATCCCGTCACGCAAGAAGCCGCCCGTCCGTTGGGCCACCCCTGCCCTGTTCGCCACTTTGTGGATCGCTTTTCTCTGGGCAACGACGCGCCCGCAGGAAACCCATGGCAGCTTGGTCACCCAATGGGGTGCGTTGTCCGGCGGTATGGCTTCGCCTGAGGCGTGGCTGGCAGCGCTGAGGGACGGCACGGCCCTGAGATTGTTCACCGCGCTGTTTCTGCACGCCGACTGGGCGCACCTGCTGGGAAACCTGGTGTTCCTGCTGATCTTCGGCCTGCCCGCCGAACGCACCATGGGCCCATGGCGATTCCTCGCGCTTTTCCTGCTTGGTGGCGCGGTGGCGAATCTGGCCGCGGTATTGACGATCGGCGCACCCGACCGAGTAATCATCGGCGCCAGTGGCGCGGTGTCCGCGGTGATCGGCGCCTACCTGGCGCTGTTTCCCACCGCCAAGTTGGGAGTGGTGCTGCCGTTGGGCCTATTCCTGGAATTCGTGAAGGCGCCGGCGTCGCTACTGATCGGCATCTGGGCGCTGCTGCAAGTGTTGTTCGCCTATATCGGGCCGGCCTTCGGCGCCGTCGCCTGGTCCGCACACATCGCTGGGTTCCTGTTCGGCGTGATATTCGCGCTGTTCGTCCGCGCCGCGATTGCCCGCCGACTGCGCAAGCGGCAGGGGTATTGAGGAGCGGGGAGCGGGGAGCCGGGAGCGGGGAGCGGGGAAAGCATCCGGCTTAGCCCCCTTTCATAAAGGGGGCTACGGGGGATTTGCTTTTGCCTTTGCTGTTTTTCCTTAAGAGCACAAGCAAATCCCCCTCCATCCCCCTTTATTAAAGGGGGAAGTAAAGCTGAAAGTCTTTTCCGCTCACAGCTCCCCGCTCACCGCCCCCCCCTTTATAATCCGCGCCATGAAAACCAAGCTCTACAAAATTACATTTCTCAATCACAGCAAGGTCTACGAGCTGTACGCGCGGCAGGTTGTCGCCAGCGGCTTGTGGGGATTTACCGAGGTGAGCGAACTGGTATTCGATCTGCATGACGGCCTGGTGGTAGACCCCACCGAAGAGCGTCTGCGCGATGAGTTTGGCAGCACCAAGGTGCTGCATCTGCCGATGCAAAGCATCATCCGGATCGAGGAAGTCGAGCGCAAAGGCCAGTCGGTCATCCGCGATGCCGCGACCGGCGAGAAAGTGGTCACGCCGTTCCCGCTGCCGGCCAAGCCGCGCTAGCGGACACCTTCGGTCGGAAAGCTTGGCGGTTTCACGAGCGCTGAACGATACCGCGCGTAATTCACCGGTGGGGGATCCATGCTGGGCCACCGAGGAATTCGCCATGAAAACGCTACTCGCACGCGTAACCTGGGCTCTGCTGCTGTGCTGCATTCCGATACTGTCCCAGGCCCAGAACATCGTCGTTCCGCTGCGTAGCTTCGAAGAAGTACCTTCGATCTCGTCAGCGGCGAGCGGCATGTTCTTTGCCCGTATTGCCGACGGTACGATCACCTATCGCCTTCGCTACGACGGCTTGCAGGGCGAGGTCCGGCAGGCCCATATCCACATCGGGCAGAAAGGCGTCAACGGCGGAGTCAGCGTATTTCTATGCCAGACGGCGGCCAATCCCGACCCCACCGGTTTGTCGCCTACATGTCCTTTGTCTGGGGAAGTGACCGGCACGCTGTTGCCGGCGAACGTCGTTGGTCCCAGTGGGCAAGGCATCACGCCAGGCGAATTCGCCGAACTCGTTGACGCCATCCGCAAGGGTGTCGCCTACGTCAACGTGCACTCGTCGACGTTCCCCGCTGGCGAAATCCGCGGCCAACTCGGTCACGGCGTGCACTTCTGGCATTGAGTATTCTGTTTCGGAACGAAGAGAGCTTTCCCTCGTTTTCTCCGTAGCAGGAGTCCTACTCACCAGTGCTGTGATTGTCCTTGTGGGAGCGACGTGAGTCGCGACGGAATGTTTCCGGTCGCGACTCACGTCGCTCCCACAGGGAAAGGTTCTTCGTGGAAAAACTCAACGCACCTGCTTGATCGGTGGTGCAGCGACAGTGACTTTCTTCTTCAACTCGGCCAATGCCGCGTCGATGGGCTTGTCTCCCTCCAGCACTTCGCCGGCGGTATAGCCTTCCGCACCTTCGTCATCGCCGCGCAGATGGCCGGGCAGAACCGCTTCGCTGTAGTCGATGATGGTGGCAGGCTGGTCGACGCCATCGGCATGCAGCACCACGTCGGGGACGATGCCGCTGGCCTGGATCGACTTGCCGCTGGGCGTGTAATAACGCGCGGTGGTCAGCTTGACCGAATCGCCGTTGTCCAGCGGCAGCACGGTCTGCACCGAGCCTTTGCCGAAGGTGCGGCTGCCGATGACGCGTGCGCGCTTGTTGTCGCGCAGTGCACCCGCCAACACTTCGGCTGCGCTGGCCGAGCCTGCATCCACCAGCACCACCATCGGCGCACCGTTCAAACGGTCGCCCGGCGTTGCGTCGAACTTCGAATCGCTGATCGAAATCCGGCCGCGCGTACTGACGATGTTGCCTTTGTCCAACAGATCGTCCGCCACTTGCACCGCCGCCAGCAACAAGCCACCAGGATTGCTGCGCAAGTCCAGCACCAGGCCGCGCAGCTTTCCATTGGCTTGCAGTTTGTCGACCTGCGTTTGGAAAGATGCGGCGGTATCGGCTTGGAACGCGCTGATACGCACATAGCCGTAGCCTGGCTCCAGCATGCGGCTGCGAACGCTCGCCACGCGAATGGTTTCGCGGGTCAGATTGATGTCGAATGGTTTTGGCTTGCCTTCGCGCAGGATGGAAAGCGTGATCTTCGAACCCGGCTCGCCCCGCAGCGGCGCCATGCCGTCCTTGCTGCTGATCGGCTTGCCATCGATGGCGACGATGACGTCTCCGGCCTTGATGCCGGCCTTCGCGGCGGGTGTCTCGTCGATAGGCGATACCACCAGCAGTGTGTTGTCCGGTTGCTGCAGCAGTTCCACCCCGA
Organism: uncultured Pseudoxanthomonas sp.; assembly: GCA_965653375.1. Taxonomy (GTDB): domain Bacteria; phylum Pseudomonadota; class Gammaproteobacteria; order Xanthomonadales; family Xanthomonadaceae; genus Pseudoxanthomonas_A. Next base: position 47,424 of record CBFGZY010000001.1, read on the forward strand.
TGCCGTCGTAGGCACCGCTGGACTGCTCATCGAAAGCCTCGGCATCATCCTTGTCGAAGTAGGTGCTGTGCGGGTCCAAGTCCAGCAGCAAACCGCGGATGGCCGAATGCATCAGCTTCTTGTCTTCCACCGGCTCGACGTAGGCTTCCTTCACCGCGTTGAACACCGCCACGTAGCGGCGGATTTCTTCCAACGGTACTTTGGAAGGCGCGGTCTCCGCCGCATCGGGATCGTCGCTGGAGGCGACCGCGGGCTCTTCTGCAGGCTCTTTCTCGGACGGCTGCTGCTGCGGCGGCGGCGATTGCTGCGCAAACGCAGGCGTGCCGGTAAAGGCGATGAGCAAAGCCAGTATCAAACGCGAACGCATGCGATCACTCCGTGGGGGGGAATCCATTGGCGAATTCCATTGGGGATTGCTTGAGGCATCCCATGAACAACAGCGACAACATCGACCCCGCAACAGGCGCGAAGTTTCGCTGGATTATGCGCGAAGCCGGCCAGGACGGTTGTTTACTGCCGGTTATCCCGGCTGGGCCGTTCAGCGGCGTTGCAGCCACGAACCAGGGTCCACCGGCTGCCCGTTGCGGCGCAGCTCGAAATACAGCGCGGGGCGGCCTTGTCCGCCGGAACTGCCGACCTTGGATACCGGATCGCCGCGTTTGACCCGATCGCCGGTGTCCCGCAACAGACTGTCGTTGTGCGCGTACAGGCTCATGTAGCCGTTGCCGTGATCGACGATCAGGATCAGCCCATAGCCGGTCATCCATTCCGAAAACACCACCGTGCCATCGGCAACCGCGTTGACCGTACTGCCCGCCGGCGCGCCGATCAGTACGCCGGAACTGGTGCGTCCGTCCGGCATCTTGCCGCCGTAGCGGGCCAGAAGATCGCCCGATACCGGCCAGCCCAGACCACCGACCTTGAGCGGCGGCGCGGATGCCACCACCGGCCGCGCGGAGTTCCGGGCAGGCCGCGAAGAAGTACCGGCAGGAGCTTTCTCACGCGCCGCCTGCGCCGCAGCACGCTTGGCGGCGGCTCGGCGTTCGGCTTCGGCGCGCGCAGCAGCGGCACGCAGGTTGGCCAGCAAGCGCTCCAGCGAACGAGCATCCTGGCCCAAGGCTTTTTCTCGCTGACTGCGGTCCTGATAGCGCTGTTCCAGGTCGGCCACCAAACCGGCGCGCTGCTTGCGGTCTTTTTCCAGCTTCGCCACTTGCGAACGCTGCTGCCGGTGCGCTTCATCCAGTTCGGCGCGTCGTGCCGCGATATCGCGCTCGATTGCATCCAACGCCTCCAGCTCGCCGGTCAACGCCGATATCTTGGAAGCACGGTCACGCTGCACGTAACGGTGATAAGCCATCGCGCGATTCGCCTGGGTGACGCGGTCCTGCGACAGCAGCACCTTGAGCGGCGCGTCGCTGCCCAGCTGATAGGAAGCGCGTACCAGCGCCGTCAGTTCTTGACGTTCCCCGCCAAGGCGCTGGCGCATGTCGTCGCGTTTGTCCTGCAGTTGCGCCAACGCCGCCTCTTCGCGCCGCAATGCCGCTTCGGTTTCGTTGAGCACCCGCGCGGACTTGCCGACCTGCTCATCCGCTTCACGCAGCTTGCGCGAGGCTTCGCCGCGCTCCCCTTCCAGCTTGCGGCGTTCTTGCGCGATGGATTTCAGCTCGCCGCGCACCCGTTCCAGTTTCTTCTCGGCCTCGCGCTGGTTCTGCGCGGACACGCCGACCGTCGCGGAGAAACCCAGCAACAGCGCCAGCGTGATCGCGCGGAACGGATATCGCGGCATCGGGGCGAAACGCTCAGCTTTCAGCGAACAGGCTGCGGCCGGACATTTCCGCCGGCTGCGGCAGACCCAGCAGATCGAGCAGCGTCGGCGCCACGTCGCGCAACGCGCCGCCTTCGCGCAGCACAGCTTGCTGCCGGTGACCCACATAGACCAGCGGCACCGGACCGACGGTGTGTGCGGTGTGCGGCTGTCCGGTGACCGGGTCGCGCATCATTTCCAGATTGCCGTGATCGGCAGTGATGACCAATGCGCCATCTGCGGCACGAATTGCGGCATCGATCTGGCCCAGCGCCACGTCTACGGCTTGCGCAGCGAGGATGCCGGCCTGCAGGTCGCCGCTATGGCCCACCATGTCCGGGTTGGCGATGTTGCACACGATCACGTCGAAACGTCCCGAGCCGATGGCCTCCACCAATTTGGCGGTCAGCTCCGGGCAGCTCATTTCCGGCTGCAGATCGTAGGTGGCCACTTTCGGACTGGGCACCAGGATGCGCTCCTCGCCGGCGAACGGATCTTCGCGGCCGCCGCTGAAAAAGAACGTGACGTGTGCGTATTTTTCGGTTTCGGCGATACGCAACTGGGTCAGTCCACGCTCGGCCAGCAGTTCGCCCAAGGTGTGGCGCAGGTCGTCGGGGCCGAAGGCAACCGAGGCCGGCAGTTTGGCATCGTATTCGGTCAGGCAGACATAACGGGAAAGCTGCGGCCGGCGCGCCTGGAAGCCATCGAATTCCGGCGAGACAAAGGCCGCAGTGATCTGGCGTGCACGGTCGGCGCGAAAATTCATGAACACCACGGCATCGCCATCGCGCATCGGCTGCGCACCGGCGATCACCGTCGGCATCACGAACTCGTCGTTCTCGCCACGCTCATAAGCTGCGTGCAAGGCGGACAATGCGTCCGGCGCGGTGTATTCGCTGCTGGCTTCGACGATCGCGTCCCAGGCCTTGCGCAGACGATCCCAACGCTTGTCGCGGTCCATCGCGTAATAGCGGCCATCGACGGTGGCGATGTGCGCGTTGCCCGATGCTTCGCACAGCGCCTGCAGCGCGCGCAGGCTGGATTCGGCCGATTTGGGCGGCATATCGCGGCCATCCAGGAACGCATGCACGGCGACCCGCGGCACGCCGCGGCGCTTGGCCAGTTCCAGCATCGCGAAGATGTGGTTCTCGTGGCTGTGCACACCGCCGGGCGACAGCAGGCCAAACAGGTGCAGGGTGCGGCCTTCACTCTTGGCGGCGTCGCAGGCGGCAACCAGTTCCGCATTGTCGAAGAAGCTGCCGTCCTCGATGGCGGCATCGATGCGGGTCAGGTCCTGATAGACGATGCGGCCGGCGCCCAGGTTCATATGCCCCACTTCCGAATTGCCCATCTGCCCGTCCGGCAGGCCGACGTGGCGGCCTTCGGTGTGGATCAGCGTATGCGGGCAGGTCGTCCACAAGCGCCGCCAGTTCGGCAGGTCGGCTTGGGCCAGCGCATTGTCCGCCGGATCGTCACGATGCCCCCAACCATCCAGGATCAGCAGTACGACGGGCTTGGGGCGAGGAGCGGACGGATCAGACGGTGGCACGGCGGATAGGGGCACGGCAGGCTTCCAGTGACTTCAGGCAGGTGACGATTGTAGCCAAGCATGGTGCTATGGCGGGCAATGGCGGCATTCGGCCGCAGCCGTGACCTTTGGCAACCAGCGGATCCGCGCGAAGTGAGTACGAACCGGCAGTAAACCTTGTGCTCGTTCGATGCATCCAATCCACTACCACTTCCTTCCAGCACCCCACCATCCAACATTCCACCATCCAAAGGACGACGACCATGACACGCTACCGCACCGCCCTGCTGTTGAGTTTGGCGCTGGCCACCGGCCCGGCACTGGCGCAACAGGAAATATCCAAAGTCAACGGCAGCGTCACCGCCGAGGCCGGCCAAACCTATGGCGATGTGGACACCGTCAACGGCAGCATTCGCATAGATGCCGGCGCCACGGTTGAAGACGTCAGCACCGTCAACGGCAGCATCAGCACAGGCGACAAGGTGCGCGTCCGCTCCCTGGAGACGGTCAACGGCGGCATCAAGCTGGACGCCGGCGCACAGGTGCAAGGCGGCATCCAAACCGTCAACGGCAGCGTCTTCGTCGACCGTGGCGGGGTCATCGGTGGCGATGTATCCACCGTCAACGGCGGCATCGGCTTGGTCGCCACGCAGTTGAGCGGCGGTATCGATACGGTCAACGGCGACATCACCGTCGGCGTCGATTCGCGCGTCAAGGGCGGCATCAAGGTCGAAAAGAGCAAGTCCATGTTCCCGGTCAAACTGGGGCGGGATCCGCGCATCATCGTGGGCCCGCGAGCGGTGGTCGAAGGCCCGCTGGTGTTCGAGCGCCCGGTGAAGCTGTACGTGCACCGCACCGCCAAGACCGGTCCTGTCACCGGCGCCACCGCCCAGATCTTCGATACGGACATGGCACCGGCAGAATAAGCCCCGCTTCTGGACGTTGTTTTGGACGACATTCGGATTTCGCGCCGCGCACGCGCCGCGCGATCCGCCCCCAGCGGAATGAACAACATCCAGCAAACCCTGTTGGATAAACCCGGCTAAAATCGGGATTCCCTTGATTGAGGAATCCCGATGTCCCGCAAGCTTCTATGGGCACTCACCGCGGTAGCCGCGCTGACCGCGTGCAAACGCGAAGCCACCGAAACCCCGGCCGCGACGCCAGAACCTGCCGCCGCCGCTCCAGCCGCCACTGAGCACACGTTCGTCGCCGATATCAACGAAGCCGATTTTGCCGAACAGGTGAAAACCCTGGCCTCGGACGAATTCGAAGGCCGCGCGCCCGGCTCCGTAGGCGAGGAAAAGACCGTGGCCTACCTGGAAGCGCGGATGAAGCGCATCGGTTTGCAGCCCGGCAACAACGGCAGCTATTTCCAAGACGTGCCGATGGTGGAAACCACCGCCGATCCGAACACCGTGCTGAAGCTGGACGTCGCCGGCAAGCCGCGCGAACTGAAGTTCGGCACCGATTTCGTCATCGGTACCCGCACCGGCCAGCCGGAAGTAAAGGTCGACGGCAGCGACATGATCTTCGTCGGCTACGGCGTGGATGCGCCTGAGCAGAAGTGGAACGATTACGCCGGCCAGGACTGGAAGGGCAAGACGGTGGTGATGCTCGTCAACGACCCCGGCTTCCACAGCGGCGACGAGAAGCTGTTCGACGGCAAGCGCATGACCTACTACGGCCGCTGGACGTACAAGTACGAAGAAGCCGCGCGCAAAGGCGCCGCCGCGGCGCTGATCGTCCACGATACGGCTGGCGCCAGCTACGGTTGGGACGTGGTGAAGAACTCCTGGTCCGGCGCGCAGTACGACCTGCCGGCCAAGGACGACCCGGACGCACGCGTGCCGTTGCAAGGCTGGCTGAGTGCTGATGCCGCCAAGCAATTGTTCGCCGACGCGGGCCTGGATCTGGATGCGGCCTACAAAGCCGCCGGCCAGCGCGGCTTCAAGCCGGTGTCGCTGAAGAGCAAGTTGTCGGTGGACCTGAAGAGCACCATCGCCGAGAAGGCTTCGCGGAATGTCATCGGCGTACTGCCGGGCAACACGCGTCCGGACGAAGCGGTGGTCTATATGGCCCATTGGGACCACTTGGGCAAGCATGAAGGCGAGCAAGGCGACAACATCTACAACGGTGCCATCGACAACGCCACCGGCGTGGCCGGCATCCTGGAAATCGCAGAGGCTTTCGCCCACCAGCAACCCAAGCCGGACCGCTCGGTGGTGTTCATCGCAGTGACGCTGGAGGAGTCCGGCCTGCTGGGCTCCAAGTACTACGTCGCCCATCCGACTTTCCCGCTGGACAAGATCGCCGGCGTGATCAACATCGACGCCATGTCGGTCGCCGGCAAAGCCAAGGATCTGACCGTCACCGGATACGGCAGCTCGGAGCTGGAAGACATCCTCAAGCCCATCGCCGCTGCCCAAGGCCGCACCCTGCATGGCGAATCTTCGGTGCAGAGCGGCTTTTACTTCCGCTCGGATCATTTCAACTTCGCCAAGGCCGGCGTGCCCGCGCTGTATGCCGATGGCGGCGAAGACCTGGTGGAAGGCGGCACCGAAGGCGGCAAGAAAGCCGCGGAGGATTACGCCAAGCACTATCACGGCCCCAGCGATCAGTACTACCCGGAAACCTGGAAACTGGACGGCACCATCTTGGACCTGCAGGCGCTTTATGGCGTGGGCAAGGAACTGGCCGGCAGCGACAAGTGGCCGAACTGGTACGCGGGCAATCCGTTCAAGGCGGCACGCGACAAGATGATGCAGGCCAAGCCGGCGGCGGCCAAGTAAGTCTCTCGTCCGTTGGCTCATAAGAAAAACGGCGCCTCAGGGCGCCGTTTTTTTTGTCGTTGAAGGAGCGCCCCGCGCCCCGCGGTGGCATCGAGCCCCGACCGTAATGAGGCCGTCGCAACGGCAGGCGATAGCGAAAAACCGTCAAGAACGCCTTTGTGTGAAACTTCTCGCACGGATCACGACAAACCAACCGTTGAAGCCTGCCCGTTCGTCATTCGGGTGCGCTGCGGCGCGTTATCGCGCGCATTAAACGGCTATCGGGGCGCGGTTCGGCTAGGCTATGCGCCAATCTTCAAGGGAATAACCCATGTCCATCGCCTACTGGTGCATCCTGATCGCCGCCCTGCTGCCGTACATCTGGGTCACCATCGCCAAGCAATCCGGCGAACGCTACAACAATCGCGATCCGCGAGCCTGGCAAGCCAAGCAGACCAACCCGCGCTCGCATCGCGCCCATGCTGCACACCTCAACGGCTTCGAGTCGTTTCCCGCTTTCGTTGCCGGCGTACTGATGGCCCAGCTGGCTGGAGTGCCGGGCGGCACCATCAACACCTTGGCCGTCGTCTTCGTCGCCGCACGCGTGCTTCACGGGATCTTCTACATCGGCAACCAACAGGCGCTACGCAGCCTGGTGTGGCTGGTCGGCTTTGCCAGCGCGCTGGCGCTGATCGTAATGGCGGCATTGAAGATCGCCTAAGCCCCAACCACCAGGACCGTGTGGAGCGACGTAAGTCGCGATGAAGCTTTACCGGTAAAGCTTCATCGCGACTCACGTCGTTCCTACAAGGATTGGTTGCTCAACGCAGCGACTCGTCCCAGCCAAACAGCTGAAAGGCCTTGCGGAATTCCGCATCCAGCGGCGCGGTCACGTCGATGCGATCGCCTGTGGCCGGATGAGGAAACGCCAACCGCACGGCGTGCAGCAGCATCCGGTGCACACCCAGCATCCGGAAATTGCGGTTATGCCTTCCATCGCCGTGGCTGGTGTCGCCGATCATGTGATGCGAGGCGTGCTTCAGATGACGGCGGATCTGGCGAAAACGTCCGGTATCGGGGCGACAACGCAGCAACGCATAGCGCGAAGTCTCGAAGCTCACTGACGGCAGCGCCAACTCGCCGGTCGCCAGCCGTTGGAAACGCGTCAGCGCCGGCTTTTTTTCCGGCTTGCCCGGGCCGCCGTCCAAGGGATGATCGATGACGAAACTCTCTTCCGGCCAACCGCGGCACACGGCCAGGTAATCCTTCTCCACTTCGCCTGACATCAACACACGCCCAAGCGTGCTGGCTGCCTCGCGATCGAACGCCAACAGCAGGCAGCCGCTGGTAGCGCGATCCAGGCGATGGATCAGGAAAATCGGCTTCTCGAATTGCTCGCGCAAGCGGTCGGCGGCGAAGTCGGTCTCACCGCGCGCCAGCTTGCTGTCATGGACCATGAGCCCGGCAGGCTTGTCGACGACCGCGATCCGATCGTCCACATACCGCACGCCCATGTAAGCCGTCGTTACTGCATTCATGCAGAAATCCTTTCTAGAAATTTGAGACACTCCATGGGCTGGCGTGCGATCGACGCTGGTTCTGCAATTTCTTGGAGATGCTATGAAGTCGTTACCCTTCATTTTCGCACTAAGCGTGGCGCTGACACTGGGCTTGGGCTTCACGCCCGCTTCACCCGCGCAGACTGCAATCCCGAAGGGAATCACGGCCGGCGCCAGCGTGGAAGGCATCAGCGAGTACAACCTGCCGAACGGCCTCAAGATACTGCTGTTTCCCGATGCCACCAAGCCTACCGTCACCGTCAATCTGGTGTACGCGGTCGGATCCGTGCATGAGAACTATGGTGAAACAGGCATGGCGCACCTGCTGGAACACCTGGTGTTCAAAGGCACGCCCACGCAGAACGACATCAGCGGCGAGATGAAGAAGCGCGGCATCGATTTCAATGCCACTACCTCGTTGGACCGCACCAACTACTTCTCTTCCTTTCCCGCCAACGACGACACGCTGGCCTGGGTCCTGGGCATGGAAGCCGACCGCATGGTCAATTCCAATATCGCCAAGAAAGACCTCGACAGCGAAATGACGGTGGTCCGCAACGAACTGGAAAGCGGCGAGAACAATCCGGGCGGCGTGTTGTTCCAGCGCATCCGTTCCACCGCGTTTCTTTGGCACAACTACGGCAACTCCACCATCGGCGCGCGCTCGGATGTGGAAGGCGTGCCGATCGATCGCCTGCAAGCGTTCTACCGTCAGTGGTATCAGCCGGACAACGCCACTGTGATCGTCGCCGGCCGCATCGATCCGGCGCGTACGTTGGAGTTGATCAATGCGAGCTTCGGCAAGCTCAAGAAGCCCACGCGCACACTACCGCGTTTCTATACGGCCGAGCCGGCGCAGGATGGCGAGCGCGAGGTCACCGTGCGTCGCGCCGGCGATCTGCGCCTGGTGGCCGCCGCCTACCATATTCCCGCTTTGGCGCATCCGGACAGCGCACCGTTGAGCGTATTGGCCGACATTCTTGGGCATACGCCTGGTGGCCGCCTGCACAAAGCGTTGGTGGAAACCAAGATCGCGGCGGGTACCGGCGCAGGCAACGAGTCCATGCGCGACCCGGGCTTGCTCAGCGTCATCGCGGTGATGCCCAGAACCGGCGATGCGAAGAAGGCCGAAGAGACGCTGCTGCTGCAGGTGGAGCAGCTGCGGCAACGTCCCATCACCGCGCAGGAAGTCGATGAAGCCAAGCAGCGCATCGCCAACGCGTACGATCTCTACTTCACCGACGTCAACGAAGTCGGCATGGGATTGTCGGAATATCAGGCCGCCGGCGATTGGCGATTGTTGTTCATCAGCCGCGACGAGGTCGAAAAAGTCACCGCCGAGGACGTCAATCGCGTTGCCGCCACTTATCTCAAAGCCAGCAACCGTACGCTGGGACGATTCATCCCGACCGACGAGCCGGATCGTGTGACCGTTCCGCCTGCACGCGATGTCGCGGCGCTGGTCGCCGGCTATACCGGCCGCGCGGCGGTGTCGGCGGGCGAGAACTTCGACCCTTCGCCGCAGAATATCCAGGCCAGGACGCAGACGTTCGTTCTGGGGAACGGACTGAAGGTGTCGCTACTCCCCAAGAAGACTCGCGGCGGCACCGTAGTAGTGACCGCGGAGTTCCGCTTCGGCGACGAGCCGTCGTTGACCGGCCGCCACCAGGCAGCTTCGATGGTGGGTGCCATGCTGATGCGCGGCAGCAAGACGTTGTCGCGCGAGCAGATCGATCAGCGTTTCGAGGCGTTGAAGACCGACGCCAACGTCAGTGGCGACCTGCAAAGCGCCGGAATTCTGATGCGAAGCCGCAACACGCAGCTGAGCGACGCGCTGGCATTGGCCGCCGACGTGCTGCGCCACCCGGCGTTTCCACAGAGCGAGTTCGAGCAGTTGCGGCTACAGGCGATCACGGGATTGGAAGCTTCCCGCCAGGAACCCGGCAGTGTTGCCGGCCGCGCATTGGCGCAGTATTTCGATCCCTGGCCGCCTGGCCATCCGCTGCGTGCGGAAAGCCTGGACGAATCCCTGGCCAATCTGAAGAAGTTGAAGCTGGAGGATCTGCGCGCATTCCACCGCGACTTCTACGGTACCGCGGAGGGCGAAATCGCCATCGTCGGCGATTTCGATCCGGCCGCGGTCAAGCAGCAGTTGGAAGCGCTGTTTGCCGGCTGGAAATCGCCGCACGCCTACGCGCCCATCGACACGCGCTATACCACCATGGCCGCCAGGCGCGATCGTTTCGAAACGCCGGACAAGCCCAATGCCGTGCTACTGGCGCGGCACAACCTGCCACTGAGGGTCATCGACGCCGATTACCCCGCCCTGGCCGTGGCCAATCGCATCTTTGGCGGCGGTGCGCTGAAATCGAGGCTGGGCGACCGCATCCGCCAGAAGGAAGGCTTGAGCTACGGCGTTGCCAGCGGCATCCGCGCCGACGATAGCCGCGATGGCGAAGACAACGCCGGCCACTTCACCATCCAGGCGATCGCCGCGCCGCAGAACATGGACAAGGTGGAAGCCGCCGCTCGAGAAGAATTGGCCAAACTGATCGCCGACGGCATCACCGCGGAAGAACTGCGCGACGCGGTCTCCGGCATCTTGACCGAACGCCAGCAAGGCCGCGCGGAAGACAGCAGCGTGGCCGACATGCTGGCCGATCAGCTGTACTACGGCCGCACCATGCAGTTCACCGCCGAACTGGACGCGAAATACCAGGCGTTGACCTTGGAACAAGTGAACGCGGCCATCCGCAAACATCTGAAGCCCGATCAGCTGAGCGTGTTCACGGCGGGAGATTTCGCCAGTGGAGATGTTGAGCAATAGCCCAAGCGCGTAGGTCGGGGCCACGCCCCGACGCGGGTAATCCACCCGAAGCACCGCACGCGTCGCCCGTGCGGGATCCGAGCTACGAGAGCTGAGATCCTATGTTGGCTGTCAGCCCCGTCCTAGCGACGTCGGCATAGCTTCCTTGTGGGAGCGAGGTGAGTCGCGACCGGAAACATCAACGTCGCGACTGACGTCGCTCCCACAAGGAATTGATCCGTCCCTTCGTAGAGCGGAGCGCAGGTCCGCTCTACCAGGTCATTCCCGCGTCAGCGCATGCAGTATTCGCGAATCCTCATCATCTAGCGCATCGGTTTCCGTTCCGCGGAAGCGGCGATGAAAGGCACGCACGGTGGCGGCCGGATCGTCGAGCGGGTAGCCCAGCAGCCGCAGCGCGAGCCAGGGATCGAAACCTGCCGGGGCCGGCGGCGCATCATCCGCCGGCCACACGCCGAATCCCGCTCCCGCCAGGCGCTTCCATGGGAACAAAGGTCCCGGATCTTTCTTGCGCGTGGGCGCGAAATCGGAATGCGCCACGATCTGCGTGCGCGGTATGCGCAGTCGCACACACAAGTCTTCCAACAGCACCAGGAGGCTGTCGATCTGCTCGCTTGGAAATGCGGCCGCACTATCGTTGTCCAACTCGATTCCGATGGAGACCGAGTTGACGTCGGTGATGGTGCCCCAGTATCCCGCGCCCGCATGCCAGGCCCGCTGGTCGTCAGCGACCAGTTGGTAGCGATGGCCGTCGCGACCGATCAGATAGTGCGCGCTGACCGGGCCACCACGATTGCGCGAACGCAACGTGTCCAGGCTGCGCTGCACGGATTCTTGTTCGGTGGCATGGATGACGATCAGGATCGGCCGACGCGGCTCGTAGTTGCTGGACGGCACCCAAGTGGCCAGCGGGTTGCGCTCAGCAGGCGGCGTGTGAGCACAGGCGGTGAGCAGCGTCAGCAGCAACGCGCTACCCAGCACCGGCCAGTTGTTGAAGCCAATGCGCATAAGTGTTTGGTTGTAGGAGCGACGTAAGTCGCGACGGGGCTGTACAAGTAAAGCCTCATCGCGACTTACGTCGCTCCTACACCCGAGCACGGACATCCCGGTTACCGCCGCGGCCACGCCGCCAGCAGCGCCCAAAGGCCGCCGATGCCGGCGATCCACGCCGAGGCCGGGATGGAGAACACGCGGGGTCCACCGGCCTCCATGCCGAACAACACCGCCGCCACGATCAGCAAGCCAACGCCAAGAATCGCGGCCACGATGCGGCGCTGCATGCCTTTCATTACCTGCGCCAGTTCGGCCAGATCCTTCGAACGCATCGCCAGCTCGTGCTTGCCCTGCACCTGCTGGGTCAGCCAGGCGTGGACCAGGCGCGGCATATCCGGCGCGTGGGTCATGATCTCCGGCAACCGCTTGCGCAGCTCCTGCGCGGCGCGTTGCGGGCTGTAGCGCTCCACCAGGATGCGCTCCAGCACCGGCCGGGCCACTGCCCAGATATCAAGCTGCGGATCCAGTTGGCGGCCAACGCCTTCGATGTTGAGCAGCGTCTTCTGCAACAGGATCAGCTGCGGCTGCAAGGTCAACTCGTACTTCTGCGCGGTGCGGAACAGTTTCAACAACACTTCCGCCAGCGATATCTCCGACAACGGCCGGGTGAAGTAGGGTTCGCAGACCGAACGCGCGGCGGCTTCCAGTTCGTCGATGCGGACATAGGCCGGCATCCAGCCGGCTTCCACGTGCAGCTCGGCGATGCGCCGGTAATCCTTGTTGAAGATGGCCATGAAATTCTCGGCCAGGTAGTACTGGTCTTCCGACGACAATTGGCCGGTGATGCCGAAATCCAGGGCAATGAAGCGCGGATTGGATTTGCGCGCCGGGTCGCTGTCGACCCAGATATTGCCGGCGTGCGCATCGGCATGAAAGAAGTTGTCGCGAAACACCTGGGTGTAGAACACTCGCACACCCTTGGCCGCCAGTGCCTTGCGATCGATGCCCGCCGCATCCAGCGCCGCGACGTCGTCGGAGGGAATGCCTTGGACCCGCTCGATGGTCAAAGCGCGTTCCGCGCTATGCGACCAGATGATTTCCGGCACGTACAGATCGGGCGAATCTTTCCAGAAGCGCCGCATCACGCTGGCATTGGCGCCTTCGCGTTGCAGATCGAGTTCCGCGGCCAGCGTGGACTCGATCTCCGCGACGATTTCGCGCGGGCGTATCTTGTCGGCACTGGGGTGCGCACGGTCGACCAGCACTGCCACCGATTTGAGCAGCGAGATATCCGCGGCGATCTGCTTTTCGATATCCGGACGCAGCACCTTGACCACCACCTCGCGGCCGCCCGGCAATCTCGCGCCATGCACCTGCGCGATAGAGGCCGATGCCAGCGGTGTGGTATCGAAAGATTCGAATGCTTCGCTGACGGGGCGCGCCAGCGCCTGCTCCACGATGCAGCGCGCGGCCTCGCCGTCGAAGGGCTTGACCCGGTCCTGCAGCAGCGAGAGTTCCATCGCCACATCCGGCGGAATCAGATCGCGGCGCGTCGAAAGGATCTGGCCGAATTTGACGAAGATCGGCCCAAGCTCTTGCAAGGCGAGGCGCAATCGCGCGCCACGTGGCTGTGCGGCGATTTCGGCGGATGCGCGCGGTACGAACGGCCGGCCGAGTTTCAGCCAGCGCTCGGCGGGCGTATCGTCCAACAGGTCGTCCAGCCGATATCTCAACAGGACCAGGCCGATGCGGCCGGCGCGCAGTACCGCCCTCATGCGGCGCCCTCTTGCCTGGCCAAGCGCTGGACGCGTGCGGCCAGGCGGTCGACGTCGTCGCGCAGCGCGTCGACGTCATCATGGAACGCATTGAGTTCGGCGGATGGCACCACGTCGCCCGACTCTTCGGTGAGGTACTCGGCGGCGCTTTCGGCCAGATCGTCGGCAGCCGTCTTCGCCTGCCGCAGTGCGCTGCGCACCGCATTGGCGATCTGTACGCCCAGGACGTCGCCGAATACCGCTGCGAAAGGCTGCTGCCAATCGGGATCGAAGCGCTCGGCCAACGTCTGTAGCCGGCGCGCCAGTTCCGCATCGCCGGACACCCGTACGCGCCCGATCGGAGCGCCTTGCTCCTTGCGCAGGAAGGGCAATTGCGCCAACAGGCCGCCCAACGTGCTTCGCACTGCCAGGTCGGGTTCGTCGGCGGTATTGGCGGGTCCGACCCGCAGCCTTCCGGCCTCCACCCCGATCTCCATCGCCAACGCGGGCGCTTCCAGCGTCAGTGCGATGCGCCTGCCGGCCAGCGGCTGCAAGGCGGCCTGGGTGTCGGGGTCCAGCGACAGCGCGCGATTCAACGCTGCTTCCAGCGTTCGGCCGGCCAGCGGTTTGAGGGCGTCAAAGGGAGAGGGGCTCATAGGCCCCGCATTCTACAAGGCAACGGATGCGGTCTCGGCTAGCGCATCTCATCCGCACCCCTGTCGAAGATGGGGTGCGGCAACGTCTGGCCTCTGGCGGGCTGAAGCTTTGCCGCTCCGCCTGGGTGCCGTGACGTTGCCGCGATACTGCCGCTATTGGGCTTCTGCCTGGCCGCTACGGGACACTGCGCCCACGCAACAGGGAAATAATGGCCAGGACCACGAATACGACGAACAGGATCCAGGCGATGTTACTGGCTGCGCCAGCAATGCCACTGAATCCGAGTACCGCCGCAATCAGGGCGATGACGAAGAAGATGACGGCGTAACGCAGCATGGGACCTCCTGGAAGAGTGTCGTGCCTGATCGGCGCGCCATCATGGTGGGCAATCCGCGATCACGACTAGGTGATGGAGGTGTTTGTTCGGAGTGATTCCTTCAACTTGGTGAGCCCATCGTTAAACGACACTCGCGGGACATAGCCAAAATCGCGTTGCGCCGGCGCCATGTCGTACCAGTGCGAGGTGCTGAGCTGTTCTGCCAGGAAGCGGGTCATCGGCGGCTCACCCTTCAATGGCAGCACTGTCCACAGCGTTTCGCACGCCACGCCGATACGGTAGGCGGCCTTGAACGAGAGCGACTTTTCCACGCGCGGTGCGCCGGCTGCGTCGAGCAAGGCATTGAGCAATTCGCGCATCGGCAGCGGTTCGCCGTTGGAGATGAAGTAGGCCTTGCCCGCGCAAGCCGCACCTGGCGCAAGATGATCGAAAGCATCGAAATGCGCTTGCGCGGCATTGTCGATGTAAGTGGTATCGACCAGGTTGTTGCCGTCCCCGACGATACGCAGGCGGCCGGTCTCCGCACGCTGGACCAGGCGCGGCAGGATCTGATGATCGCCGGGGCCCCAGATCAGCCGCGGACGCAAGGCAACCGTGGCCAGGCTGGCATCGTTGGCCGCCAGCACCGCTTTTTCCGCAATGGTCTTGGTGGTCGCGTACGGCGCCTTGAAATCCTCGCCATAAGGAACGGTATCGGCGGTGCCGCCTTCCACCGGATGCGTGGCGCGATGAGTGACGCTCGGCGTGGACGTGTAAACCAGCTTGCCGATGCCGTGCTGGCGGCAGGCGGCCAATACGTTCT
Source organism: uncultured Pseudoxanthomonas sp. (assembly GCA_965653375.1). Lineage (GTDB taxonomy): Bacteria > Pseudomonadota > Gammaproteobacteria > Xanthomonadales > Xanthomonadaceae > Pseudoxanthomonas_A. The sequence continues at coordinate 62,453 of CBFGZY010000001.1, forward strand.
CGGTACCCACCACATTGGCCTGGTGGTAGCTCTTGTAGCTGCCCCACGCACCCGCTTTGGCCGCGTTATGAAAAACCGCATCGACACCCTGCGCCGCATGCATGACCGCATGCGCGTCGGCGAGATCGCCTTGCACCTGGCCAACGCCCCACTCGCTCAGCACCGGATAGTGGCCACGATTGAAACTGATGACGCGGTGCCCGCGCTCAACCAATCCGCGGCACAGCGCCTGACCTAGGAAACCACCACCGCCGGTGACGAGTATTTTCATGTTTTGTTGCCTCTAGCCCCCTCCCCTGCGAAGGCAGGGGAGGGCTGGGGTGGGGTTGCGTCGATCATGCGATGAATGGCGTCCAGTACGGCTTCAATTCGGAACAATACGTCGTCATTCCAGAACCGTACGACCTGATAACCATTGCTCGCCAGCTTTTTGGTCCGCTCTTGGTCGTATTGTTGCTGTTCCAAGTGCTGTCCGCCATCCAGTTCGATTACGAGACGGATTGCGGGGCAAGCAAAATCCGCGACGTAGCCCGCGATTGGATATTGTCGGCGGAACTTCAGCCCATCGAATTGCCGGTTTCGCAAGTGCTGCCAAAGCTTGCGTTCTGCGTCGGTGGCCGAGTTGCGTAATGCGCGCGCGTTTTGCCAGATGGGTTCCATCCCAGGATGACTCCATGTTGATAATCCACAACCTTATCTCGTTGTTTTTGGTTGGAGTCTGTCGGGGAAGTCTGGTTCTCCGAGGCAACCCCCTCCCAGCCTCCCCCTGCCTTCGCAGGGGGAGGGGCCCTACCCTCCCACCCGCTCTTTCGCCCACACCGCCAGTTTCTCTCGGCCAATCTTGGCGTTGTGGCGAATATCCACTGGGAAACCCGGATGGCGTAGAAAGATGTCGATGCGGGCCAGATGGGAATGAAGCGCCGCGTGTGCGCGTAGTTTGGCTTCGATGCCGGCTTGCGTGTCTGCAGGGGCGCCGGCTTCGAGTTCGTAGCACAACACCGGCCGCTGCCGGCCCAACTCGCCGATGCCTACCAGCGCGGTGCGGCGGATGCCTGACACGGTGTTGAAAACAGGTTCCACCTGTTCCGTGTACAGCGGGCCGTCGACGGTTTCCAGGCGCTGGGTCTTGCGTCCGCAGAACCACAGGCGTCCTTCGCTATCGAAATATCCCACGTCGCCCATGCGGTGCACGATGCGCTCGCTGCCGTCGGCCAGTCGTTCGCGAATCTTGGCGGCACGAGTGGCGGCTTCGCGATTGAAGTAGCTGTCGGTGGCGGTCGGGCCGGCGACGGTAACCTCGCCGACTTCGCCTTGCGGCAGCACATCGTCGTTCGACCAATCCGCGATCGGGGCATCCACGATGCGAATGATGCGGACCTGGTTAGGCGGCACCGGCCGGCCCACGCAGGTTCCTGCGCCCTGCTCTGTCGCCTGCCGCGTGCTCTGCAACTCGCGTCCTTCGATCACGGCGACCGGCAGGCATTCGGTGGCGCCGTAGGGCGTCCAGAATTGCGCGGTTTCCGGCAGCAGCGTGCGCATTTTCGCCACCACGTCGGGTGGCACCGGTGCGCCGGCCGAGGTGACACGTTGTACGCCGGGCAGCGGTTCGCCATGGTCGGCCAATACCCGCATCAGGGCTGGCGAACCGAACAGCTGGGTAACGCCGAACTGGCGTATCGCGGCGTGCAGTTTGCGCGGGTCGGCGCTGGCTGGCCGCGTGGGATCCATGTCGGGAATGACGGATGTCAGCCCAAGCGCAGGATCGAACAGAGCGAACGGTGGAAACGTCGGCAGGTCCACTCCGCCAGGCTGGATACCGAATGCCTGGCGCAGCAGTTCGATCTGCGCGACAAAATGCCGATGGCGATACACCACGCCCTTCGGCACACCGGTCGAGCCACTGGTAAAGAGGATGCCGGCGATATCGTCCGGCTGGGTGTTAGCCAGTTGCCCACGCGCACCCGCGCCGTCGCTTTCGATCTGCGCGAGCGTGGTGCCGCCCCAGCCAAAACGGCGGCCGACCGTCACCACACGCTTGGCACTGCGTGCCCACCCCAGCAGCAAGCGCGCGAGTTGCGCCAGTGGAATGCCGATGAAGGCCTCCGGCTGCGCTTCGTCCAGGCATTGCTTCAGTGCGCGCTTGTCGATACCCGGGTCCACCAGCACCGGCACCGCACCCATCTTGAACAGCGCGAACATCAGCAAGAAGAACTCCGGCGTGGGCCGCACCATCACCACCGTGCGGACACCCCGGGCGATGCCATAGCGCGCCAATCCGGCCGCGATCGCATCGCTGCGCGCGTCCAGTTCGGCATAAGTCAACGCGGAGTCGTAGTGGCCGCTGCCGTTGGGGCAATGGATGGCGACTTGCGTCGGGCGCTCGAGGGCGAGCCGCGGCAGGCTGGCGGCGATATTGCAGGTTTCGTTCATGCCGCCATTGTCGCCTAGACCCGCTTGCATCAGCCAATGAAGTCGGCAGAATGGCGCGCCGATCCAGGCCTCGCACGCCCGGCCTTAAGGGTTGCTAGGCAGGACGGCAGCACCGCCTGACAGCCGCAGACGCGCGAGAAAGTGCTGCAACGTACATAACACACGCTCTAAATCCCATGCATCCCTGCCTGTCTTGCGGCGCCTGCTGCGCGCACTACCGCGTCACTTTGCACTGGTCCGAAACCGACCCCGAACTGGGTGTCGGTACGCCAACCGAACTCACCGAGCCGTTCGGTCCACATAAGCAGGTGATGCGCGGCACCTGGCAGCGCCAGCCACGCTGCATTTCGCTACAGGGAACCATTGGCAAAGACGCTAGCTGCGGCATCTATCCGCTACGTCCGTCCGCCTGCCGGGAACTGTCGGCCGCCTGGGAGAATGGCGAGCCAAGCCCGCAATGCGACCGCGCCCGGCAAGCGCATGGCTTGGTGCCGCTGCAGCCCGAGGATTGGCTCGCAATCGCCGTGTAGGAGTGGCGTCGGCATGCTGGCGCCGGTGAGTCGCGATAAGAGCGGAGCAAGCGATTGAAGCCTGTCTGTTCGCCATCCGGACGCGCTGCGGCGCGTTCTTCGTCGCGCATACCGAAAGGGCGCCATCGCGACTCACGTCGCTCCTACACTACACCGCCTAAAGCGGATGCGTGTCCAGGAACTGGCGGATCGCCGGCACCAACACGTCCTGCTTGTCTTCCAGCACATAGTGGCCGGCGTCCTCGAAGGCGTGCACTTGTGCATTGGGCAGCGCCGCGCGGAAGCCGGCCAGGAAATGATGATCGAACACGAAGTCCTTCAGCCCCCAACCGATGAAGGTCGGCCGATTGGCGAACTCGGGTAGCCGGCGTCCCGCTTCTTCTACCAAAGCCCACGCCTTGTCGCCCGGCGCAAGCGGAATGTCCTGCATGAAGCGCAGGGTGCTGATGCGGTTGGCCCAGGTGTCGTAAGGCGAGACATAAGCGCGGCGTATGTCGGCCGGCATCTTGGTTTCGACGCCGAGATAGGAGGCGCCGGAAGAGAACGCATTGAAGGCGCGAATGATGAAGGCGCCGAATTTCGAATCGCGGCCGAGCGAAAGTTGCCACGGCATCGACTTCGACGAGGGCAGCGGGAAGGCGGCGGTGTTGAGGATCACCAGCCGCTTCACTTGTTGGGCATGCGACAGCGCCCAACCGAATCCGATCATGCCGCCCCAGTCGTGCACTGCCAGCGTCACCGGGCCGTCGATGGCGAGATGATTTAGCAATGCGCCTACGTCGTCGACGCGCGATTGCAGTGTGTAGTCGTAACGGCTGTCGTCCGGCTTGTCCGACAAACCCATGCCGATATGGTCGGGCACGATGCAGCGGTACTGTTTGCCGAATGCCGGGTTGCTCAATCCGGAAACCAGATTGCGCCAGTAATAACTCCACGACGGATTGCCGTGCAGCATCACGACGACTTCGCCATCGCGCGGGCCTTCGTCGAGATAGCTCATCGACAAGCCGGGGCGGACCTGGAATTTTTTTGGCGTGAAGGGATAGCCGGGAAGATTCATTGCACGCTACCGCGGTAAAGAAAAGGGCCGGCGAACCGGCCCTCGAAGTACTTGTGTCCGGATATTTACCAGACCACCTCGGCCATCGAGCAATTCAGGCCCGAACCGATGCCCAGCAGGGCGATACGGTCGCCTTTCTTCAGGCGGCCCAGTTCCTTGAGCTTGCTCAGCACGATCGGCACGCTGGCCGGACCGATGTTGCCGTGTTCGCCGAAGATGGTCAGTACCTTTTTCGGGTCGATGCCGAAGGCCTTGATGAAGGCGGCGGTATGCACCTGGCTGACCTGGTGGATGACGAACTGGTCCAGCTCGTCCACCGCCCAGCCCAGCGCCAGCTTGGCGGCGACGAAGGTCTTCTGCGCGAGTTTCAGGCCTTCGATCAGCAGCATGCGGGTGTCGGTGACCATGCGGTCCAGGTTGCCGCGGCACAGCGAATTCCACTGGGTGGCCGCGCGCGTCACGCCGCCTTTGTAGCGCGGTGCGTCCGGAGTCAGTTCGGCGCGCGACATCACCATGGCGGCGGCGCCGCAGCCCAGCGTCAGCGTGGCCAGCTCATTGCGGAACTGTTCTTCGGTGACGTCAGGGGCGGTCATGCGCTCCATGGTCTTCTTGTAGGCGAGGTTTGCGGTTTCGCCATCCACCACCAGGGCGTAGTCGATTTCACCGCGCTCCAGCATCCGGGCCGCGATGTCCATGCCGTTGATGAAAGCCAGGCAGGCATTGGCGACGTCGAAGTTCTGGCAGTTTTCGCCCAGGCCCAGGTTGCCGGACACGATGCTGGCGGTCGACGGCTCCAGGTAGTCCCGGCTCACCGACGTATTGACCAGCAGGCCGATTTTTTCCGCCGGCACACCAGCGTCCGCCAGTGCCTTGCGCGCGGCCAGGGTGGCCACATCCGAGGCCAGTTGATCGTCATCCCACAGGCGCCGGGCATGGATGCCCGCGATATCGCCCAGCACGTCGGTCTTGATGCCGAGGCGCTGCAGGGTGGGCTTGAGCTGTTCGTTGATGTCTTGCGACGTCAACGTATGTGGCGCATCCACGTGCGCCAGTCCCGCGATGGAGACGTTCTTGAAGAGCATCGAAGTTAGCGCCAAGGCTTAGGCGAAGGGGTCGACAAGATTACCGGCTTCCACTCTTCACCGCATCTTTAGATTTGGCGCCGAATCCGCCAGACTCATCTAAAATTGTGACGTCCGTCGCATTTAAGGTCAGCGGCCGCCGCAGCGGTACGCCGCGAAACGCTGTTCGCCGTCGGCAGGATCGCCCAGAGGCTGGATGGTGTCCGCCTGGATGCCGGGCGCCTCGTTGCGTGCCAGCGTCTCCAACTCATCGCGGACGCGTAGTGCGTTGCGCTCGTAGAACGCCACGCTGTCCTTGACCGAGACGGCCACTTCGCCGCGCTTTTCGCAGCCGGCCGGCGCCGCGCCCGCCGCGACGACCCGGACCTGCTTGGCGCCCGGCGCCAGCTGCACCCAGGTACAGCCGGACAAAGCCAGAACAAGCGCTACAGAGGTGATGGCAAAACGCATGGGGCGACCTGCAAGGAATGAGAGATGTCGCGGGCATTCTGGCCCACGCAAGATGAATGGGAAAATGCTCGTCGGCGCTCCGTCTCCGCTGTTGCCATCCGCGAAAAACGGGTGGCAACCGGGCACCGGCGAGTCGGTGCCCGGGCGCATTGCGACGCGCTAATCGCCATGAGGCCGGATCATTCTTTGTGGCGCGGCTTGCCGTCCGCGTCCAGCACGGTGACCTCGCCCAAGCCCAGCGCGCGCACCGGCTGCTCGATCTTGGCCAGATCGCCCACCACCACCCAGGTCAACGCACTGGGCTGCAGAACCTTGGCCGCCACGGTCACGTCGGCCGGTTGGATGGCTTCGTTACGCGCCTTGTAGCGGAGGATGTAGTCGTCCGGGCGGCCGTAGCGCTGATTGCTGGCGATCTGGCCCAGCACGGCGGTGGCGGTTTCGTACGCGCCCGGTAGCTCCAGCGTGTTGCTGGCGCGGATCTTGGTGATTTCCGCCGGCGTGGCGGGCGCCTGTCCGCTTGCGAAGCGGCTGATTTCCGCCTGCAGTTCCTTGGCCGAATCGGCAGTCCGGTCGCTCTGCACCGCCGCGGAGGCAAACCATGGGCGCTGGCCCAAGGTGTTGGTCGCGTTGCTGTAGGAACCGTAGGCCCAGTGCTTGTCTTCGCGCAGGTTCATGTTGAGGCGCGAACTGAATTGCCCGCCCAGCACGCCGTTGGCGAAGTCGAAGTCGATCGTGCCGGTGTCCCGAGTCGATGGGACCAACTGTCCCACGTAGATGTTGGACTGGATAGCACCCGGCTGGTTGATCAGGAAAACGCGCGGCTTGGACGGCAGCGCGACCGGGTCCACTTCCGGCACGGCCGGCGCATTGCCCGGCGTGCGCCAATTGCCCAGGCGTGCCTCCAACAACGGCACCAGGCGATCCAGCGAGGTATCGCCCACCACCACGATCCGAGCCTTCTCCGGCTGCAGCCAGGTCTGGTGGAAGTTCATCAGATCGTCGCGGGTCAGCGATGCGATGGATGCTTCGGTACCGCTACCGGTGAAAGGAATGGCGTAGGGATGGCCGTTTCCGTACAACAGCGGCGGCATGATGCGCATCGCCGCAGTTTGCGGGCGCGCTTTTTCCTGCTTGATGCCGGCGATCCAAGTGGCGCGCACGCGTTCGATCTCGCTGGCGTCGAAGGCAGGGCGACGCAGCACGTCGGCATACAGGTCCAGCGATTCGGGCAGCTTGTCCGACAAGGCCGACAGGCTGACCGAAGCGTAGTCCAGGCCGGCGCCGACATTGATCTCGGCACCCAGCGCTTCTTTGCGCGCGGCCAACTCCAGCGCGCTGTAGTCGCCAGCGCCTTCGTCCAGCATCTGCATGGCGAAACTGGCGCGGCCCAGCTTGCCGCCCAGATCGGTGGTGTAGCCGCCGGGGAACTCGATGCTCATCTGCACCACCGGCGTCTCATGGCGCTCGGCCAACAGCACCTGCATGCCATTGGAAAGCGTGGCGCGCTGCACCGCCGGGAATTTCAGGTCGGGAAAACGTTCGGTCTTGGGTACGCCCTGGCTGCGATCGACATCGCTCTTGATGGTCTTGAACTTGGGATCGGCTGCGGGAATCGCGGCTGGCGCGGTCGCAGGTGCCGCCAACACGCGCTCGGGCAGCGACGATGCCGGGGTCTCGCTGGGTTGCACCACCAAGGTGTGCGAGCCGACGCCCAGCCAACGCTGCGCCGCGGCGCGAATGCTGGCCGGGGTGGCGGCATTCAGATCCTTCAGCTCGTCCTGATAGCAGTCCGGCTTGCCTTGGTAGACCACGCAGGACGCCAATACGTCGGACTTGCCGCCAAAGCCGCCGATGCGTTCGATGCCGCGCACGAAACTCGCACGGGCCATGGTGCGCGCCTGTTCGACTTCCTGCGCCGTGGGCCCTTCGCGGGTCAGCCGCTGGATCTCTTCGTCCAGGATCTTTTCCACCCGGGCCGGGTCCACGCCTTCCTTCACCGTGGCGGTGACGATGAAGGTGCCGCTGATCTCGCTGGTCCAGGGATAGGCGCTGACTTCGTCCGCCAGCTTGTCGCCATGCACCAGGCGGGTGTCCAGGCGCGAGGAAGCGCTGCCGCCCAGCACCTGCGCGTAGAGTTCCAGCAAGGTGGCATCGGTGGTGCCCATTTCGGCCACCGGCCAGGCGCGATAGATGCGCACTTGCGGTACGCGATCCGGCACGATTTCGCGCGTGTCCTGGGTGCGCTTGGGGATATTGGTCTTCATGTCCGCCAAGGTGGCGCTGGCGGGGATGTCGCCGAAATAGCGGGTTACTTTTTCCTTGGCGGTCTTCAGATCGATGTCGCCTGCCAGCACCAGCACGGCGTTGTTGGGGCCGTACCAGCTGCGGAACCAGGTTTTCACGTCGTCCAGGGTGGCGGCGTCCAGGTCGGCCATCGAGCCGATGGTCTGCCAGCTGTAGGGATGGCCGGCCGGATATAGCGCTTCGAAGATCTTGGCGGAGATGCGGCGGCCGTAGGGCTGGTTTTCGCCCTGGCGCTTTTCGTTCTGCACCACGCCGCGCTGCTCGTCCAACGCCTTCTGGTCGATGGCACCCAGCAGATGGCCCATGCGATCCGATTCCATCCACAACGCCATGTCCAATGCGGTGGTGGGCACGTTCTGGAAGTAATTGGTGCGGTCCTGATTGGTGGTGCCGTTCTGATCGGTGGCGCCCACCAGCTCGAACGGTTCGAAGAACTCGCCCTTATGGTTTTCCGAACCCTGGAACATCAAGTGTTCGAACAGATGCGCGAAACCGGTGCGTCCCGGTTGCTCGTTCTTGCTGCCCACGTGGTACCAGAGGTTGACCGCCACGATCGGCGCCTTGCGATCGGTATGCACGATGACGCGCAAGCCATTGGGCAAAGTGAACTCTTGAAAGGGGATCTCGACTTCCGCGCCGGCCACCGGTTTGGCTTGTACCGTCTCCGGCAAGTACCACAAGCCGCCCAACGTGGCGGACAAAGCAGCGGCGAGCAAGGCCACACGCGGCCGGCGGAATACGGTCATCAGACACCCCTTTTGCTATCTATGGGACAAGCGACCGCCGATGCTAACCGCCGAATGCCGTCATTACACTAGGCCACAAGGCATGGCGTCTCAGGTTCTCTCAAATTAGGAACGGCATATGGATCGTCGGCATTGTCTGGTCACCGGAGCCAACCGCGGCCTGGGCCTGGAGTTCGTCCGCCAACTGCTGGCGCGGCGCCATCACGTGGTCGCGACCTGCCGCCATCCCGGCAAGGCCACGGCTTTGAATACCTTGGCGGGCGAATATCCCGGACGGCTGCACGTGTTGCCGCTGGACGTGACCGAACCGCGCAGCCATGCGGAATTGGCGCGCGAGCTGCCGCTGGTCACCGAAGACGAGAAGCTCGACCTGCTGATCAACAACGCCGGCGTACTGCGCGGCAGCGAACGTTTCGGCCAGGTCCAGCCCGCGGATCTTGAAACAAGCTTCCGTACCAACGCCATGGGGCCGTTCCTGCTGGTGCAGACGCTGGCCACCCAGATTGCCGACGGCGGCACCGTCGCCAATATCTCTTCGGAAGTAGGTTCCATCGCGCTGCGGCAGGAATTCCGCACGCCAAGCTATGCCATCGGCAAAGCTGCGCAGAACATGGCGAGCTCGCTATTGGCGCAGGCGCTGGCAGCGCGCCGCATCAAAGTGGTCGCCTTGCATCCGGGCTGGGTACAGACGGACATGGGCGGCGAGCAAGCCACGCTGACGCCGCAGGAGTCGGTCACCGGGCTATTGCAGGTGATCGATCACCTGGACGAAGACGACTCCGGCGAGTTCCTGGATTGGCAGGGCCAAACGCTGCCCTGGTGATGTACGCGGCGCAGTGATCGTGCGGTGTGCAACCGTTCCTGCCTAAACAGCATCCAAATCCTTGTGTGAGCTTTTTGACCGGATATCGGCGCCGGCGGCGTGTCTGAGTCACAAACCGCCCAGCCGAGCGTCCTTATAGACGCTGCACTGAAGGTTAAGCGGCTTCTTATTCCTCCCCTTGCATCACGACGGGAAGAGCAAGGAGGAATCGAACCGGTCGATTCGGCTCGAAGTTATTGGTTCCGGATCGATAGTTTCTACAAGAACGGCCAAGCGCCGGACAGTCCGAACGGACAGCGGACACTCCTGATGAAAGATATTTTTCTTATAAATTAAATACTTACAGTTGGCACGGCTTCTGCTTTACCTCTAGCGCAAGAAAAGAAAGCCTGCCGCAATACTGAATCACAACTGAACAAAAGAACTGTAGTCACAAGTTCTGCTTGATCAATCTGATTAGGTGTACTACCTTACTACCACACCACCGCTCCACAACATCAAAACATCCAAACAGAGGCCCCCGACATGAACACCAAGACCCTGCTCCCCCTGACCGCCGCCGCCGTGTTCGCCCTGTGCGCCGGCTCGATGGTGATCTCCGCTACCCACGCCGACAACAACCGCCAAGCCGCCAACGCTTCGGTTGCCACTCACATCGTTACCCTGCCCACCGTTTCGGTGAAGCCGGACCCGGCCGACCTGGCTCACTTCCAGACCTACAAGAACGCCAAGGTGGTCGACCTGGCCGCCGTGCAGGTCCGCCCGGCCGCTGAAGACGTGGCCTACTACCTGGCCAACCAGGCGGTGCGCATCGTCGACATGCCGGCGGTGACCGTGCGTCCTTCGGCGGAAGACATGCAGGAATTCGCTACGCAAGCAGGTGCATTGGCTGGTCGGTTCGCAGCGCGCTGAGAGCTTCAAGCAACACTCTATCGAGGCCTGCTCTAGTGAGGCCCGCTTTAGGCAACACCTTCATCTCAGCAAGCTTCACCGCAAGATCCTGCTTCATGCAGCCTGCACCACGTAACCTGCAGTAGATCTTCCCGCCGGATGTCGTAATGGGCGCATGGCGCCACGTAGAATCCGCGCGATGACACCCGAATTCGATATCGACGTACTGCTGTACCAGCCGGAGATTCCCCCGAACACCGGCAACGCGATCCGCCTTTGCGCAAACACCGGCGCGCGGCTGCACCTCATCGAACCGCTTGGTTTCGATCTGGAAGATAAGCAGCTACGACGCGCCGGTCTGGATTACCACGAATACGCGCGACTGCAGGTGCACGCCTCGCTGGAGGCGGCGCTTGCCAGCGTGAAGCCGCAGCGCCTGTTTGCGCTCAGTACCCGCGGCACCCTGCGCTACGACCAGCCGCGCTACCGATCCGGCGATGCGTTTTTGTTCGGCCCCGAAACCCGCGGCCTGCCCCAGGATGTCCTGGACGCATTGCCCGCCGAGCAGCGCCTGCGCCTGCCGATGCGGCCGCAGAACCGCAGCCTCAACCTGTCCAACAGCATCGCCGTGGTGGTGTTCGAAGCTTGGCGGCAGATCGATTTCGCCGGCGGCGCGTAGTTCGTTTCCTTGTGGGAGCGGCGTCCCGCCGCGAGCTCTTTGCCTGATTCATGTTGTCCAGTCCAAGAGCTCGCGGCGGGACGCCGCTCCCACAACGTCGCTCCTACAAGGGAACACCTGCAAACCGCGCCAACCCATACGGCGCCAGTGGAATGTCGGTCGCTTCAGCCGCCAACAACTGATCGATCAACTTGCCGGTCACCGGCCCTTGGGTCAGGCCGAGATGGCCATGCCCGGTCGCCAGGTAGATTTCCTCATCGGGCAGTTTGTCGATGATGGGCAGCGAATCGGGTGTGCAGGGGCGATTGCCGGCCCACTCCGCTTCCGGCTGGCCGGACAGCGCGGGAAACAGGGTGCGCGCTTCCGGATCCAGGCGACGGATCAAACGATAGTGCGGATCGCGCCCCAGTGCCGTCAGCTCCTTGATGCTGGTCATGCGCACGCCTTGCTGCATCGGCGACAGCACCATGTAACGCTCGGCCCAGAGCGTGGGCCGCCGCACGACCACGCCCTGTTGCGGATACATCATGTGATAACCGCGCGCCGGAATCACCGGCACTTTCACTCCAAACGGCGCCAGCAAACGATTGCTCCATGCGCCTGCCGCCAGCACTACTTTGCCGGCCTGCACGGTGCCGCGATCGGTGACGACCCTGTAGCTATCGCCCTGCTTGCGTATCTCCGACGCAGTGGCGATCGATGCGCTTGCGCCCTGCGAAACCAGATGATCGAAAAGCCGGCGGCAGAATTCGCCCGGATCGCGCATGGCCAACGAATCGCGTTGGAATACCGCGTGCTGGAATCTATCGCCGATACCCGGCTCTAGATCACGCAGCTGCGACCCGTCCAGCACGTCGAACGTCACCTTCCGCTGCCGCATCAGCTCGCGTTCCCACTCGCCTTTGGCGAATGTTGCCGCATCGCTGTAGACATGCAGATAGCCCGTATGCGCAATCAACGAAGAAGCGTCGATGGCGGCACCCAACTCCAGCCACGCACCGCGCGAGGCGGTATTGATGGCGTGCAAGGCGTCGATGATAGGCAGGACTTTGCTGCGCCGGCCCTGCTGCAAAAATTGCAGCAACCAACGCGCATAGGCCGGACCCACACCCCAATCCAGCTTCAACGGCGCCAGCGGGTTGACCAGCATGCGCAACGCTTTCCACACGATGCCCGGCGTGGATTGCGGCATCACGTTGCCGACGGAAATCGAACCCGCATTACCGAACGACGTTTCCCCGGCCGGCCCCTTGGCATCGATCAGCACGCACGACAAACCGCGCTTGCGCAGGTAGTAGGCGGCCGAAAGCCCGACGATGCCGCAGCCGATCACCGCCACGTCGGCTACGCGTGGCGGGTTGTGGTGGGGTAGAGAGTTCATTGCACGGGAATGTCGTAAGCGGTGCGGGGCGTGGGCTCAGGCTGCAAAGTGTAGTGCCACCACTCCATCGGATAATTGCGGAAACCTTGGCGCGCCATCGCGTCGACAAGCAGCTGGCGATTTGCGCGCTGGGTTTGGGTGATGCCTGCATGATCGGTGTTGGCGCGCACATCGAAGAAATCGAATGCGGTGCCCATGTCCAGTTCCACGTCACCGCGTTTCTCGCCGTCGCCACCGGTACACCCTTTGTCCACGCAGCGCACGAGGGTGAGGTCGATGGTGGCGCCTCGGCTATGGCCTGAACTTTCCGCAATGTAGCCGCCGCCCAGCAGTTCGCCTTTGCCGAGATTGGGATAGTAAGTCGGCTTGGTGCGTTGATCTTCCTGGTCCGCGGCCCAGGCCACGAAGTGTTTCACCGAACGCACCGGCCGATAGCAGTCGAATATCTTCAGCGCCAATCCCTGGCCGCGTAGATCCTGTTCGACTCGCTGCAATGCTTCGGCGGCCGGACGCAGCAGATAGCATTTTGGCGCCAGATAGCCGCGGACCTTTTCGCCCACGAAGTTGTCGCTGCCGGCGTAGCGGATATCCAACCGAATGTCCGGCACCAGTGTCGCAATGTCCACCAGTCCGGCCTGTTCCGGCGTGGCCGCCGACGACACTTGTACCGGTTCGCCTGCGGCCGCGCGCACCGGTATCCACACAAGCAACAACAGGCCGGTAAACAGATAACGGCGCATATCAGCGGCAATCGCCCACGCGCATGAAATCGAGATCGGCATAGTCGTAGCTGAAATCCGCTTCCGGGTCGACATGCGACAGCTTAATCCGGATTGGCTGCGACGATTCGGCCGCAGCGAAATCCAGCCAAGGTTCTGCGTCTACGCTGACATCGTCCCAGTCCACCAACCAGCGCGAACCGACGCGCATGACCGTACCCGTCAGCATCGGAGATTTCGGCGCATGGAAGCGGATCTTCCCGCGTTTCGCACACAGCGACGCTTCGCCGAACCAGGGATCTTCATATCGCCCCAGCCATGCCTGGAACTCGCCGGGATGCGCAGGCCGGCGCGCGGAAGTATCGGCTGCCGGTTGCTTCGCCTTCTCGGCCGCCTTCTCGCGCGCAAGCGCATCGGCGTATTGCGCCACCGAGGCGGGCTGTTCCGGTGCCGTGTAGTACTTGGCCAGCACTTGTCCCAACGCGACCCTGGCCTCATCGCCCTCGCCATTGGTCAGGATCACAATGCCGACCTTGCGGTCCGGCAGCAGGATCACCGAGGAATACATGCCGGCCAGGCTACCGGTATGGGCAACCTTCCACTGGCCGTCCATGTCGGAAAGACGCCAGCCATAACCGTAAGCAGAGAAATGGCTGTTGTCCCACTCGCGCATGCGCTGGGTGACCGGCATCGGCATGTGCGCGGTCCACACCGCTTTGCGTTGCTCGGCGGACAGCCAAGCAGGCTGACGATCCGGCGCCAGCCACGTGCCCATCCAGGTCAGCATGTCGTTGAGGCTGCAGCGGATACCGCCGGCCGCCATGGAAGTAATGTTGGGGACGATGTCGCCATCCTTCCGTATGACACGGTTGCCCGCCGAAGTACGCATATGCGGTTGCGCCACATTGGCGACTTCGGCACGGTTCCATTCGCCCACCTGGCAGCGATTCATGCCCAGTGGCTGGAACAGTTCGCGCTTGACCAAGACTTCGTACGATTCACCTGCCGCCGCCGCGGCGACCTCGCCTGCGACCACGTACAGCAGATTGTCGTAGGCGTAATGCGAGCGAAAGCTATGCGTGGGCTTGAGATGCGCCAAGCCGGCAATGATGTCTTGCCGGGTGAAATAGTTCGGCTCCGGCCACAACATCAGATCGCCAGCGCCCAGGCCCAGACCACTGTTATGGATCAGCAGATCGCGTACCTGCATCTGCTGCGTCACCCACGGATCGTGCATGCGGAACTGCGGCAGGTGCTTCGTTACCGGATCGTTCCACTTCAATTTTCCGGCATCGACCAACCGCGCCAACACCGCCGCGGTCATCGCCTTGCTGTTGGAGGCGATCTTGAACAATGTATCGGCATCGATCTTCTCGCCGCTGCCGGCGACAGTTTCGCCAGCGGCCCGGCGGTATACGACTTCGCCGTCCTGCACCACGCCGACGGCCATGCCCGGCAGCTGATAACGCTGCATGGCCGCGTCGAATGCGGTGTCGAAGCGGGCTTGTTCGACTGCATTGCCGGAAAAAGAAATCCCTGCCAAAAGCAGACAGGGAAGGAGGGAAGCCGCGCAATATTTTTTAATAGGCATAGAGGATCCGAGCGCCCTACTCAGCGGCAACCCGGCAGATGCCGGGTTGCCGCGCCGATCAGAAGTTCCAGCTCACCACCAGCTGAGCGTAGCGCGGAGCCTGCCAGCGAGTGCCGGTACCGAACGTCGTCCTGTAGACGCCAGGACCCTTCTCGTAGCGCTGACGTACATTGATGACTTCCTGGTCGTTGAGCAAGTTGTAGATCGAGAAGCGCGCCTTCAGATCGATTCCCTCGACCGGCAGAGTCCAAGTAACGCTCGCGCCGACGTTATAGGTCCATGGCATCCGTCCGTATGCGCCACGCGGCGAGTATTCATGGACTCGCTGGTCCCACGCGCCGGAACAATTCTGCACGCAGATCCAGCCACTGCCGCCGCCGCTGCCTTCCGTTGCGAAGCTGCCAACGGAGAAGTTCTCGTCCGGCCAGGTTACGCCGAAAGCGCTGATGGGTGCGCCGGACTGGGCAGTCAACGTGCCACCGACGGTCCACATCTGGTTGAACTTGTAGCTGCCGCGCAGCTTGATCTGGTGACGATGGTCGTTGAACAAGTCGCCGTAGCGCTCGTTGACGGCCGGATGGTCCCAGTGCTGGACCATGCCGGTATCGCCGTAGTTGGTATCGGAGTTGACCGGCCCTTCGTGGTTGCCGTCCAGCTTCGACCACAGGTAGGAGGCATTGAACGCCCACTTGTCATCCCAGGCACGATCGATCTGGAACTCCACCGCCTTGTAGGTGCGACGCGGATCCTTGTAACCGATGATGCGATTGCTGCCGGCAGTGATATAGCCTTCTTTCGAGGTGTCGATGGTGACCCAGCCATCCTGGGCGCAGCCCATCGCGGTCGTACCCCATAGAGTCAGCTCCTCGCCCGGGTTGGCGATCGGGAACAACGTGCCGTGGCGTACGCCGCACAGCGCGTTGATGCGTACGTCGTCCAGCGCACCTTCCATTTTTCGGTAGGTAGCGTTTACGCCCCAGGACCAAGCCTGGTTGATCATGCTCTGGAAACCAAGGATGAACTCATCTTGGTAAACCGCGTCCAGGTCGCGGTCAACGCTCTGGCGCAAGTCACCCACGGTGATGTTCAAGTCATCGTCCACCGGGCCGATCTGCCCGCCCAACACTGGCTCCATGTATGACGCACCCGTGACTGGGTTGGTGGCCGGACTCCATCCACTCAGTGCCCAATAGGTGTATTCGTCGGTCAGACCGCCGGCGAAGGTGTAATTGATGTTGTTGGTGACCGGCAGGTAGTAGCGACCGGCATTGCCGAACAACTTCATGCGGCCATCATCCTTCATGTCCCAGGAGAAGCCCACGCGTGGCGACACTAGCTCGTCCATCTTGATGAAACTACCGCCAGCGGCCGTCTTGTTGTCGAATGCATCCACTCGAACGCCCAAGTTCAATACCAGGCTGGGAGTGACATTCCAGACATCCTCCACGTACCAAGCGTTGGCAGTGGTTTCGAAAACGCCGCCATCGATACGCCTGCGACCCATCACGATCGCGTTGACGCCAGCCGGGACCGTAGCACCGTTGTCCAAAAGACTGCCGGGTGCGCGCGAGTAAACCGTGTAGCGTGTACTGGTCGGACCCGGATAGTAGGTCGTGCGGTCGGTGGTCATCTCTTCCCGATCCAGGCCAAAGCGCAGGAGGTGGTCGCCCAACGCCCACTCAAAATCCAGGCGACCGACTTTGCGCTCGTCGTGATGATCTACCACTGACGTACTGGTTGTTGGATGGCAGCTCACTGCGGGTCGCCCCATCGCAGCGTATGCCGCGTTGTAGCTGGAGTCGATAATGACCTGCGAGCACGAATCGTCGGCGGCCGAAAAGGCCAAGGCTTTGCTGCGGTTAAAACCGTACATGGCCTTGGCGGTGAAGTTCTCGCCGAATCGGCCGGTATATGTGGCCGAGCCGCTGGTTCCACCCCCTTCCGTCGTGTTCGTACCGGTGAAGCCGGTGGTGATCGCATTCGCCCAGTCGTATGAGTATGCGTCCGACAGGGCCTCAGTCTCGTCGGAGAAGGCCATTAGCTCGAGCAAGTGGTTGTCGGTGATGTTCCAGTCGAGCTTGGCGCCCCAAAAACCGTCCCCACTCTCCGTATTGGTCCAGCTCGATCCATTCGTACTGCTGTTGCTGGCATCGGTCTCCCGCTGTTCGTACATGGCGAACAGGAACAATCTATCTTCGATCAAAGGGCCGGACGCCCACACGTTGGCCTTCATGAAGCTCCGGCTGTCACGACTGGCGCGGTAGTAGACCGGTACAGGATTGCCAGCGGCGTCCGTGTCGGAGAACTGGTGATCATCTGCGCTCGACTGCCACGCACTGGGCTCGAAGGTGAAGGTCACGCCGCCATCGAGTTCATTGCTGCCGCGACGTGTGACGGCGTTGATCACACCACCCGTGGCGCGACCGAATTCCACCGAGTAGCCGCCGGTCTTGACCTGGAATTCCTGGAAGAAGTCGAACGGCGCGGTAGAGAAACTCTGACGGCGATAGAAATCGGTGACGTTCAAGCCGTTGATGAACACAGAGTTCTCGGCAACCGATGAACCACCGAAGGAGATGCCGCCGAACGAAGCATTGCCACCTATCACGCCAGGTGCCACCAACGCCACCGAGGTCAGGCTCTGCTCGATCGGCAGGCGGGATATTTCTTCGCGACTGATGTTGGTGGCGACTTCGGTGGAGTAAACGTCCACGCGGTTGATTACTCGCGAACCCACCACCTCCACCGCGTCGAGGTTGACCAGATTACCTTCGGCGCCAAGATTGACCGCAGTGGTCCCGCCGACGGCCACGTTGACGGTTATCGCCTCGCCCACTGGCTGGCCGCCCCGCACAACCTGCAACTGGTAATCGCCTATCGGCAGCTGAGTCAGTCGATATACGCCGTCTGCTCCGACGGTGACCGTGCGGCTGGCGCCTGTGGCCTTGTTGGTGACCGTGATCTGGTCGCCGGCGCTGGCGCGACCGGCTACCGCGCCCGAGACGCTCTGAGCGATCGCCAGCGGCGTCATGGAACCCAGACATGCACTCAGCGCGATACATAGCGCCGCCTTACGTAAAACTTTACCGTTCATCCCCGCTCTCTCCTGCTAAGGTTTTGGTTGAGTCCCGCCCGTCTACCGGTCGCTGCTCTTCATTGGCAGCATCGTCCATTCGAACTTGTAATCCCATTGATCGAAGTAGAGATTGCCGCCTCTCCACTCCGCTTCGCCGCGCTGCGAATCCACGGTTTCCGAGCGAAAGTGCTGCTTGGCCGGAAACAGTTCGCGCGAGTAATCGTCGTTGAACGCAATGCGATACGCGTCCAGCCCGCCCAGATAGAACCATTGCAGCGCGGGGTCGTCTGACTTCAATTGACCGGTGGTCACGTCCATCGGTACCCAGCCATAAGGCGCCAGATACAACCAACCCCAGTCGTGCATGTTGTCGTAGCCGACGCTGCTGTCCGAATACGTCCAGCCTGATTGCCAACGCGCGGGAATGCCGTTGAGACGCAGCAGCGCCATCAGCAGCAAGGTCTGTTGTCCGCAATCGGCGTGGCCGGCATGCAATGCGTAGTCGCTGATGTTGGAAATCGTCGAGTACTCGCGCGCGCCCGCCCACGGAATGCGGTCTACCGCGGCGAACAGCTTCTGCGCGATGCGATATGGATTGGTTTCATTGCCCACGGCTTCGGCCGAGAACTTGCGCAGCGCATCGGTGAATACGATATGCGGCGGACGCTCGGCAACGTATTGGGCTAGCGCCGGAGTGATTTCCGCGCGCGTTACTTTGTCCGGATCGATATCGAAGCGGCGGCCGTAGACGGTCAGCTCGTAGGAAATGGAGAACTCGGTGGGCTGACCGGCCTTGGCCGGCTTTTCCAGGTAGACGGTGCGCTGCAGCGTGGGTTCCGGTGCGATCCGTGGTTGACCGGGTTTGCTGTCGATAAAGCGGATGCCTTCCTGCTGCCCCGCAATGGCGCGTGGGTAGGGAATCCAGGCACGGACGACTTCGCCATCGGGCACGGCGTCGGCATCCACGGTCAGCGATTGGGTGACCTGAAGCCTGCGCGGCGCAACGCTGGTGGCGCCTTGGGCCTGCGCAGCGGCCAGCACTTCAGCGTGATGAGGATGGAGTTGCTCGAACGGTCCACTAGTGAATGGCCGTACTGGTGGCGCGCGGCGCGCAGCGGCCTGCGGGCTCAACAGAGACAGATTGGAAACCGAACGCTTGAAGTAGCGTTTTTCGCCATCGATCCGAAAGCCTTCGATCAGCCCTTGCGCATCCCAGGCCTGGAATTCTTCCGCCTTCAGGTCAGGAATCTGCTGGCGCAGGCGCTGAAGGACATCGCTTTCGCTCAGGGTGAAATCGAGCCGGATGCGCCGCATTCGCTCGCGTTCGAATTCCAGCGCCTGGCGCTCGCTCTCCGGCAGGTTGGGTGTACCCAGCGCTAGGCTGATCTGCCGTTCCGCATCGGCGAACCGGCCGCTGTCCACCTGCGCAGCAATCTGCTTCAAATCAACTCGCTTCAAATCAGCCTGATTCGGTTCGGTCTGCTTCAGCCCTCCATCCGTCCCGGCATCCGCGAAAGCCAGACCCGCCGGTAGTAACATCGGCGTCAGCAGAGCGCATAGCCACAGCGCGGGGACCGCTTTCCAACGGGTCCCGCGACAAGTTCTTGATGGCAGGTCCCTGCTGGCTTCCACGTCGAAACACCCCTGGCCGACTGGTCACGTTTGTGTAACACGGCCTGAACCTACGGTCAATAATTTATTCTTGATTTTTCTTGTTTAAGAAGTAAATATTCCTATGGACCGACAGGCGGTTCTCTTCAGGGCTGTCAGGACGGTCGTTTTTTGCTGGCGGGCGCGAGAGGGGAAACAGATGATCGACACCGTTAAGCTCGTCCGGACCGCGGGGTACCGGGACGGGAATCGCGCTACCTCAGGCCGAACCGCATCGGGTTCCTTGCGCTGGCTCCTAGCGCTGGCAATTTTGGGATGGGCGGGTTCTCCCGCCCTGGCCAAGTCACCGGCACCCAGTACCGATCCCGCTTCCGCCGTCCCCGGCGTGCGCCAGCCGCAGTTGAATGCCGACTATTGGATCGGCCGTCAGGACAAGCCGGATCGCATCATCCTGGACTCGCAAGCGATCGCCGCGCAGAACGCGCGACTGAAAAGCAGCGATCCTTCGGTACACGACATCGAAGGCCTGCCGTCCGTCTTCACCGCAGCACAGGTAAGCGAGTGGGTCGGCAAGATTTCCACGGCGCCCAAACGCATCTTGTTCGACGAAAGCGGCGCCGAAGTTTCCGCCAGCGCGTTGTCTGCCATCGTAAACAATGCCGCGCTGGATGGCGTCGCTGCACAGACTCCGGCACGCCACGGATTGATCGTGCACCGCGCCGACTTGCGCACCTTTCCTACCCGTACGCGCGTCTTCAGCAGCAAAGGCGACACCGACATCGACCGCTTCCAGGAAAGCGCGCTGTTTCCCGGCACGCCGGTGGTGGCGATCCACGAAAGCCGCGACGGCCAATGGCTGTTTGTGATCAGTTCGCTGTACGCGGCATGGGTGGAAAAGAAATACGTCGCCATGGGCGAATCCGCGCAGGTCTTTGGATATGGCCGCAAATCGCCAGCGCTGATCGTCACCGGCGCCACCGTGCGTACGGTCTACACGCCCGAGCAGCCGCAAGTTTCCGAGCTGCAATTGGACATGGGCGTGCGCGTTCCGCTGCTGGCGGATTGGCCTGCAGACCAAGCGGTGAACGGCCAGCATCCGTACACCTCTTATGTCATCGAGCTTCCCACTCGACGCGCAGACGGTTCCCTGGCGTTGGTGCCGGCGCTACTGCCGAGAACCGCGGACGTCTCCACTCAATACCTACCACTGACGCCAGCCAATCTGCTGAAGCAGAGCTTCAAGTTCCTGGGCGAACGCTACGGCTGGGGCCATGCGTACAACACGCGCGACTGCAGCGGTTTCGTGTCCGAGGTCTACCGCAGCTTCGGCGTACAACTGCCACGCAACACGCGTGACCAGGGCGTCAGTCCGGCGCTGAACCGCATCGCTTTCAGCGAAGCCGACGATCGCGAAAAACGCCTGGCCGTATTGAAGACATTGCAGATCGGCGACCTGATCTACATCCCCGGACACGTGATGATGGTGATAGGCCAGGAGAACGGCGACACCTACCTGATCCACGACACCACCGGCATCACCTATCGCAGCCACGATGGCGGCCTGGTGCGCGCGCCGTTGAACTCGGTGGCGGTGACACCGCTGCAGCCCCTGCTGATCAACGACCAACAGACCTTCGTCGACCGCATCTACAGCATCCAGAGAATTCGTCCCTAAGGACCTCCATGAAGATAACCGACATCCAGTTGGGCATGCTGCGCGTGCCGCTGAAGACGCCGTTCAAGACCGCCCTGCGCACCGTCGATACCGTGGAGGACATCGTCGTCGTCATGCACACCGACAGCGGCCATGTCGGCTATGGCGAGGCGCCGGCCACGGCGGTCATCACCGGCGACACTCACGGCTCGATCATCGAAGCGATCAGCAAGATCATTCGCCCGCGCCTGATCGGGCAGGACATCGCCAACCTCAACCACATCACCCAACTGATCCAGACTTCGCTGGAGCGCAATTTCAGCGCCAAGGCGGCGGTCGAGATCGCGGTGTACGACTTGTTCGGCCAGCTCTATGGCGCGCCGCTGTACAAGATCCTGGGCGGCGGCGACCCGGTCATCACCACCGACATCACCATCAGCGTGGACTACATCGACAAGATGGTGGCCGATTCCATTTCCGCGGTGGAGCGCGGTTTCGAATCGCTGAAGATCAAGGTCGGCAAGGACATCGGCCTGGATATCGAACGAGTGAAGGCGATCTATTCGGCGGTGGAAGGACGCGCCCTGCTGCGGCTGGACGCCAACCAGGGCTGGACCGCCAAACAAGCGGTATTCGCGATGCACAACCTGGAGGAAGCGGGCGTGGTGCTGGAACTGCTGGAACAGCCGGTGAAGGCACAGGATATCGACGGCCTGAAATACGTCACCGACCGCGTGCACACGCCGGTGATGGCCGATGAAAGCGTGTTTGGCCCAACCGAAGTCATCGACCTCATCAAGATGCGCGCCGCCGACATCATCAACATCAAGTTGATGAAGACCGGCGGCATCTCCAACGCCATCCGCATCGCTGATATCGCCTCGCTGTACGGCGTGGAGTGCATGATCGGCTGCATGATCGAAACCAGTATCAGCGTGGCCGCCGCGGTACACGTCGCGGTCGCAAAATCCAATGTGATCACCAAGGTGGATTTGGACGGCCCGTCGCTTTGCCGCTTCAATCCGGTGGAAGGCGGGGTGATCTTCAACGAGTCGGAGATCTCCATTACCGATGCGCCAGGCCTGGGCATCCGTGAAATCCGCGGCCTGGAAGCCATCGCCACTTGACCAGAGACCAGAGACCAGAGACCAGAGACCAGATAAGGCTCTCGCTTTACCTCCCCCTTTGCAAAGGGGGATGACCCGCCATTCGGCTGTTGAAAAGCATTTGAGGGGGATTTGCTGTTGCTCTTTAAACAAAAAGCAAAAACACCATGCGCTGCGTAGCTGATAACCCTCAACGCCGAACAACGTACTACATACCCACCGAGGCTGGCCCAATGCTTGATGCTGGTCCGGTCCCGCGATTGGTGAGATAAAGTCCATATGCCTCCCTTGGTCAAAATCCGATCCGAACGCGACCAGATGTCGGCCATCGAACGCCGTATCGCCGATTTCATTCTGGAGAACGCTCACCTGCTGCGCGACTACTCGTCGCAGCAGCTGGCCAGCGCCTTGGGAATCAGCCAGTCCAGCGTGGTCAAGTTCAGCCAGAAGATCGGCTTCAAGGGTTATCCCGACCTCAAGTATTCGGTCGGCGCGGCCGTCGCGCGCAACGGCGCGGTCGAAGAATCGGCGCCGGCACCGGCCGCCACCAAGGACGACTTCGAATACCTGGCCGACAGCCTGCGGCAGAGCAAGATCGCCGCGGAAGAAGAAACCCGGCTACTCAACCCACGCGCCTCGCTGGAAAAAGTCGTCGGCATGCTGGACAACGCCGGCAAGGTCTTCGTTTGCGGTCTGGGCGAAGACGGTTTGTACGCGCGCGAGTTCGCGCTGCGCCTTTCCCTGCTCGGCATGATGACGGTGCACCATGCCGATCCGGTGTTGATGATGGCCAATCTGTCGTCCGTCGGCAGCGGCGATACGCTGCTGGTGTTTTCCGAACACGGGACATTGCCGGCGCTGTCGCAGATCAGCCGCCAGTTTCAGCATTGCCAGGGCAAGGTCGTCTCGATCACCCGCCATACCGCCAACCCACTGCGCGCGCATGCCGATGCGGCCTTGATGATCTCGGCGCACGATTCGATGCCTTACCGCGAGCAGATCCTCTACCGCTCGGCGCTGCAACACCTGCTGGACCTGGTATACGTGATGCTTTGCCAGGCCAATCACGACCGGCGCCAGCAGTTGGATATGAACCTGGAACGTATGCAGCACATGATTCACTCCTGACCGATTCACAACGCGCTTGTCCGTCGATTCGGAACCAGCGAAGGCGCTCCAACGTGAGTGCCGCATCCATAAGAGAGGAATGCCTTGTCGCGACATGACCCGCTCCATCCGGCCCTCCTTCCCAGAGCGGCGTCTCCGCTAGTCGCGTCTCTGCGCAGGGGCTTCCATCTCTTCTGCTTCACCGCGTCGCTGCTTACCGCGACCATTACGTCCGCTTCCGCCGCCGAGCCCGTACCTGCCGGATCACGGCAACTGGTCGTCGTCACCGTGTCGACCTGGGACAACGACGAAGGTTGGCTGAGAAGGTTCCAGCGCGATGGCGCGGATGGCCACTGGATGGCAGTGGACGCCCCAACCGCGGTCACCATCGGTCGCGCTGGCGCGGCCTGGGGCCGCGGCCTGCATCCGGAGCAGCCATCCGGACCACAGAAGAAAGAAGGCGATGGGCGGGCACCCGCTGGGGTCTTCGCGATTGGCCCGGCATTTGGCTATGGCGAACGCGTCGCGACCGGCCTGACCTATTCGCCGATGCAACCGACGCAGTACTGCATCGATGTGGCCGATTCTCCGCTGTACAACCGGATCGTCGACACACGTACGGTGGGCGAAGCCGCGATTGAAGGTTCCACCGAACCCATGCGGCGCGACGTGCACGTGAATGGCGACTCTCGCTACAAGATCGGCTTCGTCATCCAGCACAACCCGGACAACCTGGCCGGCGGTGGCAGCTGCATTTTTGCCCATCTGTGGAAAGCACCGGGCGAGGCCACGGCCGGCTGCACCGCCATGTCCGAACCGGCCATGCGTGGGTTGCTGTCCTGGTTGCAGGAAGACCAACAGCCGGTGTTCGTGCTGTTGCCGGATGCCGAATACGCACGCTTGCAAACAGCGTGGCGGCTGCCCGCTCTTGAGGGCGCGCAACCGTGAGCGATCAAGTCATCTCCGCATCCGCACCCGCGCAGCCTGAGCTCGTCCGCGTCGTCAGCCGCTGGCAGATCGTGGGATTGGCCATCAACGATGTGATCGGCAGCGGCATCTACCTGCTGCCTGCGGCGACCGCCGTACTGTTGGGGCCGGCCAGTCTGTGGGCCGTGCTGCTGGCGGGATTGGCGGTGGCGTTGCTGGTGCTTTGCTACGCGCAGGCCGCCAGTTACTTCGACGAACCGGGCGGCAGCTATCTCTACGCACGCGAAGCCTTCGGACCGTTCGTGGGTTTCGAGATCGGTTGGATGGTCTGGCTGACCCGCATCGCTTCGGCGGCGGCACTGAGCAATGGCTTGGCCGACGCGGTGGCGCGTTTCTGGCCTGCCGCGGCCGACGGGATCGGCCGCAACGTCGTGATCGTGGGTTCGCTAGGCGTGTTGACGCTGATCAACGTCATTGGCGTGAAATCGGCCGCGCGCACCGGCGTGGCGCTGGTCATCGGAAAATT
Organism: uncultured Pseudoxanthomonas sp.; assembly: GCA_965653375.1. Classification (GTDB taxonomy): domain Bacteria; phylum Pseudomonadota; class Gammaproteobacteria; order Xanthomonadales; family Xanthomonadaceae; genus Pseudoxanthomonas_A. The sequence goes on from CBFGZY010000001.1 coordinate 87,146, forward strand.
GCTGCCGCTGCTGTTGTTTATCGCTATCGGCGTGTTTTACGTCGATTGGTCGTTCGCGCTTTCCGGCGAGCCGCCACCGCTGCGCAACTTGGGCGAAGCAGCATTGTTGTTGATGTTCGCCTATGCCGGTTTCGAGAATATCCCGGCCGCCGCGGGCGAGTTCAAGAATCCGCGCCGCGATGTACCGTTCGCGCTGCTGACCATGATCGCCACCGTCACCTTGATCTATGCCGCCGTGCAACTGGTGGCACAAGGCACGCTGCCAGGGCTGGCGCAGTCGGCGACGCCGCTGGCGGATGCGGCATCGCGTTTCAGAGGAGAAACGCTGGCGTTGATCCTGACCGTCGGCGCGACCATCTCCATCCTGGGCACCAACAGCAACACCATGCTGTTCGGGCCACGCGTGCTGTACGCGCTGGCGCAGGACGGCTTCGGCCCACGGTTTCTGGCCGGCATCCACCCGCGCTTTCGCACACCGGCCGCGGCCATCATCACCCAAGGCACGTTGGCACTGATCCTGGCGCTGTCGGGTTCGTTCGTGCAGTTGGCGATGTTGTCGGTGGTGGCGCGTTTATGCGCCTATATCGGCACCACACTGTCGGTGCTGGTGCTGCAGAAACGGCACGGCCAACGCGAAGGTGCACTGCAGCTCCCGGGCGGCCCGCTGATTCCGGTGTGCGCGTTGCTGCTGTCGCTGGGACTGCTGGCCAGCGCGACTCTGTACAACCTGATTGCCGGTGCGGCGGCGTTGGCATTGGGAGCGGTGATTTATTTTTTCCAGCGCAAGCCTGCTTAGGAGCCGGGAATGGGGAATGGGGAATGGGGAATGGGGAATGGGGAATGGGGAATGGGGAATAGGGAATAGGGAATAGGGAATGGGAAAAGCTCTCGCTTTATCTCCCCCTTTGAAAAAGGGGGATTAAGGGGGATTTGCTTTTGCTTTTGCTCTTAAGAAACAGCAAATCCCCCGTAGCCCCTTTGCGTTTTTAACAGCCGAATGGCTGGTCAAAGGGGGCAAAAGCCGGATGCTTTTCCCGCTCACCGCTCACCGCCCACCTGCTCCGCACCACCCGTCAAGGAAAAAACAACGAAAAGCCAAAGCCAGCTTGCACATCGGTGCTGGCATCGGTCAGTCCGAAATCGGAATAGAGGTCCAACTGCATTCGCGGCGTAAGCATCCACGTCACCCCGCCGCCTGCCACATAGTTCTCTCCCTCCTGCGAGGAATGCGAATAGCCGGCCTCGACAAAGACCGCCCAGCGATCGTTCAAGCTCACGCTATAGCTCGGCGACAGCGTCCAAGTGGTATCGGCTTGATCCCAATCGGCATTGAGGTACAACGCGATCGCGCCGCGATCGCCGTGTGCCCACTCCACCGTTGAACCGAGCGTATAGCGGGTGTGGTCGTTGCCGAACTCTGCATCGCCCGTGGGCAGCGTTACCCCGCCCATCAGCGCCCAGCCCAAATCGGGCGATGCGACCGGCAAGCTGTGTTTGAGCAGGAGCGTGGTGTCGCCGCTGCCGTTCTTGCTCTCACGGAAATCTTGACCGCGCTGATGCCGCCAGTTGAAAGCCGAGTGGCCCAACTGCAACTCCCACCGGTCCGCCAAGCCGACCCGCAGATTGGTTGCCGCGGCGTAGTCATCGACCGTCACTCCATCGCTACGGTCACGCGACCAGTCTGGAAAACCTTGCTCCCAAGCGACACTTCCGACCGGCAACGTAGTCACCGAAAACGAAATACCGGGACGATCGAAGGCAGGCGTCTCCTGAATCGACTCGGCGGCAACCGGAGCGGCGGTCGTCACCAACAACAAGCACAGCAACTGCCTCATTCCACTTGTCCGGAAGTGAATGAATAGCAACGGCCTCCGCCTTTGCCAGGCGTGGCAACCATGATTGCTCCGAAGTCAGCGCATCGAGTCGACAGCCCTCGCCAAGCGCTCGAACTCCAGTGTTCTTCGTTACGTTTTTCACGAGGAAATAAGTTGATCATCAAAGATTCTCAGATATTCGGCTTCACAAGGTCATGATGCCAGCGTGTGGGATTTTTAGCAGGATCTGTTCACCTGAATACTCCATTCGCCGCAACTTGAATCCATTACGCACACGGGCTACGGTACGCGCACCAACCCATGGGCGACGCGGCAACGTGTCGCCCTTTTCCATGTTTCCGTCCAAAGAATTATTGGAGACCTATGAGCACCAAGCACACCAGCGGCCTGCCGCCTTCATTGATCATTTCCAGCCACGACTTCAATCGGCTGGAAGCCTTGCTGGAACCGCTCGCGCTGCGCCACGAGTCGGCCGCCGTGGCGTTGCTGGACGAACTCAATCGCGCCGAAGTGCTGCCTCCGGAACAGATTCCGGACAACGTGATCACCATGCATTCCACCGTCGATTGCGTCGACGAAGCGACCGGCGAAAAACATCACCTCACGCTGGTCTATCCCAACGAAGCCGATGTGGAAAAAGGCCATGTCTCGGTGCTCGCCCCGGTCGGAAGCGCTCTGTTGGGTCTGTCGCTTGGCCAAACCATCCAGTGGCTGGCGCCTGGCAATCGCGATCTGCAACTGCGCGTCACCGGGATTCGTCATCAGCCGGAGGCTGAGCGGTAAGCGGAGAAGCGGTGAGCGGTGATGCGCCGTAACTGTCCCGCCGCTCACCGTCTCCCACTTTTCCGCTCACTGCTCACCGCTCACCATCGCGCCAGCGATGCCCCCGGTGTCATCACAACTTAATAACTTTCCTTTCTCATAGCGGACTGTCGTCCGGGGCCGCGTCATTTCCCCTGTCGGCCCTCCCCTCCAACGGACCCCACCGCTATGAATCATCTTCCCGTGCCGCCGGCGCGACGCCCTTCTCGTGCCTTGCTCATGCTCGCCGTCAGCGCGGCGCTGTCCGCTACCACTACGCATGCGCAAACGGCCGCCGACGCGACGCCGGCCAACGGTGATGCCACCGACCTCGAAACGGTACAGGTGTTGGGCAGCTATGCGTCGAGCCTGGAACGGGCGCTCAACGACAAGCGTTACGCACCGAACGTCGTCGACTCGATCGAAGCGGAAGACATCGGCAAGTTGCCGGCGCAGAACGTCGCCGAAGCGCTGCAACGTCTGCCCGGCGTAACGATCGAACGCGACCGTGGCGAAGGCGTCTACGTGCGCGTGCGCGGCCTGGGTCCTGGTTTCCAGGTCACCACGCTCAACGGCCAGACCATGGCGGTCAACGAAAACGTGCGCAACTCCGGGCAGACCGGCCGCCAGTTCCGCTACGACACGCTGCCGGCGGAACTGGTGTCGGGACTGGAGGTGATCAAGAGTCCCACCGCATCGATGGATGAAGGCGCAATCGGCGGCGTGGTCAACGTCAAGACGTTCCGCCCATTGCAGCTGGGCAAATCGGAAACGCATCTGTCGGCCGAACTGAGCCGCCCGCAATTGGCGGAGGAGAACGATCCGCGTATCTCCGGCCTGTACAACTGGGTCAATCAAGACGAAACCTTCGGTGTGCTGTTCTCGGCCGCCTATGCCGAACGCAGCCTGCGCCAGGACCGTGTCAACGAGACTTCGTGGGACTACTACGCCGACGGACTCGATAGCAATGGCGACGGCAGCGAAGACACCGGCGCGGTGTACGTGCCGGCTGCCATGCGTCCCACGCTCGAGCTGGAGGACCGCAAGCGCATTGGCGTGGCGAGCTCGCTGCAGTGGAAACCCACCGACGCGCTGGAGATGAACCTGGACCTGTTCTATTCGCGGCAGGAAGTGGAATACGACGAATACGCCATCGGCAGCGGTTTCGGCGTCGCCAACATGCGCAACCTGGTGGTTAACAATGGCGCCGTCACCGCTTTCGACTACGTCAACGGCCAAGTACAGCTGTCGCGGGAAACCTCCGGCATCACCGACGAAAACCACAGCGTGCGCTTCAACACGGTTTGGCAGAACGATCTTTGGAAGCTGTCGGGCACGGGATTCGTCGCGCGCGCGCATAGCTGGAACGACGATCCCATTCGCCGCACCCGCTTGCGCACCCGCGCCAATCTGGGCATGTCGGTGGCCTTTCCGCAGGCCACGGGCAGCAACATCCCGAGCTGGGTTTTCACCAGCGGGTACGACCCCACCAATCCCGCCTCCACGCCGGGTCGCCGTCTGGAATGGCGCGAAATCGATGCGCTGGATACCGAGCGCGCTTTGCAGTTCGACGGCGAGCGGGTGCTGGATGGCGCTTTCTTCTCCAGCCTGAAAGCCGGTGTGAAATACCGCGAGCGCGAGCGTACCTACAACCGGATGGATCTGATCTACAACGGCATCTCCGGTGTCGTATTCGACAGCAGCTATTTCACTGCGTTGCCGGTCCGCGATTTCCTCGATGGCACCTCCGGCAACGTACCGACCGAATGGCTGGCGCCGATTGAAGCGCCGTTCTGGGGCAGCTGGCCGGGCCCTGCCGATCTTGCCAACAGCCCCACCGCGGACGACCTGCAGAACTCCTACAAAGTCGCCGAGGACATCGCATCGGCCTATGTCATGAGCGAGTTCCGCCACGACTTCGATGGCCACGAACTACGCGGCAACGTCGGCGTGCGCGCGGTCCACACTCAGCAACGCACCCAGGGCTATGCCAGCGTCAACGGCACCGCCACGCCGGTCAACTTCCAGCGCAGCTACAACGACTTGCTGCCCTCGCTCAATGCCGCCTATGACCTGACCGGCGACATGGTGCTGCGCGGCGCCGTGGCCAAGGTGATGACGCGTCCGGACCTGACCGACTTGTCGTCGAAGCTGACCTTCAACTCCAGCGGCGAGATCCTCACCGCGACCGGCGGCAATCCCAACCTGGAACCATTCGAAGCGCTGCAGTACGACCTGACGTTCGAGTGGTACACCTCGCCGTCTTCGGCGTTCGTGGCCGGCGTGTTCTACAAGGACATCAGCCGTTTCATCCAGACCCAGATGACCAATTTCCAATACGGCGGGCAGACCTATCTGCTGTCGTCCAAGGTCAATGGCGGCACCGCCTATGTCCGCGGGGTGGAGCTGGCGTGGCAGCAAGTGTTCAGCGGTCTGCCTGCGCCGTTCGATGGGCTCGGCATGCAGATCAACTACACCTGGACCGACAGCGAGGCGAACTACGTCGATGGCGAGGACAGCTTCAAAGATGCGCTCGAAGGCGTGGCCAAGAACAGCTACAACATCGTCGGTTTCTACGAGAAAGGCCCGCTGTCGGCGCGGCTGAGCTACAGCTGGCGCGACGACATCGTCAATTCGGTCGGCACCGCCGACGTGGCTACCAACAACACCAAGGCCTACGGCACACTGGACGGCAATATTTCCTGGCAGATCAACGACGTGCTGGCGATCTACGCCAACGCGATCAATCTCACCGGCGAGGCGCAGCAGATGTACGTGGGCAACAATTTGTTCACCGGATACACCGATTATGGGCGTACCTACTCGATAGGCCTGAGGGCAAAGTTCTGATGCACCTGCCATCAAGGCTGCCGATCTCGATCTCGATGCCGCTGCTGGTGCTGCTTGCACTGGCAGGCAATGCCAGCGCGGCCGACGAAGGCGATAACGGCCGTCGTTGGTTGGCCGGCGATCATCACGTACATAGCGAGTGGAGCGTCAACTGGGACAAGTCGAGTTCGCCGCCCAAGCCTATCCGTGGCGGCGATTCGCCTTACAGCCGTACCCGCAACGCGCGGCAGGCACTGGCGCACGGTCTGGCGTGGATAGTGCATACCGATCATGGCGGTCCCGGCCATTCGGCGGTGACGCGCGATTTCGCCTGGCCTGCGCTGGTGCAGGCCAGGCGGGATGTGCCGGCGTTGATCCAGTTCAACGGCATGGAATTCGATGTGCCGGCCGGCGAGCATGCGTCGCTGATCATTGCGCCCGGCCCGGAAGAAGGCACTCAGCTGGAACGTATCGAGCGCGACTACAATCGCCGAGAACCATTGAACCGATTCGCTCGCAACAGCGGCCAATCGATGCTCGATGCCCTGCGCTTCATGCAGGCCCTTCAGCCTCGGCCGCTGATGCTCGTCAACCATCCTTCCCGCTCCGCAAAGGGAATCGATGCCTGGGGCAAGGTGAAACCGAAGGAACTGCGTGCGTGGCAGGACGCCGCGCCCGACGTACTGGTAGGCATGGAAGGCGCGCCAGGACATCAAGCCAATGCGCGTCATCGCGGTGGTTATACCCACGAAGCCGCGCCAACGTTAGGCGGCTTCGATCAGATGACCGCGCGGGTCGGCGGCGTTTGGGACGGTTTGCTGGGGGAAGGCCGCCGATTCTGGATTACCGCCACCTCCGACTCGCATCTCCATCACAGCGAAGGCGGTGCCGAATTCGATCCTGGCGAGTACAGCAAGACCTACGTGTGGGCGAGGAAGGACGCCGGCGACATCCTGGACGGCCTCCGCAATGGCAGGGTCTTCGCGGTGACCGGCGACTTGATCGATGCGCTGGAACTGCGGGCGCGTGCATCTGGTAAGCCAGGCAGCGTTGCCGAAATGGGCGGCACGCTCGCGTTGTCGGCGGGAGATACGATGGTGGTCGAACTGAAGGTGCGCCAGCCGTCGCAGCCTAACTTCAACGGCCAATCGCCGGTTCTGGATCATATCGATGTGATCATCGGCGCCGCCGATGGCGATGGCGCGCCGCGGATGCAGGTCAGGCGTTTCGGTCCGGCCGATTGGCAACGCGAAGGTCAATGGCTATCACTGTCCTGGGAGTTGCCGGCACCGGCGCGTGGCGGCTTTGTCCGCGTACGCGGCACAAGCACCACCGAACAAGAACCCGTCGCTGACGTACCCGGCGAGGATCCCTGGCGGGATCTGTGGTTCTACTCCAATCCAGTGTTCGTAGAGACCACACGCTGACCCTCGCCGCCGCGCGATCGGCGGCGAGGACCTGCCAATATCGTCACATTTGAGGGGTTGCTTCTACGAGCCTTCTTCGCACGATTTCAACGGCTGTGGGTTGATTCTGTGCCGTCACGCGCATCTTCTTTCGATCTACCGGATTAACCTCCGGAGCCGAATACGACAGCCTCAATTGCGTTTCGAATTCTTGACCGCGACACTGATCCAGCAAGCAGGGTAATCCCGCCAGCCGAGGAGTAAGCACCGTGGACAGCAAGAGCAGTAAAAGTACCTTCACCCTCTCGCGGCGCGAGTTGCTCAAGGCGAGCGCTACATCGGCAGCCGTTCTGGCTGCACCCTCCGCCGCGCTCGCACAAGGCGCAGACAGCGCTTCGCAGGCGCCAGTCATTTCCAAAGTGTCCTTCGAAGTGAATGGCAAAGTCGAAGCACTAGAACTGGATACCCGCACGACCCTGCTGGACGCGCTGCGGGAACACCTGCATCTCACCGGCACCAAGAAAGGCTGCGATCACGGCCAATGCGGTGCCTGCACGGTGATGCTCGACGGGCGACGAATCAATGCGTGCCTCACTTTGGCGGTGATGCATGAAGGCGCGCGCATCACCACCATCGAGGGGCTGGGAACTCCCGACAAGCTGCATCCGATGCAGGCTGCCTTCATCAAGCACGACGGCTATCAGTGCGGCTACTGCACGCCGGGCCAGATCTGTTCGGCCGTGGCGGTGCTCGATGAAATCAAGGAAGGCATCCCCAGCCTGGTCAGCGCCGAACTCACCGCGCGGCCCAAGGTAACGGCGGATGAAATCCGCGAACGCATGAGCGGCAATATCTGCCGCTGCGGCGCCTACTCCAACATCGTCGAGGCGATCACCGAAGTTGCAGGGAGGAGCGCATGAAAGCATTCACCTACGAGCGCGCCACTTCGCCGGCGGAAGCCGCGGCGGCGGCGGCGCGTATGCCCGGTGCCAAGTTCATCGCCGGCGGCACCAACCTGTTGGACCTGATGAAACTGGAAGTCGAGACGCCCCGCCATCTCATCGATGTGAACGGCCTGGCGCTCGACAAGATCGAACCCACGCCCGAAGGCGGGCTGCGCATCGGGGCATTGGTGCGCAACACCGATCTGGCCGCCGACGAACGCGTACGCCGCGATTACGGATTGCTATCGCGCGCACTGGTGGCGGGTGCTTCCGGGCAGTTGCGCAACAAGGCGACGACGGCCGGCAACCTGCTCCAACGTACCCGCTGCCCCTACTTCTACGACACCCATCAGCCGTGCAACAAGCGCTTGCCCGGAAGCGGCTGTGCCGCGATTGGCGGCTTCAGTCGCCAGCACGCGGTAATAGGCAGCAGTGAGGCCTGCATCGCGACCCACCCCAGCGACATGGCGGTGGCCATGCGCGCGCTGGATGCCAGCGTGGAAACGGTACGGCCGGATGGCTCCACACGGAACATACCCATTGCCGACTTCTACCGCCTGCCAGGCAACACGCCGCACCTGGAGACGGCGTTGGACAAGGGGGAGCTCATCACCTCGGTCACGCTTCCAAAACCGGTCGGCGGCAAGCATATCTATCGCAAGGTCCGCGATCGAGCGTCCTATGCGTTCGCGTTGGTTTCCATCGGCGCGGTAATCCAGCGCGACGGCACCGGACGAGTCGCGGTGGGCGGCGTTGCGCACAAGCCGTGGCGCGTGGAGGAAGCGGAAGCGGAACTGCCGCGTGGCGCGAAAGCGGTGACAGACCGGTTGTTCGCCGAAGCCAAACCAGCGCCGCAGAACGAGTTCAAGCTGCTGCTGGCACAACGCACGCTCAGCGCCGTGCTGCTTGAGGCAAAGGGGTGATGCCATGAAATTCGATACGCCCGCCACCAAGAATCCTATCGACCAGCTGAAGATCGTCGGCAAGCCCACCGATCGCATCGACGGCCCGTTCAAGACCACCGGCACGGCTACCTACGCCTACGAAGAGCACACCGCGGTTGCCAATCCCGCGTATGGCTATGTGGTGGGTGCCGGTATCGGCAAGGGGCGAATCGCCTCGATGGAGCTGGACGCTGCCAAGCGCGCGCCCGGCGTGCTGGCCATCGTGACCGCGGAGAACGCCGGCAAGTTGGACAAAGGCAACTTCAATGTTGCCAAGCTGCTGGGTGGTCCGGAGATACAGCATTACCATCAGGCCATTGCGCTGGTGGTTGCAGAGAGCTTCGAACAGGCGCGCGCCGCCGCGCAGCTAGTACGGGTCAAGTACGAGCGCGGCCGGGGCGCCTTCGACCTGGCCAAGGCGAAGACGTCGGCGGGCATTCCCAACGAGCCCAACCCGGATACCGCCGTGGGCGATTTTGCTGGCGCGTTCGCCTCCGCGCCCGTGCAGTTGGATGCCACCTACCACACGCCCGACCAGTCGCACGCCATGATGGAACCGCACGCTTCCATCGCCAGTTGGGAAGGCGAAAAGCTGACGTTGTGGACGTCCAACCAGATGATCAACTGGGGCCGCGGCGACGTCGCCAAGACGCTCGGAATTCCCACCGATAACGTCCGCCTCATTTCGCCGTACATCGGCGGCGGCTTCGGCGGCAAGTTGTTCGTGCGATGCGATGCGGTGCTGGCGGCCTTGGGCGCGCGCGCTGCCAAGCGGCCGGTGAAGGTCGCGTTGCAGCGCCCACTGATGGCCAACAACACCACGCATCGTCCTGCCACCATCCAGCGCATCCGCATCGGCGCCACCCGGGAAGGCAAGATCACCGCCATCGGCCATGAGAGCTGGTCCGGCGATCTGCCCGGCGGCGGACCGGAGAATGCGGTCCAGCAGACGCGATTGCTCTACGCGGGCGCCAACCGCATGACCACCACCCGACTTGCCGTGCTCGACCTGCCGGAAGGCAACGCGATGCGCGCGCCGGGCGAAGCGCCCGGCTTGATGGCACTGGAAATCGCCATCGACGAAATGGCGGAGAAACTCAAGCTCGACCCCATCGAGTTCCGCATCCTCAACGACACCCAGGTGGACCCCGAGCATCCCGAAAGGCCGTTCTCGCAGCGCCAACTCAACGAGTGCCTGCGCACCGGTGCGCAGCGTTTCGGCTGGAACAAGCGCAATCGCGAACCCGGCAAGCATCGCGATGGTCGCTGGCTGATCGGCATGGGCGTGGCGGCGGGATTTCGCAACAACCTGGTCATGAAGTCCGCGGCGCGCGTGCGGCTGGATCCACGCGGCATCGTCACCGTGGAAACCGACATGACCGACATCGGTACCGGCACCTACACGATCATCGCGCAGACCGCGGCCGAGATGATGGGCGTTTCGCTGGATCGCGTGGTAGTGCGCTTGGGCGACTCGAATTTCCCCGTCTCCGCCGGATCGGGCGGCCAATGGGGCGCCAACAGTTCGACCGCAGGCGTCTACGCGGCTTGCATGAAACTGCGGCAAGCCGTCGCGCAGAAAGTCGGCTTCAACGCGGAAGGTGCGACCTTCGCCGATGGCCGGATACGCGATGGCGGCCGCAGCGTACCGCTTGCCAAAGCGGCGGAGGCCGGCGAGATAGTAGTAGAGGACATCATGGAATACGGCGATCTGGCCAAGAAGTTCCAACAGTCCACCTTCGCCGCGCATTTCGCCGAAGTCGGCGTGGACATGGCGACCGGCGAATCGCGCATCCGGCGCATGCTCGCCGTTTGCGCGGCCGGCCGCATCCTCAATCCAAAATCGGCACGCAGCCAGGTGATCGGTGCGATGACCATGGGTATCGGCGCCGCGTTGTCGGAAGAACTCGCGGTCGACAAGCGCCTGGGCTTTTTCGTCAATCACGACTTGGCCGGCTACGAAGTTCCGGTGCATGCGGATGTTCCGCATCAGGAAGTGATCTTCCTGGACGAGGCGGATGCCGTTTCTTCACCGATGAAGGCCAAGGGCGTGGGTGAGCTTGGGCTATGCGGGGTCAGCGCGGCGATCGCCAACGCGATCTACAACGCCACCGGCATACGCGTCCGCGAATACCCGATCACGCTGGACAAGCTGTTGGCCAAATTGCCTGTGATGGCTTGACGTTCAAAGCCGGCGGAGAAAGCCAGCGGAGCGGCGTTGAAGTAGCGTGCGCCGCGCGCGACGTACGCTACTTCAAGAACCGCGCGCTCCCGCTCTGGCCTTTGATTTTCCCGCAATCAAAGCTCCAGGAGCTGATGCAGCAGTTTGCGGTGCGATTCTTTCATTCGCTCTACTTCTTCGGTGGAGGCATCCCCAAACACCAGCTTGGCGATAGCCACGTATACGAAAGGCGTCATGGCGAGGTGAAAGTATTCGGTCAACGGGCTGCGTTTCATCCGGCCCGCGGCTACTTGTTCGTCGATGATGGCTTGCCGTTGCGCACGATCTTCGTTGTTCGTTTCGTGCCACTTGGTCAGGATGTCCGGAACGCGATGCGCTTCGGAAATCAACATCCGCATGACGGCCAATGCTTCAGGCGTAAAGGACGCATAGGTCACATCGATCAGGTTATCGATGAAGCCAGGCACGTCCTTGACATCCTGTATTTGCGACCAATTGCCTTGCGCTTTCCCCACCGAGGACAGCGACGTGAGCAAGTTTTCGAAGATTTCGTCCTTGCTGGAGAAGTGGACGTAGACGTTGGCCTTCGAGATCCCGGCGCGCTGCGCAATCTTGGAAATACTGGCGGCGGCAAAGCCCAGAGTGCTGAACTCGACCAGCGCCGCTTGCAGGATCTGCTTGCGCCGGATCTCGGGCGCCAGTCGGGTTCTTTTTTTCTTCTCGGCTTTCCCCGTTTCCGGCTTTTTCTTTTCTTTCTTCGTCGTCATGACGGTGCCTCCCTCGTTCGGCCGTCCGCGGTTTCCCCAAGGCAAGGCGCCGATGAGTCGGTAACCCAGAAACCCTTCTTCAGCCAGTTTAGCCGGTGGCGTTTCCTAAGCCGCGTCCGTCTGCCTCGCCTGCAGAAGAACGTCGCGGCGTCAGCGAAGGCAAAAGCCTGAACGACCACTTACTGCACCGGTTACTTTAATGACCGATTGGTCATTATAGCCAGTAGGATAACTACTGTCCGATCGGTCAGTAAGGCCATTCGCTGCCCATGCGGCACGCGTCCGGGCGAAGTGCTCGCTTGCAAACAGACAACCACATCACTTGCCGGCCTCATTGGGTCCGGCCCTATCGAGGATTTGAAGATGCGTCATGAGGGATCTCGCCGTTTGTCGTCGATTGCAGCCTGGGGATGGATCGGAGCCCTTTCCTTTGGGATGGGAGCCGCCTTGCCGGTCCTGGCCCAGGAGGCAGAAGCCCCGGAAACCAGTACCTCGCGCTGGGGGATTGGGCTGGGTGCCGCGGTAATCGATCGACCCTATCGCGACTATGACAACGAGACGAAGGCACTGCCGATTCTCTACTTCGAGAACCGCTGGCTGGAAGCCAATGCGGGGCGGTTCGATTTCAAGATCAATGAAAGCGATGTCCTGAACTTCCGCGTCAGGGCGCGCTATGCACTGGATGGCTACGACACCGACGAATCCGAATACCTGCGTGGAATGGAGGAACGCGACGATAGCGTTTGGGCCGGCGCGGCGGTGGTGTGGAACAACCCGGTTGCCGAGATTTCCGCCGAGTATCTGGTGGACACGATGGACAAGAGCACCGGATCGCGCGCGCGCATCCTGGCCGAGCATCGCTTTGGCATGGGCCGTTTCGGGGTGACGCCGCGTGTCGGAGCGGAATGGGTCGACGACAAGTACGTCAGCTACTACTACGGAGTCCGCCCGGAGGAGGCCACGCTCGCCCGTCCGTTCTATGAGGGCGAAGGCACGGTCAATGTGGAGGCAGGTCTACGACTCGACTACAGCCCCACCCAACGTCATTCGTTTTTCGTGGATGTCGCGGCGACCGAGTTTGGAGACGAGATCAAGCAAAGCCCGCTGGTCGATCAATCCCGGTCGACCAGAATCTCCGCCGGCTATTTGTTCCGCTTCTGACGTCGCGCTGGCGCACGCGTCGCTGCCTGGTCTGCATGAACCAGCGCGCGTGCGGCTCCAGTCACCGCCGCTTCCATTGGAGTTGCGCATGTTTCCCGATGCCTCGAAACGATCTTCGAAGCGGCACCAGTCTTCCGCTCACGAGGACAGCGGCTACTGGTTCGAGCTGCCGGATCTCGCCTCACGAAAAAGCCGATGGAGGGGACTGCGCATATTTGTCACTGGCTTGATCGTGGCGGCGGCCCTGTTGCTGATGCTTCTCCTCTTTCGCAGCCTTCCGTAGCTTTATCTTCAAGACCCAAGCTGAAACCGGATGCAGTGAAGCGCTGCCAAGGCTGATCCTTTGGAGCATCCTTGGCGGCCCAGGCGCTTCCAGCTGAAGGTCAGACAACGTAACCATATTACGAATTGGTCACTTGTTGTCCCATTTGGCACCTGGCTGTAGGCTAGGTGCCATGAGCAAGAAAGAATCCAATTCAGTTACAGCGCGCGGTCCGGTCGATCACGATGTGCGGGACCAGATCGTCGCGGCGGCAACCGAGCACTTCAGCCGATACGGTTACGAGAAGACGACGGTCTCCGATCTCGCCAAGGCCATCGGCTTCTCCAAGGCCTATATCTACAAGTTCTTCGAATCCAAGCAGGCCATTGGCGAGATGATCTGCGCCAACTGCCTGCGCCAGATCGAGGCCGAGGTCAGGACCGCGACCGAAGAGGCCGATCGGCCACCGGAAAAGCTGCGGCGGATGTTCAAAGCCGTGGTCGAATCGAGCCTTCGCCTGTTTTTTCAGGATCGCAAGCTCTATGAGATTGCAGCCTCGGCGGCCACCGAACGCTGGCAGGCAGCGCAGGCGCACGAAGAGCGTATCCGGGATCTGCTCCAGGAAATCCTGCAGGAAGGCCGGCAAACGGGGGATTTCGAGCGCAAGACCCCCCTCGACGAGACCGCGACGGCGATCTATCTGGTCATGCGCCCCTATCTGAACCCGTTGCTGCTACAGCACAGCTTCGACTACACCGACGAGGCGCCTGGGCAACTGTCCGGGCTGGTGCTACGCAGCTTGTCCCCTTAGAGCCTGTTCAAAGTCTCTTTGCCCAGATTATTCGTGCAGCGCGCGCTTGGGCCGTCCGCAGCAGAACCCACGTAGGAGCGCCGTCTCGGCGCGAGCTTTTTGCCTTGTATCGCCAGGGTGAGGAAGGCCCGGCCGATGCTTCCTATCCGTGCGTGCCGCCCCCACAACGGCAACCGCCCCCAACGATGTGCAGGCAGTCGGTTGTAGCGTGCGCCGTTCGCATGTCCACCATTCCGGTCGTGCGCACGGCGCACGCTACCTCGCGCTTCCGTTGGGGGAGACTTTGATCAGGTCCCCTAGAGAGGAGTTAGTGACTATTGACTAATTTGGTCACTTGATACAGAGTGGAATCCCTGCTGACCTGCCTATGGGACTCTCATGCTCCGGCGCCGCGTTGTTTCATCCATCGCCCTTTGCGTATTACTGCCGCTCGGCCTGATCGCCTGCGGCGATAAAACGCCTTCCGACCCGCGCGTCGAAGCGCCCCTGGTGCGAGCCGCCACGTTGCAGGGCGCTACTGCCGGTTCGCGCTCCTTCACTGGGACCGTAGCCGCCCGCGTACAGAGCGATCTGGGCTTTCGCGTCTCCGGCAAGGTGCTGGAGCGGTTCGTGGATACCGGACAAGCCGTCAAGCAGGGGCAGCTGCTCATGCGTATCGACACGGCCGATCTGAAGCTCGCCGTGCACGCCCAACAAGAAGCAGTCGCCGCCGCGCGCGCGCTGGCCAAGCAGACGGCGGCGGATGAAGCCCGCTACCGCAATCTGCTCGGGACCGGTGTGATATCGGCTTCCACCTACGACCAGGCCAAAGCGGCGGCGGACGCCGCCAAGGCCCAGCTCAACGCCGCCGCGGCCCAGGCCGAAGTCGCTCGCAACGCCAGCCGTTATGCGGATTTGGTGGCCGATGCCGACGGCATCGTCATGGACACGCTGGCCGAACCCGGGCAAGTCGTCAGCGCAGGACAGGTGGTGGTGCGCGTGGCGCGCGCCGGTCCGCGCGAGGCCGTTATCCAGTTGCCTGAGACGTTGCGCCCGGCGGTGGGTTCCGTTGGCCAGGCCGCGCTCTTCGGCAAGGAAGGCGTCGCCGTGCCGACCAAACTGCGGCAGCTGTCGAATGCCGCCGATCGCCTGACCCGCACGTTCGAGGCGCGGTATGTGCTGGAGGGAGAACTGGCCGACGCACCTCTGGGCGCCACGATCACCATCCATATCCCGGACGGCCATTCCACTGCGCAAGGCGACTTCCAGGTGCCGATCGGCGCCCTGTTCGACGCGGGCAAGGGGCCGGGGGTGTGGGTTATCAACGGTGAACCGGCCAAGGTCGTATGGCGGCCGGTGGCGGTCCAGCGCGTGAGCGACGAAGGCGCGCGCATCACCGGCCAGCTCAAGCCTGGCGAGCGCATCGTCGCGCTCGGCGCGCACCTGCTGCACGAAGGCGAGCAAGTGCGGTTTGCCGACCGAGGCAACCGCGCTGCGACCCAAGGAGCTCGCCCGTGAGCGAAGGCCGCTTCAACTTATCCGCGCTTGCCGTACGCGAGCGTTCCATCACCTTGTTCCTGATCTGCTTGGTCTCACTGGCAGGACTGATCGCGTTCTTCCAGTTGGGCCGGGCGGAAGATCCCGCTTTCACGGTCAAGGTAATGACCATCGTGACGGCATGGCCCGGAGCCACCGCGCAGGAGATGCAGGACCAAGTAGCGGAAAAGATCGAAAAGCGCCTGCAGGAACTGCGTTGGTACGACCGCGCCGAGACGTATACGCGACCGGGTTTGGCATTCACTACGTTGAGCTTGCTCGACAGCACGCCGCCTTCGGAAGTGAAGGAGGAGTTCTACCAAGCCCGCAAGAAAGTCGGCGACGAAGCAAACAATCTGCCATCCGGCGTGATCGGGCCGATAGTCAACGACGAATACGCGGACGTCACCTTCGCCTTGTTCGCGCTCAAGGCCAAGGGCGAACCGCAGCGCCGGTTGGTACGCGACGCGGAGACGTTGCGCCAGCGGCTGCTGCATGTGCCGGGCGTGAAGAAGGTCAACATCATCGGCGAACAGTCCGAGCGCATTTATGTCGAGTTCTCGCACGAACGCTTGGCGACACTGGGCGTCAGCCCACAGGAAGTGTTCGCCGCACTCAACAACCAGAATGCGTTGACGCCGGCAGGATCAGTGGAAACTGCTGGGCCGCAGGTGCTGGTCCGCTTGGACGGCGCTTTCGACGAACTGCAGAAGATCCGCGACACACCGATCGTGGCGCAGGGCCGCACGCTGAAGCTGTCGGACATCGCCACCGTCAAGCGTGGCTATGAAGACCCGGCGACGTTCATTATTCGCAACGGTGGCGAGCCCGCTCTGCTGTTGGGCATCATCATGCGCGACGGTTGGAATGGGCTGGATCTGGGCAAAGCGCTGGACCAGGAAGTCGGTGCGATCAACACCGAGTTGCCGCTGGGAATGAGCCTGACCAAGGTGACGGATCAGGCCGTCAACATCAGCTCGGCCGTCGATGAGTTCATGGTCAAGTTCATGGTGGCGCTGCTGGTGGTGATGCTGGTGAGCTTCCTCAGCATGGGCTGGCGGGTGGGCGTGGTGGTCGCGGCGGCGGTACCGCTGACTCTGGCGGCGGTTTTCGTGGTGATGGCCGCCACCGGCAAGAACTTCGACCGCATCACGCTGGGATCGCTGATCCTGGCGCTCGGCCTGCTGGTGGACGACGCCATCATCGCCATCGAAATGATGGTGGTGAAGATGGAAGAAGGCTACAGCCGGATCGCCGCCTCCGCTTACGCATGGAGCCACACGGCTGCGCCGATGCTGTCGGGCACGCTGGTCACCGCGATCGGCTTCATGCCGAATGGTTTTGCCCGCTCCACCGCCGGCGAATACACCAGCAACATGTTCTGGATCGTTGGCACCGCTTTGATAGCGTCGTGGGTGGTCGCCGTGGTGTTCACGCCGTATCTGGGCGTCAAACTGCTGCCCGATTTCAAGAAGATCGAGGGCGGCCACGAGGCGCTCTACGACACACCGCGCTACAACCGGTTCCGCCAGACGCTGACGCGTGTCATCGCACGCAAGTGGCTGGTCGCAGGATCGGTGGTCGGCCTGTTCGTCCTGGCCATCCTGGGCATGGGCGTGGTCAAGAAGCAATTTTTCCCGATCTCGGACCGGCCCGAGGTGCTGGTCGAAGTGCAGATGCCTTACGGCACCTCCATCGCGCAGACCAGCGCCGCCACCGCCAAGATAGAAACATGGCTGGCCCAGCAGAAAGAAGCCAGGATCGTCACCGCCTACATTGGCCAGGGAGCGCCGCGCTTCTATCTGGCGATGGGGCCCGAACTGCCCGATCCGTCATTCGCCAAGATCGTGATCCGCACCGACGACCAAGCCGAACGTGAAGTCTTGAAACACAGGCTGCGCAAGGCAATCGCCGATGGCCTCGTTCCCGAGGCACGGGTACGCGTCACCCAGTTGGTATTCGGCCCCTATTCGCCCTTTCCCGTCGCCTACCGAGTCGTCGGGCCGAACCCGGACAAACTGCGCACCATCGCGGCAGAAGTGCAGCAGGTCATGCAGGCCAGCCCAATGATGCGCACGGTCAATACCGACTGGGGAACGCGCACGCCTGCCCTGCACTTCACCTTGCAGCAGGACCGGCTACAGGCGGTGGGACTGACTTCCAGTGCCGTCGCGCAGCAGCTGCAGTTCTTGCTGACCGGTGTATCCATCACCGCGGTTCGCGAGGACATTCGCACCGTACAAGTGGTTGCTCGCTCCACCGGCGAGGCCAGGCTGGATCCGGAAAAAATCTCGGACTTCACCTTGGCCGGCGTCGCTGGACAACGCATTCCGTTGTCGCAGATCGGCGAGGTGAGCGTGCGCATGGAAGAGCCCATCATGCGCCGCCGCGATCGCATGCCGACGATCACCGTGCGTGGCGACATCGCCGAAGATTTGCAGCCGCCTGACGTATCCACGGCGATCCTGCAACAGCTCCAACCCGTCATCGCCAGACTGCCCAGCGGCTACCGCATCGAGCAGGCCGGTTCCATCGAAGAATCGGGCAAGGCGATGAAAGCCATGTTGCCGCTGTTCCCGATCATGCTGGCGGTCACCCTGATCATTCTCATTTTTCAGGTGCGTTCGATTTCCGCGATGGTCATGGTCTTCCTGACCAGTCCGCTGGGCTTGATCGGCGTAGTGCCCACCTTGATTCTTTTCCAGCAGCCCTTCGGCATCAATGCGCTGGTGGGCCTGATTGCGCTGTCGGGAATCCTGATGCGCAATACCTTGATCCTGATCGGGCAGATCCATCAGAACGAACAGGCGGGCCTGGAGCCATTCCAGGCGGTCGTCGAAGCCACCGTGCAACGCGCACGGCCGGTGGTCCTTACCGCGCTGGCAGCGATTCTGGCCTTCATTCCGCTAACTAACTCCGTGTTCTGGGGAACGCTCGCCTACACGCTGATCGGCGGCACTTTGGCGGGCACGATCCTGACCTTGGTGTTCCTGCCGGCCATGTATTCCATCTGGTTCAAGATCCGGCCCGGCAACGAGGGCCGCACCCTGGAAGAGAAACACGCGTGAACACCAAGTTTGATCCAGGCCTAGAGCGCTCCCGGCACCTTGTCGGCGAGCGTGATGGTCACCTGCAAGCCGCCGCCATCGCGGTTGGCTAGGCTCAGGCTTCCGCCCAGCGCGCGCGTGAGCTGTTGCGCGATAGCCAGCCCCAAACCGGTGCCGCCGGTAGTGCGGCCACGCGACGGCTCAAGCCGATGAAAGGGTTGCAGCACGGCGTCCAGTTGATCGGCGGGAATGCCAGGGCCTCGATCAAGCACGTCGATGCAGGCACGGCCCGATGCATCCGTGCGCAACCGGGTTTCCGCATTCCCGGCGTAAGCCAGTGCGTTGTCGATCAGGTTCTGCAGGATGCGCCGTAGCGCCTGCGGATGTGTATCCCGCGAGGCGGTGGTGCTTTCCATCAGTTGCACGGATCTTCCCGCGTCCTGATAGTCGGCCACTACGCTTTCGAGAAATGCCAACAGGTCAAGCCGGACCGCAGGCCCCATCGTCATGTTCGCGCTGCGTGCGTAGTTGAGGCCTTCGCGAACCAGCTGGCTGATCTGGTCGATGTCGCCGATGAGCTTGTCCTGATCCGGGCTGGCATCCATCGCTTCCACCCGCAAGCGCATGCGCGTGATCGGCGTTTGCAGGTCATGGGAGATGGCGGCCAGTATCTGCGTACGTTCCGAAACGTGCGCAGCTACGCGGGATTGCAGAATATTGAGTGCCTGCGCCGCCTTGGCCACTTCGGACGGACCGTCTTGAGGAAGCGGAGCGCCTTTCCCTGCCGGATCCATTTGCTCCGCTGCGGCTGCCAGCCGGGCAAGGGGCCGAGTGGCCAGGCGCACTGCCACGGCAACGCATGTCAGCAACAGCACGACCTGCAACGCGAGCACCCAGGGCAGCCATTTCGCGACGGGCATGATCGAGGGCGTGACTTCGATGGTGAGGCGCTGTCCATCCCGAAGCGTCAGCTCCACCTCGTATCGCTCCGGCGCGGAAGAAACAGCGCGCGGCCGCAGGTGGTACTGGTGGCCCAGGGCATCATCGATAAGACCCGTGACTTGCCTGGCACGATCGCTAGCCAGCGGCGTGCCTGCTTGCGCGGGACGCAGCAGGTAGCGGTAGGTCCGCCGTTCCAAGCGAGGAATCCACGCCTCACGTTGCGAAGCCGGCAGGTTCTCCAACAAAGCGACACTGACCGGCACATCCTCGTAGAGATTCCGCAGCATCATCGAGCGTGTAGCGTCCTTGCGCTCTTGGAACAGCAACGCAAAGGAAAGCGCATGCGCCAACAACAGCCCCGCACCCAGGATCAGCAGCAGGCGTGCGCGCAAGGTCCGCGGCAGCAAGCGCAAGCCGGGCTTGGGCGATATGCTCATGCGTCATCGCCCATCAGAACGACAGGTTGGCTGAAAACATAGCCTTCGCTACGAACGGTCTTGATATAGGTCTGTTCGCGCGCGCCATCGCCCAGCCGTTGTCGCAAGCGACTGACCAACAGATCGATGGAACGGTCGAAGATCTCGGCGTCCCGGCCCTGGGTCAGATTCAACAGCTGGTCGCGGCTCAGCACACGCTGCGGATGATCGATGAACACGCGGAGAAGCCGGAACTCGGCACCGCTCAGCGAATAGGCCGTGCCGTCGGCGTCCAGCAGATGCCGCGCGGTGGTATCCAACCGCCAGTCGCCAAAGCGGATCAACCGGCTTGCTTCGGAGACTTGCAGGTTGGGCGGCAGCATGCGGGCGCGCCGGATGACGGCATTGATTCGCGCAAGCAGTTCACGCGATGAGAATGGCTTGGTGACGTAGTCGTCGGCGCCCATTTCCAAGCCGATGATGCGGTCCGTCTCGTCGTCGCGTGCGGTCAGAAGCACGATAGGCACCGCGCGATGTTTGCCTGCACGGAGATTCCTGCAAAGCGAAAGACCATCCTCGCCCGGCATCATCACGTCCAGCACGATCAGGTCGATGTCGCTGGTGTCCAGCGTCGCCCGCATTTCGCGGCCATCCGCCGCCAAGCTGACACGCAGGCCGTTGCGCCGCAGGTAATCGCCAACCATCTGGCGGATATCGCGGTCATCATCGACGACAAGGACATGATCGGTGTGGGACGACATGCAGGGGATGCTCCGAAGGTTGAATCGCAGGGCCCGGCCCTGCAACGAATGTTAGCGCCAGTGCGCCGTATCTCAGCTGGCGGCCTGCGGGGTCGAGGGGAACACCGCAAATCTTGTCACGGTCGAGGCGTGTCATTTCACTACACCGCGGCATCGGGCGGGTGTCGGCCGGTAGCCGACTTTGTATCGAAATGTATCTACGGGGGATTTAGCGCGATTGGCTGACAAATCCCTGGTTGCCAGGACACGTGGCCGACACCGGGCGGGCGTGAAATGTACCCAACGCCGGCGGGCCTCCGTCGGCACCCGGCCCAAAACACGACCACGAATGCCCCTGAGTCCCCAACGTGAGTGCGGCACCCCGGCGCTCCGTTTTGCCTCCCTGTTCTTTCCAACCCACCCACTGGAGATCCACCCATGTCCGCCACCACGCTTTCGTCTCCTTTCATCGTCCGCCGCGGCCTGCGCCTGGCCTCGTGGCTATTCGCCACCGGCCTGTTGTTGAGCGGCGCCGCTACCGCCGCCACTCCCAGCGCTAGTGCCGGCACAGCGCCGCCTGCCGAACTGGTGGCGAACAAGCATGTCAACGCGGGCGACCTCAGCATCGGCTACGCCGAGCTCGGCCCGGCCCGCGGTGAGGTCGTGATCCTGCTGCATGGCTGGCCCTACGACATCAACAGTTATGCCGAAGTGGCGCCGCAGCTGGCCGCGCGGGGCTACCGGGTGATCGTCCCGCATCTGCGGGGCTATGGCAGCACGCGATTCCTTTCCGCCCACACGCCACGAAACGGCCAGCCCGCCGCGCTCGCGTCGGACGTGATCGCATTGATGGATGCCCTGAAGATTCGCCGCGCCACCCTGGCGGGTTACGACTGGGGCGCGCGCTCGGCCGATATCGTGGCCGCGGTGTGGCCTGAGCGCGTCAAGGCGCTGGTGTCGGTCAGCGGGTATTTGATCGGCAGCCAGGAAGCGAGCCGCAAGCCCTTGCCGCCTTCGGCGGAACTTCAGTGGTGGTACCAGTACTACTTCGCCACCGAGCGCGGCCAAGCCGGCTACACGCAGTACACGCACGACTTCGCCCGCAAGATCTGGGAGCTGGCTTCGCCCCAGTGGAAGTTCGACGACGCCACGTTCAACCGGAGCGCCGCGGCGCTGGACAACCCGGACCACGTCGCCATCGTGATCCACAACTATCGCTGGCGCCTCAGCCTGGCCGAAGGCGAGCCGAAGTACGCCGCGCTGGAACAGCGTTTGGCACAGGCGCCGGCGATCAGCGTACCGACGATCACCATCGAAGGCGACGCGAATGGTGCGCCGCATCCGAAACCGGAAGCGTACGCGGGCAAGTTCATCGGCAAGTACGAGCACCGCACGTTCAGCGGCGGCATCGGACACAACCCACCTCAAGAAGCACCCGCCGAGTTTGTCCAGGCGGTCGTCGATGCCACCCATCTGTAAGCCGCGGGAGATGCGTCCATGAAAGCCGTGCACACCATCGCTTTGCTGGCGGTTGCCGTTGGGACCGCAGTGGGTTTGGCCGCCGCCGTGCAGGCCTACAACAACCGCGGTCCCGCCGCGCCCATCTATGGTGTCCGGCTGCCCGACGGCTACCGCGACTGGCCGCTCATCGCACCCGCGCAGGAGGGCGCACCACTGGACGAACTGCGCGTCGTGGTCGGAAACCCGAAGGCGATGCACGCCTATCGCGAGAAGGTGCGTCCGTTTCCGGACGGCACCCTGCTGGTCAAGCTGGCTTGGAAGCACGAGCAATCACCCGACTTCGCATCGGCTTCCATTCCGGGTGCAGCCACCACCGTCCAGGTGATGGTCAAGGATTCGCGCCGCTACGCCAGTACGGGCGGCTGGGGCTATGGGCGCTTCATCGACGGCCGTCCGGTCGACGAAGCGCAGCACCGTACCTGCCATGCATGCCACGCCTCCCGCGTCAAAGACCGCGATTACGTATTCACGCAATACGCGCCGTAAGCATTACCACCTTCTTCCATTGGAGATTTCCATGAACGTGCTCGACACTGTCCTATACACCGGCAAGACCCACACCACCGGCGGCCGCGAAGGCCATGCCCGCAGCGACGATGGTCAACTCGACGTCGCGCTTTCACCACCGGGCAGTGGTCGCGCAGGTACCAATCCTGAGCAGTTGTTCGCCGCGGGCTGGTCTGCCTGCTTCGAAGGTGCGATGGGTATCGCCGCGCGCAAGTTGCGCATCAACCTGCCTGCCGGAACCGCCATCGATGCCGAAGTCGACCTGGGCATGGTCGGCGACGGTTATCAGCTGCAAGCGCGGCTGAATATCTCGCTGCCAGGGCTGGATGCTCAACAAGCGCAGGCCATCGTCGACGAGGCACACCGCACATGCCCGTACTCCAAAGCGACGCGCGGCAATATCGATGTGCAGATCAAACTGATCTAAGAGCTTGTTCAAAGTCTCCTCCAACCGAAGCGCGAGGTAGCGTGCGCAGTGCGCACGACGGGAATGACGGACGCGCGCACGGCGCACGCTACAACCGCTGCCTGGCACTTCGTTGTGGCGGTTACCGTTGTAGGGGCGGCACGCACTGATAGGACGCATGGCCGCGAGCCTTACTCACCTTGGCGATACATGGGGTCTGCTGCGGACGGCCCCAGCGCGCTACACGAATAATCCGGGCAAAAAAACTTTTGAACAGGCTCTAAGAACCTGTACACGATCCGTCGCGAACAGGTTGCCGGCCACTTGGTAACGAAGCGTATCGGCCGGCCCGCACAGGCGATCCGGATACAAAAGTCCGGATCGCTAAACACAACACAGCGACACACCCGCGATGGAATGACTCCTCGCACCGCACCTTGGATTCCACATGATCGAATATGCCCTGGCTGCCCTTGCCGGCATGGCCACCATCCTCTCGCCCTGCATCCTGCCCGTGCTGCCAATCGTGCTGGCAACGGGGACAAGCCGGGATCGCACCACGCCGCTCTGGATCATCGGCGGGTTCGTCACCACGTTCGCGGCGGGCGGCATCCTGCTCGGTGTTCTCGCCGCTTCCTCTGGCGAGCTGCAGGCCGGAATTCGCACCGGGTCCATTGTCGTGTTGATGCTGGCAGGCCTGGCGTGTTTCTGGCCGACACCGTTCGAAAGAATGGTGGCCTGGACCCAGCAGCAATGGAGCCGCATTCGTCCGCAGAGGACGATGCTTCCGAACGCGAGTGGTCGTCTCGGCGCGTTACTCGTTGGTGCTTCACTAGGATTGGCCTGGACACCTTGCGCCGGACCGGTGCTGGCTTCCGTGTTGGCGCTTGCCGCCAGTTCCCAGGAACCCGCCAAGGCAAGTGGCTTGCTCGGCCTGTATGCCCTCGGCGCCGGCATACCCATGTTGCTGATCGCTTATGGCGGCAACTGGATCAATAGAAGGCTTCCATTCCTGCAACGGCATGCCGGCCTGCTGCGCAAAGCCTTTGGCGCGATCGCCATCGCTGTCGCCGTACTGCAACTACTGCAATACGACGTGTTCGTGTCCGCTTGGGCCACTCAGTGGCTTCCCTCTCTTTCACAAGGACTCTAGGAGCTATCTCATGAAAAAACTCGCAACCCTGACAACCCTCCTCGCCGCCAGCGTGTTTGCCGCTGCCTGTTCGCCCAACGTGCAGGCCGACCCGGTGCAGACCACGCAGGCCACTCCCGCGCCAGTGGCGCCTGACTTCAAGGGCATCGACAACTGGCTCAACGGTCCGCCGCAGGATCTGCGCAACCTGCGCGGCAAAGTGGTCCTGGTCGAGTTCTGGACCTACTCGTGCATCAACTGCGTTCGCGTGATGCCTTACGTCAAGCAATGGCACGCCAAGTATCGCGACCAGGGCCTGGTGGTGATCGGCGTTCACACGCCCGAGTACGGCTATGAGAAGAAGCTCAGCAATGTCCGCGCGGCCGTGCAGCGATTTGGTATCACCTACCCCGTCGCTCAGGACAATGGATACGAAACATGGAACGCCTACGGCAACCGGTACTGGCCGGCGATGTACCTGATCGATCAGCAAGGGCGCATCGTCCACCAGCACTTTGGCGAAGGAGATTACGAAGTTACCGAGGCAAAAATCCAGCAGCTACTGGCTGCCACCCAGGTCGGCGCAACCGGCAGCACAGCGGCTAATGGATTACCGAAGAAGTGACCTCGCATAGCGAAGCTATGCAAGTCTTGCGGCGGGAACAGAGGTGCGCCTTTGTTCCCGTTGGCTTAGGACGGCATAGGAGGCTATCCTCGCTCGCACTCAGATAGCGGCCTGCCAGAGCTGGTCTAGCGAGGACATATGCGTACATTCCTACTGCTCGTCTGTTTCATTGCGCTCGGTGTCGCTCAACCTGTCGGCGCTTCCGAGCCCGTCGATCCGGGGTTGCAACCGCTCACCTGGATGCTCGGATCATGGCAGCGTGTCGGCCTGCCCGAGGGCACCCGCGGCTACGAACGTTGGCATGTAAGTGACGGCGCCTTTGTCGGCGCCGGCATCAAGCTCAAAGGCAAGCGTGTGGTCTTCGAGGAGAAGCTGCGACTGGAGACGGACAACGGTGGCGTGTTCTATGTCGCCGATGTCGCCGAGAACGCGAAGCCAGTACGCTTCCGGCTTGTGGCGCACACGGAACACTCGGCAGTCTTCGAGAATCCCGAACACGATTTCCCAAAGAAGATTGCATACCGCCTCGACGGCGACCTCTTGGAGGTAATTACGTCGGGCGACGGACGAGATATCGTCTTCCGCTTCAAGCGTTCGTCGGAAACCGACGTGAATTGAAAGGGAAAGACCGCGTCCTAGATGTAGTTCTGTTAAGAATATTGCCGATTCGAGAAGCCTCGTATAACCGAACCCATTGTTCTGTACCAAGTGGCCAGGCGTCTTCATCATGTCTCTCGCTGAACAGACTTTCCGACAACAAGTACGTTCGAACCTCTCGTCGCTGGAGGCGTCGCTCATTCCGGTCCTGAGCGCTCTGGTCTCGTATCAGTATCCAAGCCAGGTCGCCGCGTTGGATTTCGAGGTCTTCAGCGATGGATTCACGAGAAATTTCCCGGTGAGGGCTTTCTTCCTTGATAGCAGCAACACCGAGTTCTTCCTCTATGTCGATGGAACGGCGACCTATCCAAGCCCGGTCGATCCAGGCCTGTTGGAGATCGACTACGTCTATCCGCCGGAACTTGAGGATCAACTGGAGGCCGAAAGCCCCAACAGCGACCCTTGGCAGATTGCCACCACCGAACTCCTCGATTGGTTTCTGTCCTGCTGGCGGAAAGCGGGCGGGGAGCGGTTCCCGCTAGCCGCCACGATTGCGCACCATGACGCCAGCTCCGAACTCAATCTACTCACCGGCAACCTGCAACCCCGAGGATCGCCCTTTGAAAACCAGGAGTAACGCGGCGGTGCCCAGCAGCTCATTCAATTCAAAGCCGCTGCGCTGCTAGGCGTGATTCGACACGCAAGGTCAACATGCCATGGGCGACAACAAGACCAAGCCAACCAACTCGAGCGTGTCCGCGTTCCTCGACGCAATTGAAGGCGATGAACGCCGCAAGGATTGCCAGATGCTCGCAGCCATGATGACCAAGATCACGGGTAAACCGGCCGTCATGTGGGGGCCAAGCATCGTCGGCTTCGACACTTATCACTACAAATACGAGAGCGGCCGCGAAGGCGACATGGCCGTGACCGGATTCTCCCCGCGCAAGGGCGACATCAGCGTCTATCTCACGGCGGGCAGCGCTGAGCAAGCCGACCTGCTTGCCCGACTGGGCCGGCACAAGATGGGTAAATCGTGCCTGTACATCCGCAAGCTCTCGGATGTCGACCTGACGGTACTGGCGCAGCTGATCTCGGGATCCGTTGCGGAAATCAAACGCCGTTATCGTTAGCTTGCGCGCACCTAGTCCTGAGATCGGGCCAGAAATCGCAAACCAACGCCGGGCTCGGTTGCGATCCACCGCGGCGCAGCGGCGTCGTCACCTAGTTTCTGTCGCAGCTTGCCGACCAGGATGCGCAGATAATGCGTGTCTTCCTGATGTGTCGGCCCCCATAGCTCGCGCAGCAGTTGCCGTTGGGTGATGACGCGCCCCGCGTGCTGGACCAGGAAGGCGAGTAGCGCGTACTCCTTGCGCGACAGTGGCACTGGCTCTCCCGAGAGATTCACCTCCCGCCGCGACAGATCGATGTGCAGTTGGCCGTCGTCGAATACGGGCGCCGCTTCGTCGGAGATGGCCCGCAGCCTCAGCAACGCACGAATGCGCGCCATCAGTTCCTGCACACCGAACGGCTTGGTCACGTAGTCGTTGGCACCTGCGTCCAATGCCGCTACTTTCTCGGCCTCGCCGGTGCGGACCGTCAGCATGATGACCGGTACCTGCGACCATTGCCGGATGTCCTGCAACACGTGCAATCCCTCGCGGTCCGGCAATCCCATGTCGAGCACCACGATATCCGCGCCCTGGGTCGCCAGCGCCTCCAGACCCGCCGCGCCGGTTTCCGCAAGGCCAACGGCGTAGCCCTGCGCGCGCAAGCTGATTTCGAGGAACTTCCGGATCTGCGGCTCGTCGTCGATCACCAGCACGCGCGCAGGTACTCCGGTCGATGGCGGGCGGGGTTCGATCATGGCGACGGTGGCTCCGTGAACGGCAGCGAGATGCGAAGGACGGTGCCCTCGCCATTCGGGCCAGGCCGCGCTTCAACGTCGCCGCCGTGGGCGCCGATCATGCCGCGGCAGATGGCCAGTCCCAGGCCGGTGCCATGGCGGCCGCGGTCGCCGCGTTCGACACTGTAGAACATATCGAAGATCCGCTTGCGTTCGTGCTCCGGAATGCCGGGGCCCCTATCGCGAATCTCAATAACCAGTTTGTCGCCGTCCCTGCGTGCATCGATGTCGACAGCTTGGTCCGGCGGCGAGAACTTGGCCGCGTTCTCTATCGCGTTGAACAATGCTTGTTCGACCAGTGCGGGGTGCACCCAGATCGGACCGAGTTCAGGACTGACGGTCACTTCGAATCGCGTGCCTGGTTGGTAGCGATGCAAGCGACCGACCGCCGAGCCGATCAACTCGTCCACGCCGATCCAATCCCGATTCAGCGCCAAAGTGCCGTGCCCAAGCCGGGTCATGTCGAGCAAATTCTGGATATAGCGGTCGAGCCGTTCGCCTTCGCTACGTATCGTGTCGAGCAGTGCGTGGCGGTCGCCATCGTCCATGGCATGGCCGTAGCTGTCCAGGCTTCCCGCGGCGCCGATGATCGCGGCCAACGGCGTCCGCAGGTCGTGCGAAACGGACGAAAGCAAGGCGCTGCGCAAGCGTTCGGTTTCGTTGGCGACGCGTTCCGACTGCAGGTCCGCCACCAGCCGGGTGCGCAGCAACGCCTGCGAGATATCGTTGGCCATCGCCCGCGCCAGCTGACGTTGACGTTCGTCGAGCGCCTGGACGTACCCGGGCAACTTCAGGCCGATCACGCCGAGCGGCCCTTGCGGCGCCTGCAGCGGGAGGAACCACCAGCCATGTTCCTCGACCGTCTCGGCATGGCGCGATCCATCGGCAAGTGTTTGGATTTGGCGTAGCACCGGAAGCGCCGGCGGCTCGACATCCGCGGTGTGCAGGCCGCGCTCGCCGAGACGGATCCAGACCTGGGCATCCAGGCTGCGCCGGTAGATCGCATCGGCCGCTTCGACGATTTCGTCCTCGCCTGCGGCCACTGCGAGACGTTGCCCGAGCTCCTGCCTGGCCATCGCGTCCTGATTCGCCGCTTGCAACGCCTGCACCTGCATCGCCAGTCGGGAGGCCAGGCGCCCGGCCAGCAATGCCGCCGCCAGGAAGAACGCGACGGTCACCACGCCCTGCCTGGCGCTGATGTAGAAGGTGTAGCGGGGTTCGATGAAGAAGAAGTTGTAGGCCAGGAAACACAGCAAGGCGGTCAGCACCGCCGGGCCGGTCCGCGTGCGCGCGGCCACGATGAGCACCGCCAGCATGAACACCAGCGACAGATCGTCCAGCCCGATCCAGTGCACCGCGGCGGCGGCCACGAGTATCGCCAGCAACGAGCCCACTACCGCCAGCAGGTAACCGGCAGCGGGATTGGTGGTGTCCGGGTACGGCGGATGCTGGGGAGTGCCTGCGCGCATCGCAAGGAGACGGTGGTGAACGGAGGCCCATTGTGCCGGCAGCGCGCGCTCATTTCCCTGCCTGGCCCCGGCCCTGGGACGCCGATCAAGAAGAATTTACGAGGAATTTACGCGCCGATGCCCTGTCGTGGCTTCTGCGTTTATGCCAGGGCGCTGAACACTGCACGCCTCGCGCCAAGCACTGGGCCGCCGCCCTGCATCCATGCGCATCTACTCGTCGGGACACACATGAGCACCATCACCCCGAGCGCCTCCGCAGAGAGCATCGCTCATCCACATAACGACCACGCCGGCAAGGCAAGCTTCGGTGCGCTGATGCTGGGCGCGATCGGAGTCGTGTTTGGCGATATCGGCACCAGTCCGCTGTACACGATCAAGGAGGCCTTCTCGCCGCACTACGGTTTGACGCCCGACCCGGCCACTGTGCTGGGCATCCTGTCGCTGGTGTTCTGGTCGTTGGTCATCGTGATCACGGTGAAATACGTCCTGGTGATCATGCGCGCCGACAATGAAGGCGAAGGCGGCATCATGGCGTTGACCGCGCTCGCGCAGCGCACGCTGTCGCCGGCGTCGAAGTCGGTCTACGTGGTCGGCCTCCTGGGCGTGTTCGGTGCCGCGCTGTTCTTCGGCGACGGCGTGCTGACGCCTGCCATCTCGGTGCTCTCAGCGGTCGAAGGCCTCGAAGTCGCCACGCCCGCGCTGCACAGCTGGGTACTGCCGGTCACCATCGCGGTGCTGTTTTTCCTGTTCGCTACACAGCGCTTCGGAACGGACCTGATCGGCCGCGCCTTCGGCCCGGTCATCGTCATGTGGTTCCTTGCATTGGCGGCTATCGGCATCCTGAACATCAGCGGCAACCCGGAAGTCCTGAACGCACTCAATCCTTGGTGGGCTGCTCGCTTTTTCGTCGAACACGGATGGCACGGGATCTTCATCCTGGGCGCGGTGGTGCTGGCGGTGACCGGCGGCGAAACGCTGTACGCCGACATGGGGCATTTCGGACGCCGACCGATCCAGTACGCCTGGAACTTCCTGGTGCTGCCCGCGCTGACCATCAACTATCTCGGTCAAGGTGCGCTGCTACTCACCAATCCCGAGGCGGTCAAGAATCCGTTCTATATCGGCGTGCCCGAATGGGCGCTCTATCCCATGGTCGGCCTTGCGACGGCCGCCACGGTCATTGCATCGCAAGCGGTGATCAGCGGCGTTTACTCGGCTACTCGCCAGGCCATCCAGCTCGGCTACCTGCCTCGCATGGCGATCAAGCACACCTCCCGCCAAACCATGGGCCAGATTTACATCCCGTCGATCAACTGGCTGCTGATGCTGGCCGTGATCGCCACCGTCATCGGCTTCGGCAGCTCCACCGCACTTGCCACGGCCTATGGCGTTTCCGTCACCGGCACGATGCTGATCACCAGCATCATGCTGATCGTGGCGATGCGCGCACGCGCTGCGATGCCGCGCTATGTGTTCTGGCCACTGGCCGCGGTGTTCGTGCTGGTGGACGTGGCCTTCCTGTTTGCCAATCTGGTGAAATTCATGGACGGGGCCTGGTTCCCGATCGCACTGGGCATCGCGGTGTTCATGCTGTTGCGAACCTGGGCGCGCGGCCGCTACCTGTTGCAGACCGAGATCCTGAAGGATGGCCTCAAGCTGGATACCTTCCTGGCCGGCCTGATGCTCTCGCCGCCGACCCGCGTGCCTGGCACCGCCGTCTTCCTGACCACGCAAGCGGGCATCGTCCCCAAGGCGCTGTTGCACAACCTCAAGCACAACAAGGTGCTGCACGAGCGCAACGTGTTGCTGACGGTGGAAACCACGGCCGTCCCGTTCGTGTCGCCGAATTCCCGGCTCACCATCGACACCATCGGCGACGATTTCCATCGCGCGACGATACGCTATGGCTTCATGGAAACGCCCGATGTTCCATTGGCCCTGATGCGCTCCAGCGATTGCGCCAGCATCTGCTTCGACCCGATGGAAACGACGTACTTCGCCAGCCGGGAAACCATTGTGGCAAAGCGACATCACGCGATGCCGATCTGGCGCGACAAGCTGTTCGGATTCATGCACCGGAATGCGGCACCGGCAACGGACTTCTTCCGCATTCCGACAACGCGACTGGTCGAGTTGGGTGCGCCTATCGAAATCTAAGGCGAAGCGCAGCCTGGCTGCTGGCGGGACCGACCTGGCTATCCGAACGCACGAGTCGAACCCGCTCGTGCAGCAAAACATGGGCATGCGAGCCGCTACACTGCGGCCTGAATCCTGTGGGCGCCTTGGAGATATCCGATGAGATCTGCATTGATGGTCTGTGTTCGTCTCGCTGCAGTAGTAGTGTTCGGAATCGGTTCCGCGACGGCCCAGGAGACCGCGGTAACGCCGGATGAGCGTGCCGAAGTGATCAAGAACTCGGTGATCCGGTTGAACGCCGAGTACATCGATCCCAGCCTGGCAAAGCGAATGGGGCAATCGCTTACCCGACGAGCCAAGCAGGGCGAGTACGAAGGAATCGGCAACGGGCAAGCCCTGGCGGACAAGCTGACTGCCGACCTTCGAGCGGTCAGCCACGACAAGCATTTGTGGGTGGGGTATCAGCCGGGCGGTGCACGCGACGAGCCCGTGGATGGGCCCAGCAGTGCGGAGTTGGATCAATGGCGCGACGCGGTCGCGCGGGACAACTTCGCGTTCGACAAGGTCGAACGCATGCAGGGCAATATCGGCTATATGAAGTTCCGCATATTCGCGTATCCCTACCTGGCGGCCGAAACCGCGGCGGCAGCGATGACCTTCGTCGCGCATACCGATGCGTTGATTATCGATTTGCGGGACAACATGGGTGGCGACCCGGCGATGGTGTCGTTCATGCTCAGCTATCTTTTCGACGGTCCTACGCGGCTTAACGACATCCAGTTCCGCAACGGCAACCGGATACGCGAGTATTGGACGCTGCCGCACGTGCCGGGACAGCGCTTCGGCGGCACCAAACCGTTGTATGTGCTGACCAGCCGCGCAACATTCTCAGCGGCCGAAGACTTCGCCTACGCACTCAAGACCACCAAGCGTGCGCAAATCGTCGGTGAGGCCAGCGGCGGCGGCGCGCATCCCAGCCGCGCGTTCAAGGTGTCCGAGCACTTCGTGGTTTCCATTCCCTATGCCCGCTCGGTCAGCCCGATCACGCACGACAACTGGGAAGGAAAAGGCGTGCCGCCGGACGTCGCCATACCGGCCGATCAAGCGCTGGCGACGGCCTACCGTGCAGCACTGGAAACGCTGGCTACCCAGACCAACGAGCAGGGCCGGAAAACAGAGCTGCGAGAGCTGCTTGAGCAGAGCACCCGCCCTTAGCGCGGACCGGTAGCGACGGCGCTTGGAAGCCAATTACGCTACGGTGGAAAATTTCCTGCGCCACCGTTTGCAGCAAGGGCGGAGTACACCGCGTTCCGCAGTTCGCCTTCGTAGAAGCCGGGCTTCAGGGCGCGATACGCCTGCCGCGCACCGGGCTCCCAAGCCGGTTTCTGGCGCGCGAGGATGACCGCGAGGCGATCGAGGTCGGCGACCACGCTCCTGTCCACGTTCTCGTCGAAGGCGAATAGTCCGGCTTGGTGGCCCAGGAGTTGCCGGACGGTGATCGTCGCCTTGCCCTGCTGGGCGAACTCCGGCCAATAGGTGCAGACGCGTTCGTCGTAGTCGAGCCAGCCGCGGGAATGGGCAAGCGCCAGCGTCATTGCCGCCAATCCCTTGGTTGCCGACCAGACCAGCACCACGGTGTCCTTTCAAGCACGCCGGCGCCAAGGGCGCGGCGCCTCCCGACCATAACAGCGTCCGCCGTAGCAAAATCACCTCCGGGATCCACGAGGCCACCGTCCAATGAGCGACACCACCACCGCCGCGCCGTCACACCACCACCTCCGCCGGATGGGCGGACGCGACCCACATGAGGCCCATCGCGTTGCGACGCCGCTGGAGTTGCTGTTCGACCTGACTTTCGTCGTCGCGTTCGGATTCGCGGCGAACCAGTTTGCACATGCGCTGGCGGAGGCGCACTTTTCGACCGCGTTCCTCGGCTTTGGGTTTGCGAGCTTCGCGATCTGCTGGGCATGGGTGAACTTTTCGTGGTTCGCATCCGCATACGACACCGACGACTGGATCTTCCGTGTCATGACGATGACGCAGATGATCGGCGTGCTTGTGCTGGCGCTCGGGCTGCCGCCGATGTTCGCCTCGCTTGAGAACGCCGACGGCCATGTCGACAACTCGATCATGGTGCTCGGCTATGTCGTGATGCGCGTCGCGCTGGTCCTGCAATGGCTGCGTGCGGCCCGGCAGGATCCGGCACGACGTCGCGCGTGCTTGATGTATGCCGGTGCGACGCTGGTCGCGCAGGCTGGCTGGGTCGGGCTGCTTTTCGCTGGCGCCACGGGGTCGCTTGCGTTCGTGCTGATTGTGCTGCTGGTTTGCATCGAGCTTACCGGCCCGCGGCTTGCCGAGCGACGCGATGGCGGCACGCCATGGCACGCGCACCATATCGTCGAACGGAATGCGCTGTTCACGACGATCGCGCTGGGCGAAGGCGTCGTCGGCACCGTCGCGTCGCTGTCCGCGGTGGTGGAGACGCAGGGCTGGACGCTCGACGCCGCGCTGGTCGGCGTCGCCGGTCTCGGCCTCACGTTCGGGCTGTGGTGGATCTACTACATCCTGCCCGCTGCACCGGTACTTCACGCGCATCGTGAGCGGTCATTCGTATGGGGCTACGCGCAAATGCTGGTCGTCACTGCAATCGTCGCGACCGGCGCCGGTCTGCACATCGCCGCGCTGTATATCGAACACCACGCCGCCTTGCACCAGTTCGCGGTGGTGTTGGCGACCGCGGTGCCGGTGGCGATTTTCATCGCGCTGATCTACGCGCTTCATTACTACCTGGTGACGCGGTTCGACCGGTTCCACTTGTGGCTGTTGAGCGGCACCGGGGTCGTACTGGGATCGGCGATCACTGCCGCCGCGCTGGGTGTCAGCATGCCGGTGTGCCTATGCCTGGTGGCACTGGCACCCGTGGTCACCGTGATCGGATACGAATGGCGCGGGCACCTGCACCAGGCCCATTTACTGGCGTTGGACTCGGCGCGCGCCAAGGATTCGGATGCGGGGTCGTCACACGGCTGATCCCGTCCTGAGGTCCGTCGCCGGGAGTCCTATCCGCCAAACAAAGGCGCGGCAGGTTGCCGCGCTGCTGGCGATGCAATGTTCCCGGCTTTTTCCGCCTCGAACAAATCCGCGTCGATAACTAATCCGCCTTCGGTTTAGGGCGCGACACCAGCAGACTCGCCGCCTCCGCCGCACGGGTTCCGCAATCGGAATCGAACTCCGACGACGCACCGGAAACGCCCACCCCGCCGATCGCCGTGCCGTCACGGGTGAAGAGCGGCACGCCGCCCTCCATGGTGGCGATCATCGGTGCGGCCGGCGAGTTCCAGGTGGCGGTGTCGCGCGTCGAATGCTGGTAGACCGCCGCGGAGCGTCCCTTCCATTGCGCCAGGGCAGCGGCAGCGGGCGAAGCGCCATGGTTGGAGAAACTCATCAGGTCGCCACTGCCGTCGAAAACCGCGACAGCCACCGCAAGCCCGGCCTGCCGTGCATTGGCCAGGCAATGGTCGCGGATGGCATCCGCGGTCTTGAAGTCGAGGGCCGGCCGCATCGTCTGCGCCTGCGATCCCGCGCTTACCAACAAGGCAACCATGGCGACAAGGCCGGCGGAAACGATCGATCTCATCCTGCTCTCCTCTTGTTGGTCCGGGATGATGCCTGTTTTCGGCTAGGAGCGGACATTCCAGTGCTTCTTTGACGAACCTTCATCAATTTGCGTCCAAGCGGGCTTGATGAGGAAGATTGCACCCTTGTAGGATTGGCCCGACGAACTTTTCTTCAACGCTGGCTAGGGCACCGGGCCAACGTTCTGCGACACTCTCCGGCGGGCGCTGCCAACCAGTCAATGGAAGCAGTCTGTGCCTGTAATCAATCGCCGCCAACTGCTGCTTAGCAGCCTCTCGCTTCCCTTGCTTGCCTTGCCTTCCGCCGGACAAGCGCAAGTCCAGACCCCACGCTTCCCCTTCGAATCGCTTCTGCGACCCACGGTGCACTCGGGGAGCGAACGCTGGGAACTCACCCAGCGCATGTCCCATTATGGTGTTCCTGGCGTGGCCGTGGCGGTGCTGCGCGATGGACGGGCGGTGAACCTGAAAGGCTACGGCTCAAGACTGGCCGGACATGATTTTCCGGTAGGGCCGGACACCCTGTTTTCCGTCGGCTCGGTGAGTAAGGTCGCGACCGCGGCGCTTTGCCTGAAGCTCGTTGAGCTGGGCAAGCTCGATCTCGATCAAGGCGTCGGTCGCTGGCTGCGCCGCTGGCGTCTTCCGCAAGGACTGGAAGGCGATACCAACGACATCACCCTGCGGATGCTGCTATCGCATACCGCCGGCTTCAATGTCCATGGGTTCAAGGATGTCGAACCGTCCGCGCCATTGCCGTCCCTTCTGCAAACGTTGAACGGCACGCCACCCGCCCTGAACAAACCCTTGGAACGGATCGACCGTGCAGGAAGCCGGTCCCGTTATTCGGGCGGGGGTTACATGGTGGTGCAAGCCGTCGTTGAAGACGCGATGGGGAAAACCTTCGGCGCATTGGCGCGACAGTACCTGTTCGCCCCGTTGGGCATGAGCCGTAGTCGTTTCGATGCAGCCCCAGCGGCTAATACGGCGGATATCGCCCACGCGCATGACGGATCCGGCGTACCCGTGGCGCTTCCTCGTGGCTGGCAGAGCTTTCCCGAACTCGCTCCTTCCGCTCTCTGGACTTCAGCCTTCGATCTCTCGCGACTGGTGGAAGCGCTCTGCGCCAGCTATCGCAAGCCGGGTGGTTTTCTGCCGCAAGCGTTGGCGATAGACATGATGACCGTGGTTTCCCCAGGTACGTTTGGCCTCGGGCCACGCCTGGCCGGCGAAGGCAGCGCGCGCATCTTCCACCATGCGGGGGCAAACGACAGTTACAAGGCGTATATCGAGGGCAACCTCGACAGCGGCGATGGTCTGGTGATCGTCACCAATGGCGCGAATGGCGACGTCTTGGGCGATGAGATACGCAACGCCGTATCAGACTCGCTGGAATGGCCTGGGGATTGGTCGGTGAAAATCGCTCCCGTCACCGCCGTGGGTTTGCTTGACGAATTCGTTGGCGCATACAAGCGGCGAGCAGACCAGAGCCCTGATCTGATGGGGATCCTGGACACCAGTTTCGATATCCAGGATCTCACGGTACTGCGCACTCCCGATGGATTGGAGCTGCAGGTGAAGGGCAAGCGCAGGTCACTCAAACCTGTGAGCAGCAACCGCTTCGTGGCGCCTGACTCCTACATTCCGGCCGGAACATTGCAGATCGCATTCAATCGACGCGCGACACGCGATGTACAGAGCTTGACGATTATCGCCGGCGGCGGTGTTCTTGCCTTCGATAAGCAATCCGCACAAGGCCAGGAATCGGATTGACTGGGTAGGCGTGGCTGCTTGATCACCTCCCAATCCAAGCTTACCGCAGCAGTCTGCTTTGGGTCGGGAGCGGACATGTCTTGGTGGAGCGTACAGCCGCGTCGGCGGTTATGATTGAGAATAAGTAGACATCGAGCCGGCCATGGCTGCATACGTTACGTCCCGCGTCCTGTTCCTCGCATTCACTGTTATCGCCGCTGCGCCTGTCGCGGCCCAGGCCGCCGTCGACTTCGTTCAGGCCGAGGCAAATGCCGATGCGCAACGCGAACGCGATCCGATGGCGGTCTTCATCTACAGCGGGCAGGTAGCGGAGACCTACCGCATGCATCGCCTAGACGGAGGCCATCGCTGCGAGGAGATGTCGGGCGGCCTGACCCACGTCCTGGAAATCGATGCGTCCGGGAAGGTGGTCGGCTACTTCGCGGACCGGGACACCGAGCGCACGCGGTGCTGGCGCACTACCTATCTCGGCATGCAGCTCCCGGCACCACCGACCGCCCCTTATTGGCACGAGGACGCCTTCCCCGACACGATTGTCGATTGACGGGCCAACGCGTCACCGGCCATCCAAGGCCAGAGTCGGACAGCCCCTCCCATCCGGGCGATGGCGGCCGCGATCAGTTCAACCAGAAACTGAAATACAGATACAAGCCGAGGACCAGCGCGACGATGAGCCCGGACAACACTTTGTTACCGGTGTCCCAGCTGCGGCTGATCTCTTCGCCGTGCAGTTCGCGGATGGAGGCGTAAGTCAGGCCTTTGATCTGCTCGTCCGCCGGCGGCTCACTGGTCAGCGAGCCCACGATCATCAAAATGGCGCTGGCGACGAACAAAACGCCGGTTGCGTACAGGAAATTGAAGTCGCCGATCGCGGCCAGGAACGCCGGCTCTTCAATCTTGCCCGCGCCGAAAAACGCCTGGCAAGTCAGCTTGAACATGCCGAGTACGAAGCCGCCGGCCAAGGCCCACACTGCGCCCTGACCGTTCAACCGTTTCCAAAACAATCCGAGCAGGAACACCGCGGTGATTGGCGGCGCGAGATAACCCTGCACGCTTTGCAGATATTGATACAAGCCGCCGCCGGAGATCACTTTCATTACCGGAATCCACAGCAGGCCCGCGGCTACCACCACCGTCGTCGCGATGCGGCCCACGGCCAACAAGTGCCGCTCCGACTGGCCCGGCCGAAGCTTTTCGTAGATATCGACAGTGAACAGCGAGGCGCTCGAGTTGAACAGCGATGCGAGCGAGCTCATCAGAGCCGCCAGCAGGCACGCGACGATCAAACCGCGGATGCCCGACGGCAGCAACGTGGTCACCAGCGTCGGGAACACCGTGTCGCCGTCGATCACCGAGACGCCATCGACCATCTTCATGGGCAGCGCCAGCAAGCCCTTCTGATGCAAGGCCCATCCGATCATGCCGGGCACCAGGAAGATCAGCACCGGCCAAACCTTGAGCAGGCCGCCGAACAGCGCGCCACGACGTGCCGACTGCAGATCCTTGGCCGACAACGCACGCTGCACGATGTACTGATCGGTACACCAGTACCAGATACCGATGATGGGCGAGGCGATCAGGACGCCAAGCCAGGGGAAATCGGGATCGCTCAGCGGCCGCCACAAGGCGAACTGCGCGGCGTTGGCGCTGGCGGTGCTGACCAACTCGCCCCAACCCGCACCGACACCACCACCGGCGCTGGCGCCCAACTGGCTCAAGCCGGTCCACGTAATCACAAACGAACCGAACAGGATGATCACGGCCTGCGGCGTAGCGGTCGCCATGATCGCACGCATGCCACCGAACACCGTGTAAGTGCCCGTGAGAATCACGGTGGTGAATGCGCCCACCCAAAACGCGTTGTCGCGCGAGCCGAAGGTGTCCGGCAGCAGCGCCTGAAACACGATCGCACCGGCGAACACGGTCACGCTGACTTTGGTGAACACATACGCAACCAGCGAGACTACCGAGAGGATGGTGCGCGCCCGCGCGTTGAAGCGGCGCTCCAGAAACTCGGGAATCGTTTGCACGCCGGACTTGTAGTAGAACGGCACGAAGAAGCCGGAGAGCAGGATCAGCACCCACGCGTGCAGTTCCCAGTGCGCCATCGCCATGCCGGTCGCAGCGCCCTGGCCCGCGAGGCCGACGATGTGCTCCGAGCCGATGTTGGACGTGAAAATCGAGGCGCCGATGGTAATGAAGCCGGCGTTGCGGCCCGCCAGAAAGTAATCGACGCTATCTTTCTGATGCCGCCCATACCACCACGCCACCACTCCTATCACGGCGAAATACAACCCGATGACGAACCAGTCCAAGGTGGTCAGAATTGAGGTCTGCACGTCGGTCCCTTGTATTGTCGAGGCAGCGGTACCAAGCGCCTTGAATCCAGGCCGCGGCCCCAGCCGCGCCTCGAGCTTCGGCGCCGAAGCTCACTGGTCCGCGACTCTACTTAGATCTCACGGCGCCGGAAAGCCTGTGCACCGAAACATTACGCCCGCGCCCCTGCCGATTGCCGGGGCGGTGCAGGTGTAATGGTGCCTGAGGGCCGTCGGCTGGGTTGGCTCCATCGACCCAGCGCTTTTGGCCTGACGGCAGGCGCTGGATCGTGGGTTCCCCTCATGCAGCATTAGCGGAAAGCGCGCCTTGCACCCAGGTATTGCAGCTCCAGGAAAACGGCCACGGCTACCGCCTGCGCAATGACGAACGCCGTGCCTAGCGCCGTCGGCGCCACCCAGCCGCTGACCAGCAATCCGAAGCTTGCCAATACCCAGGTCATGTTCACGCCTATGGCGAACCTTGCCATTCCGCGGGTCAGAGCTGGACGGGTCAATGCGAAGGCAAGCCAGGCTGCGAACACGATGCAGATCAGCCCGGCTTCGCGCAGCAGCATTACGGGAAGATTGAGCCACGGCTGCAGAGCGTCGGCTCCGATCGCCAGGGCCACGCCCATGATTCCGGTGGCCGTGGCGTCAAGAGCGAAGGCGCGGCGTAGCAGGGGCTGTGTCGCTCGGTTGTGGACGAGAGCACTCATTGCATTCTCCTCTGATTTGTCTTTGGCACGACCATCAAAGCAATCACAGGAGATCGAGTCGATTACCCGTCAGGTAATGCCCGCGCCCACCTCACCGGTTATCTTTAACCGCATGAACGACATCCGGTCCCTGGGCGAACTCATCCGCGACTGGCGCCAACGCCGCGGCCTCACGCAGTTGCAACTGGCCGATACGGCCGAAACGTCCACGCGCCATGTCAGTTTTATCGAAACCGGACGTTCGCTGCCCAGTCGCGCGATGCTGCTGCGGCTTGCGGATCGGCTGGACGTGCCGCTGCGCGAGCGCAATGTCCTCATGACCGCCGCCGGCCTTGCGCCGATCTATCCCGAACGGCGCATCAAGGACGACCCGGCGCTGGCCCAGGCACGCAAGGCCGTCGAGCTCGTCCTGCGCGGCCATGAGCCCTACCCTGCCATCGCGGTCGATCGCCACTGGAACCTTCTTGCAAGGAATCGCGCCATGGGGCCGTTGCACGATGGCAGCTCCGCGCCGTTCCTGATCGAGCAGCCTCTCAACGTCCTGCGCCTGAGCCTGCACCCGCAGGGATTGGCCCCACGGATCCTCAATCTCGGCGAGTGGCGTGCGCATCTGCTCCACCGACTGCGGCACCAAGCCGATACCACGGGCGACCCCGTGCTCCACGCGTTGCACGAGGAATTGAATGGCTATCCCGGGCCAGAGCACCCGGACCTGCCTGTGTCGGGGTTTAGCAGCTTCGCAGTCCCGATGCGGTTGCGCACGCCCGTAGGCGTCCTCTCGTTCATCAGCACTACCACCGTATTCGGTACGCCGATGGACGTGACGCTTTCGGAACTGGCAATCGAGACCTTCCTGCCGGCCGATGACGCAACGGCCAACTTATTGCAGACAGCAATGGCATCGCAGGATTGGCCCGAGGGGCGCTGGGAGCCGGAGCCCACGCAGTAGTCAACACGACGCCGGCGCCATCCGACCCGATCGCATGCCATCGGAATGCCGCAGTTCGACTGCTTAATTTCAATCGACAATGGCGCGTGGCAGGGCCGATCGGAACAGTTTCAGGGCTTGATCGATATCCACATCGAGAGCCGCTTCCGGCCTAGCCTGCTTGGTGGCGCAGATGGGCATCACCTGCCGCCCGTGGCACGTGCAGATTCCGGGGAATTCTGCGCGTTACGCGTCCGGCCGTCAGGGGACCAGGACCATGGGACCGAACTTTCGACGTGCGGCGATATCGGCATGCGCAAACGCGGCGTCCTTCAAGCCATATACCATCGCCTTGTAGCTGCCGAACGTGCCGGCCCGATACGCTGCGAACACGTCATTGGTTGCGCTCAGGACTCTGCCTTGCAGGTGCTGCGCCATGGGCCCACCAACGACTCGAACGTTCCGATTGGAAAGCGCCGCGGAGTCGACTTCCGGTGCGCCGGACGCTGCGCCGATGGTTGCGATCGTTCCACCATCACGCACGGACGCTGCCGATACTGGAAAGGTGGCCTTGCCTACGAACTCGTACACCACATCGACGCCATCGGGAGCCAGGTCTCGTATCTGGTCGGCGAACGTGGTGTCGCCCGACAGCAAGGGGTAATCCACCGAGCTGCGAATCGCCGCCAACTTGTCCTGCGAACCGGTGGTTCCGATAACGCGGGCACCGAGCGCCCGCGCCCAACGCGCTACCAATAGGCCGACGTTGCTGGAGGCGCCCTGGACCAGGACGGTATCGCCGGCCCGCAGCTTGTAGAAGCCATTCAGCGCGGCCCAGGCGGTCAGGCCTTTGGTAAGAATCGTGGCGGCCTCGAGCGAAGTCACGTCCTCAGGAATCGCGACCAGATCGGCCGCGTTGATCAGACGGACTTCTGCGTAGCTGCCCGGCGAAAGAAAGTACGCCACGCGGTCGCCGACCTGCACCTCATTCACGCCGGGACCAATCTCTTCGACCACACCCGCGCCTTCAACACCGGTCACGCCTGGCAGAGACATCGGGAAAATACCCTGTCGAAAAGCTGTGTCGATGAAGTTGACACCGATGGCATCGTGGCGCAGTCGGACTTGTCCCGTCCCGGGACGGCCTACCAGTTCGTCCTCGGGGATCAGGACCTCGGGGCCGCCGTATTGGTGAAATCGAATTGTGGTGGTCATTGCGTTGCTCGTGTAAGTACTAGGCGAGGCAGGAATGGATGCAGACTAGGCCTCGGCCTGACTACGCAAAAGCCCATATTTTTCGATGCCTCCCATCGCCTGCGTGGATAGGTGCCGCTCACGCAATCGCCGGATTGATGGTGGCAGCCCGTCGAGACTTCGCATCTATGCTGAGTGCACCCGGTCCGAAGGCGACGATTTGCAGGAAGCCGCCAGCCATGGTCAGGTTCTTGAAGAAATGGATGAACTGGTTCTGGTCACCGAACGCCGCGTGGAAGCTGACGGCCGTGGCGATGCAGAACAACGCAAGCGCGGTGGCGACAAGCCGGGTCCGATAACCCACCACCAGGGCGGCACCGCCGACGACTTCGATGACGATGGCAATGGCGAGTGCTACGTGAGGCAGCGGGAGACCGACCGAAGCGATGTAACCGGCGGTCGCTTCGGCATTGGTGATCTTGCCGACACCGGAGATCAGGAAGATCGCCGCCATTAGTAGCCGGCCCAGCAAGCCGAGCAACGAAGCAAAGCCGGATGTGTCGGGAGCACGGTTGGTAATCGACAAGGTGGCCATAGCAGTTCTCCGTAAGGTTGGGGACGCTGCGTGCTCACGCGCGCAGCCGGCGGTTACAGCACTGACAGCAATCCACCATCGACAAGCAGCGGGATACCCGTCACGTAGCTCGACATGTCCGAGCCGAGCCACACCACGGCGTCGGCGATCTCCGAGGGCTTGCCCAGGCGACGCAACGGCGTTCGCTGCCGGAATCCTTCGGAGGCTTCCGCGACGCCGGGCGTGTTGCGCAGCAGCGCTGTATCGATGGTTCCGGGACAGACGGAGTTGACCCGAATGCCAGACGGTCCTAGCGCATCGGCCATGGCTTTGGCCATCAACACGACGCCGCCCTTGCTTGTGGAATAGGCGACCGTCATGCCCGCACCGGCGATGCCGCCCATGCTGGCCATCAACACGATGCTTCCAGGCTTGGAAAGCGCCTGCATCTGGCGCGCGGCTGCCTGGGCACAGAACAGGACGCCGTCCAGGTTGATCGACATGAGGCGGCGATAGTCGTCTTCCGCGACATCAGCACCGTCCGAGCGAAGCGTGATGCCTGCATTGCAGACCATGACGTCAACGCCGCCGAATTCCTCGGTCGCAGCAACCAGAGCATCGACCTCGTCGCGCTTGCTGACGTTGGCGCGTACAAACCGAGTCGACACTCCGAGGGCCTCGATCTCGC
Organism: uncultured Pseudoxanthomonas sp.; assembly: GCA_965653375.1. Classification (GTDB taxonomy): domain Bacteria; phylum Pseudomonadota; class Gammaproteobacteria; order Xanthomonadales; family Xanthomonadaceae; genus Pseudoxanthomonas_A. Next base: position 129,867 of record CBFGZY010000001.1, read on the forward strand.
TCGTTGTATTGGGCCCACCTTCGCGAGGGGCCTCCACGACGTCGGATACGATGACGGCCTTGGCACCATGCTGGGCGGCCCCAATCGCGATCGCGCGTCCAATGCCGCTAGCGGCGCCGGTGACCACGACCACTTTTCCCGACAGTAGATCGCTCATTTCTTCTTACCTAGATCCTTCTGGAAAGACTGGAAAGCGGACTCCTTAGGCTTGGCCGTCAACTGCGACTGGAAGGTTGCAAAGTCGGCGACCTCCCAGTGCTCAGCCAGCTTTCCGCCTTCAATGCGATAGATCTGGAAGGCACGGAAGTCCACCTTGTTGCCTGTCGCCTTCAATCCGCCGAAGTCGTGTAGTTGCGTGCCAGAGACCCGATTCATCACGGCGACGCGGTCGCCCTCGGCAACGATCTGCTCGATCGTCCAGGTGAAGTCGGGGAAGCTGGCCTTCAGACCTTCGAGGTAGCTGCGGATGACATGGATCCCGGGCGTCTGCCCTTCGAGGCGATCGCCGTAGTCGGCCGTAACGATCTCATCCAGATGGCTGAAGTCGGCGCGATTAAAGGCATCGAAGTAGCGATGCACTACGGCCTTGTTGGCTTCGATGTCGGTATCGGGCTGCTGTGCCAGGACCGGCTGGAAGGCCGCCGACATGAGAAGAGTCATGAAGGCCAGGCGAATAAACAATGTGGGGGTTTTCATGGGGAGCGTTTCCTTGTCTTCGATGATGCAACGTGATTAGGAAACCGCCGGCAGGCCGCCGAGCTGCTGCATCAGCGAGAACAGATTCGCCACGCCCCAGTGATCGGTGATTTTTCCATCGCGGACACGCATCGCGTCGACGGTTTCGAATTGAATCTTTCGCCCGGTGGGAGCGATGCCGAAGAGCGGACCTCGATGCGTGCCGTGGTAGGTCTTGAAGGTGGTGACCACGTCGCCGTCCACGGTCTGCCAATGAATGACCGGGTTGAAGTCGGGGAACGCTTCGCGGAGCCGGTGGTAGAGCACGCGAACGCCGTCCTTGTCGGGCGTCGTACCCGGTTGGGGGGTGTGATCGACGAAGTCTTCTGCGAACAACTGTTCGAACAAGGCGAAGTCGCCCTGCCCCTGCACCTGCTCGGTGTTCGTGCGGACAATGGTCTTGGCCGCTTCGGAAGTTGTGTTGCTGGTCATGGCTAACTCCAGAAAAAAGGGGGCCGTCGACGGACGCTCAATGAAGGGGAAGGTCGGGTCCGCGCCGGCCCCGGGGCGGTTAATCGAACAGCTTGGCCGCAGTACGCGCGACCAGCTCGCCCTGATGGCGGGCACCTGCTAGATCGATTTCGGTGGGCTGCCGGGAGCCATCACCGCCGGCAACCGTGGTGGCGCCATAGGGGGCGCCCCCGACGATCTCATCGACGCTCATCTGTCCCTGGTGGCTGTAGGGCAGCCCGACGATCGTCATACCGAAATGGAGCAGATTGGTGATGATCGAGAACAGTGTGGCTTCTTGTCCGCCATGCTGCGTCGCCGTCGAGGTGAAGGCCGCGCCGACTTTTCCATTGAGCGCACCACGCGCCCACAGGCCGCCGGTTTGATCCAGAAACGCAGCCATCTGGGAAGTGAGTCGTCCGTAACGGGTACCGGTTCCGATCACGATGGCGTCATAGTTCTCGAGCTCTGCGACGGTGGCTATTGGCGCCTGCTGATCGAGCTTGTAATGGCTTTTACGCGCGATCTCTTCCGGAACCGTTTCCGGAGCGCGGCGGATATCTAACGTTGCGCCGGCGTTGCGGGCGCCCTGCGCGACCGCCTCGGCCATTTTTTCGATATGCCCGTAAGACGAGTAGTACAAAACCAGAACCTTGGCCACGAGAGTCTCCGAGTGTGTTTGTCGTGGTGGCGCGACGGACGCCCACTGCGTCCCGTCGCGCGATCAGAGCGCGGGCGTTAGACGCCGGGACCGGATTTGCCGGCGAGCAGCTGGAATTCCCAAGCCAGGTTCGTAGCGGTCGCGCCGCCGTGCTCGAGCAGCGCGGGGATCAGCTTGGCCGCGGATTCTTCGCGCGCCCAATCCCGCTGCAGCTCCGACGCGAAAACGATCCACGTCATGGGGACTGCACCGGCTTGGATCATTCGAGCAATGCCCATCTCGTGGGCCTCCACGCTGGTACCGCCCGAAGCGTCGGTGACGAAGTACACCTCGTAGCCGTCACCCAACGCATGGATCACCGGAAATGCCAGGCACACTTCGGTCCACAAGGCGGCAATCACGACCTTCTTGCGACCGGTGCGCTTCACCCATTCAACGCACGCCGGGTCTTCCCAGGTGTTGATCGTCGTTCGGTTGATCGGCTTCTGATCGGGAAAGACATCCAGTAGCGGCTTCACGATGTAGCCGCCACGATCCTCAACCACGCTGGTGAGCAGCGTAGGCACATCAAAGACCTTTGCGGTCTTGGCGAGGGCCACCACGTTGTTCATCAGCAACGCGGCGTCGATGTTCTTGACGCCACTGAACTGGAAGGGCTGATGGTCGATCAGCAGAAGTACGCAGTTGTCGGGAGTGATCAGCGCTTCCTTGCCGACTTTGCCTGTAGTGGGATTGCTCATACATGCCCTCGTTCGTTAGTGAGTGAATGAGGGTCACGTTACGGTGAAGATCCGCTGGCCGGAATCCGTCGTCGGCGTAGATTGTTCCTACGTCTTTTGGTTAGTTGTCAATCAATGCGCTGCCTGGTGGTACTGGAACTCGCGTATTGGAACACGCGTATTGGAGCATGCGTAAGCGAAGCATCAATCCAGGTGAATAATGCCGCGCTTGAGCGCGATCACAACCGCTTCGGTTCGGTCCTGCGCTTGAAGCTTGCTTAGCACATGGAGGACATGGACCTTCACGGTCGCCTCTGTCCTGTGAATATGTGCGGCGATCTCTTTGTTTCGTAGCCCGGTGGCCATCAGCTTAAGAACTTCCAATTCGCGGTCGGTTAGCTCGACACGCGGAACGTATTCGGCCAATCGGCGCGCCACGGCATCCGGCAATATCCAGCCTTGGCGCCAAACGGCGCGTATCGCGTCGGCGACCTCGTTGCGAAGTACATCCTTGAGAAGGTAGCCGCGTGCACCGGCCTCCAGCGCTCGGTGGATGTCGGTATCCCCTTGGAACGTCGTAAGCGCAATGATCCGCGCTGCGGGGAACTCCTCGACGATCTTCGCAATGGCATCCACGCCGCCCATGATGGGCATGCTCAAGTCCATCAGTGCCACGTCAGGCAAGTGAGTGCGATACGCCTCCAGGGCCGATGCGCCATCGCCTGCTTCGGCCACCAGTTCCAGATCGGAGTGCAGCGCCAAAACGGCAGCGAGGCCATCCCGGTAAATAGGATGGTCATCGACCGCCAGTACTCGAATCCGCTGAGTCTCTCCGTTGACGACCAGTGGCTGCTTTTTTATGACGGACATGGTTCGATAGTGTTCCTGTTTGGGACCTTCGACAATCCACCGATTGGCTAGTCTTTGCGATTCGCGCGCACCCTGCGTGCCAGGGTTGCAAGGGCCGGGATCCACCTCACCCAGCGCCAACGAGGCACCCGGAGGCGCACTTCCGTCCCGGCTCCGGGCTGGCTGTCCAGAGCAACGCACGCCCCAATGCATCGAGCACGCTCCCGGATTCCCTGGAGCCCCCAATGACCCAAGCGCTTTGCGACCACGGCAGGATCAAACCCACGACCATCGTCGCGTACGGTGATGAGCAGGCTGCTCCATTTGTATTCAAATTGGAGGGTGACTGTAGAGGCTTGCGCATGCTTGCGCACATTGACAAGGATTTCCTCCACGATCGAGCGGCATTGACTCCTGACATCCGCGGGAAGCTCATAAGTCGCACCTGGCGCACATACAACGCTTAACGCCGTGCCAGTGTCCGCAAGAATGCGACGGGCGCTGAGGTGGAGAGAGGTGGCGAAATCGTCTGCTTCGGTCGGCAACCGAATGTCCCACACCACCTTGCGTGCGTCGGTCAACGTGCGATCCACCACGGTTAGGATCCTATCCAGGCTCGCCCTTTCCGGGGACTCAGGTCCTAAACGCTGATCAACCGCGTGCAATTGAAGGGCAATGCCACCGAACCCTTGCAGCAGCGAGTCGTGGATATCACGCGCAAGGCGGGTGCGCTCATCAAGGATGGCGGCACCGCGGATGCGAAGGGCTGCACGGTGGTACATCCACAGCACAAACGCGAGGGTCAGTATCACCAACGCGATAAACCAAGCCTTGAGGTAGAACGGCGCCAACACCCGCAGGATGATGTCCGACTCCTGCGCTGACCACTGCCCTCGCACGTCACGGGCCGACACGCGAAATCGGTAGGTGCCCGGGGCCAAACGCGTGTATGACGCTACGCGCTGCGTGCCGGCGTCGATCCAGTCGGGATCAAACCCATCCAAGCGGTATCGGAAACGCACATCGGGGCCGTGCGACAGGTCTACCCCCGTGTAGCGGATATCTATGCGACGCGTTGCCGGCTCGATCACCAGCTTTTGCAGATCTGTATGACGCACGCCATCGGTCGCGACTTCATCGATGTAGACCTTCGGCGCCGCGCCCACGGGGCGTGCCCTAGCTGGATCGACCGAGACGATGCCATGCCCCATGGCGAACCACAGCTTTCCGCTTGGCTCCTGATAGGACGAGGGATGGGGCCAGGCTGCGGGATCTCCTCCCGGCAAACCGTCCAGAGACTTGAAGCTTCCTACATCCACCAGGCCAGCAAGCTTGCCATCGGCTACCGCGATCAGTTCTGCAAGCCGGAGGCGAGTGAGGCCGCCTAGCTGCCCCAACCAGAGCCTCCCCGCGTCATCCACTTCGGCCGCGCCTACCCAACTTTCCGGCAATCCATCCTTGACTGCGACAATGCGGACACGGCCGCCACCGACACGAACGAGCCCCTCGTCCGAGCCCACCCACACGGTGCCTTTGGGTGCTTCGAACAGGACGTTGGGCCTGATGCCGGTTTGCTGCGGCGTGGGCCACGGCACGAACGTTTCCTCGCCTACGGGATTGATGCGGGTAACGCCTGTCAGGCTCGCGATCCATACCGCGCCGCTGGAGTCCTTGAACAGCCGGAAGATGAAATCGTCTTTTTGCTTGACGCGTTCAAGCCGTCCATCGCGGCCGCGAAAGAGTCCTCGCCAGGTCGCTATCCACAAAGTGCCTGCCGGGTCTTCGAGCAGATCGGTGACAGGAGGTAGCCCTTGGTAGGTGAGTTCTGTGGGCTGCCCAGCGGCAAAGCGCGACACGTCGCCGTTTGGGCGCCCCACCCACACGCCTCCCTGCCGCGCCAGCGCTAGTGAAAGCACCAACTCAGCGGGGCTTTCACTCACCCGTTGAAACGACGAACCTGCGGAGGCGATACGGCCGTAAAACAAGCCGCCCGTCGGAGGCGTCAACCACACACCACCGTCCGCGTCGCGGAGCATGCCGCCTGGCATGTCGCTGGGCAGACCGGTGCGCGCAGTGAACGCTTCCACCTCCAACGGTCGAAATCGATTCAGGCCATCGCGTGTGGCCACCCATATATTGCCCTGCTGGTCCGGCAGGATGTCGATTACCCGGTCGTCCGACAGGCCATCGGCACGCGTGACCGATCGGAATTGTTTGCCGTCGAACCAATGAAGTCCCGCACCATAGGACCCTACCCACAAGGTTCCATCGGCATCTTCGGCCATGGCGGATACGGCGCCGAATCCCTTGGTGGCCGGCAGTGGAAAATTCTGGATCCGCCCATCTTTCCATCGCGCAATGGCGGTTTGCGTGCCGAACCAGATCGAGCCGTCACGGGTCGCATAAACGCGACTCGGCTTGCGCACGTCTACGCCCTTGGGTAGCGCAACCCGAGTCAGCTGTCCGGCGTGGATGCGGTAGACGGCGCCCTCTCCCGCGGCGATCCAGATGTCACCGTTGCTGTCCACCGCCATGCTGCTGCCCGAATAGCTCACTAGCGTTCCACGCAGTTCGCGTTGGTGGCCACTTCGATCAATGACAAATATCCGGCCACTTCGCGTCACGGCCCACAAGCGATCCTCGGGATCAAAGGCCGCTGCATTGACGATGTCCGCCTTAAATGACTCGTTGGTTGCGACCAGTTGGACCTGATCGCCCACTACGCGGAAGAGTCCGCTGCCACTGCCGACCCACAGACCACCCTCGCGGTCTTGCGCAAGCGGAATGGTGATTATCCGCGTGCGTCCGCGTAGTGCCGGCGAATTGTCGGCGGTGAAGGCCTTGAATCGCACGCCATCGAATCTCACCAGACCCGACTGCGAAGACAGCCACAGATACCCATCGGGGGTTTGCAGGAGGTTGGAGGTGAATGCCAGCTTCACCTCTTCCTGCGAGCGCCAGATGTCGACCTTGTAACGAGCAAGAACAACCGAGGCTTGTTGCGCGGCGACGCGGCACGGGAGCGCAGCCAGCAGCAAGGTCATCAGAAGGAGGTAGCAAAGCGACGATTTGCGGCTGCAACTACTCATGACGAAACCTTACAGACAGGCCGTCCTTGGCCTGTCCTGAATACGAATGCATCGCCATCAGTGCCTCAATGCTTCGATGAATGCCCGTCCTACCGGTCCCGGGGGCGCATCTTTGCGATACACGGCTTGCATTTCCAAGCTGGCACGCGTCTTCGCGTTGGCGTGCGTACGGATTTCAACCAATTGCCCCCGATCCAGCTCCTCTTGGACCATGTGCACCGGCATATGCCCCCAACCGAAGCCGGCGCGCAAAAAGGCGTGTTTTGCGCCCAAATCAGCCAGCCTCCAAGTCAGTGGCGATATGACGCCAAAGTTGCGTCCTGACGACAAGGGCGTGCGGTCCGTCAGAACTAGTTGGACGTGCTTACTGAGCTGTGCAGTTGAGAGTGGCTTTCGCGCTTTCGCCAGAGGATGCTGAGGCGATACGACGGTTGCAAATGGCACCAGCACCAAAGGCTCGGCTACCAGTTCATCCGGCACGGTGGGAAGCGATCCGATCACGCCGATGCGACAGGAGCCATCCAGAACGGGCTGAACGACACCGCCCAGCGCCTCTACATATAACCGCAATGGAGTCGTTGGAAAGAGTTCCCGGCATTGGCCTACTGCATGAGTGATGGCCGGCATCGGATACATCACATCCATTGCCGCAGACAGTTCCGGCTCCAAGCCTTCACGGATGGAACGGGCGCGCGCCTTGAAATCATCCATGTGGTCGGCTACGGCACGCGCGTCGCGCAGCAGTGATTGCCCTTCCTCTGTGAGCTGCGGATAGCGGCCGCTGCGCTCGAACAAGGAGACGCCAAGTTGCGCTTCTAAATTCGCAAGCGTATGGCTGACGACCGATTGTGCACGCCGCAACTTCCGGCCCGCTGCGGAAAAACTGCCTTGCTCCGCGGCTGCGATAAAGGTGCGGATCTGGTCCAGCGTGACACCGTCGAGCATATATCTATCCTTTAGATGGATATCATCGATAAATATAGGCTATCAAGATACATCCGACAAACCTATCGTGGCTGCACCTCCACAGAGATGCCGCCGTGACTCGCCTGACCCCCAAGCTCTTTCAGCCCGACACGCTGTCCCCCGCCCGCCGCATCGTGTTCCAGGGACGCGGCAACACCCGGGGCCCGATTACCCGCCTCGTCAACCCTTCTGACCTAGGCCAACTGATCAAGCCGTTCGTCTTCCTGGACCGCGGCGCACTGCCGCCGACAGGCGACACCTTCTTCGGCATTCATCCGCATTCGGGCATCGCGACGCTGACGATCGCGCTTAGCGGTGGCTTGCAGTACGAAGATACGACTGGTCAGTCCGGGCAGGTGCCGGCAGGCGGTCTGGAATGGATGAAGGCAGGCGCCGGTGCGTGGCATGACGGCCGCGTCTATACCGACGAACCGCTGAAGTTCTTTCAACTGTGGCTGGCCTTGCCGGCGGAGTTGGAAAACTCACCGGCCGAAGGGCAGTACATCCCGCCTGAGCAGGTCGAAAGCGATGGGCCGGTCACGGTCGTCCTGGGTCGATATGGCCAAGCGCGCAGTCCCATCCGCGCCCCTGACAACATCAATTACTTCCTCGTGCGCCTTCAAGACGGCGAGACATGGCGTTACCAACCGCCGCAAGGACACACCGTCGGTTGGATCGCGGTCGACGAAGGCACGGCCAGAACGCCGGAACCCGTTGCCGCCGGCGAGATTGCGGTATTCGACGAGTCCGACGGCGTGCTTGAGTTCACCGCGCAAGGGCCGACCTCGTTCGTGATCGGCACTGCCATCAAGCACCCGCATGACCTTGTCACGGGCTACTACTCGGTTCACACCAATGCGGACGCGTTGGAGCGGGGCGAGGCTGAGATCAAACGCATCGGCACGATCCTTCGCGCAGCCGGACGTCTTGGTTAAACCCCCCGCGCATTCCTAGCACCACCCACCGCTTCATTTCCCTACCACCACATCCGGAGAAACTCCCATGTCCACCACCGTTTCCACTGCCTCTACTACTTTCAGCTTCGCCCGCAATGGTGCCGAATTTGTCGGCCGCGTTCTTCTCGTCGTTCTCTTCCTCATGTCCGGCCTGGGCAAGATCAACGCCTACGACGCGACCGCCGGTTACATGGCCTCGATGGGCGTCCCGGGCGTCGCGCTGCCTGCGGTGATTGCCTTGGAAGTGCTGGGTGCCGTCGCCATCATCCTCGGCTTCAAGACCCGTATCGTCGCCGCATTGCTGGCCGGCTTCACCTTGGTCACGGGCCTGGTATTCCACAACAACTTCGCCGACCAGATGCAGATGATCATGTTCTTGAAGAACGTCTCCATCACGGGCGCCTTTCTGATGCTGGTGGCCAACGGCGCAGGCACTTTCAGCATCGACGCCAAGTCGGCGAAGTGATTCCGATCCCAGGCGTCGGCAGGCAGTCGACGCCCGACCCGGGCTTAGTCATGACATATGCAATCTGTCCGCTTCGGGTCGGAAGCGGACGTTGCCGTTCGTCGCCGGGGGCATCGTCGTACTCAACCGGCGCGACGGCACCGGCACGTGCGCTATGCCCTGCCCCTGACGTAATATCGTTCAAGCCACAAGCGTTACACAGGGGATACGCAATGGCGTCTCGCAAGAAAATCCTATTTGTCGTCACGGCGGTCGCGGGCTTCTGCCTGCTGGCCGCATTGCCTGCTTCGGCCAGTACGTACTACTTCTGCTACTTGCAGAACGCGTACGGCGAGGAGGGGTACTACTACACGTCGATCATGGAAACGTCGGAGGAGGATCTTGACGAGACCTCCACCGGTTTCAAGTTCGACGAGTGGCGCAGCAGCAACGGGATTCCACTGGACGACATCGGCGGAGGTGTCCGCGCCGGCTGTTACGCGTCGCAACGGCTGGACTCCGTACGCCGCGACCACACCGCGTATCCGACCCGGCACCCAGGGGCCAAGCTGATCGATTGGCCGGAGCCGCCCGTGCCCTCGCAGCCTGTCGAAGATTCTCCGGCAACCGATTCGCTGGTGGTCGAGACGCCTGATCCGCCCGCGTTGACCCCGGAGATGATGGCGGCCAATGCGCTTGAAGCAGAGCGCAAGCGCGCCGCCGATCTGGCTCGTGTGAAGGTCGAGATTGCGCGTAAAGATGCGGAGTTGGACGCCAAACTGCGCGAGAGCATCGAGCGCGCGCGTCGCCGCGGGAGGATGCAATGATCGGCCGCCTGCTTTGGATCGCCGGGCTGTCCATTGTGGGTGCGCTGCCCTTGCCGGCCGCGTCGCAGACACCCTCGACCATCGACTACGGGCAGCGCGTCACGGCGAGCACGTTGACCGACGGCGGTGAGTTCTATGCGTTTGTGGGCCTAAAGGACACGAGGGTACGGGTGCAGCTCGCTCTGCCCGGATCCCTGGCCGCGGTGACCTTCTACGATCAAGCCGGCAGCGAGATTGCGCGCGCCGACGGCGTCGGCGACGTCTCGCTGGAGCACACGCTGGGGTCGGACGGCATCTACCTTCTTGGTGTCACGAGCGCCTCGAAAGGCCGGCAGTTTACGGTGACGCTCGACGGCACCGAGCCGGAATACGATCCGGTGCCCGCACCGACGCCGGTTGCAGCAGCGGAGCCGATGGGGCCGACTGCGTCCGCGACGCGGCCCCCAGAGGCGCCGCAGTTCGCCGCCGACCCCGCCGTGTGGGGCGTTTATGTGCGGCTAGCCGGGCGGCGCACCGTCGACGTCGCGGGTAGTTACACGTTGGCGTGGGTTTGGTCCAAGCCCGGAGAAGAGCTCGTGGAACAATGGATGGACGGTTCCGGCCGCATCGCCCACACCAACACCCTGACACCAACGGGAAAGCCATCCCAGCTCCTTCAGCGGGGCTCGTATTGGGGCGGAAAGGAATGGCTCGGAATGGTGGGCGCAGACGGCCGCGTGACGTTTGTCGGGCGCGGGCTGATCAAGAGACCCTACGTGGCGGACCTGTCGCCCGATGGGCAATTCCGGATACTGAAAGCGAAGGTCGACGCGGACGGCCGACCGGCGTGGATCGGCGACCCCTATTCCAACGCGGTTTGGCAACTTGCGCCGTTGCCGAACGGAGGCTTCTAACCCTTACTGGAATGCCAGCGTGAGAACGCGCAGTGCATCGCGCGTTCGCCGATCGCTGAGGTTGCTGTAAAGCATTACGTCCTGCGAGCGGATCGGTGGCAACGAAAGTACCCCGCTGACGTCGACCGCGCCTGGCGGCGCCACCCGCCGCGCCAGCACCGCCACAGCGAGACCGGCGACGGCGGCGGCGCCCAGGATCGCGGCGCCTTTGCCGACGAAGACTTCGCGCCATTGGATCCCCGCCCGGTCAAGCGCGCGTACCGCCGCGATGCGGATACGGCACGATTCGCCCTGTGTCGCCAACGGCAACGGCTGGCCGGCGCGCGGCTCCCAGCTGGCTGCCGCGAACCACGAAAAGGATTCGGCGAATACCACCTTGCCGCGTTTGCCGCGATCCTCGGGGCGCAGCACCAGCACGGCGTCGAGCTCCCCCTGTTCCTGGGCTTTCATGAGTTCGTTGGTGCCGGCGATGCGCATCTCGACCAACAGGTTGGGATCGTGATCCTGCATCTGCCGCAACAGAAACGGGAGCTGGTTGCCGACCAGTTGTTGGTTGATGCCGATCGCCAACCGGCGCTGTTCGGTTTCGAAGGCAGTGGCCGCACGGTCGTGGGACGACACCAGTTCGCGCGCCACGCCAAGAAAGGCAAGCCCCTCGGCAGAAAGGCGCACATGCCGTGGCGTGCGTTCCAGCAGGCGACGGCCCAGTTGCTCTTCCAGACGCCGCAACTTGAGGCTGACCGCAGACTGGGTAGTCCCCAGCACATCGGCCGCCCGGGTGAAGCTTTGCAGATCGACCGCCCGCAGGAATGCCTTGACGGCATCTACGTCCATCGCCTTCATCGGGATGATTCGATTTTGAAATGACAGATATCTTTGTAGATGCATTTCTCGTATCTATCAAGCGACTTATGCTGCGGTCGATCCCAGGCATAAGGACTCGACGTGATGAAACTATTGACCGGCGCACTTGTCGCCATGCTGGCGGGGCTGGCTGTACCTGACGCGCAGCTCCCGACACGCATGTTCCCGTTGCAAGGCACCTGGACGCTGGTCGCCGCGGACAAGGTTCTGCCGGATGGCACGACCACGCGCGACTACGGCGAGAACCCAAAGGGCAGACTCGTCGTCGATGAGAATGGGCGATATTCGCTGCAGATCTTCAAGTCCGAACGCCTGCGCTTCGCCAGCGACAGCAAGGCCGATGGCAGCGTCGACGAATTCCGGTCCGCGGTCATGGGCAGCAGCACGCATTACGGCACGATCGCAATCGACGAACGGGCAGCGGCGCTGGTGTTCTCGATCGAAGGCTCGTCCTTTCCCAACTGGGAAGGTACGACCCAAAGGCGCCAGTACACATTGGACGGCGCCGAGCTGCGCTATCGGGTTCCACCGCGACCGGATGGAAGCGTCCCGGTTTCCGTGTGGCGGCGGCTTGATTAGTTTCCCTCGTTTCCGCTCGAAGGCCCTCGCGCCCTCGATTCATGCGTTCACTCATTGGAGCCGCCATGCCGCACTTCGTAGTCGACTGTTCTCAGGGAATACTTCAGATTCACGACGAGAAATCGATCATTGTTCGACTACATCGCGTGGTGAATTCTTCAGGGCTGTTCGAAGAATCGGACATCAAGATCCGCGTGCGCGCTTTCGAAAATTACGCTGTCGGCGGTGGGCGGGATGATTTCATCCACACCTTCGCCTGGATCATGCAAGGGCGCAGTGTCGAACAACGCGCTGCCTTGTCGATGGCGATCGTCAGCGAGTTGGCTGAGATGTTCCCCCAGCTACCTCGGATTGCCGCGAACATCGACGAGTTCGAACGGGCGACTTATTTCAATCGCGCAATGCTGTACTCCGTGCCCGGCTGAATCCAAGGTCAAAAGCGGGCTTTGATCGACCGCGCCGGATCACCCGGCTATCCGGCATACGCCGAATAGCATCGTGTGGGGAATGCTGACGGATCAGCGGGTGATGCGGCGAGCCTGCAACCAACCATCGACGCTGGCCGCGCCGGCACCGTTGGCGAACAGCACCAGGAAGCCGCCGGCCATCGCCACGTTCTTGAAGAAGTGGGTGAACTGGTTCTGGTCGCCGAAATTGCCGTGGAAGAACCCCCCGGCCAGCAGTGTGAACACCGCGAGCCCCAACGCAACCCAACGGGTGGCGAAGCCCAGCACGATGGCCAGACCGCCGAGCAGTTCGACCGCAATCACCACGGGCAACAGCACGGGCGACACGCCCATGGCCTGCATGTACTGCCCGGCGCCTTCATAGCCGCCGATCTTGGACCAGCCCGAGAGAATGAAGATAAGCGCCAGGCCAAGGCGGCCCAGCACGGTGGCGATGTGGTTCATGGCCGCGTTGTTCATGGTTGCTCCCGATTGCGAGTGAGAACGCGGCGAAGGAAAAATGGCATCGCAGCGTTGTTGTGGTGAAGTATGGGAACTCCCACAGCGCCGACATAGCCTCAAACGGGTGACATGACTGTTTCCCGATTCGAATCAATCTCGACGCGATTGCGTCAGGAGAGCGGAGCCAAGAGCTTGGCTCCTAAAGCCTCCAGTGCCACGCTGGCTTCAGGCCAAATGATTCAGGTGACTTGAGAATGCTGCGCGAACCACGCCCTTGGCGATGAGCCCGTCCTGCGGCGAAACGCGCGCGACAGCGTGGGCGCGTCGGCGAAGCCGAGATCCAGAGCAACCTGTTTGACCGATCGGCCGGCCCGCATCAGCGATATCGCAACGTTGAGCTTCCAGTCCAGGCAGTACGCGGCCGGTGTGGTCCCCGTCGCCTCCTTGAACGCAGCGGCAAAAGCGCTGCGTGACATGCCCGCACTGGTTGCCATCCGCTCGAGCGTCCAGTCGGCATTCGGCGATTCGTGCACCGCGATCAGCGCCTTGGCCAATCTCGGATCGGACAACCCCATCATCATCCCTGGCGGGACCTTGGCTTCTTCAGGGTGATCGATGATCCATCGAAGGACCTGGATCAACACGACTTCGAACAAGCGATTGGTGAGAAGTCTGGAGCCACAGCGGACCTGGTCTGCCTCGGCAAACAGGAGATCCAACGTCGCGCCCAAGCCATCGATCTTCTCCAATGGCAAAACGATCGTGTCGGGCAGGGATTGGACAATGGGGTTGCGGATGCCTCCGTCGAAATCCAATGTCGCGCAGGTGAAGTCCGATCCTTCGACCGGAGGATTGATGAACTCGTGATGCGCCGCACGGGGAAAGAGGAGCAACGTGGGTTCGGCAAGGTGTTTGCGCGCCACCGTTGCTCCCTCGCGGTGAAGCATGTCCATCGCGCCTCGCCGCAGCACATGCAGGAAACCGCGGCCCGGCTTTGCATCGAAGACTTGATGCCCACACAGCGGGCCGGAATGAAACAGCGAGGCCTGTACCCGGAAGCGCTCCAGCACCGGGGTCAGGCGGTCGATCGCCGGGATACCCGCGGCGGCAGTAAAACTGGACGAATTACCATCTATTATCGACATTAAGACACCAAACGTCCTGAGCGGGTTCCTATTATGACCACCCACCGGCCACTCCGGCCGGCCCCTCGAATAGGAACTCCGATCATGTCCCGCGTACCCCTCATCAACCCCCAAGACACCGCCGGCGAACGCCAGATCCTCCTGCGCCAGATCCACTCCGCCTTCGGCGCAACCCCCAACATGTTTCGCGCCGTGGCCAATTCCACCGCCGCCCTGAAGAGCATGTGGGGTTCGTTCGGCGCGCTGGGCGGCGGCGTCATTCCGGCCAAGCTCGGCGAACAGATCGCCGTGGCCATCGCCAACCGCAATGTCTGCGAGTACTGCCTGTCCGCGCACACGGCACTGGGCCGCAAGGCCGGCGCCAGCAGCCAGGAAATGGCTGCCGCCCAGGGTGGTGAATCCGATGATCCGAAGACAGCCGCCGCCCTGCGTTTTGCGCTGCGCGTGGTCGACGGCCGCGGCCAGATCGATGACACCGATGTGGCGCAGTTGCGCGCCGCCGGCTTCGGCGACGAGGAGATCGTCGAGATCCTCGCCCACGTCGCGCTGAATCTGTTCACCAACTACATCAATGTGGCCTTCGCGGTGCCGGTCGACTTCCCCGGCGTCAAGCTGCGCCAGTAGAAATTCGGACGAAGGCTGGCCGCGCTGCTGCGGCCAGTCCTCCACCGGTAGGCAATGCACATATCCCGGCACATGGAGATCGCTATGTCACAGGACTACACGCCCATCAACTGCGAGTTTCACGACGTGCTGGAAGCGACCTCGGTTCAACGCCGGAAAGCCGTGATCGCGGTCGAGGATGCGAGCGGCGAGCGGTCCGTCGTCGAAGCGCGCATCACCGACCTGTTCGCACAGCGTGGCGTGGAATACATGCGTCTGGACAATGGCGACACTCTGCGGCTGGATCGGATTCTTGCTGTCGACGGCAGGGAAAGGTCCGCATTCGAGTCCTCCTGACGGCGATTCCCATGCAACACATCCAGCCGCCTTGCTGCACGCTATGCGCGCATCATGCGCGCGCAGTCGCCTCGCGGACGAAGTTTTCGTAGGTACGCAACGGACGTCCCAGGATGGACTGCAATCGTTCCACCGTTCCTTCGGCGCCTTGCATGCCGAACTTTTGGATGCCGGCCATCATGAGGCGCATGTCGTAGGCCATCCAGCCAGGGCCGAACGCGGCCATCTGTGCTTCGAAGGCTGCCACGTCATCGCCGGCGTAGACGACTTCGCGGCCTAGAGCGGAACTCCAGACCTTCGCCACCGAGGCGCCCGTCAGTGCTTGCGGGCCGACCAGGTCCAGCGTCACACGATCGAGCGCAGCAGGCGCCCGGTCGCGTCGCAGCAACTCTGCAACGGCAATGTCTGCGATGTCGCGCGCATCTATCATCGCCACGCCCGCCGCACCGATCGGCATCGGATAGACGCCGTAGTCCTGGATCGCCTTCTGGACCATGCCTTCGTTCTGCATGAAGTACGCCGGGCGCAGGATGGTGGCGGGAATACCGAGGCTTTCGATCATGCGCTCGACGGTTTGCTTGCCGGTGAAGTGCGGCACGTTGGTGAACTTGTCGGCGTGGATGACCGAGAGGTAGACGATGCGCTCGATGCCTGCCTCCTGGGCGAGGTTCAGCGCGATCAACGCCTGCGTCACTTCGTCGGGGGTGACGGCATTCAACAGGAACAGCGTACGCACCGGCGACAGCGCGGCGCGCATCGACGGTACATCGGTCAGGTCGCCGACCACTTCGGTGACGCCCGCGGGGAAGCTCCGCTTGCCAGGCTGGCGAACCAGCGCCTTGACCTCGGCGCCCGCGTCGGCGAGGCCTTGGGTGATGAGAGAACCGATGGTGCCGGTGGCACCGGTGACGAGAATGCTCATGTGTATCTCCTGCAATGGATGGAAAGGTGGGTGCGTGCGAGAAGTTCGCCATGACCCTGAGGAGACGTTATGCCGTTGCACCTTCAAAACGAAGACGCCAAGATGTAGACGCCTGGTCTCAAATATGGAACACCATGGACCTGAATGCCCTGATCGATTTCGCGCTGGTCGCCGCCAACGAAGGCCTGGGAAAGGCAAGCCGTGCAAGCGGCAGATCGAAAGCGACGTTGTCGCGGCGCATTGCCGAGCTTGAGGAACAACTGGGTGTCCGGCTCGTCGAGCGCAGCGCCCGCGGCCTGAAACTCACCGAAGCCGGGCAACTGCTGATGGACCGAACCGAAGTGCCGCTAGGCGAGGTGGCCGAGGCTCTGACGGCTGCGCGCGAGGGACTGTCGACACCGCGCGGACGTTTGCGTATCGCGTCGCCGGTGCTGTTCTCGCAACTGGCGATGGGGCGCATTGGTGCGGATTTCTGTGCGGCCTATCCGGAGATCACGCTCGAGGTGGTGGCAGAGGATCGCGCCGTTGACCTGGTCGAAGAACAGTTCGATGTTGCCATTCGGATCAATCCAAGCGCAGACAGCAGCCTGGTCGGCCGCTGCTTCGCCAAGGATCGGCTGGTGGTCGTGGCCGCGCCTAGCGTGCCGGTCCCAGCGCCCGGTCCGGTCAGGCAAGTGCCTGGCATCGTGATGTCGAGTTTCCAGCCGACCACCTGGGATCTCGATGACGGGCGCTTGATCGTGGAGCCGGTGCCGAGGTTGAAGTTCTCTTCCTTCCTGATGATCCGCGATGCGGCGATTGCAGGCGGTGGTGCCGCGCTTATTCCGCAGTCCATCGCATGGAACCAACTTGCCCGCGGCGAGCTGGTGCAATGGGGCACGGTGTCGGGAGCGACCCCGGCGCTCTGGGTCTTGCACACTTCAAGGCGACTGGCGGCGCCGAAAGTCCGCGCCTTCGTCGACTTCATGTGCGCGCGATATCCGGATGGATCGCTGGTCCTGAAGGGATAGAGGACCAACGGTTGTGGCCAGCATGCAGAGGAAGGCGAGATTTTCTTCTGTGTCAGCGGCTGGGATCCGCAAGCCGTCCCATGCATCGCCCGCGCAAGCGCTACTGGGCTGAACCAAACTTCTCTGCGTACACCGATACCACCCAATCGACGAACACTCGCACACGAGGCGAGAGCTGGCGGTGCTGCGGATACATGGCCGATACCACCATGCCCGTGCTTGGCCAGTCGGACAGCACTTCGACCAGGCGTCCGTCGCGAAGCTCGTCTTCGACGTGATAGCGAGGCAGTTGGATCAGCCCACAGCCTCTCAACGCGCAGGCGACATAGCTCTCGGCATCGTTGACCGCAATCCAGTGGGCCAGCTCGAACTGGCGCGCCTGACCTTCGACCGTCAGTTCAAACGGATAGCTCCGGTCGTGACTGCTGGAGAAGAATCCCACCGCCTGGTGCGCGGACAGTTCATCGGGATGCGCGGGCGTACCGAAGTACTGCAGGTACTCCGGACTCGCACAAACCACTTCCGGCATGACCGCCAATCGCCTTGCCACCAGCGAGGAATCCTTGGGCGTGCCCGCGCGCACCACGCAGTCGATACCTTCGCGCACCAGGTCGACCAGGCGGTCGCCGCCGCTGACGACCAAACCGATCTGCGGGTAGCGGCTACGGAACTCATCGATGCGCGGCAATACGATGCGGGTCGCGTGGGTG
Organism: uncultured Pseudoxanthomonas sp.; assembly: GCA_965653375.1. Classification (GTDB taxonomy): domain Bacteria; phylum Pseudomonadota; class Gammaproteobacteria; order Xanthomonadales; family Xanthomonadaceae; genus Pseudoxanthomonas_A. The sequence goes on from CBFGZY010000001.1 coordinate 147,555, forward strand.
CCATGCAGGTCCAGGCGCAACGTGCCCCGGGGATTGGTGGCGACGGTGCGCAACGACGACTCCGCATCCTCCAGATCTCCCAGCAGTTGCACGCAGCGCTCGTAGAACGCCTGGCCGTCCAAGGTCGGCCGCACCTGCCGCGTGGTGCGTTCCAGCAGCCGCGTGCCAAGCCGCGCTTCCAGTTCCTTCATCGCATGGGTGGCTGTGGCGCGGGGAATATCCAGCGCGCCGGCCGCCCGGGTGAAGCTACCCAGCTCGACGATCCGGGTGAACAACTGCATCGACTGGAAACGGTCCATGGCTGGATTGTTGTCGCCAATTGAATTGAGTTGCCAGTTTTAGCTGATTTATCCAGCCCGTCGCAACACCAAGAATGGCTCCCGACCGCGCCGCTCCAGGCGCGACTGACAGGAGCCTATAAATGAACACAGCAATCTCTGCGGATTCCCGCGTCGCCATCGTCACCGGCGGCTCGCGCGGCATCGGCCGCGCGATCGCCCTGCGGTTGGCCGCCGATGGTTTCACCATCGTGGTCAATTACGCCGGCAATGCGAACCAGGCAGACGCGACGGTTTCGGACATCCGCAACCGCGGTGGCGCCGCAATCGCATTGCAAGGTGACGTCGGCGATGCCGACGACGTCGCCCGCCTGTTCGCCACAACGAAGCAGACCTACGGTCGTATCGACGTGGTGGTCAACAGTGCCGGCGTGATGGCGATGACGCCGATCGCCACCAGCAGCCTCTCCGATTTCGATCGCGTCATCTCCACGAACCTGCGCGGGAGCTTCCTGGTACTGGCGAATGCAGCGCAGCACCTGGGCGAAGGCGGACGAATCATCGCGCTGTCCACCAGCGTCATCGCCCGCAGCTTCCCCAACTACGGGCCGTATATCGCCTCCAAGGCGGGCGTCGAAGGACTCGTGCACGTCCTGGCCAACGAGTTGCGTGGCCGCGCCATCACCGTCAACGCGATCGCGCCTGGCCCGGTAGGCACCGAGTTGTTCCTCAACGGCAAGTCCGACGAACAGATTGCGCAGATTGCGCAGCTCGCACCGCTGCAACGCCTGGGCACGCCAGACGACATCGCCTCGGCTGTCGCCTTCCTCGCGGGCCCCGATGGTGGCTGGGTCAATTCGCAAGTCCTGCGTGTCAACGGCGGCTTTGCCTGACCGACACGTCCTTCCGCGCGGGGGCATGTCCGCGCGGCGAACACCTAGGAGGTTTTGGGCCCGCACCTCAGCTCAAGACCTCCGACCGAACCATCCCATTGGTCAAAGCGCGACAGAGCTACGCGCTCCTTCTCCAAGGAAGAACAATGCAGCGCCCTACTCCACCTAATCACACCTTGACCCCTCCGCAATCCGGGTCGCGGTTTCCGTTCTTCGACAGCCCCTACCCGCACGCCGAGGCAATGGCCTATGCCGTGCTACGCGCGGTATTCGGCGTCATCCTGATCACCCATGGTCTGCCCAAGCTGTTGCGCACTTCCCACGGCTCGATGGCGGATCCCATGGCCGGGTCCATCAACCTGATCGAGAACGTATTGCACTTGCCTGCCGCACCGGCACTGGCAATGTGCGTTGCCCTGCTAGAAGGCATCGGCGGCCTACTCCTCACGCTAGGCCTGGGTACCCGTCTGATCGCGGCCTTGGTCGCCGTGCAGATGCTGGCGATCTGCTACGCGCTCGGCCCCACATGGCCCTGGATCGATCGCGGCATCGAGTACCCGTTCCTGATGTTGTTCCTCGCTGTCTTCATGGCATTCCGCGGCGGCGGCTGGTCTTTGGATCGAGCGATCGCCGGAGAGTCATGAGGCGCGATTCTCGGCCTATCTAAAGCAATCCACGAGCAATGAAAGAACCAGAGAAGCGAGCGCTATGAAATAAAGGATTGCGCTGGTTGCATGCGAGTACTCCCAGCGCTTTCTTAAGGATTCCCATTCCGCAGGCAACACGGTCCAGTTCCTGGTCTTCTTGTTTGCAGGAAGGGTAAAGACATAGAACACAACAAGCGTTAGGGCGATGCACGAAAAACCCACCAGCGAGAGATAGAACGCGGGTCCGCTGCCCCGCTGAAGCAGGGCGAGAACGCCCGTAGATATCAGGGCGGCGACCACGACAATCCCTAGCAGCGCCCAGCCACGGTAGATTTTCTGAACCGTCAAATATTCGCCTCGCGAGAGCTTCATCTTGCTGCGAAGCTCCAGTAAGTGCGCCCAGCCAGCAGACATAGCCACAGCCGTGAGCATGATTGCAATGAGTTGAAGCATCGAAATGGTCATTGGACGAGCCTCCAAATCGCATAGCGCCTTAGCTACTCCGACTCGCGAATTATTTCTTATTTGAATGAATTATGGGCAGCACAATCAGTATCCATCCACTGAGATTCTGAGAACCACGCCACCTATTTTCGGATCCTCGACAAGCTTAAGGCTAACCAAGGCACCGCGATCATCGCTGCCGTAGCTAAGGGAGAAGGTGGCGTCGGCTATAGACAGGCCCGAGTCAAGTTTTGTTTTTGGAGAAAGACACATTACTGAGCGTTTGAGGTTATTGTCTGAGAACTCAGTTGCGCCGTGTTTCACCAGATACTCGCACATGGTCTCAGCTGGACTGTAGCCAAAGTGGTTGCAACGCTTGGCGAAGAGCGCTGGCTCCGTAGAGTCCTTGAAACTGCTGCCCCACGAGGTGCGAAACTCGAGCACCCTGCTCTCGTCGGGCTGGACGGACTGCACAAATGCGCGGAGCGGGGCGCATAGAGGATCTGTCTTAGCGAGGACGGTCTGAGTGGGTAGCCAAGCCAAAGCAACCATGATTGAGAGCAACCAAATTTTTGCACTGCCTAGCGCCCAAGTATCCCAGCTGCAAAGCGGTCTCAGCTTGAATGTATTGGTCGCCGGCACCGGCTAGCTAGCCTCAACCAAGCGCAAAAATAGCCTTGCTGCGAGATATGCAATCAGTACAAGCGCGGCGAGCGCGATAGCTGCTACTACAAGCACCACCAACAATGGGATGAATGCATAGCCCATAGACACCAGCATGAAATCGTGAAAGCTCATGTCCGCTACGTCCATGCTTGGAACGAACACCATGGCAGCACTCAGTTCCGCCGCGAGAACTATCATGAAGATGGCGATGGCGGTACCGCGGCGGTATGCGTAGTTCATTGGCGCCTGCTGCTGAAGCGATTAAATGGGTTTGGCTTATCGCCTGGGTAAATCGGCCCACACTGGCTGACTGTTCAGATCTACCCAATAGCCGGATCCCGAGTCCGGTTGCCGTTCGATCTTAGGGCCGCGGGGTCCGGCGAACAAGCCGACGCATAACCGCTGCCGTCATCGCGTGATACCGCCAGCCATTCGGCCTATCACTCTGCGCATAAAGTCGGAGGCGCTCTACATCGGACGGCCGATGCCGGGGCTGGGATGCGCTGCAAGCATGCCGGGGCCGCGCTCGGCGGTGTCAACGCTGGTCCCTCATGGCTCTGTTTCCCCCTTTTTCTGTTTCTCGTTGCGGAGGGTCGCTGCGACCCTCCGCGCTTGCCGCTGCGATGCTGTTAGTCGCCCTTCCCGCTCTCGCGGCATCCGCGCCGCTACCGCCGTTGCGGGAAACCGCCTTCCGTCCCGTCGTCGAGAACGGCAAGATCGTTCCCAACGCGCGCGGCTTGTGGGCGGTGCCTGGTTACGGCGATCTGTATGCCTTGTCTGCCGACGACGCCGCGCTGTACCAGTACGCCGATGGCCTGTGCTGGCGCGCGGCGGCCGACAGCGATCTCATCTTGACCAAGGTCGCCGGTTACTACGCGCGCTCGCAGAAGCCACGCGACTTTGCGTTGGCCAGTTCACCGCAGAGCACGCAGCTGCATGCCGTGGAACTGTCGCGTTTGCCTGACGCATGCGCCGATTCGGTCGATCGCAGCCAACCGCTATATACGTTCGATGCGGTATCGCTGACGCTCAAACGGCTCTATGCCTACAACCGCGAACGTGCAGTCGATTGGAACGCGCGCATCGCCCTGCTGCGCCCCAGCGCGATACGTGCGCGCAGCGATGCCGAACTGCAGCCGATCATGGCCGAACTGCTGCATGGCTTGGACGACCTGCATACCGCACTGGTCGGCAGCGTCGACGGGCAACTGTTCGAAATCCAGGGCCAGCGCGGCGCGCACTTCAGTCGTCTGCGCCGGCAGTTCGAACAACAGCCGCGCGAGGAACTTTTCCTGGACTGGCTACAGTCCTGGATCACCCAGGAACGCGCGCAATCCGACGCGCAGCTGCTGCCCGGCAGCCGTCGCAGCGAACTCGACGGGCGAGTTGTCTGGGGCCGCCTGCCCAACGGTGTGGGTTACCTGGCGATCACCGCGATGGGTGGCTACGGCGACACCGATGCCGAGAATCGCGCCGTGATCGGCCAAGCAGTCGATAAGGCTCTGGCAGAACTGCAGGACACTCGTGCACTGGTGCTGGATATCGCCCACAACCTTGGTGGACTCGACCTGGTCTCGGCGGAAATCGCCGCGCGCTTCGCCGACCGCGAGCGCGTGGTCTACAGCAAGTATGCGCACGCCAACCCGCGCGTCCAACCGCAGCCGGTGCGGATTGCGCCGGGTGGCCAGTCGCGTTACCGCAAACCGGTATACCTGCTGACCAGCGAGTTCACCTGCAGCGCGGGCGAAACCTTCACGATGATGATGCGTGCACTGCCCAACGTCACCCAGGTCGGGCAATCCACCCAGGGTATCTTCTCCGACGGGCTCGCCAAATTGCTGCCGAATGGCTGGATCTTCAGCTTGTCCAACGAGGTCTATCGCGATACCTGGGGCGTTTCCTACGAGACCCGCGGCCTGCCGCCGGACTATCCGATCACCGTCTATCCGGAACGCGAAGCGCCTGGCAGCTATGGCCGCGCATTGCAGCGCTTGGCGCAGCTGGCGGCCAGGCGATGATGATGCACGTCGGTCGAAGCGCATGACAGCCGCATGTGGTCGAGCGCGTGACCCATGAGCAAGGCGGGAGCATCGTGTCCGGCAGCCACACCGGACGCGATGCAATCGCACACCGACGCCCGCTCAATCCTTTCGGCGCATCAGTCCTTCGCGCCATGCGAACGCCACAGCTTGGGTGCGATCGGTCAGCTGCAATTTCGACATCAGATTGCTCAGATGCGCTTTCACCGTTTTCTCGCTGATCGCCAAGTGAGTGGCGATGCGCGCGTTGCTGCCGCCTTCGGCCAGGCTGCGAAGCACCTCGAGCTCGCGTTCGGTCAGTTCGGCGAACGGATCGGCGGCCGGACAGCGGCTGCGCTGCATGGCACTGAGAATGCGTCGCGCGATCGCCGGATGCAGTGTGGGTTCGCCGATCGCCGCAGCGCGGATCGCCTGCAGCAGCACTTCTCCACGGGTCGACTTCGGCAGGAACGACTGCGCCCCGGCCTCGATAGCGGCGAACGCCAGCTCGTCGTCGTCCGAGGACGTCAGCACCATGATATGGCTGCGCGGGCTGACCGTGCGGATGCCGCGCGCCGCGGCCACGCCACCAATGCCCGGCATCGTCAAGTCCAGCAGCACCACGTCGGGAACATGCTTTCGCGCCAGTGCCACCGCGTCCTCGCCGTCATCGGCCTCCGCCACCACCACGAAACCGGGCGCCAGCCGCAACAGGCTGCGGATGCCTTCGCGCACTACTGCGTGATCGTCGGCGATCAGCAACGTGGTGGCGGCTTCTGCGATCACTTCCATCCTCGCCTCCTGTATGCGCTACCAGAGTTCATGCCGTTAGACCTTCGCTGCAACCGAATTCCACCTGCACTCGGGTACCGCTCACCGAGGACGCGATGCCGAGCTTTCCATTCGGCAACTGATCGGCACGCCAGCGCAGATTCGCCAGCCCCATGCCCAAGGGCGCGGTGTCCGCGTCGAAGCCATGTCCGTTGTCCTGCACGCTCCACAGCCCGCGCCGGTCGGCGCATACGCCAGCTATGCGCACGCGCGTGCAGCCGCTGTGCCGGCGCGCGTTGGCGACCGCCTCGTGCGTGATCATCAGCAACTCCTGCGCGATCATGGGACGCGAGCTCAGCCAACGCTCCAGGGGTTCGGATACCTCCAATTCCCACGCGATTCCGGAACCGCCAAGCAAATCCTCGATATCGCGCGACAACGCTTCGCGCAGGCCGAGTTCGGCAATCGCCGGTGCGCTGAAACCCGACACCACATCGACCAGATCCTGCTGCAGGCGGTCGGCAAGCGCCCGTGCCTGGACGACCGTGCACAGCAAGCGCTCGTTGCCACGCGCATCGTGTTCCAGCTCGGCCAGCTTGAGGCCCAGCACGAAGCTGCGCTGCTTGGCGGTATCGTGAAGATCGCGCGCAATGCGATTGCGCTCAAGCGAAACACCCAGCGCTTTCTCCAAGTGCAAAGTGCGCGACAATGCATCGGCCATGCGATTGAAACGCTCGGCCAGGGCACTGAACTCGTCGCGCGCGCGGTCCACAATACGGACGGAGAAATCACCTTGTGCCCATCGGTCGGCCGCTTCGGTCGCGCGCCGTACACGCCGCAGCAGCAGCCACATCCACAGCACAATGAAAGTGGTGCCGATACCGAGCGCGTAGGCGAAACTGCGAACCAGATCGAAAGCGATTACATAGTCGGTGTCGGTGGCCCAGCCCGGGTTGTAGTTGAAGCCCACCAGTCCCGAACGCCCACCACCCAGATCCACCCAACGCACGATCGCCCACTGGTCTTCGCCGTCGATCGCCGTTTCCACACTCGTCGCCCCGGTCACCAGCGCTTGCGCCAGCGCGCGTTGCAGCAACGGCGAGGGTGCGGGCGCGGTGCCGCATGCCATTCTGCCGTCCTCGACGATACCCACGTGCATGCGCCCGTCCTGGAAGTATCCCAACAGTTCGACGAAATCCGACACCTCCTCGGCGCCTTGGCCGACCAGTCGCCAGAACACGGCGTCCGCCAGCCGGCGGCAGGCAAGCGGATCTTCAAGCGCGACCGGCCCTGCGCTCGTGGCCATCGCCGGAAAATCCGCGCGGTCGAGCAGCTCGCGCGCATCGCGACGGAAGCGATAACCCGCCGTCCACGCATCCAGGCCGCCAGCCACCATCGCCACCGCCGCGAAGGCGAAGAAGAAACTCACCACCTGTTTGACGAACAGGCCGCGGAAGCGAAAGAAGCTCAGTAGGGTCACGAGACGACCGCGGCAGCCAGGATGCGCGAGTATTGCCGCGAGCCCTGGACGCTGCATCGGTCGAAAGTCCTATCCGGCTGTGTGCGCGCCTTCCAGCTCGTGGTGCTGTAACAAGTCAGCAAAAAAGCGGTGAGACCGCCTCCTGCGACGGGCAAGCTGAAGTTGCCTCGGCGTTGACATAGCCGGTGATCCAATCGGCGGAGGAGAGGAGTGCTGACATGAACCAAGCGACTCGGCAACGATTTCGGCTGTCTGGCGGTACGGAGCTGTCGTTCACCACGGCAGGCGAGGCGTCCAAGCCTGCCCTGCTGCTTTTGCACGGATTTCCCAGCTCCGCGCAAGAGTTCCGGGACGTCATACCGGAGCTGTCGCAGGCCGCCTACGTGATCGCCCCCGACCTGCCCGGCTTTGGCCAGTCCGAGGTCCTGCCATCGCCTTCATTTTCAACCTTCGGCGATGCGATCTCCGAACTGCTTGACCACCTTGCGATCAAGCGCCGCATCATCTACCTCCACGACTCAGGCGCGGCCGTCGGCCTCTTGATTGCGATGCGCGCGCCCGAGCTGGTATCCGGTCTCATCATTCAAAACGCAAACGCGCATCGGACCGGCTTCGGCCCGGTATGGGATGCGCAGTTGAAGTTCTGGGCGAATCCAACCAAAGAGAACGAAGCCGCGGCAAGGGTCGAGCTGAGCTTCGACTTCATCCGCGAGCAATACATCGACGGCCTACCGGAGGAGGTCGCTGCCACGATCAGAGGCGAACCCTGGGTCGAGGACTGGAGGGTGATGAACCTTCCCGGCCGCATGGAAACGCAACTCGCGCTCATTGCAGACTACAAGAGCCACGCCGCTCGATTCGATGCGATCGGCAAGTATTTGCAGGAATGGCAACCACCAGCGCTGATGCTATGGGGCCGTCACGACCCCTACTTCGATATCGCCGAAACACTGTCTTGGATGCAGGATCTGCCACGCATGGAGGCGCATGTTTTCGACGGCGGGCATTTCCTGCTGGAAACGCACGCGGCCGTGGCCACGCCGCTCATGCTTGCCTTTATCAGGCGCACGCAATCCGATGCAAGCATAGACACCTGAGCGTGGTGCAACTCCCCAGCCACCACTAGGTCAACTCATCCTAAGATGATCTGGACTTGGCGGCGTTTTCAGCGATTCTCAGAAGCTCCTCGACAAGTTCAACTCTCGCTCCAGGCTACGGAGCTGGGCACTGGCATTGGTTGTAGCCGGATCCCCGAATCGCAGCCGTTGTGAAAGTACCTTGGCCGCAGTGCGTAGTTCAGGCACCGCGGTAATCTCCCAAAGCTGCCCCCGAAGAAGAGGCCCGATGCAATACAGACCGGGGATGCGATCGCCATGCTGATCCAGTACCTCGAAATCATCCGTTGCATTGACACCTAGTCCCAGCGCATCGGCGCTGATCAGGCCCGCTTCGCGCAGGTGCGATGCAAGCGGATGCGTGGTACGAAGAATGTCGGTATCCAGGCCGGTGGCGCGGATTACATAGTCGTACTGCTCGACATGGCTTCGCTCGTTACCACGCTCGCGAATCAGCACCTCTGCGCTGTTCGCACGGAGTCCGGCTCTGAGCAGGCGAGCGGCGCGTACCTTGAGTTGCCCCGATGCCTGCAGGCCGCTTAGCAATTCACCTACCTCGGGGGCGAGGCGATGGCGAGCCACTTCCCAGTAGGAACGGACATGACGCAGGAAGCGGGCGCGATCCTGCGGAGGCAATCCACGCCAGAACATCTGGGTGTGTGGCCGTAGAGCGTCGATGGCACCCCGCCAATCCGGCAGGACATGGGACAGGGAGCGGATGGCGGCAACAAGCTGGCGGATATCGTGCTTGCGCAGCGCTTGATAAACGCTGGGTGGCAATTCGATGGTTGCTCCTGGCGCAGGGGTATGGGATTGCGGCAACAAACCGTGCCGGGAGATGGCCACGATGTGCCCACGGTGACTTCGACGCGCGAGGCTGACCGCTACGTCCGCCATGGTCAGCCCGGTGCCGACGATCAGCACGCGCGCCTGCGAATCGATCTGGTCCAGAGCATCGTCTTGCCAAGGCCACGCGATGTAGCGGCGATGCCGGGCCAGTCTCGGCCCGATGCCTATCAGCCGCTGCGGCGGCAATGCGCCCAGCGCGAGCACGACCTGATCGCTGGTGAAGTAGCTCCCGTCATCCAGATGCACGCGAAAGCCGTTTCCGAGCCGATTGATAGCGATAGCCTCCTGGCGCAGCAGAGTCAGGTTGTTGGCCCGCTCCTTCGCCTTCTGCAAACGATCCATCAGGTACTCGCCGTAGGCCAGACGAGGCAGGAAACCTTCACGCCCCTGTTTACCCAGGTTCAGCCAGTCGGCGAATTCCCCCGGGTTGTCCGGATCCGCACCCAAATGCCCGGCACGGACATTCAACACATGCTCCGGGCGCGTTTCGCCGTAGGCCACACCGCGCGCGAACGTGTCTTCGACGCCTATCAGGCAGACTTCCGTGCTCTGGCCGTTTTCGGATGCCAGCAATGTCGCCAAGGTGCCACCACTGAATCCCGCGCCAATGATCGTGATTCGCATCGCATGCCTCCCGATAAGCCGGGTGACTTTCTAGCAATCGACCGGAGCGGAAGTGTGACGAAAGAGTTATCGCCACACGCTTTTCTTCTTCATCCCTGGTGGCAATTGCTCTAATGCGTTGAACTGCAAGGGTTGCGCCTTGAGCGGCACGGTTGATAGCCAGTTTTCATGTGCTTATGCACGGTTGTCACCAAGCCACGGTCCTGCCTGCGCGGGGACAGGCTCTTCGCCGGCAGCGCTTCTCGACAGCCGAATGATCGGCCATGACGGCGAGGGTTGAGTTGTAGAAACCCGATACGAAGAGGGTGTCTATTCCGAAGGACTCAAGAAGCATCGCGCCGTCGCCATCATGCGGGTGTTCCTGGTCGCATTGATCGACGGCGTATGCAGGACACGCATATCCATCAAGAAGACATCGCCAGCGCGGCCTGACATCTCCACGAGATGAATGCCGCGCGCTTCAAGATCACGCTCAAGCTGCACCGAAGTCTTCAGTAGTCGTCTCAAGGCAGATCCATTCGCATCACCCGAATAATCGGATCGATGGGATCTCGCCAGCGCCAATGTGGCGCCGCCCTGTGGCGCCACATCGTCGATCAGGAAGAAAGCCTGGATACCCGGAATGTTCCCGCGTGGATCGGCCGCGACGTCCACATGCCAGTTCAAGCCCTGCAGCGTCCACGCACCCTGCGCAGCGGGCGACAGCAGCAATTGTGTCTCCTGGATGTTGGCAGGTATGCGCCCACCAAAGCGTGCGACGACTTCCTTCAGCTCCGACGTCATCAGCGATGCGTGCAAACCTGGAACCTTCACCAATCCGGATAGCTTGCCGATCTGCTGAAAGACAGGCAGTGCACGCAACGAAGCCGGCATGCCACGACCCGCTTGCACGCGTTTCAATTCATCGATCAGCACCCGCTTGATCGCCGCCATCCTGGCCTTCGAATGAAACCCCTCCAGGCGAACGCACCCTTGCGTGGCGAATAGTTCTGATTCGGTGGACTTCATGAGTCGACGGAAATACTCAGCGGGGACACGATGGCGCAGCTCGTAGAAAGCGGATAACAGAATATCCATCCTGTTTCCGTCTCGGCTTTGCCGAGCAGTATTCTGACTTCGGCTTCCTGTTCTGTTAGTTGAACCAATCCGAGAATGACAAACGCTGATCGACCGACTATGCAGAAGGTTTCTTGCTGCGCTTGCGGGTCTGGTTGTCGTTGCGAATGATCTGCTCGCATTCTTCCGCAGTAGGCACCGTGTGGTCGGTAAGAATGCTATGCCAACCGGCGCAACCGACATCGGAGCAGCCACATACATAGAAACGCACCGGATGCTGTTCAAGCCCTTCACGCTTCTGCCTGGAAAGAGTGCGCTCTCGACTCTTCTTGAAGTCGGCGAGCGCCTCGGGCTTGAGGAATTTTCCGGCCATGATGGGAGGCGGCTCCGTGTCTGATGCCGCTGAGCTAGCAAGCGGTGATTAAGCGTACCAGCCTTGGCCTCTTGTCACTAGCTGACACCAGCGAGTGAAAAGCCGGGCCGGAGTGTCTCCTTGCTTTATCTTCATGGCACTGCATTGGAATCGGCGAATCGTCTTCTACCCATGCGCAGATGCAGTTTGTGCATCGCCAGAAACACCACCGGCACCAGGAATAGGCTGAGGTAGGTGGATATCATCAGCCCGCCGATGACGGCGATGGCCATGGGCTGGCGGAAGCTGGCGTCCGAGCCGATACCCAGTGCTATCGGCAGCATGCCTGCCACCATGGCGATGGTGGTCATGATGATGGGGCGGGCCCGTTTAGCACATGCTTCGCGGACCGCGGAAGCTGCATCGGTCCCGCGCTCGCGCATGAGGGTGATGGCATAGTCCACCAGCAGAATCGAGTTCTTGGCCACCACGCCCATCAGCATCACCAACCCGATCATGGCGGGAACATCCAGCTCGGTTCCTGTCGCCCACAGCGCGATAAAGGCACCACCCAAAGACACCGGAACGACCGACAGGATCGTCAGTGGCTGCAACACCTCCTTGAACAGGAGCACCAGCACGCAAAACATGCACAGCACGCCGGTTGCGGCGGCCGTGGCGAAGCCGGAAGCGAGTTCGGACGCCATCTCGCCCTCGCCGCCTTCCGTCAACACGACGCCGTCGGGCATCGATGTACTGGCGGGCAGCGCGGCTACCGCGGCTTCGGCCTGCCCCAGCGCCATGCCGCCCAGTCCCGCATTGATCGCCACATAGCGTTGGCGGTCGTAGCGTTCGATCCGTTGCGGACCGCTGGCCAGCGACAGCGAAGCCACGCTCTCCAAGGGAACGGTGCCGCCTTGGGCGGAGCGCACGCGCAGTTGTCCGAGGGACTCCAGGCTCGCCTTCTTGGCATCGGCCAGGCGCACGCGGATGAAGAGCTGGCGATCTTCCAGGTTGAGCCGTGGCAGCGCTTCGTCGCGGTCGCCGTCCAGCGCCACGCGCACTGTCTCGGCAATGGCAGAAGTACTGACCCCAAGTTCCGCAGCGCGCGCCGTGTCGGGATGCACGACCAGTTCGGGGCGGTCGAGCGCCGCGGTCGAATTCACGTTGTACAGTCCGGGGAGCGATCGCATCTGGTTGGCCAACGCTTGCGCGCTTGCTTCCAACAGTCGGCTGTCCTCGCTGGTGAGGATCATCGACAGTTGGCTGCCGTTGCCGCCATCGACCGAGAAGCGCGCACCCGGCACCGCCGCCAACCGGTCGCTGACCTCCTTCTCGATATCGGCCTGCGTGACGCGGCTGTCGCGCGGCACCAGCTTCAACGTCACCAGCGACCGGCGCACTTCCGACACCTGCTGGTCGCCACTGCGTTCGCCGGCTACCGCAAATACATTCGAGATGCTGCCGATTCCGGCGACCGCCGCGCGAACGCGCTCCACCGCCCGCTGCGAATCCTCGATGGACGCGCCGGGAGGAAGCTCCACTCCCACTTGGACGAATCCACGATCGGAAGCAGGAATGAATCCGGTTGGGAGCCGCAGCACCAACGCGAACGACACGCCCAGGAAGCCGAGCGCTATCGCTGCGGTGGCACGCTTGTGGGAGAGACACCAGTCGACCGCGCGCAGGTATACGCGCATCCACGATGCTTCATGGTCTTTCTTGGCCGGTGCCGCCTTCAACCAATGAATCGCCAGCAGCGGAGTCAGCAACCGCGCCACCAACAGCGACGCCAGCACTGCGATCACCGTCGTCCAGCCGAACTGCCGGAAAAGAAGACCCCCAATGCCCGGCATCAGCGCGGTAGGCAGAAACACCACCACCAATGTCAGCGTGGTCGCAGTGACCGCCAGTGCGATCTCGCTGACCGCGTCCGCCGTTGCCTGACGCAGGGTCTTGCCCATGCGGCGATGACGCTCGATGTTCTCGACCTCTACGATCGCATCGTCGACAAGTATTCCCGCGACCACCGCCAGCGCCAGCAGCGTCAATGTATTGAGGGAAAAGCCGAACGCCGGCATCAAGGCGAATGCGGGCAGGATGGACAGCGGCAGCGCGACGGCCGCCACCAGCGTGGCCCGCCAGTCACCGAGAAACCACCAGACCACCAGGATCGCCAGCAGCGCGCCTTCGAACAGCATCTGCATCGAGCCGCGGTACTGTTGGACGGTGTAGTCCACCGTGCCGGATATCAGTGTCGCCTCCAATCCCGGGTGGGCGGCCTGCAACGCAGCGATCACCCGCTGCACGTCTTTCGCCAGCACGGTTTCGTCCTCGCCTTTGGTGCGATAGACGTTGAACCCCACGACCGTCCTGCCATCCAACAGCGCCCACTGGCTGCGGTCCCGGCTCGCGTCGATCACGCGGGCGACATCGCGCAGGTACACATGCTGCCCGGAAGGCAGCGGCAACGATGTGCCCTGCAGATCGTCCAGCCGACGCACCGCGCCCAAGGTGCGCGATGAGTACTCGCTGCCGCTCATGCGCGCGGTGCCTCCCGAGGCATCCTGCTGCACCTGCTGCAATCCGCGGGAGAGTTCGGCAACGGTCACATCGAGGGCGGCCAGCCGCACCGGGTCGGCTTCCACCAGTACCTCGCGATCGATACCGCCGACGCGTTCGACGCGACCTACGCCGGGCACCGCCAACAACTTCTTGCCCAGCGTGTCGTCGATGAACCAAGACAATCTGGCCTCGTCCCAATCGCTGGACGACAACGCATACGTCAGCACCGGATCGCCTCCCAGCACGTCGGCACTGTAGGCAGGCTGGCGAACGTCCACCGGCAGGTCCGAGCGGATGCGGTCCACCGATTCCTTCACATCGGACAACGCTTCGTGCAGCGGCTTGCCGATCTCGAACTCCGCCCTGACCTGCACGATGCCATCGGCGACGGTCGTCCTCAGATGCCGGAGCGCGGCAACATTGCTGATGGTGTCCTCAACGCGCCTGGCAACTTCCACCTCGAGTTGCGCGGGCGCAGCGCCCGGTTGCCTGAGCACGACGTTGACGGTGGGCAGGTCGATTTCGGGCAGGTTCTTCACCGGCAACTGCACGAAGCCACGAATGCCGGCGATGGCGAGCAGCACGAAGAGGAGCACCACCGGAATAGGATTGCGGATGGACCATGTCGCCAGATTCATGGCTGCGGCGCTGTCTGCTGAGCGGCGGCACCCGCAGGCGCGGAAGCGACCCGGACACGCTCACCGTCGGATAAGAAACCGGCGCCGTCCAGCGCGACTTCGGCGCCAACGCCCACGCCTTCCACTATCTCCACATCCGGTCCTTCCTTGCGTCCAGTCACCACGCGCACCGACGATACGCGCGCTACTGCGCCACGGCGTTGCACGAGGAATACATGGCTGCCGCCGTCCTGCACGATCACCGCGGACGCCGGCACGACCACTGCGGGTGACTGGCCAAGCTGGATCTTGCCGACGGCGTACATGCCGGCGCGCGCATGTCCCGGCTCGCGCACGTCGGCATACACCCAGGCCGTCCGCGCGGTCTCGCTCAGCGTCGGTGCGACCTGCCTGACGATGGCGACTGCCTTGGAGCCATCGGGCAGAACAAGATTCACCGGCTGTCCTTTGCCGATGCCCGCCAGCCGATGCGCGCTGACCTCGCCACGCCACTCCAGGCGATGCCGGCGGATCAGCCTGAACAATCCTTCGCCGGCATCCGCCACGGCACCGACGGTCGCCGTGCGCGCGCTGACGACGCCATTGTCGCTGGCACGCAGCACCGTATAAGAAAGCTCGACTTGTTTCGCTTCCAACGCGGCGCGTGCCGAGCGGACCGCGGCGTCCGCAACGTCGGCCTGGGTCGACGCTGCCAGGATGGATTGCTCGCTGAGCGCTCCGCTCGACCGCAATTGCTCCGCACGCTGCGCGTCCCGCCGCGCCTGGCGGGCCAAGGCCTGCGCTTGCGCCAACGCTGCGTGCAGACGATTGACCTCGGCTTTCAGCAAAGCGTCGTCGAAGCGGGCCAGTACCTGGCCCTTGACGACGATGTCGCCGACGTCCGCCTCGACACTGGCCAGGCGCAGACCATTGAGCGGTGCGCCGATGACGGCTTCCTGCCAGGGCAGGATCGGCCCCGAAACCGTCACCGTGTCGGGCCATGTCACTCGCCGGCTCACGGCTGTGGTGATGGCGAGCGCCGCGGATGCATCTTCGCCCTGGATCGCATCCGGCGTCATACGCGCGTCGCATCCGCTGCCCAGCATTGCGATGGCGGCCAGCACCGCCATGGAGAGCGCGACCAGCGCGGCCCTGCACACGGGGGCCAGGCTTGCACCCTCCACACTGCGCGGGTAGCCCGGGCCGAACAGATACCGGAGTCGGGGATGCAGTTTGTCGTATGCGTGCATGGGCACGAGAAGCGCTCGTCATTGGAAAGTGGGGCGCGCCGGTTCGGCTGCCGAAGGGGCGCGACTGTGCCGCACCGCGAGTTACCGGCTACTTACTGGTGAAGGCTTTCTCCGTAAGTTCCGGGTAATACGACCTCGGCAACACTTCGCAACCTCCCTCCCCAAGAGCCCCCTGTCATGACCAAGCTCGTACCCTTCGTGTTGTTCCTGGTGCCGTCGCTCGCGTACGCGCAAAGCAGTACCGGCGATCTGATCGCCAAGGAACTCGACGACCGCTGGACGCTGGGCGTGGCGCTGTCAGCCAGCGACAGCGCCTACGCGGGCGAAGACATCCGCGTGCGTCCATTCCCGCTGGTGACCTACGACGGCGACCGTGTGTTCTGGCTCGGGCTGTCCGGCGGCGTGCATGCTTTCAAAGGCGACAGCTTCACCTTCGATGTTCTTCTTTCGGGCAGGTTCGACGGTTTCGACATCGAGGATCTCGGACGCGTGGAGCTTGCACGCAACGGTGTCGATGCCAGCCTGCTGGAGGATCGCGACGATGGTCTCGACGTGGGCATAGCCGCCAGCTGGGAAGGCCGCGCCGGAGAAATCAAGTTGCGCGCGCTCGCCGATGCCACCGATACCAGCAGCGGCTATGAGTTCTCGGTCGACTACGCGTATCCGCTGCAGTTCGGTCGGACCAGGCTGGTGCCCGCCATCGGCGCGCGCTGGATGTCGAAAGATCTCGCCAACTATTACTATGGCACCTTGGACGAAGAAGTCGCACGCGGCGTGCCCCTGTATCGGCCCGACGCCGTGGTGGTTCCGGAGCTGAGCGTGGGTCTGTTCCGGCCGATCGGCGAAAAATGGATGCTGTTCGGCTCGGTGAAATACGAGTTCTTGCCGAACGAGATCACCGACAGTCCGCTGATGGATCACGATGCCAGTGGCGCGGCGGGGCTACGCATAGGGCTGAGCCGCGGCTTCTGAGAACGTGTTCCCGCTCCGTCGTGAACAGGTTGCGAGGCATGGGTCTCCCACACGAAGAATCACTCGATGCCCGATAGCGCACGCAAGTTGAACAACCGCATCGCTCTGGTCGAAGACCATAGCCGCCTGTCGGGATTGGTGAAGCGGGGTTTGGCGAGTGCCGGCATCGCGACCGACGCGTTCTCCACGCTGGAAAGCGCTTGGCACGGCATCGTGCGGCAACCCTATGCCGCGGCCGTGATCGACCGCGGCTTGCCCGATGGCGATGGCCTGGACCTGGTGCGCCGCATGCGCGCGTCGCGCATTACCCTGCCGTGCCTGATACTGACCTCCCGCGATGCCCTGCGCGATCGCGTGGACGGTCTGGATGCGGGCGCCGACGATTACCTGGTCAAGCCTTTCGCGCTGGAAGAGCTGGCGGCGCGGGTACGCGCATTGATGCGGCGCCCGGTCGAGGTTCGCAACGAGACGCTGGTGCATGGCGCTCTGTTGGTCACGCCCGAAGCCAGCATGATGAGCTGCGGCGCCAATGAAGTGAGCCTCGCGCCGGCGGAGCTGCAGATCATGATCTGCCTGGTTCGCGCGGCCGGGCAGGCCGTTCGCAGGAGCACCCTGGAAGCGGCTGCGTGGGGAATGGACGACGCGGTCACACCCAACGCGTTGGACGTCGCGCTGCATCGGCTTCGCCGCAAGCTGGGCGCCATCGATGCGCAACTGAACATCGAGAACATCCGCAACGTCGGATTCGCACTGAAGACTGGCGATGCTGCCGCGTAGCCTGACCGGCAGACTCATGCTGGCCAGCATGGCGGGCGTGCTGGCGGCCGCCGTCGCCGGCGCGTTGGTTGTCTGGGTGCAGTTCTGGCCCACCTCGCTCTCGGCGCTGGTGCGCACGGAACTCCAGGAGGAGATCGACGACATCGTGGAAGGCATGCGCATGGATGCCCTGGGGCTGCGGGTTCAGCTCAACCGGAACAATGCGAGCATCTACGACGCCATGCCCAAGGACGCGGCATACGTCGTCTTCGACCAGGCTGGCCGCGTCGCCGCCAGCAGCATCGAAGGGCCGGCGCTGGATCGCCTGATGGCGATGCGCACCGGTGACCGCTCCGCCTCCGTGCCCAGTGGCGGCGGCACGCTTCATCTGGAACTGGTGGAAGCGCGGACGACATATGCCGGCCGCCCGTACCTCATCCGGGTCGCGCGCAGCGATCGCCTGATCACTACCTTGCAGAATCACGCCGGCGGGCTCTATCTGCGCGGTGCTTCGATTGCCATCGCGCTGGCGCTGTGCACCTTCAGCTTGGTGGTTTACCTGACCATCCGCCATATGGTCCGGCCCTTGCAGCAGGCATCGCGGGCGGCGGCCCGGTTGGAGCCGCGCAATCTGTCGGTACGCTTGCGCACCGCCGATCTTCCGAAGGAGATCGTCCCGCTGATCGAGGCGTTCAACGACGCGCTGGGCAGACTCGCCGATGGATACCGGATCCAACAAGATTTTCTCGCCTCCGCCGCGCATGAGTTGAAGACGCCGCTTGCCCTGCTGCAGGCAGAAATCGAACTCGGCGGCGCGGCGGATACCGCTTCGCTGCTTCGCGATACCACGCTGATGGCCCGTATCGTCCATCAGTTGCTGCATCTTGCCGAGGCCAGCGAAGGCAACAACTACACGCTCGAGCCGTTGCGGCTTTCCACCGAAGTGCAGGAAGTGGTGGACTACATGTACCGGCTCGCTGGCAAGCGCGGCATCGAGATCGTGCTGGAGGAATCCGGCAACGCCGTCGTCCAGGCGGACCGTGGAGCCATCTTCGTACTGATAAAGAACCTGCTGGAGAACGCGATCCATCATGCTCCGGACGCAAGCCGGATCACCGTGCGCGTGCGGCCGGATGGCTTCAGCGTCGAGGACGAAGGCCCCGGCATTCCACCGGAACAAGTACCGCTGCTTTTCCAGCGCTTCTGGCGCGCACCGAATCAGGAGCACGAAGGCGCAGGACTCGGCCTCACCATCTGCCGCGAGATCTGCCATGCCCACCGCTGGCAGATCGCTTACGACCCCTCGGCTACCGGAGCCTGCTTCAGCGTGATCACGTTGCCAAACTGATCTGCAGAACCTCTGGCCGAGATCAGCTTACGGGACAGAAGCGAACATCGATCGATTCAAGTGCGTCCGCGAGGCGAGCTCGGCTTGAACTGTTACCAGGCAACCGACTCACCGCCGCCTATGACTGAACTCCCAGACAAATCCGACCAAAACACCGGCCAACCCGCAGACAAATGCAACGGCGGCACCTGCCGGATCTTTGCCCCATGCATAGTAAACGCCCAAGCCGGCTCCGATTCCGAGGGCCGCGGGCACAAAGAAGCGCCAGGTGGCGCCGTCCAGAAGGCCAAGCAGGTCAAATGCATCAAAGAGCGCCATCGAACTATCTCCTGCCTAACGGTTTACCTGCGAAGCAAATTCGGCTTGATTGAGTTATTAGCTTTGCAGAGCGTAATAGACAGCATACGAACCTGCGACAGACAAGAAGTTTAAAGCGACGAGCGCCAGCAGCATGATGCCGATGGCAACGAAGCCACGCTTCGCTCCGCGTGAACGAAGGAAATAGTACGGAAGCGAAATTATGGCAAGCCCAATGACGCCGACATTGAGCCAAGATGAGCGCTTGTAGCCAATCTGGTTGGCGTCCAAGCGATACCAGGCGAAGATCAGCAACGCACCCAAGATCGTAAAGACGACGGCAGGCAATGGCATCGCGATGCCCGGATAGAAATATTGATTGGCAATTCCGGAAGCAAAAGACGCCACGGCGAGCACCATCAGGATACTGTTCTTTGGATTCACGGCACTCCCCTGCAGGCTAACTTACCCGATAGCCGGACCCTGGAACCCGGCTATAAGTTCCTCTTGAGCTACTAGCGAACGTCGAAGTCTATCTTCATGTTTCCCAGTGGGAACTCGTTGCTGCGCTGCTGCCAGGGTCCATCGGCGGGCTGTGCGCGGAAGCGGTCGATCACGTAGGGCAGGCCCTCGCTGGCCAAGATGTCTGGGCCGTTGGTCACCTGGAAATGCAGGTGGGGCTCGCGTGAATCGCCGGAGTTTCCGACGGCTGCGATCACCTCGCCCTTGCGGACGCGGGCACCTTGGCGGACACGCACGCTGCCCGGCTTCAGATGAGCGTAGTAGGCGTATTGGCCATTGCCCAGATCAAGAACGACCGAATTCCCGGCCAAGGTTTCCATCGTCACGGGGACGGCGGTTTCGAACCCCGCCGCCGTGCGTGGAATGTTGTCGGGCAATCCGTCCCGCACCTGCACCACGGTCGCTTCAGCGACAGCGAGTACGTCGGCACCATACGCATGGTAGGAATTCACGTCCCGCGGTTCGCCCGAGAAGAAGGCGCCATCTCTGCGGCGCTTCCAGTCCACGGCGTAGCGTCGTGAAATCTGCGCCAGACCTCCGGCCACGAAAAGACCGGACCGGTGATGCGCGCCTGCGCTCAATCCACTCACCGCAACCCAGTCCGAACCCGACAGCGGCGGCGCCAACACCTTGAGCCGGTTCGTCCCGGTCGCCACAACCGGTCCCTCAGCAGTGGTCCCATCCAACAGCACGCGATGCATCAGACGCTCGGGCGGGACCTCGTTTCGAGCGAAGGCGATGCATACGAAGGCGACAGCCAACCGGCCCGCAGCCAGTGTCGATGCCTCGTCCAACTCATCTCCGCCAGCCAAGGTCATCGCACTCTTGAGCTGTGCGTCGGAAAGCGAAACGACTGCACCGTCTGTTTTCCTGCTCGCATCCAACACCTCGATACCGCGCAGCGGCAGAGGTTGATCGGAGAAGTTCTGTAGCCACAGCTCATAGATCAGCAGCACGCTGTCCCCTGCCGCGAACGCCGTCGGCGGAACCGGGGTGCGGACTTCCAGTTGCACCGGAGGGAACGGCGCCGGACGAGCGGCCTGGACCGGCGCGCTCGTATTCGGCTGTGCGTGCACGCACCCGCCCGGAAGTGGAAGCTCGTTCGCGTGGGCCGCCACTGGTAAAGCACTTACGATCAACAACGCACTCAACGCCGCACAACGCGGCCACGACATCGACAAGCGAATTCCCCCTTAGTGTTTCGTCGCCGAAGCCTAGCGCAACCATGGCTGGCGTTGCCAGCGCATGAAGGCATGCACAGCTTCGTATGCACTAACTGCTCACGGGTCGGTTGTGATCGCTTTCGGCCGGGCCGTTAGCTATCAGCCAGTACGTCGATCAATGCGCGTGATGCTGCCGACAGTCGGCGGTGTGGCGCATAGATCAACGAGAACGAACGCGACCGGCCGCGCAATCCCGGCAGCACTTCGACAAGGTCGCCACGTTCGATGCGTTCGCGAACGATGAAGTCGTAGCTCTGGCAGATGCCGATGCCGTGTTCGGCCAGCGAGACCACGCCGAGTACGTCGTCGGTGACTTCGAGCCGCGTCGGCGGTGGCCAGTCGACGTCTTCGCCATCGACGCGAAACAACCAAGGCGCCACGCGGCCGGAGCTGGGCATCACGAACGACACGCAGGTGTGCGACGACAAGTCTTCCAGCTTGCTCGGCGTACCGTTGCGGTGCAGATACTCAGGCGATGCAACCAGGCATAGCGCGGCGTCCTCCAGCTTGCGCGCCACCAGGCCGCTGTCCGGCAGGGTGCCCAGGCGAATCGCCAGGTCGAAACCCTCGGCTACCAAGTCGACATTGCGGTTGGTGATGTTGAGCTCGACCTGCACGCGCGGGTATTGCGAAGCGAAGCGATGCAGCAACGGCGGCAACCGGTAATGGCCATACGTCGTCGGTACGCTCAGCCGCACGCATCCGCTGAGTTCTCCTTCTTGTCCTTGTATCGCGCGCTCCGCGTCGTCGATCAGCGAGAACGCCGCGCGGGTCTGCTCAAGATAGACGCGGCCCGCTTCTGTCAGCCCGATCCGGCGCGTGGTTCGCCGCAGCAACTGGCTGCCCAGGCGCGCTTCGAGCCGCGCGATGGCCCGGCTGATCACCGACGGTGTAGTCGATAGCGCCACCGCGCCGGCGGTCAGCGAGCCGTGTTCGACCACGGCTATGAAGGCTTCGACATCGCCAAGGTGATCGAATCGCCGGCCCATTATTGCCTCAAAAGCAAAGATCAATTGTCTGGCAGCCACTTTATCGCCGTAAAGACAATCAATAAAGTGCCGGCACTCTCCCCCAAGGCCAAGACCATGAGTCGCTCCCATCCCGCCAGGAACCTGCTGCACAAGCTCGCCGTCACGGCCGCGTTCGCGCTGGCTGCCACCTCGGCCCAGGCCGCCAACGTGCTGGTTGTGCTGTCCGATTCCGATCACCTCGACCTGAAAGACGGCAAGACCTTCTCGACCGGTTTCTACCTCAACGAACTGATGCAGCCGGTCAAGCTGCTGCGCGACGCCGGCCACCAGATCACCTTCGCCACGCTCACCGGCCAGGCGCCCACCGTGGATCAAAAGTCCGTCGACGCGATGTACTTCAACAACGACGCAGCGGACCTGAAAGCACACCAGGCGCTGCTGGACCAGCTAGCGCTGACCTCGAAGGAAGCCTCGCCGGTGGTGAGCCTCTCGCGGATCGAACAGATCGGTTACGACCGCTTCGATGCCGTCTACATCCCCGGTGGCCACGCACCGATGCAAGACTTGCTGGAGAGTCCCGCACTCGGTCGCCTGCTGACCGACTTCCACAATCGCGGCAAAACCACAGCACTGGTATGCCACGGCCCGATCGCGTTGCTCTCGACGCTGCCCGACGCGAGCGGATTTGTCGCCTCGATGGAAAGCAGCGGCAAGGCCGCACGCGTGCCGGAGTGGATCTACAGCGGCTACAAGGTCACGGTCATCAGCAATCAGGAAGAACTGCAGGCCAAGCCGCAGCTGGGCGGCGGCGAGATGAAGTTCTACCCGCAGACTGCGTTGCAACAGGCCGGCGCGCAGTACCGCAGCAACAAAGCGCCGTGGGCGTCGAACGTGGTCATCGATCGCGAACTGATCACCGGGCAGAACCCTGCGTCGGCTGTCGGCGTCGCCACGGAACTGCTGAACCGCCTCAAGTAAGCGCTGCCTCGCATACCGCGCCGGCTTCTGCACTACGAAGCGCCTGCCATAGCTGGCGCTTCATTTTGGTCTGGCTGCGGACGCGGCCAGCCCTACCGCGCCTTCGAACAGAAGGCGCGGTCCTGAAATACATCGCAAACGGCCAGTCCTAGCGCGATCGCGCTGCCGCCAGTACCAGTTCTGCGACGGCATCGGGATGGGACACCATCACCACATGCGAAGCGCCGGGCACTACGACGGTTCTCCTCGATTTCGCTCGATCCGCCATGAAGGCAAGGGCAGCCGCTGGAATGTTCTTGTCCTGGTCGCCGTAGATGAACCAGGAGGGGATCTTCTTCCAGGCCGATGCGTCGGCCGGCTCGTTGAGCGCCGCTTCGGTCACAGGGCGCTGGGTGGCAGCCATCAATGCGGCGTCGGCTGCAGGCACGTCCGCAGCGAATTGATTGTGGAACTTGTCCTGGCGGATATAGAGGTCCTTGCCGCCCATCGCAAGCGTGACGGGCGGTGCCAGGGCCGTCCCGAGGCTACCGCCGGGAAATTTTCCCGAAAGACCTGCCGCGGTTTCTCCCATTTCCGCAGCGAATGCGGCAACAAAAACCAGTCCTTTGATGTCCCTACCGGCGCCATCCATCTCGCCTATCACCAGTCCGCCATAGGAATGCCCCACCAGCACGACGGGTGCTTTGATCGAGTCAACGATGTCGGCGAGGTACTGGGCATCGCTCTTGACGCTTCGCAACGGATTGGCGACCGCGACCACGGGATAGCCCTGCTTCTGCAGGATGTCGACTACTCCATTCCATGACGAAGCTTCGGCGAAAGCGCCGTGCACCAAGACGATGGTCGGCTTGTCGGTCTGCGCGACAGCGGCCGGACTAAACAAGACGGCGGCGACAATAAAAACACATGCGATGAGTTTGTTCATTTCTATATTCCTTGGTGGGGGACATCGCTCACGAACGAACGCACGGGATGCGCATCCTTTCGACGAGGGGGAATGGAATGTTCGTGCTCGCTTTACGCCAACGGATTGGGATGGTGGACGTGCGGCATCTGCAGATATCCGGATAGATATCCGTCTAGCCAATCCCTGAAGATCGTCTTCCCATGCAGTGCTGGCGCTTCCGACATGAGCGTACGGTCGTTCAGGATCGCGCCGTAGTAGCTTGCTGCCGGGTCGGCTATCACCGACCTATCGTCCTGATAGCTGTACATCAGCCATTGGACAAGGTCGCATAGCCGAAAATATTCCGGCCCGGCAATCTGGATGGTCGCGGAGGACGGAGGCGCTTCTATCAGGCCCACCAGCAGATCGGCTACATCGTCCGCCGCCACCGGCTGCACCAGGGCGGGAGACAAAGCGACACGCTCTTTACCGCTGCCTGGCGGGATGATACTGGCCATGAACTCGAAGAACTGCGTCGATTGCACCAGCGTGTGCGGAACGCTCGACTGTCTCACGAGACTCTCCTGTGCTTCCTTTGCGCGGAAATATCCACTGGTCTGCAGCCGTTGCGTGCCCACTACAGAAAGCGCCAGGTGATGAGAGATGCCGGCGCGTTCGCCGGCCGCGAGCAGCTGTTCGGTCGACCGCACGAAGAACTCGGTCACTTCGGGCTCGTCGAACGATGGCGCATTCGTTGCATCGACGACGGTATGCGCGCCGCTCAGCGCTTCCTTCAATCCTTCGCCGGTAACGGTGTTCACGCCGGATCTGCGGGATGCAGCAGTCACCTCATGGCCCCGCAACCTCAGCCTGGCCACCAGTTTGGAACCGATAAGGCCATTTCCACCGGCCACTACAATCTTCACTGCCGGACTCCCTTTCGCAATCACATCACGATGGAACTGGACGGGCGGGAGCTGATCGACACATCTCCCTCACCGAGAAGCTCGCGCAGATCGACCTCGATGGCCGCACAAATCTGCGAAATGGGAATGTCGTTCGCGCCGCCTTCGAACGGGTTGGCGCTGCTTTCGCCCACCTGATCCAGCGCCGAGTACATCCAGGAAATCAGCACACTCAAGGGAATCGCCAGCCAGACCATGTAACCGGCCATGGCGCCGCCGACGACCTGGTTCAGCCGCTCAAGCTCACTGATTATTCCAAGCGGCAGAAGCAGACACAGTATCCGTACGAATATCGTGTTGATGATTGCGTACTGGCGTGGATACGGATAGTTCTTGATTCGCTCGCTCTTGGCCTGCAAGTCCTGAAAATCCTTGAGCAGCTTCTGCAACTCGAAGAACACGTTGGCCGGAATGACGCCCGAACTGAACATCGCTCTGAGCGCCTCGCTTTGCAGGCCAAGGACTTGCGTCGCCTTTCCGGTAGCGACCAGGATCCTGCTCTTCTCTTCGGGCGAAACGTACTTAGCCATCTCAGCCTCCAGCGCGTTCTCCTTTTCCGGGACGCCGTGGCGCTTCAGGTATTCCGCATTGGCTGCCAGCTTGGTGGTTTCCCATGCCTTGCTGTCGCGCATCTGGAAGCGCAACGCGGTCAGCCATGCCAAATGGCGATAGACCAAGCGCCTGGCATCCTTTTCTTCCGCCAGGAAGTCCCTGCTGGCCGTGCCCCAGAGGCGACTCATACCGGCAATGGATGCCCATATCTGCTGCGCCTCCCAGGTTCTGTTGTAGGCCTGGGTGCTCTTGAATCCGGCCATCAAGGCGACCGTGGTGCCCAACATGAAGGTCACACCCCAGGGAATGGTCAGCCACTTGAGGCCGACAACCTGATAGAGCACCACCAAGGCAGTGTTGAAGGCGATCAGCGTGTAAAGCGAACGCCTGGTCCAGAAGACGAACTCCGTGAATTTGTATGAGCGACCAACGTGCATGAATGAGCTCCCGCTATGAGAAGGAATCGGAACCGCTGGCTATTCGAGTTCGTCTTCTTCGTCGGCGATCGCGGCGAAAACACCTGGATCGGCGAACATTCGTTCCAGGAAACGCAGCAGGTTTCTGAATTCGTCCAAGGGAATGTTTTTCCGGATCGCCCAGCGCAGCATGACGAACAGGTAGGGGTCGGCGATCGACCTGGTCCCGGCCAGCCAGTCTTTTCCTTCCAGCTGATCGTCCAGGCGCCGCAGATGGGCGCTCACCTGGCTTCGCGCTTGTTCGCGCAGCGCTTCCGCCTGTGCTTCGTCGGGAAGAAAGCGCGACGGGGTGAATATCGGCTTGAATGCCATATGGACATCGGAGTTGAGATAGGCCAGCCAGCGCATCACCTCGGCACGGCCTCGCGCGCTGCCGTCTCCCAGTAGCGATGCCTCTGGATGCTGCTCGGCGATGTACCCCAGGATGGCGACGTTCTCTGTCAGGACGAATCCGTCATGCAGAAGCACCGGCACGGTGCCATTGGGATTCATCCGCAGATAGTCGTCCGACTTTATCGTTTCCGAGCTCATGCGTATGGCTTCATGAGCGGTGCCGGTCCACATAAGGACGATGTGGTCTGCCAGCGAGCATGCGCCTGGGAAGTAGTAGAGCTTCACGGGGTTAGTTCCATTGATGATTCTTCGAACATGAGTTGCTTGGATCTGTGGGGCTTCTTGTCCGCCGTTTCGCCGTGTTGCTGATCGGAATTCCGCGGAGACACCGCGCCGACGTGGGTTGTCCCGTGCACGAACGGATGGAAAGTGCACGCCCCGTTACAGCCTCCTCGACGACCTGACATCCGTCTTCTTCGTTACGACGGACAAGAAGCATTGAAGAACTTGTTGTTGTGCGTTCTGCTCGAACTGCGCGGGTGAATACTCTCGTTGAGTACAGGCTAAGTTGGCGCTCTTGATAGCGGAAGACTCGACCAAGTACGCAGCATGTTGTTCGCCACGCAACAATGCGTTGTTCTTCCAAAGTCAGACCTGTCGGTGCTTTTTCGGCGACGCCGTGAACGGATCGACAGCAAACTGACCGCTGCGTGCATAGCGGTTCTGTTGCGTATTTCCGTATCGGGGAAACGCTCCAATCAGGTCACGCGCTCAGGTACCGGCCGTGTCCGTTCGATGCCAAAGCCGGTGTACGCCCATAGAAATGCGAAGAACCCGAAGTACCCGACCAACAGCACCCGACCAATCCAGTTTTCCATCTGATTGACGTCGATGCCACGCCCCAGCAGCTGCGGCAGTATGTTCGCCACCGCTCCGATGCCGACCGCACCAAGCAATACGAACGACACGACGAACACACCTAGCGCAACCTGATAGCCGCGGCCCCGGTAACGGATCGATTTCACTTTGCCTCGGTCGAGCCACGGAAGCAGGAACAGCGCTAGGATCGCGGCGAACATCACCAGGACACCGAGCACCTTGTCCGGCACCACGCGCAACATTGCGTAGAACGGCGTGAAGTACCACACAGGTTTGATGTGCTCCGGAGTGACTAGCGGATTGGCTTCGACGAAGTTGTCGTACTCCAGGAACAATCCGCCCACGGTTGGGGCGAAGAAAATGAGGAATGCGGCCACCAGCAGAAACACTACGGTGCTGAGGAAATCTTCAACCGTGTAATACGGGTGGAAAGGAATCCCATCCAGCGGCTTACCATCGCGGCCTGTCTTTTCGTGGATTTCGATGCCGTCCGGATTGTTCGATCCCACTTCATGCAATGCCAGGATGTGGACGGTCACCAGCAGCAACAACACGATCGGCAGCGCCACCACATGCAGGGCGAAGAACCGGTTGAGCGTGGCGTCGCCGGGCACATAGTCGCCCATTATCCAGTGCGACAAGCTTTCGCCCACGACAGGTATCGCGCCAAACAGGGAAATGATCACCTTCGCGCCCCAGAACGACATCTGGCCCCAGGGCAGCACATAGCCCATGAAGGCTTCGGCCATCAGAACGAGGTAGATCGACATGCCGAGTATCCACACCAGCTCTCGCGGACGTTTGTACGAGCCGTACATGATCCCGCGCAGCATGTGGCAGTAGATCACCACGAAGAACAGCGAAGCGCCGGTGGAGTGCAGGTAGCGGATCAGCCAGCCCCACTCCACGTCGCGCATGATGTACTCGACCGACGCGAACGCATCCGCCGAGGATGGCTTGAAGTGCATGGCCAAGAAGATGCCGGTCACCAGCTGATTGACCAGCGTCACCAGCGCCAGCACGCCGAAGTAGTACCAGACGTTGAAGTTCTTCGGTGCGTAATAGCGACTGGTGTGGGCGGCCACGAAAGAGGTCAGCGGCAGCCGGTCTTCGACCCACGCGAGCAACCGGTTGCGGGGGCGTATGCGGACGATCTTCAGGGCCATGGCGGATTCTTTGCCGTGTGCGGCGGTCAGGAGGGATCTTCGTCGCCAGACAGCGAGGAGAATTCGGGTTCGACCGACACGATGTGATCGATGCCGCGGCGGAACATCTTCGCGTAAGGGCAGATGCGTTCGGTGTTGCGAACCAACTCCGCCGCCAGCACTCGGTCCAGGCCGGGAAGGCTGACGCGGACCTCGGCCGACAGCAGGAACAACCCGTCCACCGGGTCGCGTGAGAACGTCACTGCAGCATCCACAACCAGGTTCTTCAGCTCGACACCGGAGCGGGACGCCAGCAGCGTCAAGGCACCGTGGAAGCACGCGGCGTAGCCGGCCGCGAGCAGTTGCTCCGGATTGCTGCCGCCTCCAGGGCCTCCCAGCTCGGTTGGCAAGCGCAAGTTAACGTCGAGCGCACCGTCGTCCGACCTGACCACACCCGACGCGCGTCCATGCCCCGCCTCGCCGCCGGTCACACGGACACGCCCTGTGTAAAGCGGTTGGGCATCCTCACCGAGGTACTTGTCCAGCATGCTTGGCGGCGGCGGTTGCAGCGGGGTCATGAGTTCGCGGTGTCCTGGTTCTTCCATGGCGTGCCGCCGCGTCAGCGCCGGCCGTATTGGGTCGGTTGCCGCCGGGTTTGGGCGGGATCAGCCCTGCGGCGCGGCGCGGGCGAACTCGGACTTTTCCAGCCAGCGCTCGAAGTTGATCGCGCCTTTCCAGGCCTCTCCTTCCGGAACCAATGTGTCGGTCTTAAGCTCGGCGCCGAAGTAGCGTGCGTGCACATCGCTGACGACCTTTCGCGGGTCCTGGGTGATGCTCATGAAACGTTGGGCCAGGCCGGACAACGGTTCGCGCTCCGGTCCGGAAATCGCGACCGTAGTGTTGGCCGGCGGCTGCACGGCAACGCGTGCCACCGCTTCGGCCACTTCTTCCGATGCGATCGGCTGCACCAGTGCCGGCGACAGACGCACCGTATCGCCTTCGGTGGCCGACTTGATGATGCCGGGCAGGAACTCGAAGAACTGAGTCGAGTGAACAATCGTGTACGGAATGCCGGAACTGCGGATCAACTCTTCCTGGGCGATCTTCGCGCGGAAGTAGCCGCTGTCGGTCAGCTTCTCCGTCCCGACCACGGAAAGCGCCACATGATGGCCGACGCCTGCCTTGGCTTCCGCGCCCAGTACGTTGCGACCGGCCGTCTGGAAGAAGTTCATCACGGCGGCGTCTTCGAAGGACGGCGAGTTGGAGAGATCCACTACGACGTCCGTGCCTGCCATGGCGGCGTCGAGTCCTTCGCCGGTGAGGATGTCGATCCCCGTCGATGGCGCCGCAACGACCAGCTCATGCCCTTGCTCGCGCAAACGCGACACCACTTTGCTTCCAATTAGTCCGGTACCACCGATGACAACGACTTTCATGTTCCACCTCTGAATGGCCTAGCGGGGACCCAGCGCTCTTGCACAGCAGGAGCCGGTGAGTGGAAAGGAATGCTAGGTGCCAGGCATGGCCCGGTGTAGGCACCCGCTCGGATGCACCGTGTTTCCCAATGCGCACCAATCGCGCCCGTACCGGTTGCCGATGCCGGCTTAGCGTCGTCATGCAACAGGGTTGATGCGGCTCGTGCATTGATGCACCGCGCTCAACACCGCGCGTCCTTGCGAATGTCTACTCACGCGACATGGCGCCGCCTAGATTTTCGGCGGACCGAAGGCATACGCCGTTCGGTTTCCCCCACTCAAAGGAGTTAGTCATGAGCCAACGTGTCGATTACCAGCAGAAATCTCCCGAGCTGTTCAAGAAGTTCGTCGAGTTCAACCTGCTGGTCAAGGACTCGGCGATCGAGGAGTCGATCCGCGACCTCGTCGCCATCCGTGCATCGCAAATAAACGGCTGTGCGTTTTGCCTGGATATGCACGTCAAGCAGGCGACCATCCACGGTGAACGCCCACTTCGTCTCCATCACCTTGCTTCCTGGCGCGAGTCGCAGCTGTTCATCCCCCGCGAACGCGCGGCGCTGGCCTGGACTGAAGTGCTGACGCAGTTGCCGCCGCAGGGCGTGCCGGACGACATCTACGATCGAGTGCGCACGCAGCTGTCGGAAAAAGAAATCTCCGACCTGACCTTCGCAGTGATGGCAATCAATGCGTGGAACCGCATCAATGTCGGCTTCCGAACCGTGCCGGGCACCTACGACAAGGCGTTTGGGCTGGAAAAAGCCAAGTTGTCCTGAGGTCGGCTGCTGGCGCTTTGGCGCATCCGATCCATTCCCACCATCGCGGGGTTTTCCGCGGCAGACACCGGAGTCAATGATGCATATCCAACGTTCTCTCAGCTTGGCGGCTCTGCTTTGGTCGGGCGCGGCCATTGCGCAGGTTCCGGCGCAGGGTCATGACGCTGACGACGCTCCTCCCCCCGTCGTCACCCCCGTCATGACCCAGGCGCTCCCGGACTATCCCGGCAAGGAAGCACTGGTGATCACCGTCGAGTACCCGCCCGGCGGTGCCGACCCGATACATCGCCACGATGCGCACGGGTTCATCTATGTGCTCGAGGGCTCGATCGTGATGGGCGTGGCCGGCGGCAAGGAGGTCACGCTGAATCCGGGCCAGACCTTCTATGAAGGCCCCAAGGATCTGCATACCGTCGGACGCAACGCCAGCAAGGACAAGCCGGCGAAGTTTCTCGTGCTGCTGTTGAAAGATGCCGGCAAGCCCGCGGCGATCCCCGTCCCCTGAGCGGGGGCCGCGATCGCGATGGCGTCCGGCGGGCCACCCGCCGGGCGCCATCCGCGATCACGGAATGTCTTCGCAGTAATTCCACTTCTCGCCACCCCACGGAGAACCGTTCATGCGCGAGCTCTTCTTCGCCACTCCCACCATCGATCCCATGCGTCGGCGGCTGCTTGCATCGAGCCTCGGCGCAGCCGCGATGGCCATCATTCCTCTGTCCGCCACCCGAGCCGCCGCCCACGGCTCTTCCACTCCCGCTCCCACTACCAGGAATCGCGACATGCAATCGATCACCACCCAAGACGGTACCGAAATCTTCTACAAGGACTGGGGCTCCGGCCGGCCCATCGTGTTCCACCACGGCTGGCCGTTATCCAGCGACGATTGGGACACCCAGATGCTGTTCTTCCTCGACCGGGGTTACCGCGTCATTGCCCATGACCGCCGTGGCCATGGCCGCTCCAGCCAGACAGCGACCGGCAACAACATGGACACTTATGCCGCCGATGTCGCGGCGCTCACGTCGCGCTTGGATCTGCGCGATGCCATCCATGTCGGTCACTCCACCGGTGGTGGCGAGGCTGCACGCTATGTCGCTCGCCACGGTGCCGGCCGCGTAGCGAAGCTGGCACTGATCGGCGCGGTACCGCCATTGATGCTTAAGACCGCTGCCAACCCTGGCGGCCTGCCACGCGAGGTGTTCGATGGTCTGCGCAAGAACCTGGCCGCCAATCGCTCCGGCTTCTACTGGGAATTTCCGGTGCCTTTCTACGGGTTCAACCGTCCTGGCAGTCCCTTGTCCGAACCACTGCGCATGAACTGGTGGCGCCAGGGAATGCAAGGCGGTGCCAAAGCACAGTACGACTGCATCGAAGCGTTCTCCGCGACGGATTTCACCGAGGACCTGAAGCGCATCGAGGTGCCGACACTGGTGATGCACGGCGACGACGACCAGATCGTGCCGATCGCCGACTCGGCCATGCTGTCGTCCAAGCTGCTGCGCAACGCCGAGTTGAAGGTCTACAAGGGGTTCCCGCATGGCATGTGCACGACCCATGCCGACGTGATCAACCGCGACCTGCTGGCTTTCATCGAGGCGAACTGAAGATCGAGCCCGGTGCGCCAGGCACTATCGCGACCTTCCGCACCTGCTTACTGGCACCCCGGTATCGGCAGCGATACCGGGGCGCGATCCTAGGTAGGCAGTGAAGCATCGAGGGAAAGCCATGGGGAAACGTGCAGTCTTCGCAGCTATGCGGTGGGCGGTCTGGCGATCAACTCGTGCGGCTCGATCGGCTTCGCATATGCGCGCACTCAAAGCTCGATGATGCCTCGCCGGGCGGCCACCGTGACGGCGTGAGTGCGGTCCGCGACATCCAACTTGGAGAATATGCTCTTCAAGTGCCCTTTTATGGTCTCTTCGGACAAGCCAAGCTCCGAGGCCACTTGCTTGTTCGCTTTTCCGATCGATACCAGCCGAAGGACCGCGATCTCGCGCTCGGTCAAAGGCTCGTCGACCACATGAAGTGCGATCTCATCGGCGACTTCGCGATGAACATGGCGCTGACCGCGATAGACATTGTGGATCGCGTCGATCAGCTCGGTCCGCAGGCTGCTCTTCAGCAGATACCCGACAGCACCCGCCTTCAACGCGCGCACCGCCTGCGCATCGCCCGCATACGTGGTGAGCACGATGATCCTGGCGCCGGGATGTTCGGAGCGGATCGCACTGATCGCTTCGACGCCATTCATCCCGGGCATCTGCAGATCCATGAGCGTCACGTCCGGGCGCAGCGCGCGGAAGATCTCGACGGCCTCGCTGCCGTTGCGTGCCTCACCGACCATCGTCATGTCGGTCTGGTTCTCCAGAATCGCCGCCACGCCGTCTCGCAGCACGGGATGATCATCGACCACGAGAATACGAATCTTGGAGTCACTCATCGGTCGGGTTCCTTCGTAGAAAGCGCGATAGCCAAGTACGCCGGCGCGACCCGCGCTTCGCGAACACCAGCTCGGCCGGCAAAGTCAGCGTAACTTCGGAGCCCCCTTCGGGGCCACTGCTGATGGTGATGTCGCCACCGATCTTCTCGGCTCGCTCGCGCATGCCGATCATGCCGAAATGTCCGTCCTTGTAGCCATGCACCAGTACCTCTTCTGGAATACCGACCCCATCGTCTCGTATCCGTATGGCCAGATACCGCGTCTCGAATCCGATTGCGATCTCGGCGGACGACGCGCATGCATGGTGGGCCATGTTGAACAGTGCTTCGCGCACGATCCTGGTGATTTCTGCCGCGATCAGCGGATGTAGCAGCCGTGGCCTTCCCTCAACGACGATGCGGACAGGGATCGGCGGGTCGAATGGCGCGGCAGCCACCAACTGCTCGATGATCGTGCATAGGTCGCCGGTGGCTTCGGTGCCGCGCAAGTCGCGCACGCGATTGCGAGCGTCCACCACGACATCGTCGGCGGCCGCCAGCGCCGCTTCAAGCTGCTTACGTGGCTTCTCCTCGAAAGGAATCTTGTCCGCAACGGCCTGGAACCGAAGGATCAGGCCTTGGACGCCTTGCAGCAAGGTGTCGTGAAGTTCTCTGGCAATGCGTTCACGCTCCTTGATTCGCTCCTCCAGCTGGCTGCG
Source organism: uncultured Pseudoxanthomonas sp. (assembly GCA_965653375.1). Taxonomy (GTDB): domain Bacteria; phylum Pseudomonadota; class Gammaproteobacteria; order Xanthomonadales; family Xanthomonadaceae; genus Pseudoxanthomonas_A. The sequence continues at coordinate 180,868 of CBFGZY010000001.1, forward strand.
GATGCGGTTTGCGATTTGCGCTACACGAATCCGGTATAGAAGCCATAGAGAAGCAATCACCAGCCCGAAACAGAGCAGAAGAAACCATACCGATTGCACAAACGTGGGCGGAATCTCAAATTCCAAGGGTGCGCTGGTCCGGTTCCACACGCCGTCGTTGTTGGCGGCGATTACGCGGAACTTGTACTTGCCCGGCGGAAGATTGGTGTAGAACGCCTGCCTTCTCGTACCCGGATCGACCCAATCCCGATCGAAGCCCTCAAGCTTGTACCGGACGCGTACGCGCTCGGGATCGGCAAAGCTAAGCACCGCGTAGTCGATTTCGATGTTGGCCGTCGCTGCAGGCAACTTCAGCGCGGTCGGGTCGCGGTACACCTGGCCATCGCCGTTGATCGCCTTGATCACGATCCCTGGGGGAGCCGCATTGCGGACGATGCGTGCGGGGTCCATCCATAACGTCCCGGTTTCGGTGGCGATCCACAACCGCCCATCGCCGCCACGCACCATCGACCGCTGCGAGTGCGAATGAGGGCGGCTTGTCAGCCCATCACCCAGGCCAAGCGATAGTGTCGGCGCCGGAAACGCCTTATCGGCGAAAGCACGTTCGAGTTCTCGCGGCTGCATCCTGACCAACGACCTTGGATAGGCCAGCCAGGTGACGCCTTCGGGCGTCTGCACTATTCCGTTGATGCGACTGCTCGGGGACACTTCTTCCGCCCACACGGTTTCAACCTGCCCCGCACGATGCCGGGACAAGCCGAAGGCGCCAGCAGCAAAAACATAATCTTTGCCCGAATAGAGCGTGAGCACCTTGAGGTCGCTCGCCCCGAAATCGAGACGCGTGAATGCCCGGCCGGAATCTTCGATCCAGGCCAATCTATCTCCCACTTGCACGACTACACCGCCTTGCGGTGTTCGAACCATGGTGGTCGGATAGAAATCGGCCCGGTCGCCAGCTTCCAATAACGTTTCCCACGCCCCGCGCCTGTATCGGTGCACGCCGCCGCCGGCAGCGGATATCCAGTAGTCGCCATGCGCGTCGAAGGCGCAGTCGTAGATGACGTTGTGGTTTGCGTCCGTGTCGGGGCGTTCGATCATCTGGCGCAGCTTGCCGTTCGACCAGACCGCAATCTGCGTTGGCAAGCCAATCCAGATAGCGCCATCCGGCGCTTCGCACAGACTCTGCGGCTCCACGAGATTGCGTATGACGGGTTCCGGCGCTCCTCCGGGCCTGACACGGTAGATGGTGCGTGCTTGTCCGATGTAGACGCTTCCATCGGATGCATCCAGAAGCTTGTCGCCATAGACGGCGGGGGAGGCCAGCACAGGTTCGGCAATCAGTGTGGCGGGCCGGAATTTGTCCAGCCCTCTCTCGGTGCCAATCCAGATATTTCCTTCCCGGTCTTCCAGTACCTGGTTCGTCACATCCGAGGACAGTCCATCGCGGCTCGTGAAGGATTCTTCCTCGGCACCGCCACTCTCAGGAGAGGCGCCTGGTGCGACGAAGCGTTGCACACCGTCGTAACGCGTCGCGACCCAAAGATTTCCTTCACGATCAAACAGTGGAGCGCCACGAATTTGCCGGTTGCCGGTGCTGTACGGCCGGCGTAATGAAGGGGGTGATCCGCGTCCACCGGGACCGGTGATGGGATAGCTTCCCTGTTTTTCGGAAAGCCATATTCGGCCCGCGGAGTCCTGAAATACTCTGGTGTCGCGTGCCTCCCGATAGATTTCGAACCGGGTGCCGCCCAGCGGCAAACGTGCGACCGCGGAGCTGCATGCGATCCAGATCGCACCATCGGCCGCCACGATCATGTTCGCGGAGTTGTTTTGCGGAAGACCGTCAGCCGCGTTGAACGTTTGCCAACGCCCGTTGTGAAAGCGAAGCACTTCAGCGTCGTAATTCGCCGTCAGCGCCCATATCGCGCCGTCCAAACCTTCCACCATTTCGACGATTCGACTGGGAGCAGCGGGCGCATCCAGAAGGCGAAGCTTGCCGCCCCGATAAACCGCGAAGCGGCGCGATGTCTCGAAGTTGGTCCAGACATCGCCGTTCTTGGTTACCAGCAACGCGCTTGGCAGGTCGTGTTTTTTGTCGCTTGCTTCCGCTTCGATCTGTTCGAATCGAACCCCGTCGAATCGAAACAGCCCGTCTCCTGTCGCAAGCCAAAGGAAGCCGTCCCGCCCTTGCGCCATTGCCAGCACCGGTGCCGGTGCCTCGCTCCCTTCGATCCAGCGTTGGTGCGAGTAGTGCGCGAGCCGGCGCGGTTCCTCCGCGGATGCCGCCAAGGGCAAAGCCGCCAGGACGGCAAGCAGAACGGTTTTGAGTAGCCCCATTGTCGCTCTCATCTGCTGTTCGGCTCGGCCGACAAATCCGCTGGGTAGTTTGCTGCCGGGACTCGAACATCCTACCCCCCGATGGAGGTGCGGCGACATCCCCCGACCGGGGCGTAGCGGAAAAGCGGCTGGGCGATATTGTCGGCAGATGACCAAATATCCGTACCGTTATCCCGATGGCGCCGCTGGACTGGCCTTGCTGTTTCTTCGCGTGTGCTACGCATTTGTCGCCTTTGGTATCGCGGCGGTGCTGTCGGTGCTTCCTGTAGGAGCCACCTTTGTTTATCTGGTTGCGGGATTGGCCGCCTTGTTCTTGGTGGTCGGATTTGCGGCGCGTTGGGTCGCCCTGCTGCTCGGCGTGGCCAGTGTCGGTGTCTTGGCTATGTCTAGTCCGCTGCAACAGTTGTTCCTTGCGGGCCACATCGGTGGCTACGCAGTGATCGTGCTGATGGGGGCCGGCGCTTTTTCAATCGATGCCCGGCGCCATGGACGCCGCGTCATCCGGCTGCAAGCGAACACCCCGGATCGAGGGGCCAAAGATTGACCTGTCCTGGGATGCCATGCGTGCGGTGCCGCTGGCAACCTCGGCGAATCGCAACGATGACACGAGGGCGCCATGTCGATCATCTCGTCACCTATGGACTCGTCTGAGCACCGCGACGCGCTGACGGCCAGCCTGTCGGCCAGCTATGCGGGCGTGGTCGCCTTCCTCGCCGTGGCCAACGAAGGCAGTTTTTCCCGAGCAGCCGATCGACTGGGCATTGGCCGCTCCGCCGTCAGCCGCAGCGTCCAAAAGTTGGAAGGCCAGTTGGGCGCACGTCTTTTTCTGCGCACGACTCGCAGCACCACGATCACCAGCGAAGGCGAGCTCTTCTACGAGAATTGCCGCCCTGGCGTTGAGAGAATCCTGCAGGCCTTGGAAGAGATGCGCGACTTGCGCGACGGCCCGCCGCAGGGACAGCTGAAGATCAGCGCTCCACACGGATTCGGCCGCAAGGTGGTCGCACCTTTGTTGGTGGAATTCCGCACCCAGTACCCGGCGGTAGCGCTGGAACTGCAGTTGGAAGAGCGCGCAGTCGATCTGGCGACCGACCGCATCGACGTGGCCTTTCGCGATGGCCGCCTGGAAGACAGCCAGATCATCGCCAAACAACTGATCCCCATGCGCATGCTGGTTTGCGCATCACCCGATTACGCACGCCGGCACGGCCTGCCGACATCGGTAGACGACCTTGCCCTACATGCCTGCATCAACCAACGGCTCGCGAACGGCCGCCTGCAGTCTTGGGATTTCAAGATCGATGGCCATGCGCGCAGCATCACGCCGAGCGCGGACATCATCTTCAATGACCCTGGGTTGGCGATGCAGGCCGTGCTGGACGGACAGGGCCTGGCTCAGTTGGCGGCGTATCAGGTCTGCGACGCGTTGCGTGCGGGCACGCTGGTGGCCTGTCTCGGCGATGTCGCACCCGACGATCGCGGACACTACCTGTGCTATCTGAGCCGCCAACAGTTGCCCAAGCGTATCCGGGCCTTCATCGATTTCATGACCATTCGGATCCGCGCGCTGGATCTGGACTACTCCATCGTCGAATTGGGGAATCGCCAATCGGCCACGGCCGCGTCCTCTGCCGGCGAGATTGGCGTCACGGCCCGTACTTGCCCCGACAGTGTCAGGACGCAGGTCTCGACGGTAGCCGCATGAAGCCGACGGCATGGCCCAGCACGCGCGAACATCAGCCATGCCAATAGCCGCCGTTACTTCGATCCTTGAATCCAGTATCGGGCGACGTCCACCGCCATGAACGTCGCCCTTTTGTGCGCTGCCCGGATCGGCTTTCAGTAAGCCGATCCGCCGGGCTGGGTGGAACTCAGCACGCCGGCTTCGGCCGTGACCGTGTAGGTTGTTCCGCCTACCGGAGCCCAGTTGAGAAGATCGAAGCCATCGCCGGCAGCAATGCGCGCAATGCCGATGTTGCGATAGGTCAGCGGTTGCTTGGCAGCGCAAACCTGCGGCAATCCCGGCGCTTGCAGGAAATACACCTTGCCCGCGCCGACCACGCTGGCGTAGCCGCCGTTGGCCACCAGCAGGGCGGTCGCTTCGTCGACGGCGATGCCACGCGGCGCCGTGCTCCAGCCGTTGGCCGCCACGCGGCACAGGAAGGCGAGGTCGCGGCCCATGCGGTCGCGCGCGGCGAAGTGCGGGTCGCCGATGACGCCCTGCAGCGTAGGCACCGCGGCAAAGTTGCGATCGAAAGTCAGATAGCGGTTGAACGGATCGGCCAAAGCCTGGCTGCTGGTCGCGCCCTGGCTGGCGTTGGCACTGTAGACGAACTGCGTCAGCACGTTGAGACCGGCACTGGTGCCGCCCACCGGCACGCCCTGCGCGATGCGCGCGTTGAGCGTGGACTGCACAGGCGTGCCTTTCCAGAAATTGATGTAGTTGGACTGATCGCCGCCGGCGATCCACACCACCTCCGCCTTGGCGATGATCGCCGCGACGTCGGCATGGTTGGCCGCCGTCGCGTCCGGAATGATCAGGGTGGCGACCGAATTCGTGTTCGGGCACAAGCTCTGTACGTACGGGTTGTAGGCATCGGCGCCGGTGGCGCGGATGATCAGGAAATCCCCGTTGCCGCCCAGGTTGCAAAGCCACTGGAAGGCGGCGTCGACATCGGCGCCTCCGCCCATCAGGACGGTGCCGGACGTGGTGGCGGGCGAGACATCGTTCGCGCTGCCGACGCGGATATAGGTGTAGGACGGGGCCTTGCCGGCCATCGCAGACGTGGCCAGAACGGAAGCGAACAGGAACACCAGCAGACTGCGCATGGAACACCTCGTGGTTGGGTGATAACAACCCAGACGATCCAGATCCCCCGATCCCCCATGCGCGCGACCGGGCGCAGGCGGTCGCGTGCAGGCGCTTGGCCGGAAATCTCTACCTGCAGCCCGCGCCGGAGCCTTCTGCGCAGGGTGCTGCCCGGTGGGTCGCCCGGTCTTCGCGCGTGGCGATGTTTCCGCTCGCCGGCTGTTCGTTTATCCGCCAATCACGCGGCCGGGCGCTCTGCGCCAGGCGCCACGCAGTATCTACAGCTAATCCATAGCAAAACCGTAGCGTTCCTCCATTCCGGCAAGCGGCCAATTGGCCTTTGCTTGGGCACCCCAGCCCAGCTTGTGAGGAGCATTCCCATGATTCGTACCAGCGTATTGATCTTTGCCTTTGTCGCCGTGTCCCCCAGCATCGGCATGGCAAACCCCGGCGTCGAACTCGCCGCCCAGACGGCGCTCCGCGGCCAGGCCGGGGATGCCTCGCGCTTGCTGGCGCAGCTTTCGCCGGCCCAGCTGCAGACCCAGGACCGCTCGTTCCGGCAATGCATGGTCTCCCGGTTTGGCTCGCGCAAGCCGGAGCCGCTTTCGCCTGTCCCAAGCGACCCATTTGTTAAGGGCGTGCTATCGGCCTATCAGACGTATTGGCATACCGCCTTGCGGAATCCGAAGACCGAGCCAACGGCCCGCAAGCGGTTGGGCGCCCGACTGCTGCGCCTGGCCCGGCTCGATACAAGCGACCTGGACCGGTCCGCGCTGCGGGATTTGTCTCACGCCGAATATCAAACGCTGCGAACGCTTTCGCTTCCCGGTGGTGGACCCGGAGACTCCCACTTTGATCTGCCGTCTTACGCGGATCTAAGCGAGCGTTCGTTGGCCCAGGAGAGCCAGGCAAGCGAACATGCGGGAACGACACTGGATGCGCTCAGCCCGGTCATACGGCAGAGGCTGTCGGACTTGGGCTACTTCTCGATCGAACGCGAGGCAGGAAATCTGCGCGACCTGATCCTGTGGGGTAAACAGACCACTCAGGTCCAGCAAGTCCAGGTCGCCAACAGCCCGCGCGAAGTTACCGTGGTCTATTTGGACGACATCTATAGCCTTGGATGGAAGGACTACGCCACCTGCAGCCGCAGTGCGTCCGAAGGCTGGCTGACCAAGGACACGCTGTACGTCCCCGCCGACGCGCCTGCGGCCATGGCCAATCAAATGTCATCTCCGTAGTGGATGCACGCCGTGACATTCGGAGATCCGGCGCGGGGCGTGGCCCCCAGCTACGTCCCCGCGTTTGAATAGCGCAACGACGACAAAGGGACGGAGGCACGATCAAGGCATTCGCCAGATCACACCTCCGTCTCTTTTTGTCCGGCACTAGCGCCCTATACTCTCAGGCCCGCAGGCTATGCACTGAAGGACCTGGATCATGACCGATCGCTCGCGCCGAGATGTCATCGTCGCCGCTACCGCCCTGGCTGCCGGCGTGGCCGCCACCGGCTCCCGCGCAGCCACTTCCAAATCTGCCGGCAAGGCATCGTTCCCGCCCGTCGTGCACCACGTGTTCTTCTGGCTGAAGAATCCGGATTCCAAAGAGGATCTCGCCAAACTGCTCGCCGGATTGAAAACGTTGGCGGGCATCGACACCGTACGCGGCATCCACATCGGCGTACCGGCGGATACCGAACAGCGCGGCGTCGTGGACGGCAGCTACAACGCCTCGGAAATCCTGTTCTTCGACGATGTAGCCGGACAAAACGCCTACCAGGTCCACCCCATTCACAAGCAATTCGTCGCCGACTGCGAGCACCTATGGCAGCGCGTGGTCGTGTATGACGTGAAGGCGGTCACGCCGTAACTCGTTTGCTCCCAAAAAGAGTAAGTACATCTTCTACGTCGCGTCGCGGTACGCATTCAGCGACTTTGGCCAGTGAAGATTGAGGGTCAGACTGCATTTCTCTTGGCCGCGTGAGACATGAGAAAGGCGACTCTGACCCCTATTTTCGGTATTTGACTATCCCCACGATTGGACTATGTTCGAGATCGCTCTGTGCGGGTTCGGTGGAAGGCTTCCTGCGGAGCGGTGCGATATTGCAGTAACGATCTGGCTTCGATGATCTTGGAAGATTGGTTTACGGCGCATCCCGAGGAAGCCGCGCGCAGGTACCATGCAATGGTGGACGCGAACGTACTACGTATCGCCTGGTTAGCTGCAACCGGACAGCTTGATGCCGAATGGTCTCCGAGTTGGCGTCAATTTCAGATACATGGCGTGACTGTCGGCTCTCGGCCAGGAACGGACATTTGCGAATTCTTGCGTTAAACAGCTTTCGGCTTTTCATCCTTGAAGAGTGTCGCTCCGATATTCCAGATGGTGTTACCGAAGTTATAGATGAGTTGTTCGCCCTGCCTGAGAAAGGAATTGCTAACATCAATGCCCGCCAGCTCGATCGCCTCCGAAACCTTTGATCCCGTGGGATGGGCGTCGCCTACCCGCATGTCATATACACCGAAAAGGACAGCACACATGCGACGGGCTTCTTCCGCGCCTACTTTCTGGGCAAGTATGTCTTGCAGAAGCTTGTTCGATCCCAGTTTCTCCTTTTCCCGATGCGTGGAGAGTTTTCGCAGCTCGCGCACGTCCAGTCGGTCCGAGAATACGCGAACCAACTCTTTGGCCAATCGAAGTAATGAAGCACGATCCTTGCTTTCGAAGCGAGAGACGTTTTGCATCGCCGCATCATCATCGATGTCATGCGTGTAAAGCTTGACCTTCAATGAGCGCTCGAAGCCACCTTCCAGAAGCCGCATAGTTGCAAACAGAAACTTCTCGAATGCCTTGGTAGATGCGGGATTCGCTTCCACCTGTGAGAGGAGGAGTTCGGTGGAAACCTTGCCTTCTGGAACCACGTTATGCGAGGCCCAGACATGCTGCTCCCAGGTTGGGAGCTTAGCGATGTCATGCGCGTAAACCGTAATGAGATCGGCCGCATTAATGCCGAAGTGCGTTGCATATCCGGACGTTGAAACAATCGCGCCTGTCTCGCCGGTGTACCACTTGAGAAAGAAGCCGCGGCGACCCAGAAGTTCGTTGACAACTCCGGGGCGAAACCATAGCCAACGCCCGATGTCCTCGTTGTTGAGGTCTCGCGACGGCATTCGAGTTCCGTCGGTCTCCACGATGAAGTTGGGACGCGCCTGATCCTCATCACCTCTGATGCGGATACTTCGTTGCTGACTATCAACCCACTCGTCTCGCCAGAACTCCCCTTCCACCCTGACACCCGTATAGCCGCGGCGGTGGCCTTGCCGATGTTCCGAAGCGGTGTTGCCGTCCCGTTCTGGTCCCATCACCGGAGCATCCTCCTCCGGATCAACGTCTGTCCTCCACACTCGCATCGAGGACCAGCTCCCGCCAAATACGTCGTTCAAATCGCGAATCAATAGCTCAAAGCGACCACCATCCCGTTGTTCTTTCCGGTCCGTCAGCTGAGCATACTCACTATCCTCAAGGGAGATGACATTCTCCACGCGCTGCCGGTAGTATGACAAACGCAGCGAAAGCCCACGTGCGGCGAGGTAGTCAAGCAAGAACTCGCGCTTGATCTCGATCTGGTTGTGGCTTCCTGATCCGTCAGTGTGCTCACGAGCTACAACAACAAAATCCTCTTCGGGTCTGACCCAGTTGTTTCCCTCTTTGATGAGGCGAAGCGCAATTACAAGGTCTGGGTTCAAGATCCATCTTCTTCCACCGACAACCGGTTGGTCGTGCTCGAAAATGAGTTCAACTCCAAGAGGCTCCTTGTCGTGAAACTGGAATTGGTCAACCGGCGAGTAGTAGCCATCTTCATAGGCATAGGGTCGTGCGCTGTGACTGATGCCGATTTGACTCCAGCTCAGGCGTTCTGCCGCCTCGCGATGCTGCGCCGGGAATGCGACTGATCCACAGGCGAAGTGCTCGGTGATATGCCCTAACGAGGTGACATCCGGATGCCCGTGTTCGATTTCGACTGACGCTCTTAAGGGAACCCATGTTGAGGTAGCGAACAACCTTCGCGTTTCCCGCGTCTGAAGTATCCATTCTTGATTCACGGCTCACGCTCCTTGCATGGATAGAGGATCAGGACCTACCAATTCTAGCGAGTCTTCCAACGCTACTGACGGCTTGCTTCGTGCCAGCTTGGATTCTCGCCCTGCTGACGACTTACGCGCTCACGTGGGCCTCAGATTAGTCTTGCCCTTGGAGTCCGCTTCGGGTCGAATGCTGTCGCCGCTACTGATGGCTGGTTCCGGCCATGAGCGGACATCTAGCCCCACTCAAGTTGTTAGAGAGAACATCAGCAGTCCGTTATACGCTGCAAATGACTCCGAGATCGCATCCAATGGTTTCTTTCAAATAGGTGGCCGCCGACGCGATCACCATGTCTTGGTCGGCCGTTCTGTTTGCCAATGAAAGTCCCGGTTGAACCACGAGGATCTCCGCGTCAACGCGCTTGAATCGGTACGCCTTCACGATGTTGTTCAACTCCACAGGACTGCCCGCAAGGAATCGGGTCGGCCGAGCAATTGTCACCAATTTCTGATTCCGACTGTTGATGTGCTGGCCAAGATCTCTGAACCGCCATTTCCATTTCGCCGAGCGCACGGCCTGGGAGCACACTTCGACCACATCCTTCACGCGCTCACCAGGCGTCTGGCCACCCGAAAATTTGCAGTGGACCAGCACCAGACGGATACGATCCGGTTCTTCCTTGAGACAAACTAGGTCGGCCGCTTCGCCCGCTGCGTCGTCGTCGAACACCACATCGAAACCCCCTTGGATGAAATGCTGCGCGGCCCTCCACTGGATCGAGTCCCTGCGCATCTGTCCATTCCGCCAGAGCGATTCGACCGTAAAATCTACCCCCTGCCAGTCCCATGTTTCGAACTGGCTCGCATCGAGTTGCAGTTCCCGCGGATCCTGGGGCTTGATCAGGAGATTTCCGTCCAACTCGGAAAGATTTACGAAGCGAACTAGGGGCGGATACGAGCTGAAGTATTCGATTGCACCGTAATCGCGATTCCCGATCTTGATGGATAGCTCGTTCCACCTGTCTGGCGAACCTGGAATCCGTATTCACCCCCGACCGTCAACGTGAAGGTGGCCAGCTCCGGAACATCGTCCGTCCTGAGCACGAATCGCACGCTGTTCCCTTCTTTCCCGCGAAATTCTATGGCCACTAGGTATAGCGGCCACTCAGCGCCTCCAGAGGCAAACGAGACCCGCTCCACGGATACGCCCAGCAGCTCTGCCGGCCACTCCACGGCAAGCACTTCCTCATCCGGTATTCCGTCGACTTCCTGCGGAACCAAGACGTTTGCAATGATGTCCGTGACGTTGATCGTATCGTCCACAAGTTTCGAGCCAATCGCCTTGCACCAATGGACAAGCGAAGGAATGGAGCCTTGTTCCCTCGACCATACGCGCCCTTTGTAGGAACACCCAATCGCAACTTTGTTCCCTTCTTCCCAACCAGTTCCGCTCACGTTGTTCTTGACGGAACCGGCACGCTCGGAAACTCCCAAGGCATCCGCGACATCCGCTCCGGTGTACATAGCAAAGCTCAGGTTCCGCCTGCCGTGCTTTTTTACGCCCAGGCTCTGGAACATGAGGCGATTGATTCGGCCCAACGACCGGAATACCTGTTCGCCGCTGATCAGCGCGACCTCGCCGGAAACGGCCTGGGCTAGCTCCTGGAACATGGAGCCATGGTCTGTTGACGATAAAAAAAGCAATCTCGCATCCGCGTCGTAGTGGAGCACGAACAGAGCCCATTCCCGGTCGCGAACTTCCTTGGATTGCATCCAGCGCAGGCGAGGCTCGCTCCTTGTTACGAAGTACAAGGTCTTGGTTTCATCATGAAGCCAAACCGCATGGACATGACGTTCCTTGCCAAGGCCTAGATGAAATCTGGCCGGAACGAATTGTTCTGCGTGAAAAACCACCGAACTAAAGATCGGGCGGAGCAGCTTGTGTGAGATGGAAACATCATCGCTCGATGGCTTGTCCAGTCTCTGTGACGACTGGAGGAACTCGATCAATTCCGCATGGTCTTGCGCTGCTTCCGAACTTAGTTCGCTCAGCAACTTGTTCCAGTCGGCATCTTCGCTATAAAGGCGTTCCAGCGCACCGGAAACACGGGTGTCGGCGATATTCGCGACAACGGCGGCATCTCCGATGTTCTGACCTGCGACCCGGGTAAACCGACCGGTAAATTGCAGCAGGATGGCTAGGCTGCGGTGCATGTCGTGGATGGCCGCCACCTTCAGACTGGGAAGGTCGAATCCCTCCCCGAGCATGTTGACGCAGACTGCGATCTTGGATCGCCCCGCTTTCAACTCCTCCACCCTGGCATTAGCGCCCGGGCTTTCAGAGTGAATGAGGACCGGTTCCAAGTCGGGGGCCAATTCCCGATAGATATGTTCCACGGCCTCAGCGCGTCCGATGCTCTCGCACCGGGCCATGAGCAGGTGGTCGTATCCCGCTTCCAGATCCTCCCTCAAGCGCTGGATAGCCGCCTCGGCAATGGCCCGATCGGCCCGCGCCGTCCCGCGAACCTCGAAGACAGGCTCGAACCGGATCGGTTTGAAGTAGCCGTCTTGCTGCGCTTGGCCAAGCGGGTAGTTGAATATGACCTTCCCGTCGACCAGCTGCCCGTCCCGCCTGAAAGGCGTCGCCGTGAACTGGAGCGTATGAACGTCCTTGAATGTATCCCTGACACGCGTCCAGTTGGATGCCGGGACATGATGCGCTTCGTCCAAGATCAGGGCGCTGCACCTTTGTGCCAACGCACCGAGAATCCCAGTTTCCGTACCCACGCCGACAGCACTGGCCGTGACCACCACGACATTGCATGCTTCGATCAGTTCAAGGTCTTCGGCTGTCTGCGGACGTTTGTTGATGACCCCAACGATGGGATTGGGGACGTCTTCGGGCAGCACATTGAGTTTCCTGAGCAACCCAAATGTCAGGAACTTTTGCGCAGTCTGGACTCGAAGTGCATCCCACGGGACCACGACTAGCAGTGGTGACCGCCCAAATGCGGCAAGGGCGGCCAGCATCGTCTCTGTCTTGCCCGTACCGGTAGGCATCACGATCGTCGCTGGGTGATGCTCTAGGCTCCAGTGCGCTCCGATGGCATGCAACGCGCCCAGTTGCGGTGGCCTCAATCCCTCCTGGCCCGGCAACACGGCTCCATCATCCTGTTTGACCTCGGATCGAAAGGACAGTCGCCCGCCCCAGGAGGCCGCAATATCCCTGGCCACACGGGGCCAACCGACTTGCGCAACCCTCGCCTCGAATTCCTCGAGCAGGCGGTGGCTCCTCCATTGATAGCCGCCTTCGGGACGTTCCTTCAGGACGCCATCCACGCCGGCCGGACGATCAATGTTCGGCCTCGAGGTTACCAGCACTCGCTCGCCGTTCGCCAAGTGCAAAACTGGCAGTGTGGTTCTCGATGTAATCCGCTCTTCGCGTCGCTCTAGGATCTCGACCTCGGCACCCTGCCGTAATACGTGTCGGACCCGTCCTTTCGGAAACGGCTTGTTTAATACCAATGGCGGCAATTGGATCACCACAACCCCCTAACCTGCAGTCATCACACTCAATCTAACTCATGTCTACTTTGGTCGTTAGGTGATCTCAATTACCCGCATGCATCCTGGTGGGTCACCCCGCCTGTCCCCAACAACGCAATGTCGCTTTGGGTCGGAACCGGACAATGGCGATCATATGCAAAAAACGCTAGCCCACTCCATTCAGAGCGCTGGCGGCAATTAGGCGCCCACAGTGGCTTCTTCCGCTTCGATGACATCTGGCTCGTATTGCATTTGACCCCGCAACCATTCCTGTGCCTGCGCGTTGTTCTCTGCCAGCGAGCGCTCGATTGCGAGCGTTTCTCGATATTGGGCCGCATCGGCGCTTATCGTCCATGAAGCCTGCAAGCCCATAGCCTCGACGCACTCACGGATCTCAGCAACGCCGACCCGGAAGAACTCTTTGCGGGGGTTGACCTTATTAACCTGGGACCGCACGAAACGGTGGTGCAACTCGCGCTCCAACGCAGGAGCGTCGTCCGACCAGATCATTGCATGTACGTCGAAAGCGAACGGTACGCTGGCGTCGCCAAGCTCCCGGATGCGGTCATGCGGCTCCAAGCGGCGCGTCATGCCAACCTTAAAGACGTTCTCGCCGAACGAGCCTACGTTCGAAATGACGTAGACGTGTCCCGCCTTGGTTTGCTGAGCCATCGAAAGCGCACGCTGGTTGCGGGCCTCGGCGTCAGCTAGCTTGCCCGTCAGCTCGGCCAGCTGCGCTTCAAACACAGCACGCTGCTCGTCGTTGGCCTTGGCCACCTGCGCCTGCACCTTGGCCATCGCGCGTTGAAGGACCTCCTCCTCCTTTGCCGCATCCTTCAGTGCCCGCTCAATCTCACGGCGAGCGCGCTCTTCCTCGCGGATCTGCTCGCGAATGCGTCGCTGTTCTTCGCGGTCTCGGTCGCGCAGTTCCGTCGCGGCCGCAGCCCACTTCAGCTCTTCCAGCCGGCTGGAGAGGTACTCGGGGGTGATTTGGGCGCTCCTGAATGCCCGACCGTTATGGTTGACCAGTGCATACGCGTCTTGGATCTGCTGTTCCAGCGTGCCGGCATTGTCAGACTTCACTCGACCGAGAATGGTATCCACTTTGCCGTTGAAGGCATCCAACACGAAGCGAATCGCAGTATCGCGACGATTAGCCTCTACGTAGTCGCAACTGGCAGCGCGACCCGCGGACACAAGGGAAGTGGTCTGAGCCCGAGCCGCTTTGAGCTCCCGACCGGCGTCTTCATATCCATAGTCGTCGGCCAACTGATCGAGCACGCTGTAGGTCGGCTTTAGGTAGCGGTCGCCGTAGCCTTCGATGACGTTACGCATGGCAACTGCCGCACGCTCCAGCCGATCCGCATCCTGCAGTGCGGTGTAGGCATCGCCAGCAATTTCCTGAGCACGTGCCTCGGCATCGCTGATGAGCTTGCTGGCGCGGGCGTTGGCCTCGTCTATCAGTGCCTGAGCCTTGGCTCTGCCTTCGGCATTGGCCGTCCTGGCATCGCGCTTAAGGTCTTCTGCCGCTACCGCAGCTTCAGCGCGGATAGCATCGGCTTCGGCCTGTGCAGTGAATCTCAACGCATCGGCTTCGGTCTTAGCTGCTTCGACCGACGTCTGCGCTTCCTGCCGCAAACGTGAAGCCTCGGCGGCCGCATCGCGCACATCCTTGAACACTGCGAGGCTAGCGTTCTCGCTTGAGAGGACATTGATGCGAGCACCTAAGTCCGACTGCGCCTTGGTTGCGTCCTCAGCAGCTCTCGCGGCCTTGGCCGCATCGCGCTTGCGGCCGAGCAACACCACGATAAAGGCGACTAGAGCAAGCAGAAAAAATATCCAGCCCATGCGATCCCCCTTCGCACCATTCCGGAGCCGGAATCGTATCAGCTGGGTGTCCGCTCAGGGTCGAAAGCCGCCACTGAAGTTGCCCCTAACACCCACCCGTGCTTGCCTAAGCTACGCGTTGAGCCCGCTGGGAGTCGGCGCCAGCATTATCGCTGGACAGGGCGCGGCAGGGTCCAGCGAAAGCCTGGAATGTTTAGCCGCAGGCGGCAAATTTATGATTTAAATTCAACGATTAAGTGGCCAAAAGCGCCATTTAATGCTGCGCGATCCAACAAAGTTTGTCCTCTTCGGTCCAGCAAAGTTTGGCCGCCCGTTCTAGAAAAAGCCAGAATCACAGGCGAAGGCTTGAAGGCGGGCCAATGTCCGTTTCCGACCTATTCTGTTGAAAAACTCTTTGCTGCTTCCGACCATGTCGAAAACAGCTGGGTTTCAGTGTGGCTTGTAGCTCTTATCCTGTGGATATCCTGCTCTCATAGCTCATTCTCCGAGGCGTTTCCGGAGCTGCCGAGTTTTTCAACAGAATAGACCCAAAGCGAGCACTGGGCATCTCGTGCTCTCCACAACACCCTACACCGCAGCCTCTCTGAGCAACCAATCGCGGAACGCCACAAGCCTCGGCAAGCTGGAACACTCGGGCCGATAGACGATGTAATACGCCAATGCGGAAGAGAACTCGACGTCCGGAAACAGGCGTACGAGTCGACCCACCGCAAGATCATCCTGTGTCATTACGCTACGTGCGAGAGCGATGCCGTGACCTTCAATCGCCGCCTGCAGCACCGCCGCGGAATTGTTGATCTTCATGCCGCGCGTGGCGGTTACATCGGTTACACCTGCCCGTTGCAGCCATGCACTCCACGACGGAAATCCAGCATGGCTTTCCATCGACAGGTCGTGAATCAGGGTTTCTTTCGCCAGATCGCTTGGCGTTTGCAGGCGGCCCGACTCTCGCAGTAGCTCCGGTGAGCACGCCGGATAGATCTCCTCATCCAGCAACTTTTCCGCTGTAAGGCCCGGCCAGTTGCCGGTGCCGTAGCGCACGCCGATATCCACACGCTGGGCGACGAAGTCGACGGGCTTAAGACTGGTTTCCAGGCGCACGTCCGTGTCCGGACACGCTGCCTGAAATCTGTCGATGCGCGGCAGTAGCCACTTCGCCGCAAACGCGGGACTGACGGTGACCGTCAACACACCGCTCGTCGCTTCCTCCTTGAGCCGCTCCAGGCCCACCACGAGCCGATCGAAACCGGCACGGATATCCGGCAGCGCACGCTCGGCCGCCTCGGTGGGAATCAGGCGCGCCTTGCCGCTGGTGCCGCGATGGAACAGCGGCGTGCCCAGCCAGTCCTCCAGCGTGCGTACGAGTTGGCCGACCGCAGCCGGCGTGACGTGCAACTCGGCCGCCGCCGCGGAAAAGCTCTGGTGGCGGGCGCTGGCCTCGAAGGCACGCAGGGCATTCAGATGAACCGGCGACTTCATATCGTTAAAGATTTTCTATCAATTAGTGACACTTTATCTCGTTTGCCGCCGCAAACAAGTAGGCGAAGAATTGGCATATGTCGAAGGCCAAGCACGTATGACCTCGGCTGGCGCTGAGGCCATTGGCCCCAGTTCATAAATAGTTTTTCTTTCAGTTTACAGAGGATCCACCATGAGCAATCAATTCAAGGGCAAGAAGCTGCTGGTCGTCGGCGGCACCAGCGGCATGGGCCTGCAGGCGGCCCGGATGGTTCTGGCCGAGGGCGGCAGCGCGGTCATCGTGGGCCACCGGGCAGACAAGACTGAGGAGGCACGCGCCGAGCTGGCAGCGCTGGGCCCGGTCGCAGCGCTCACGGCCGATCTGTCCAGTGACTCGGGGCTGACGTCGCTGCTTCGGCAAATCGACGAACACCACTCGGACATCGATCTGCTGGTCAATGCAGCGGGCGTGTTCTTCCCGAAGCCGTTCCTGGAGCATCAGGACGCCGATTACGACCAGTACATGAAATTGAACAAGGCGTTCTTCTTCGTCACGCAGAAGGTCGCTGCGAACTTGGTCGCCAAGGGGCGCCCGGGTGCCTTCGTCAACATCGGTTCGATGTGGGCTAAGCAGGCCATTGCGGCTACGCCGTCGTCGGCGTACTCGATGGCCAAGGCCGGGCTGCACTCGCTGACCCAGCATCTGGCCATGGAACTGGCGCCAAAAGGCATTCGCGTCAACGCGGTGTCGCCGGCGGTGGTGCAGACGCCGATCTACGAAGGCTTCATCCCGAAGGCCGAGGTGCACAGCGCGCTGCAGGGCTTCAACAACTTCCACCCGATCGGGCGCGTCGGCACCCCGCAGGATGTGGCCGAAGTGATCACCTTCCTGCTCTCGGATAAGGCGAGCTGGGTCACCGGCTCGATCTGGGACGTGGATGGCGGCGTGATGGCCGGTCGTAACTAAACCGGTGGAGCGCGAGACGCTGTCTCGTGCCTATCCCCCAACACCAACCATTGAGGTCTCGCAGTCGGTTGACGCCTGCGAGATGCGGAGGGCTTGGTGCTCAGTTAGCAAACAAGGAGAAATGACATGGTCTTTCTACAGGTCACGCTCAAGATCGCCAACGCCAATCGCCCTGCGGCTGCGGCGATCTACCAGAAGTACAAGGCGCCCTTTCTCAACACCATTGCCGGCGCGAAGTCGAAAGAACTGCTGGCGCGCGACGAAGACGTACAGGTACTGCACGGCTTCGACAGCCAAGAGAACGCGAACGCCTACCTCGGTAGCGAGTTGTTCACTGCCGACGTGGTGGGGGGGCTCAAGCCGCTGCTGGATGCGAAGCCGGACGTACGCATCTACCAAGTCGCATAACGCCATCGCCGAGCGCCGGTACGGCGCCCGGTCACTTTCCCGCTGGAGACACTCTCATGATGCAAGACTGGAACAGCTACCGCGATTCCCTGCTGGAACGCGTGGGCGATTTTTCCAAGCAAAACCCCGACGCGATTCGCGGCGTGGTCGCGCTCGACAACGCTTTCAAGAAGACCGGTCATCTGGAGCCGAAGATCCACGAACTGATCGCTCTGGCTGTGGCCGTGACCACCCGTTGCGATGGGTGCATTTCCGTGCATACGAAAAAGGCCGTCGAGGCAGGCGCCACCCTGGAGGAAATTTCTGAGGCGCTGGGTACGGCAATCGCTCTGAATGCCGGTGCTGCGCTGACCTACTCGGCCCGCGTCCTCGAAGCCCACGCGCAGCTGCCTGCCAAGTAGGAACGCCCGTGCTCCTCAATGCGGATTTCGCGCGCCCCGCCATCGTCGCGGCGGCCCAGTACCGCTGGGTTGACTCTCCCCAGGCCGGCGTTGAGCGCGCGATGCTCGATCGGCTGGGTGGAGAGAAGGCGCGAGCGACCAGCATCGTGCGTTACGCAGCTGGATCCTCTTTCCCTCGCCACCTGCATCCGGGGGGCGAGGAGATCCTGGTGCTGTCGGGAACTTTCAGCGACGAGCGCGGGAACTATCCGGCGGGATGGTATCTGCGCAATCCTCCAGGATCGAGCCACGGGCCCTTCACCAATGAAGGCGCGATCATCTTCGTCAAGCTCGGGCAGATGACGTCCGGCGAGTGCGATCGCGTTCGTATCAATACCCGCGACCCGGCGTCCTGGCAGCGTCGCGAGGATCGCGAGGTCTGTCCTCTATTCGCCGATGATACCGAGCGGGTGAGCCTTCAACGCCTACCGCCAGACGAAGCCCTGCTCACCGATGCAACGAATGGTGCCGAACTGCTGGTGCTGGTCGGCGAAGTGATGGCCGCAGATCAGTCCTACTCGCGCGGAAGTTGGATGCGCCTTCCCGCTGGCGACCGCCCTGCGATCACCGCGGGTGCTAACGGTGCCACGGTCTATCTCAAAACCGGTCGTCTGACCGGCGTGGCAGTGGAGGTCTAGGCATGCAGACGACGCGCATCGCTATCCTTGGCGGAGGGCTGAGCGGCCTATACGCTGCGTTTCTGCTGGAGCAGAACGGATTCCATGACTACGTACTTCTCGAAGCACGCGATGCTCCCGGCGGACGTATCGCGTCACTGCCCGCTGCGATCTCCCGGAATGACATCGCAGCGGCAGGTGTCGACCGCTTTGATCTAGGCGCAACTTGGTTTTGGCCCGATCTTCAGCCTGAACTGGATCGTCTGGTTCGCGCGCTCGGCCTTCACCGCTTTGAGCAATTCGAAGCTGGCGACATGATGGTCGAGCGCTCCTCCCATGAACCTCCAGCGCGGATGCGCGGGTACGGGAGTTCGCCGGCTTCGATGCGTCTGGTCGGCGGCATGGCCACCCTAATCGACGCCCTGCGTAGCCGGTTGAACGCCGCGCGGATCATCACGGGCCAAGCGGTGCGCCATCTGCGCGCTACCGATACCCATATCGAGCTCGACAGTCTGGACGCCACTGGCCGCATCACGGCTTGGCGCGCCGAACACGTATTGCTGGCGATGCCACCGCGTCTGGCGATGGACAGCATTGAATTCATGCCGGCCTTGCCGGACGGGCTAGCGCGACATTGGCGGGCGACGCCCACCTGGATGGCGCCACATGCCAAATACGTTGCCGTCTACGACACGCCCTTCTGGCGCGAACGCGGCTTGTCCGGCGAAGCGCGTAGCGGACATGGACCGTTGGGCGAGATCCACGATGCCTCCTCGCCCGATGGAAGCGCGGCGCTGTTTGGCTTCTTTGCCGTGCCCGCCCGCATCCGGAAGAGTGTGCCCGAAGATGTGATGGGCAAACATTGCCGCACCCAACTCGTGCGCTTGTTTGGACCGCAGGCGATCGCACCCAAAGCAGACGCCATCAAAGACTGGGCGCTAGACCCGTATACGGCGGTATCCGCCGATATGGACGGCGGCGGTCACCACGCCGAAGCACCGATCGCAACAGTCGCGTCCGGCGCTTGGCGCGGTCGCCTGACCGGTATCGCCAGCGAGTGGTCGCGACAGTTCCCGGGTTACCTCGCTGGCGCCATCGACGCGGCGAACCAAGGCGTACAAGCACTCTCAGCGATCGTTGCGCAGCAGAACGAATTTTCGGCCGCCAGCACTTTAAGGACTCAATCATGAAAACCACCTACCGCGCTATGCAGATTTCCCCGCCCGGTTCCCTCGAACTGGTGGAACGCGAGACACCTACGCCGGGTATCGGCGAAGTGCTCATCGCGGTCGAGGCCTGCGGCATTTGTGGCGCCGATATCGGCGATATCGATCATGCCGATCCGACGCTCATGCCACCACGCGTGCCCGGCCACGAGGTCGTCGGCCGCATCGTCGCAGTTGGCGCCAAGACGCCCTCGATCTGGAAAGTTGGACAACGCGTCGGCGTGGGCCGATTGGGTGGCTACTGCAATGAGTGCATCCAATGCCGTCAGGGGCACTTCCAGCTGTGCCAGAACCAGCCCTTCGTCGGTGCGACGTGCGACGGCGGATACGCCGAGATGATGCTGGCGCGAGCCACCGGGCTGGTGTCTATACCGGATGAACTGAGTTCCGAAGAGGCCGCGCCGATCCTCTGCGCGGGCATCGCTACCTTCAACGCGCTAAAGAAGTGCGGCGCTCAAGCGGGCGACACCGTGGCCATCCTTGGCATTGGCGGTCTGGGGCACATGGCCCTGCAGTACGCGCGCAAGATGGGCTTCAGGGTCGTCGCCATCGGACGCGGCGCTGACATTGCAAGCGATGCACTGGCGCTGGGGGCGCATACCTACATCGACACCCAGCAGGAAGATCCCGCGGCCAAGCTGCAAAGCACGGGAGGAGCGCGGGCGATCGTGGCCACCATCGGTGACACGAGCACGGTGTCGGCACTCATGCGAGGTTTGGCGCCTAATGGTCGTCTAGTCGTGCTTGGTGCCGGCAAAGATCCGCTACTGATTGCAGCTGGGCACTTGGTTGTCGGCGAGCGCAGCGTAGTAGGGTCGATCACCGGATCGCCGTACGAGAACGAGCGGACCCTCGGTTTCAGCGTCCTGGCCGACGTGCGTCCCCGTATAGAGACGATGCCGTTGGAGCGGGCATGTGAGGCGTATCAACGAATGAAATCAGGCGGCGCGAAGTTCCGCGTGGTGTTGACGATGGGACACTAGTGCACGCCATCCGGCGCCTGTCCCAGTGTCCACTCCGATCTTAGGACTGCTGACTTCGGCTAACAACTCGACGTAGAACCTGATCTAGCTACAAGGGCGTATGACCGCTTGGCAGGCATAATTGGAGCGGATAAATGTCCGCTTTGTGGCGAAAGCGTACCGTCTGGCGTAGCTACCATGGCCGTCTCACCTTGTTGGATCGCGCGGACAATCTTGTCGGACGTCCGTGATAGTTTGGCCATACCGGACAAACTATGGTTGATCGCACACCAGCACAAGGAACGTCGCATCTATATGGTGGGCCCACCAGGACTCGAACCTGGAACCAAAGGATTATGAGTCCTCTGCTCTAACCATTGAGCTATGGGCCCGTGGCGTAATTGTAGCGGGACGCTGGCGGATCCGTCAGTTGTTGGCTGGGTTGCTTGGCGGTGCCAGTGCGTGCGATTCGCGTAGTTCCAGCGCGCGTGCGAGGACGGCGGGGGGTGCGGATTCTTCGGGAATCCTCAGTAGGCCGATGCGCCGTAGCCATTGGCCGACGCTCACGGAGGAGGTCAACAAATTGAGCGGGATTGCCAGCATCAGGCCCAGGACGACGGGTCCCATCCAGGCGGCCAATGCGGGCGAGATGGCGTAGGCGGCGGCACCTGCCAGCACGCCGGCCAGGGTCAGGCCGCCGTAGCTGCGGATCAGGCTGGACAGCGGCAGGCTGCCGTCGTCGCGCCGCTGGGTTTCCCAACCGGAATCTTTTCCGGCCAGTACTTCCGCCACGCCGCGCGACTGCCGGTACATGGTGATGGGCGCCATCAATGCGGCCAGCACGGTTTCCAACAGCATGCTGAAGAAAATGCGGATGGCACCGCCGCAGCCGCGCCGTGTCTGCGTGTCGGCCAGCGTGGCCAGGTAACCCATCATTTTGGGCGCCAGCAGCACGGCCATGGTGAAGGAGAACACCCAGAGGAAGCGCTCAGGATCGCCACCGCGCCAATAGACCGTTGGCGTGAAGCCTTCGATGCGCAGCTGTTCGAGGTTGATGCCCGCCTGTTGCAGCGGAATGGCCAGGCCGATCAGCATCAGCATGGCCCACATGGGCGCGGTGAAATAGTGGCCGATGCCGGTCAGCAGATGCACGCGGCTGATCCAGTGCAGTCCGCGCGCAGCCAACACCGCACCGTGTTGCAGATTGCCTTGGCACCAGCGCCGGTCGCGCACCAGCATGTCGGTCAGCGAAGGCGGCCCTTCTTCGTAGCTGCCGCGCAATGTCGGCACCATGTGCAGCGCCCAGCCTGCGCGCCGAAGCAAGGCCGCTTCGACGAAGTCGTGGCTCAGCACGGTGCCGGCGAACGGCTTGTGGCCGCGCAGTTCCGGCAAGCCCGCATGCGCGGCGAAGGCGCGCGTGCGAATGATGGCGTTGTGGCCCCAGTAGTTGCTTTCCGCGCCATGCCACCAGGCCACGCCGCGCGCGACCACCGGGCCGTAAACGCGACCGGCGAACTGCTGCATGCGCGCGAACAAGGTGTTGCCGTTGACGATCATCGGCAGCGTCTGGATCAAGGCGACGTCTTCGTTGCGTTCCATCGCCGCGGCAAGCTTCACGATGGTTTCGCCGGTCATCAGGCTGTCCGCATCCAATATCAACATCTGCGGATAGGCGCCGCCGAAGCGCCGCACCCACTCGGCGATGTTGCCGGCCTTGCGTTCGGCATTGGTCGTGCGGCGGCGATAGAACAACTGCTGCGTGTCGCCCAAGCGCTGCCGCAGAGCAGCGAATGCCGCTTCTTCGGCCTGCATGACATCGGGGCGCGTGGTGTCGCTGAGCACGAAGAAATCGAACTGCGCCAACTGTCCGGTTGCCGCGACAGATTCGTAGATGGCCTGCAAACCCGCCAGCAAGCGTCCGGGGTCTTCGTTGTAGGTGGGCATCAGCAGCGCGGTGCGCGATGAAAGCGCCGGCAATGGGCCTTCATCATCCAGGCCCAGGCGCTCCTTGCCTTGCGCTAACGTCAGCACGAATCCGGCCAGCGAGCTGATGAAGGACAACGCGATCCACGCGAACAACGCGACGAACAACAGCAGCAACAGTGCTTCCAACACACCGATGCCGTCACGCCCCAGCACCCACCAGATTTGGTAGACCGCAAGCAGCGTCAGTGCACCCGCACCGCCAAACGCGATGGCCCGGCGTGCGCCCATGCCGACCGGCTCGCTGGCGAGCCGGTTCGAATTGAGACTGCCTTCGTTGAGCGATTGCACCGGCATCGCCAACGGCGATTCGGGTGGCAGCTGCGGCGCCGATGCGTAATGAGACACAGGGATACGTACATCCATTCCGTTCAAGGCGTCCATCGGTAAAGCCACGTTTCCGACAGCCGTCCGCCGGCGTCGTACGCATGCGCCTGCAGCTCTGCATCGCGTCCCGGCTCAGGTTTCAGCTCGAAGCTTATGCGCCAGTCGCCGGCACCGGCGTTGAAGTACGCCACCGGGTTCGAAACCTCCCCGTGGGATGTCCATACATCGGCGTCGACACGCGCATTGGGCGAAAGCCGGTTCAATCGGCCGCCTGCCATGTCGATCACGATCAGTCGCTTGTCCGGTTGCGCCGCGGCGCCGACGCGCGTCATCAGCACTCTGGCGAGTTCTGTATTCCACGCGTGATCGTCGCACCAGTGCAGGCGGTAGTCGAAACGGTGTTCGCGGCCGGCAGCCAGTGGTTTCTCCGGGCGCCAGAACGCGACGATGTTGTCGTGGTATTCGTCTCCGGTAGGTATCTCGATCAGCGTCACTGCGCCTGCACCCCAATCGCCGACGGGTTCCACCCACAAGCTGGGCCGCCGTTGGTAATTGGCCTCGCTGTCGGCGAAGTCGGAAAAGTTGCGTTTGCGTTGCATCAGCCCGAATCCGCGCGGATTGCGATCCTGGAATCCGCTGGATTGAATCACCGCCGGATTGCGCAGCGGGCGCCATATCTGTTCGCCGCTGCCGTTGATCATGGTCAGGCCGTCGGAGTCGTGCACCGCAGGGCGATAGTCGTCGATGCCCATCCGGTCGCTGGCATCGAACTGATACATGCTGGTCAACGGTGCGATGCCGGCGCGGTCCAGGTCGACGCGCGGGAACAGGCGCATTTGGACGTCCATGAGGGTTTCGTCGCCGGGTTTGATATCGAAGCGGAACGACGCTGCCGCGCTGGGACTATCGAGCAACGCATGCACCACGATGGATTGCGCGCCCGCTTGAGGGCGCTCTACCCAGAACTCCTTGAACACCGGAAATTCTTCCGGGCCCGGATCGCCGGTCTTCAATGCCAGTCCGCGCGCCGAGAGCCCATATTGCTGTCCCTTGGCGACGGCGCGGAAATAGCTCGCACCGAGGAAAGCACAGACCTCGTCGAAATAATCGGGCCGATTGATCTGCCCATGCACCCGGAAACCGGCGTAACCCACATCGGTATCGGTGGGCACCGGCGCCGCGCCAAAGGTGAACTGCTGGGGCGTATAGACCACCGGCGTCGCGCGCCCGTCTTCCACCAGCGAAATATCCACGCGCTCCTTGAACAAAAAGCCGCGATGGAAGAACTGCAGCTGAAACGGCAACGGCACATCGCGCCAAATCGCGCGGCGCGGATCGTAGCGGATGTCGCGGTAAGCGTCGTAACCGATCTTCTGCAGCGAAGGAGTCAGCGTGGTATCCGGCGGACGATACGCACTGCCCGCCAGCTTGCGGGCTAGCTTGGCAACCGTTTCGGAATCGAAAGGCGTGGCACGCGCAACGGCCGCCAGCGCGCCCATCGACAAACCACCCAACCCACCAAGCAGGGGCAACGATAAGCCCGCCTTAAGCAATTTCCGGCGATCCACATTTTCTCCAGCGACAGGGTTCCCGACGCGAGTCTAGTCGATTACATGTAAGTGTCATGCATAGGCCCTCAAAAACGGGTATTTGGAAACGATTCCTTGTCCCGAGCCTATGGCAGTGCCGCTTACTGTAGGCCTAAGAACCTGTTCAAAGCCTCTTTTTTGCCCGGATTATTCGTGCAGCGCGCGCTCGGGCCGTCCCGGCGCGAGTCTTTTTGCTTTGTATCACCAACGTGAGGCTCGCGGCCCATGCTTCCTATAAATGCATGCCGCCCCTACAACGGCAACCGCCACAACGACGTGCCAGGCAGCTGTTGTAGCGTGCGCCGCGCGCACGTCCACCATTCCGGTCGTGCGCACGGCGCACGCTACCTCGCACATCCGTTGGAGGAGGCTTTGAACAGGTTCTATGCAGTCGCCGGCGCATAAAAAAACGGCCCGGGACAAACCCGGGCCGCTTGGTAGTTTCAGCGCGGTAGACCGCTGGCGCCGGCTTACTCGATGTCGAGGAAGCTGCGCAGCTGTTCCGAACGGCTGGGATGACGCAGTTTGCGCAACGCCTTGGCCTCTATCTGGCGGATGCGCTCGCGGGTGACATCGAACTGCTTGCCCACTTCTTCCAAGGTGTGGTCGGTGTTCATGTCGATACCGAAACGCATGCGCAACACCTTGGCTTCCCGCGGGGTCAGGCCGGCCAGCACGTCGCGGACGGTTTCCTGCAGGTTGATGTTGGTGGTGTTCTCGATCGGGGACTCCACGTTGGTGTCCTCGATGAAGTCGCCCAGATGGGAATCCTCGTCGTCGCCGATCGGGGTTTCCATCGAGATCGGCTCCTTGGCGATCTTCATCACCTTGCGGATCTTGTCTTCCGGCATGTCCATTTCCTTGGCCAGCTCCTCCGGCGTGGCCTCGCGGCCGTACTGCTGGAGCATCTGGCGGGAAATGCGGTTGAGCTTGTTGATGGTTTCGATCATGTGCACCGGGATACGGATGGTGCGCGCCTGATCGGCGATGGAACGGGTGATCGCCTGGCGAATCCACCAGGTGGCATACGTCGAGAACTTGTAACCGCGGCGGTATTCGAACTTGTCCACGGCCTTCATCAAACCGATGTTGCCTTCCTGGATCAGATCCAGGAATTGCAGACCGCGGTTGGTGTACTTCTTGGCGATGGAGATCACCAGGCGCAGGTTGGCCTCGACCATTTCCTTCTTGGCCTTGCGCGCCTTGGCTTCGCCATAGGCCATCGCACGGCTGATTTCCTTGATGTCGGCCAGGCTCAGGTGCATCGCCTGCTCGATGGCGATGGTGGCTTCCTGCTCGGCGATGATCTGGTCTTTCACGTCGCGCAGACCGGAAGACCACTTCTGCTTACGCTTGAGGACTTCATCCACCCAACCCAGGTTGGTCTGGTTGCCTTCCCAGGCGCGGATGAAATCCTTGCGCGGCATCTTGGCGACGTTGGCCGACAGGTGCAGCACGCGACGCTCGTGATCCTTGATCTGGGCGACCACTTCGCGCAGCTTGCGTACCAGCGTATCGGTCAACGCCAGCGGCAACTTCAAAGTGACGAACACTTCGGCCAGGTCGGTACGCAGCTTGGCGACCGCCTTGTTGTCCGCACCATTCTTGGCGTACGACTTCTTGAACTTGGCGTAGCCGTCGGCCAGCGCCTGCATGCGGCGGGCGACTTCTTCCGGGTCCGGACCGGTGGGGCCGGCTTCTTCGGCAACTTCGTCGCCGGCGTCTTCCTCGTCGTCGTCGGTTTCGGCATCGGCGTCCAGCGCCTCGACCGGCACCGGCACTTCTTCCACCGGCTCTTCGATGTCGTTGAAGCCGACCACGATTTCAGCCAGGCGCTTCTTGCCCGACTTGTGCAGTTCGTATTCTTCCAGCAGCAGTTCGATGGACCACGGGAAGTTGCCCAGCGAGGCCTGGACCTGGCTCAGGCCCTCCTCGATGCGCTTGGCGATGGCGATTTCGCCTTCGCGGGTCAGCAGTTCCACCGTGCCCATTTCGCGCATGTACATGCGCACCGGGTCGGTGGTACGGCCACCTTCGGTGTCCAGCGAGGTCAGTGCGGCAGCCGCTTCTTCCGCGGCGGTCTCGTCGACTTCGCGGTTGCCGGTGTTGCCGTCGGCCAGGAGCAGGGTTTCGGCATCGGGTGCAACTTCGTGCACATCGATACCCATGCCATTGATCATGCCGATGATGTCTTCGATCTGCTCCGGATCGACGAGATCGTCGGGCAGATGGTCGTTGACTTCGGCGTAGGTCAGGTAGCCCTGCTCAAGGCCCTTGCTGATCAGTAGCTTGATGTCGGATTGTTGGGCAGGACGTTCGTTCGCCATGGGTGATTGCGCCACCGGCAGGAAAGGGGTAAGGAACCTAGCATTATACCGCGCTAAGGAGTATTTGGCCCGTAATAACTGTCAAACGCGCCGCAACACCCCGGTAAACCTGGGGGAAAGCTTGGAACTTCCTTCCGGCGCGCACCGCGCCCAGAGGGCGGTGGTGTGGCTTCAGGGCCGAAGCAGGAAGGTCACGGGGCCGTCGTTCACCAGGCTGATCACCATATGGGCACCGAACCGGCCGGTTTCCACCCCCGGCGGATGTTTTTGCCGGCAAATCTCCAGCAGGCGGTTGAAGCCTCGTTCAGCCTCGGCCGGAGGGGCGGCGGTGGTGAAGCTGGGCCGCATGCCCGAGCGGGTATCGGCCGCCAGGGTGAACTGGCTGACCAGCAGCAGGCCGCCCGCGGTGTCGGTGAGAGAACGATTCATTTTGCCCGCTTCATCGGCGAATACCCGGTACCCGAGCAGGCGTTCTGCCATGCGGACGAACTGTGCCTCGCCGTCGCCGGGTTCCACCGCCACCAATGCAAGCAAGCCGGGGCCGATGGCGCCAACGACTTGGTTATCGACCGTGACCGAGGCTTGGGTGACGCGCTGGATGAGAGAGAGCATGCGGGGAGCGGGGAGCGGGGAGCGGGGAGCGGAAAAGGCTCAGGCTTTGCCTCCCCCTTGTAAAGGGGGACTGAGGGGGATTTGCTGTTGCTGTTTGCTGTCTTCTTTAAGAGCAAAAGCAAATCCCCCTTAATCCCCCTTTTGCGTTTTTAACAGCCGAATGGCTGGTCAAGGGGGAGGTGAAGCCAGAGCCTTTCCGCTCACCGCTCACCGCTTCCGGCTCCCGATTTCGAATAAGCAGCAGAGCCAAACATACCCTTGAGCCGCGCTGCGACCCGACCCGATAGACTTGCCGCCATGAAACCACAAACATTGGCCGACCTGGTCTACCGCGGCGCGGCCTTGGTCGGATGCCTGCCTTGGTCGTGGCTGCAAAAACTGGGCGACGCGATCGCCTGGATCTGGCTGAAAGCCGACGCCCGCGAGAGCCGCGTGGCGCGGCGGAACCTGGAACTGGCCTATCCCGAGCTGCTGCCCGGGCAGCGGCAGGCGCTGCATCAGGCCATCCTGCGCACCACCGCGCGGCAAGCGTTGGAGACGCTGCGTTTTTGGACCCGCCCCCCGGCCGAGAACCTCGCCCGGCTGCGCGAGCGCCACGGCGAGGCGCTGTACGACCAGGCGCTGGCTTCCGGCAAAGGCGTCATCGTCGCCGCGCCTCACTTCGGCAATTGGGAGCTGTTGAACCAGTGGCTGTCTTCGCGCGGCCCTATCGCGATCGTCTACCGGCCGCCCGAATCGCCCGTCGGCGACGCGTTCCTGTTGCGCGTCCGCAGTGCCGACAACATCCGGCAAGTGCGAGCAGAAGGCCCGGCGGTGCGCCAGTTGTGGAAGGTGCTGAAGGACGGCGGTGCGGTAGGCATCCTGCCCGACCAGCAACCCAAGGCGGGCGATGGCGAGTTCGCACCGTTCTTCGGCGTGCAGGCGCTGACGATGACGTTGGTTTCCCGGTTGGCGGAACGCACGGGCGCCACGGTTTTGTTCGCCTGGTGCGAGCGTATCGGCCCCGGCCCGGACTTCGCGCTCCACGTGCGGCCAGCCCCGGAGGAAATCGCCGACCCGGACGCCACCGTCGCCACCACCGCGCTCAACAGCATGGTCGAAAGCATCGCCCGCCGCGATCCTGCGCAGTACCAGTGGACCTATAAACGCTATACGCTGCGACCGTCGGGCGCTGGCGAGGACAATCCTTACCGTTGAAGGGAAACGCCGGGAAGCGCATCTGGTGGGAGACAGGCAGGCTGCGCCCCTTGTAGGAGCGACGTGAGTCGCGATGAAGCCTTGCCGGTAACGCCCCATCGCGACTCACGTCGCTCCTACAAGAGCGCCTCGCTGCATGGTCGACGGCAAAGGCGAGACGACGTGTAGGATCACTACACACTGGAAGAACTGGGGGCAGGCAATCTCTGATGAGCGACATCGATACCGATTCTTCGCTGCACGCCGCGGAAGAACAGCTTCCCCCTCCGCCGCCCGTGGCCGACGACAACTGGCAGCCGCTTCCCCGCCGCGGCGCCGTATTGGCCGGAGTCGCTGGCGCGATGGTGCTGGTGTTTCCGTTCGGGATCAGCAGCTTCTTTATTTCGCGGGCGACAGGTCTTGTTTCACCGTGGCTGGCGATGCCCGTCATTGTCGTACTGGTCGCCACGATTGGCGCCTGGCTGGCGGTCAAGCGCCATCGCCGCACCTTTTGGAAGCTGGACGACGAGGGCTTCGCGCTGCGCCGCGGCAACTGGTGGCAGGTCGAAAGTCGCGTGCCTATCTCACGCGTGCAGCATCTCGATCTGAAGCGCGGCCCGCTGGAACGCGGCCTCAAGCTGTCCACGCTGGTCGTCCACACCGCCGGCACCAAGTTGGCTGCGGTATCGGTTTCGGGACTGGATGCCGCGGACGCCGAACATCTGCGCGACCGCCTGGCGCATCAGTTGGATCGCGACGACGCCCTGTGATGGAAACCGCTGAAGAGACTTTCCTGCGCGAACGCCAGCTGCATCCGTGGTCGTGGCTGTTCGTGCTGCTGCAACAGCTCAAGCAGTTTGTGCTTCCGCTGGTGGCGCTGGTGGTGTTTGGCAACCGCGGCAACAACTACGGCGGCTACTGGGGCGAGATGGTACCGGTGATCGTCATCGGCGTCCTGGTGTGCTTGTCCATCCTGCAATATTTCACTTACCGCTATCGGGTGGGCCGCGATGGCCTCAGCGTGCGCGAAGGCTGGCTTCATCGCAGCCTGCGCGAAATCCCTTTCGCCCGTATCCACAACGTGGTAGTGCATCAGTCGTTGCTGCACCGGGTCTTCGGCGTTGCCGAAGTGCGCCTGGAGTCGGCCGGCGGGCAGAAGCCGGAAGCGCAGATGCGGGTGTTGAGCCTGGACGATGCGTTGGCCCTGGAAAACCTGATCAAGCACCGCGGCCACGCCGATGATCAGACCGATGGCGATGCGGCCCAAGGCAACGACACGCTGCTGGCGCTTTCCACCGGCGAGGTGATCCGGCTGGGGCTGATATCCAATCGCGGCATGATCGTGGTGGCGGCAGCCATTGGCGCGGCCTGGCAGATCCTGCCGGAAAAGACGATGGGGAGGTTCATCGAGAACTTCGCACGGCAAGCGTTTGGCTACGCCGATCATTTGCAATGGGGTTGGGCCGCCACCGGCGCAGCCGCGGTGTCGCTGCTGCTGTTGGTCCTGCTGTTGGTGCGTGCGCTGTCGGTCGTACTGGCGCTGCTGCAGTTCCACGGTTTTCGGCTGAGCGAAGACCCGCGGCGGTTGATGGTCGAGCGCGGGCTGCTGGCGCGTCTGCGGACCAGCGTGGCGCGCCGCAGGATTCAGTCGTGGACGCTGCGCGAGGGCATGCTGCATCGATTGCTCGGGCGCCGCACCGTGCGCATCGACACCGCCGTTGCGGAAGCACCGAACCCCAACGAGCAGCGCGCACTGAAAGAGGTCGCGCCGGTGGCCACGCCGGAAACCTGCGACGCCTTGATAGCGCATCTGCTGCCGCAAGCCGGCTGGCCCCGTGAGCGCTGGCAACCGCTGCCGGCGTCGGCTTGGTGGCGGCTGTTTCTGCCGGTTGCGATCTTGGTGCCGCTGCTGACCGTCGTGCTGACTTGGCGGTTCGGTCCCTGGGCGGCCTGCCTGCTGCTGTGGCTGCCCGTGGCGGCTTACGGTGCTCGCCAACAAGCGCAGCGCGCCGGTTATGACGTGGATGATCGCCTGGTGGCCGTGCGCGGCGGCTGGTGGTCGCGCTATTGGCGTTTCGCCGAGATCGACAAGCTGCAAGCCCTGCGGCTGACACGCTCGCCGCTGGATCGCCGCTTGGGCACCGCTTCGCTGTGGTTGGATACGGCGGGCGCCACCGGCATGGTGCCGCCGTTACGCGTGCGCTTCCTGCCGGAATCCGAGGCGCAGGCACTGTACGAGCGATTGGGACGCGCGTTGGCGCATCGCCGGCTACGCTGGTAAGCCCGGTCCCGCTGAGGATGGTCCCCAGTAGCCCAAATCGCGGCGGATCTGCACAGCGCGCAGCCACGCTCCCATCGGCTTGCGTCGCAGCGCGCCGAGTTCGCCATTGAGCAGGTGTTCGGTAGCGGCGATGACACGCTCGGAGGAGCGGCCATCGCGGTAAGGATGGATCGCGTCGGCATACGCGGCCAGTTCGTTCTGCAGCGCGGTCGTTGGCGCGAACGCACGATCCAGCATCGCCGGAAGTTGCGCTGGCTCGGCGAAATCCAGCATGTGCGGCTTGGCCGCGCGGTTGCGAAAAGTCACTACAGGCTTACGCTGGACCACGAATTCGCTGACCACGGATGTGGTATCGGCCACCAGCACATCGGCGGTACGCTCGGCGCTGATCAGATCCTCGGTTTCCAAAAAAACGGCGTTGGCGCCGGCCAATGCGCGATAGCGCTGGAACAATTCCGGCGCACATTTCGGGTGCAGCGTCAGCAGCCAGTAATGCTCGCCCGTTGCGATCTGCGCGGCAATCGCGTCATACAAATGCGGTGCGGCGCTCAGGCGTTCGGTGAAGGTCGATGCAAACATCACCACGCGTCTACCGCCCGCCTGCATGCGCAATTGTGAGACCAGCGGATCTTCCGCGCCAAACAGCGGGTCAAGCTTGGGCCAGCCGGTTTCCACCACTTTGAAATGCCCCATTTCCGCGGCCATGGCCTGGAACGGTCCGGTGGTGGCGGGACCTTGGGTGCAATACAGATCGAACAGGCCACGCACTCTGAAATGGCCGCGCGCGGCGTCCCTCTTTTCCACGTTGAAGCCGTGGAAAACCTGGACTTTCGCCCCGGAAACGAATGTGGGCACCCAGTTGGCGGCACTGAAGACAGCGCGGGGACGTAGCGCCACCGCCTGCTTCGCATCGGCGATCATCCGCACCGGCGCTGGCAGGCACGAACCGGCGGCATTGTCGACAAACCAGGCGTGCGCTTCATGACCTGCGGCTTGCAGCGCATCGGCCAGCGGTTGCAAGATGGGCAACGCATAACGTTCCGTCGCAAACAGCAGGTAATCCGCCATTAACCTTTCCTCGCAGCCACGCAGGCCTTCAGTCTCAGCCTGCATTATCGCGTTTAATGAAGCTGATCGTATCGGCGATTGCCTGGCTTCGTTGGCGTTTTGCGATGAAATCGTGGTGGTCGATTCTTACTCCACCGACACCACCGTGGCGATTGCCGAAGCTGCGGGCGCACGCGTGTTGCAGCGGCCTTTCGATGGCTTTCGCAGCCAGAAACAGTTCGCCATCGAGCAGGCCCGCCATGACTGGGTGCTATGCCTGGACGCGGACGAACGGGTGAGCGATGCGTTGCGCCAGTCCATCGAAACAGCGCGCGACGCGGGTTTCGCTGATGCGGCAGGCTATCGCTTCGCCCGGCTGTCGGATTATTTCGGCCGCTTCCTGCGCCATGGCAATGCCTACCCGGATCGCGTGCTGCGCTTGTTCGATCGCCGGCGTGGCGGCTGGCGCGGCAAGCGCGAAGTCCATGAGGCGGCGAGCGTCGATGGCCCGGTGCGCACGCTCAAGGGGGATTTGATTCACTATCCCTACCGCTCGCTCGAACAACAGCTCAGCAAGACGCAGCGTTATGCGCGAATGATGGCCGAACACGATTTCGCCCGCGGCAAGCGTGCAACGCTCGGCAAGCTCGTGCTGGCACCGGCGTGGCGTTTCTGGCGCGGCTATCTGTTGCGCGGCGGCTTCCGCGACGGTTGGCACGGACTGGTCTATGCCTATGTCCGCGCCAACTATGTGCGGCAGAAGACCATCATGCTGTGGCTACTACAGAAGCAACAGCCGATCGTGACGCCCTCTCCCTTGTCCTCCGAATCCGGACAGGAGCGCTAGCATGTGCGGCATCGCCGGCGCCTGGTCGCCATTTCCTCGCGATGGCGCGGATGAACTGCATGCATTGGGAAGGCGCATGGGCGAAGCGATCGCCCATCGCGGGCCCGACGATGCAGGTACTTGGGCCGACGCTGATAACGGACTGGTGCTGTCGCATCGACGCCTGTCGATCATCGATCTCAGCCCGGAAGGGCATCAGCCCATGGTCTCGGCCGATCGCCGTTGGGTGATCGCCTTCAATGGCGAGATCTACAACCATCGCGAACTGCGTGCCGAATTGATTTCGCTGGGCCATGGTTTCCGTGGCCATTCCGACACCGAGGTGCTGGTGGCGGCCATTGCGCAATGGGGTGTGCAAGCCGCCTTGGAGCGCGGCAACGGCATGCTCGCGCTGGCGGTTTGGGATCGCCAGGAACAAGCGCTGTGGCTGGCGCGCGACCGAGTCGGCAAGAAACCGCTTTATTACGGCTGGGCGGCCGATGGGGTGTTCCTGTTCGGCAGCGAGCTGTCCGCGCTGCGCGCCTATCCCGGCCTGCGCCCGCAAGTGAACCCCGACGCGCTCGCCCTGTTGCTGCGGCTGGACTATATCCCTGCGCCGCATTCGATTCTGCAAGGCATTTCCAAGCTGCCCGCCGGCGCTCTTTTGCGCCTGGACGCTGCCGCGGTGCGTGCCGCCGATCATCCGGTCACCTATTGGTGGAACGCGCGCGAACGGCAGGAGTCGGCCATCGCGCAGGGTTTCGACGGCGACGAGGAAGCCGCGTTGCAAGCGCTGGACGATCTGCTGCGGGACGCTGTCGCCTTGCGCATGGAGGCCGATGTTCCGTTGGGCGCTTTCCTGTCCGGCGGTACCGATTCGTCGCTGGTCACCGCGATGATGCAGGCGCAGTCGTCTCGGCCGGTGCGCAGCTTTTCGATCGGTTTCGACAACGTGGTGCATGACGAAAGTGCGCATGCCGCGGCGGTGGCGCGCCATCTGCACACCGACCATACCGAACTGCATGCCGATGGCCGGGCCGCGCTGGATCTGGTGCCGCACATGGCACGCATGTTCGACGAACCGTTTGCCGATTCCTCGCAACTGCCCACCGCGCTGCTGTGCCGGTTGGCACGTCAGCACGTCACGGTCGCGTTGTCGGGCGATGGTGGCGACGAGCTGTTCTTCGGCTACGGCCGCTATGCGCGCGCGCTGGCAAACAATGCCTGGCTGGAGCGGCTGCCACGTCGATGGCTGGCTCGCATGGCCGGCGATCCAGGCGAGCGCGCGCGGCTGGGAGGATGGGCCGCCCTGCGCGCCGAACTGGCCTCAGGTGATCTGCAGGGTATTGCGCGCGGGCGCGTCAGCCGTTGGCGGCAGCCCGAACAAGTCGTGCTGGGAGCAAGGCGCGCGCTTACCGCCTATGACAGCCCCACGGCAATGCCGCGCAATGGCACCGCCGCCGACGCGTTGATGGCGCTGGATTTCGCCAGCTATCTGCCAGAAGACATCCTGACCAAGGTCGATCGCGCCAGCATGGCCGTGGCACTGGAAGCGCGCGCGCCCCTGCTGGACTGGCGCGTGGTCGAGTTCTCCTGGTCGTTGCCGTTGTCGATGAAGTGGCAGGACGGCACGCTCAAACATCTGCCCAAACGCCTGCTTGGCCGGTATCTGCCCGAGTCGCTGGTGCAGCGGCCGAAATCGGGCTTCGGCGCACCGGTCGGCGACTGGTTGCGCGGCCCCTTGCGCGAGTGGGCGGAAGCTCAGCTGGACGAACGGCGGCTACGCGAGGAAGGCCATTTCGATCCTGCCCGGATCCGGGCGATCTGGCAGGAATTCCAGTCAGGACAGCGCAAGTGGCACACCCATCTGTGGGGCGTGCTGATGTTTCAGGCGTGGCGGGAAAAGCTCTGACGCGCCATCAACGTTCGAGCCCATGTTTGACGAGCTGCTGCCGTGCAAGTTCGTAAGACTCAGGATTGCGCGTCATCTCGTAGTAGCGCATCCGCTTGTAGACAGCATAACTGGCCGCCAGCTGCGAGATGATATAGCCGCGCCATCCATCCAGCATGGCCAATCGCAACACGTAGTCTTTGAAGAACGCGGCGGCAAACACAAGCGGCGTCATCCACATTCGCACCGGTCGCCGCTTCTGATGCCAATCACGCGCTTTCAGTTCGGAATAGCGCAGTAGCTTGAGTTCCTTGTGGACCAGCGTCGGATTGTGCAGATGATTGAAGGACGCCTTGAACTCTCCCGCCTCGCCGTCGAACCGCAACGACTCATGCACTCTGGCATCCGTCCAGCGCGCACGGCCACGGTGGTAAACGCGAGCCATCCGCTCGCCCACCATGGGTTTGTACCAGCGCATTGGCGCGCCCATAAACCAGGTGCGGCGCCGCAACCAGGCCCCCGCTTTGTTTGTGGCCATAAGCTTCGGCAGCTCACGCACACATTCGGCGATTAACTCGTTGGACAAGAATTCGTCCGCATCCAGCACGAGGATCCAATCGTGACTGGACTGGGTAGTGCCGAAGTTTCGCTGCGGCCCAAAACCCAACCAATCCTGATGCACAACGCGCGCGCCATGCGCATGCGCAATGGCGACAGTGTCGTCGGTGCTGCCGCTATCGACGACGATCTTCTCGGCGGCAAACGGCACGCTGTCCAGGCACCGGCCAATGCTGTCGGCCTCGTTGTAGGTGATGACGATCAGCGATATCGGCAAGGTTTGCATGGGACGATTCTATTCGACGCCGCGGCCTGTTTTGGGTGGCCGCTACTCGGGGCTCGCTGCGCGGGCAGCTTCAACAGGCCGTAGTTGCGTGCGCGGTGGAAGCCGGGGAGAAGGCGCCGATAGGGCGAACCTCCCGTCAGCGCTGCGGCATGGCCACACTTCGGTTGGATAGTGCGGCCGTCTCTGTCGCTAAAGATGCCGGCTCAGGCAGAGGGACGGGGCACTTGGCGATGCCGTACTCGGTCCATGTGCGGCGTGTATCGCGGGTTTCTGCGCGCAACTGGCGATTGAACTGGATACCTTCCTGGGTGGCGTAACTGCGCGTGTGCTCCAGGTGCACCACGATGGCACGGTGGCGGATGCGCTTGCCATGTATGCCGGAGTTTTCCAGACGCTCGCCGAACTCACGATCTTCTCCACCGTACCGCATCCGCTCGTCGAAGCCATTGATGGCAACGATGTCGCGCTTCCACCCGGAAGCGTTGTGGCCATTCCAACTGGCTCGAGCCGGGCTCAGCGTATCCAGCACGCAGGCCATCCAAGGCCCAGCGGTCAGCTTGAGATTACGTCGCGACTTCGGCATGCCATGCCTGCACAACCAATTCTCTTCGAAGCACCGGCCAGCGTGGATATCGCCGGGGGAAATGGCGAAGCTCGTCGACATGGGCAGCTTGTGATATCCACCTGAAAGGAAGCGGCCAGGCTCACGCAGGCGCAGATGCGTGGAGACGAAGTCGGCCCTGGGTATGCAGTCGCCATCGGTGAAGATCAGATAGTCCGACGTCGCGTGGTCGATCGCCATGTTCATGGCCCGGCACTTGCGGAAGCCCTCATCGGGCTGCCATAGGTGGTGTACCGGCACCGGCAGTTGGCTGCGCAAGGCATCGATCCGCTGCCGGGTTTCTTCGCCGCTGCCGTCATCGGCCACCAGGATCTCGAAATCCGTGCGATCCTGTGCAGCAAAACCGATCAATACCTTCTCCAGCCAATCGGGCTGGTTATAGGTGCTGAACACAATACTGGCGGCGCGGGATAAAGCCATGAGACAAGAACCGAACTGCCGTCGAGTTAGCGAAACGCTACTTTACTATTGTGACCATTGTGCAATCGCACATTCGGATGGTTCGTGCTCTGCACGCGACTTCACTCCTCGCCCTCGTTAAGGCTGACTCCACGACGAGCAGCAGAGCGGCGACTTGCGAATCGCAGCGTTATTGTCATTACGGATGCACGGAACCGAAACCGAAACCGATCTCGTCGACTTATCGTGCTATGCCGCTCGTCAGCGGAACGACCAAAGATAATGCTTGAGTATCGAAAACCAATGCTCGATACGCTTGCGTAGCGGCAACGGCGATCGCCAGGCCAGCCAGGAGTAGGCACGGAACTCGAACAACGTCGGTTTCTGCTTGGTCCGGAATTCCGCTTTGGCCAGGCGAGTCCAACCATGATCGACACCGGCAAGACGGCGGTAATGAGCCAGCATTCGCTCGCTACGGACCATGTAGTGATAGTAGGCGACAGGCGATCGCCCGTACTCGCTTAGCGCATTCTTACCGTGTTCACGGTGCAGCACCAACGGTTCGCCGAGGTAGTATTTTCTCGCCCCTAGAATTTCGCTGCCATACGACAGGCAATCGTCGGGCCGCGACTTCCATTCCCTTGCCAACTCATCTGGCAACTCGAATACCCGCCCTAACAAACCACGGCGCAAGCTAATGGCCGAGGTCGCACTGGACTGCCAACGCTGTACGAATGCCCCCATCAGCATCGAATATCCCAAATCGCGATCATGCCCAGACGAATGCATCGTGCTGTCCTGCCGGCCGAAACGGCGCATGTTGCAGTAAACGAATCCGACATCCTGCCGCGTCAGGTAGATATCGCGAATGCGGGTTAGGTACCGCGGCTCCCATAAGTCATCGGAATCGAGGAAGGCGACCACGTCGCCCGTGGCGTGCTGGAACGCATTCATCCATGCGGAGAGCTGCCCGCCGTTGGACTGTGTGAGAAGAGTGACGGCAGGATTACTGCCAAAGGCTTGCTGCAGGATCTCCAGCGATCCGTCGGTCGAACCGTCGTCGACAACGATCACTTGCAGCGGCGGCTCTTCCTGCTCCAACGCGGACCGTACAGCGTCGACCACGTACTGTGCATAGTTATAGCTGGAGACCAGCACGCTGACCGTAGGTCTTTCGCCGGAAGTGATTGCGGTACCGCTTTCGCGCATGGGCAAAATACCTAATCTATGCATCATTATATCAGGCACCGCTGCACAAACCGGCCACGTGCCGCTGGCGACCCACCGCCATAGAACCCCGCCAAGGCCCGTATCTGCCTATCGAACAGGCGCATCGTACGGCAGTTTCACCAGGTCGCGCCGAAGCTGGCAAGACCAGTGGCACGACCCGCCGGCAACAGGAGAAGACCCGCTTGCAAAACCTTACTGAAGCCCATGACCGCCACCTGGATCTTGGCTGCGGCCGGTTCCCGCGCAACCCCTATGCGCGCAGGCACCTCAGCGGCGTGGATATTCGCCCCCTGCAAGAAACGGACGGATTCGACTACCGGGTGGCGAACCTCGTAGTTGAACCCATCCCCTACCCGGCCAACAGTTTCCAATCCGTCTCCGCCTTCGATTTCATAGAGCATATACCTCGTATATTTCCCGGCGACGAAGGCACTATTTTTCCCTTTGTGCGCCTGATGGACGAGATCTGGCGCGTACTTGCGCCTGGCGGCCGGCTGTACGCACTGACCCCTGCCTTCCCTGCACCGGAAGCGTTCACCGACCCGACGCACGTCAACATAATTACCGACAAAACTCACGCATACTTCTGCGGCGAGAAGCCGATGGGAAGAATGTACGGGTTCAAGGGCAGATTCAAAGCACTGCGTTGCGAGCGAGTAGCGCTTTCCGAACATTACAGCGCCATCCCAGGCTCGCCCGAAAACAGCAAGCCGCGCACGGGAATCAAGCGGGCAGCCGAGATTATACGCAACCTGATCAGGCGGATATCCGGCAAATCCGACGCCGCCCGGAAGAAGTACCTGTTATGGGAACTCGAAGCGGTAAAGGAAGATTGAGATCATGCTGATCCAAGTCGGAATACCAGGCCGCCCTCACGACGAATGACGATTCCGACATGACCACTCCGCTGATCTCGATCGCATTGGCGACATACAACGCCGGTCCTTACCTGAAGGAACAAATGGCGTCGCTGCAAGCGCAGACCTACCCCAATATCGAGATCATCGTATCGGACGATGCATCCACCGACGGCACTTATGAGTGGCTATGCGAGCACGCCCGGCTCGACGCCCGGATACGGGTACTCCCAAAGTTGCCGCGGGCGGGTTTCAACCGCAATTTCATGCGCTGCTTCCACGCGTGCAACGGCTACCTGATCTCCCCCTGCGACCAGGACGATATATGGCTACCGGAGAAGACCGCAAAACTGGCCGCCGCTTGCCCGCCGCGAGGCATTGCGTACTGCGACTCACGTTTCATCGATGAGGCAGGGCACCCGTTCGCGGGGCATAAATCGCGTATGTCCCGCCTTAAACGAATGGGCGACGACCCGCCGCTGCTCGCACTACTGCAGGGCAACGGACTTTCCGGACATGCAATGCTGTTCGACCGCGACCTGCTGGACCAGCTCCCGGAGGTTCCCGACACAGCCTTCTATGACTGGTGGATAGCCCTGGTGGCCTCGGCTCAGAACAGATCATTGAAGTACGTTGACGAGCCGTTGGTCGACTATCGGCGCCATCGCGGCGCGGTCACATCAAAACCATCGAAGTCCGCCAATAAGACCGCCAACCTGCACCGGGCCTTGTTGTCAGCGGAAACCCTTGCTGCATCGCCAAGTACCAGGCAGTCGGACCCCATTCGGCAATACATCGAAGCGATGCGGCGATGGTTCGCATCGTGGATATCCCTATCCACGTTCCTGTTTTTTTGGAGGCACCGCCAACTGCTGTTCTGGTTCGATGCCGACAAGGGCTCGCCGGCAAAGCGAGCGGCGCAGTACCTGCTTGGTTACCGTTTGCAACACGCGCTGCGGCCGTCTCGTTATCCTCGTATCGATTTCAGCAAGAACGCGGGCCCTGCTCAGCGACAAGACTCCACTGACTGATCCCTCAGCAACCACCAACTCCGGCGATTTGCCACGCCCAGTGGATGAGCGCTAGCGCGATCCACGCAAGTGGGCAGCAAGCCGTCCTGGACCATCAGCACACGGTTCCGCGGGTTTTGCTGCAACCAGGCCAATCCTCGTTGCCATTGGACATCTCCCGGCGCCTTGAAGCCAAACTCCTCGGTTGGCCCAACAGCCTGAAGCAGCTGTTGTTCGCGCCAACCGACTAGCCCGATTGCAACATCGGCGCCCGCTTCGGCGCGGGCTTGTTGCATCAACGCGCGGCCAGAACTATCGCCATCGAGCTGGCGCGCAACCAAGGTGCCGAAACCGATCCACATGACCGCCACGGTGATCAGCATCAAGACAAGTGCCCGGCGTATCCGCGCCCATAGCGCGGCAACGACGATCAGCACGCCCATGGCCGCCACGGCTGACCAAAGATGGTCGGCGTCATCGCCCGTCAGGCCTCTTTGCGCCTCAAGTTTCAATTCAAAGCCCGGCTCGGCCATCAACGCCGCCGCGCCTGCACCCAGGAATAGAATTCCCAGCACCATCGCCAATGAAAACAGCAGCCATCGCAAGCCTTTACGCTGCGCAATAGCCGCCATGAAGGGCGCGGCAGACAACGCCATTGCGGGCAGTGCGGGCAGAATGTACATGTCCCGTTTTCCGACGCTGGCGCTGAAAAAAATCAGTACCAAAATCGCCCACAGCAACGGCCACCACACCTTCGCATCGCGCTGGCGCCACGCATCGCGCCATCGCCCGACCAGCCAGGGGATAAACAGCGAAAACGGCAGCCAGAACAACAAAACGACTTCGGCGTAGTACCAGAACGGTTGGTGGTGATGCCAAGCATTGACGTAACGGGTCGCGGTTTGCCGGAACAGCAACTCGTCCAGATACGCGCGATGCTCCGGGTCGCCGCTGGTCAGCGCGACCGTTGCCATCGGCACCAGCCAGAGCGCGATCGCGGCGAGAAACGTCAGCCCACCCAGCAGCCAACGGCCCGACTGACCTGCGGGAATAGAACTAACGCCATGCCATACATCGCCTCGGCTGATGCGCCAGCGCATCCAGACATAAGGCAGCAAGGCCAGCAGTGCGAGAAATCCCACGCCTTTACTGATCACTCCCAAACCGGCAGCGAAGCAACCCAGCCAGTACCAACGCCAATTGGGCCCGTCGGAAAGCACGTGCCGGCCGATGCCATAGACACCCAGCGTGATAAAGAACACCACGGCCGGATCTATTTGGGCGCGCTTGGCCTGATAGGCAAACTGGAATGCACATAGCACCGCGCCGGCCGCCCACAAGCCGGCCCGCCGGTCCCATTGCCGGCGCGCGAAATCGTAAGTCAGCGCCAAGGTACCCAAGGCCGCCAGCAACGAGGGAATCAGAAACGCCGTATTCCAGTCACGCACCACCGCATAAGCCGCTCCCAATAGCCAAAAGTAGAGCGGCGGCTTGTCGGCATAAAGCTCGTGACCACGATGGGGAAACAGCCAATCTCCCGATTCCCACATCTGCTTGGCGACCAGCACGAAGCGCGGCTCGTCGGCCGGCCATGGCGACCGCATGCCCAGGCCGGCGCCGAGTACCACCAGCGCAAACAGCATGAACCACCAAAAGTATCGAGTGTCCCCGCTTTCTTGATGCATTCAATCCGCCCCAGACGGCACCACGTGATGTTCTAGTCTCGCGCTTTGGTGAGCTACGCTTTCGAACGGTTTGGGAAAGCGCTTTCTTTGAAGCGGGACTCCAGCAGCGCCATGCCCAGCAAAGCGCCCACGAAGATCGCATAAGTCGTGGCGGTTGCCGCGTGCGCGAACATCGACTGGGTTAGCCCGGAAAGGACGCAAACCACTATCACCATGACACCAGCCCATGCCGCCCCGCGGGACGTCCGCCGGTCGGAACGGCGGATTATCCGCACGAACAGCGCCAACGGCACCAGATACACCGCCAGTATGGCCAGCAAACCGGGGATACCCATGGTCGCCGACCATTCCGCCACGTCGTTATGGGCATGTTCGAGGACGCACATCCCCAGCCCCCGACCCTGGCATGCAGGCAACTGATCGACGACAGCGCCAAATCGGTCTATACCCACACCCATCCAGGGATGCTCGGCAAAGGTGTGTCCGGCCAGCGACAACAGTTTCAATCTCGCACCGATGGGCGTGTCCACATCGCCTTGCGCGTATCGCGCCAGATCCGAATTCACTACTTCCAAGCGGGTCTGCGAGGACAGCCCAGGCAAGCTCCAAAGTGCCATGAACAACAGCACTGGGGCACAGAGCGAGAGAGCAAAACGCCACCAACGCGTCTGCCCGGTTCCTCCGACCATCGCGACCAGCAACAACGCAGCCAGTCCCGGGAGCGCACCGCGGCTACCGGTCAATACGATGGTCGCCACGCCAAGCGGCAACACCACCGCGAGCAGGGCAAATGTCCATCTCCGCCGCGCGGCAGGGCGCGCATAAATCGCCAGTGCCAGCAGCATC
The DNA here is from genome assembly GCA_965653375.1 of uncultured Pseudoxanthomonas sp. Taxonomy (GTDB): domain Bacteria; phylum Pseudomonadota; class Gammaproteobacteria; order Xanthomonadales; family Xanthomonadaceae; genus Pseudoxanthomonas_A. The sequence goes on from CBFGZY010000001.1 coordinate 223,120, forward strand.
AGCACCACGTTGGCAAAGACGATGGAATTTGTTCCTGCATCGGCCCTGTCCAGCCCTCCCGACACTTGCCATACCGCTATCCCGAACGCCAGCAACAGCCCCACAACCGCACCGGCCCACAAGCCGAAGCGGGAAATCCCCACCGCGCACACCAGCGCAGCACACCAGGGCATCAGCAGCAAGCGCGAGGCATTATCCAGCGCCGACCATTCCTGCCCGGAAAACATCACCGAAACAATACAAAGCAGCAACACCGCCAACGCAAGCCATGTGACGGTTTTCAATGGCGACCCAAAGTTGGTCCAACTCGCCAATATCCGATCAGGCACCAGCAGCGTTGAGACAGCCAGTAGCACGCCAAAGAACGCGAGCCCTTTGGGAAGAACTACCAATGCGGCGGCGCATGCCAAGGCAAGAAAAACGCATCGGCGAGCCGCGGCATGGCGCCAACTCATCCCTGAAGGCATCAACATTTCCCTTGTCAACGATTTTGAGTCGAATTCCACCGGAGACCGATCCGAGTACATTAAGTGCGTCAGCCATTCATCATTCTGGACGCTCGACACGGGATTTAGTCCGGTCGAATACCTTGAAAAACTACGTAATGGCGTACCAAGGAGAAGCGCGGGAAGAATGCCGCAACGGAGCTTCACTTGGGGTGAATCACGCGTCGTTGGAGCCTGGCGTGACGGTCAACATGTGACTAAAGGCAAGTTTCCCTTACATCAAACTTGCTTGACGATTCGCGCATAAAAGAAGCCGTCCAGCCCATCTTCCCCCGGCAAGCGTTGCCGCCCTGTTCCAGAAGGGTGGCCGAAATTGGTATCCAATCCATCCGCTTGCGCATTGTGGGTACGTGCCAGAAATGCCGCGATCTGCGCTTCGTTCTCCGCCTTCAGCAACGAACAGGTCGCATAAACCAGAACGCCACCGGGCTTCAGCGTGCCCCAGACGGCATCGAGCAATCGCGCCTGCAGGGCGACCAACGCGGCGACGTCTTCCGGGCGCCGGTGCAGCAGCACATCCGGTTGCCGACGAACAATTCCGGTAGCCGAGCATGGGGCATCCAGTAGCACCGCATCGAAAAGATGCCCGTCCCACCACGTTCGCGGTTCGGCGGCGTCGGCAACCTGCGTTTGCGCGTCCACGCCTATACGGGTCAGCGTCTCGCGCACGCGGTCGAGCCGGCGCTGATCCACATCCAATGCCAGCAGGCGCAGGGATGGGTCGCGTTCCAGCAGATGCGCGGCCTTGCCGCCGGGCGCCGCGCAGGCATCCAACAGATAAGCACCTGGCGGCAGCGACAAGGCATCGGCAACCGCTTGTGCCGAGCCGTCCTGCACGGAGACCGCACCTTCAGCGAACCCCGGTAGCGCCGCCACCGCGACGGGGGCATCCACACGCAAGGCATCCGGCAGAAATGATGATGGTGTGGCCTCGATGCCCGCTTCAGCCAACCGCTTCAGATAATCCTCGCGCGTACCCAAGCGGCGATTGACCCGTAGCCACAACGGCGCCGTTTGAGCGCTGGCGGCAAAGATGGCATCGGCCTGCTCCGGCCAGTCCTCGATGATCTGCTTGCGCAACCACGCCGGCCAAAGCGCGGCCGGATCCGACAGCGGGAAGCCTTCGCGCTGCGCGCGGCGCAGCACGGCGTTGACCATGCCGGCCTGGTGCGGACGATTCAAGGCACGCGCGGCTTCGACGGTTGCCGATAATGCCGCGTGCGGCGGCAGCTGCAAGGCATCGATCTGTGCGAAGCCGGCGAATAGCAGCGCGCGCAATTCGCCATCGCGCGGACCCAACGGCTTCTGCAGCCAGGCACGCAACGCAGCGTCGTAACGTGCACGCTGGCGCAATGCGGAAAAACAAATCGCCTCCAGCAGCGCGCGATCCCGCACATCGACGATCTGCGGCAATGTGGCCGTCAATTCCGCCTTCAGCGATCGTCCGCGATGCAATACGGCATCCAACACGCGCGCGGCCAACACTCGCACGGCGACACCGGCCAAACTGCTCATGACACAACCAGATCGCGTCTCGCGTTGAGATAGTCAGCCGCTGTGATCGCCTTACCGCCTTCGCGCTGGATCACACGCAAGCGCAGTACGCCTTCACCACAAGCAATATCCAATCCATGCTTGCTCGCTGCCAACAACGTGCCGGGAGTAGCGGCATGCCCCTGCTCCACCGCAACCGCTCCGTGTATTCGCAAACGTTCTCCCGCCACGACAGCTTCAGCGACCGGCCAAGGCTCGAACGCGCGCACTTTTCGCGCCAGTTCGGAAGCCGGTTGCGACCAGTCCAATCGGGCTTCGGCCTTGTCCAGCTTGTGTGCGTAGACCACGCCGACTTCCGGCTGCGGTTGCGGCACCGGCCGGATGCCGGCACGCAATAGACCCAGGCCGTCGCTCAGCACCGTCGCTCCCAGTTCGGCGAGACGGTCGTGGAGCTGTCCGCCGGTCTCGTCAGCGCCGATCGGCGTGCGCTGCGACAGCAGCACTGGGCCGGTGTCCAGTCCGGCATCCATCTGCATCAGGCAGACGCCTGTTTCGGTGTCGCCGGCTTCGATGGCGCGCTGGATCGGCGCGGCACCGCGCCAGCGCGGCAGCAATGAGGCGTGTACGTTCCAGCAGCCGTATCGCGGGATATCCAATACCGCCTGCGGCAGGATCAAACCATAGGCCACCACCACGATCAGATCCGGCGCCAGCTGGCGCAGCGCCTCTTGCGACGACGCACGCTTCAACGAAATCGGCTGCAGGACCGGAATACCACGCTGCACCGCTTCCAACTTGACCGGCGACGCGGTCAATCCGCGTCCGCGTCCGGCGGGCCGATCCGGCTGCGTATAGACCGCCACCACCTCGTTGCGCGCATGCGCGGCGCGGAGACTGGGGACGGCGAAAGCCGGCGTACCGGCAAAGACGATTCTCATGGGGCGGGAACGAGGAGTGGGGAATAGGGAATGGTAAAGGCACGGGCGATGGAACCGCTTTTGCGATTCCCTGTTCCCGGTTCTCTATTCCCGGCTGTCAGGCCGCTGCCTGGCGGCGTTGCTTGGCCAGCTTCTTGCGCACCATTTCGCGCTTCAGCGGCGACAGATAATCGACGAACAACTTGCCATCCAAGTGGTCCATTTCGTGCTGGATGCACACGGCCAACAGACCATCGGTGCTGAGCTCCTGCGGCTGGCCATCGCGACCGATGAAGCGCACCGTGATTTCATTGGCGCGGCTGACGTCGGCGAAGATGCCCGGGACCGACAGGCAGCCTTCCTGGTAGATCTGTTCGCCGGCTTTTTCGACGATCTCGGGGTTGATGAACACCCGCGGTTCGTTGCGTTCCTCGCTGACGTCGATGACCATGAAGCGCTGGTGCACGTCGACCTGGCTGGCCGCCAGGCCGATGCCCGGGGCGTCGTACATGGTCTCGAACATGTCGTCCAGCAGGCGCTGGAATTCAGGTTCGGTCACCCGCGAGGCCTCCACTGGCACGGCTTTGGTGCGCAGGCGGGGGTCCGGGAATTCTAGGATGGGGAGCAGTGCCATGGTCTGTTTTAGGTGGGGGCGCCAGTGGAATCCGGCAAGGCCTCACGAATTCTAACGCCGGCGCTTGCTTTGCGTCAGAATTTCAGCAGTATAGGTGTGACCACCTGTCGGGGAATCAGGTAGATATCGCCATGTTTAAAAGTTTTCGTACGGTTTTCGCCGTTGCGGTCCTTACCGTCGCGACCTATGCCGCTGCCGCCGAGATGTCGGGCAGCCACCCCGACACCTATGTGGTGAAAAGGGGCGACACGCTGTGGGACATTTCGGCCCGCTTCCTCAAGAAGCCGTGGCTGTGGCCCGAGATCTGGCAGGCCAACCCGCAGATCAAGAATCCGCATCTCATTTATCCGGGCGACGTGATCAGCCTGGCCTATCTGGACCGCGTGGCCGTTCAGGAAGGCCCGCGCGAAGAGGCGCCGCTGAATGCCATTCCGCTGTCGGATATCGAGCCCTTCCTGAAGAACCTGCGGGTGACCGACAGCTTCGAACACTTGCCCTACGTGGTGGCGCTGGAAGAAGACCGGCTGCGCAGCGTGTCTGGCCAGGCTGTCTACGTTTACGGCCTGACCGATGGCCAGCCCGGACAGCGCTACGCCATCGTCCGCCCGACCGTCCGTTACGCCGCCAACCCGCGCAACGACGATCTGGACGAACGTGGCCGCACCACTGCCGGCGACTCCGACATGTGGCGCGACATGGTGCCCCAGACCGGCAGCAGCGAGTTCCTCGGCTATGAGTTGAAGCAGGTTGCCCTGGGTACAGTGGTCCGCGGCGTCGCGCCCGGCTCCGAAAGCAGCACCCTGGCCGTCGACGCCGGCGGCCACGAAGTGCGTCCGGGCGACCGCCTGATTCCGGTGGAGGCTCAGCCGTACGATCTGCATTTCTTCCCGCACCCGCCGGCAGCCCAGGTCGAAGACAAGCTGCGCGTTCTCGCCGTGGCGGATGCGCTGACCTCGGGTGGTCCGCGCGATGTGGTGGCCATCTCCGGCGGTACCCGCGAAGGCCTCGACAACGGCACAGTGCTTTCCGTCTGGCGCAAGGGCAATCACACCGCCCACCGCATGAAGTACCCCAACTCGTCGCGCATCAGCGAGGCGCCTAAAAGCGGCGCGGGACGCGTTGCGCTGCCGGACGAATACGCCGCGCACATCATGATCTTCCGCACCTTCGACAAGGTGAGCTATGGCTTGGTGATGGAAGGCGTCAAACCCGCCAAAGTGGGTTACGCGCTGAAGCATCCGGATGCCACCTACTGATCGTCAGGCATTTCCTATACACCATGGAGACGGCGCCTTAGGGCGCCGTTTCTGTTTCGACGCTAGGCTTTGCTGATGTCTCCCGAATCCATCGCACTGTTGAAGCTCGCTGCCGCTGGCGGCGCAGTGGCTCCGCGCCGGGCGCTGCTGGAAATGCACGGCACTGCCAGCGCGGTGTTGGCCGCCCGCGCGTCCGCGTGGCGTGCGGGAGGCTTGAGCGATCAACAGATCCAGCGACTGCAAAGTCCGGACGAAACAGAGCTGCAACGGACACTGACCTGGCTCGAATCGCCCGGTCATCACCTGATCGGTTGGCAAGACTCGGACTACCCGCCCATGCTGCGCCGTATTTCCGGCCCGCCATTGGCCTTGTTCGTCGAAGGCGACCCGAACCTGCTCTGGCGTTCCGCCGTCGCGGTGGTGGGTAGTCGTTCGCCCACGGCAGGAGGGCGGGACAATGCTTATGCATTCTCACGGGCACTCGCGGCGGCGGGCATCGTGGTGGTCAGCGGCATGGCCGCAGGTATCGATGCGGCCGCGCATGAGGCTGCATTGGCTGCGCCGGAAGGTGCGACCGTCGCAGTGTTGGGCACCGGTCCGGATCTGGCGTATCCGGCCGCCAACGCCCGCCTGCGCGACCGCATCGCAGCGCATGGCGCCCTGGTCAGTGAGCATCCGCCCGGCACCAAAGCCATACAGTCCCATTTCCCCAGCCGCAACCGGATCATTGCCGGTCTGTCGCTTGGCACCTTGGTGGTGGAGGCGGCCGAGCGCTCCGGCGCCCTCATCACCGCCCGCATGGCGGGCGAAAGCGGACGCGAGGTATTCGCGGTGCCCGGTTCCATCCACAGCCCGCTGGCACGAGGGTGCCATCGCCTGATCCGGGAAGGCGCCGGCCTGGTCGAAAGCGCGCAGGAAGTGATCGCCGCCCTTGCCCCATTGGCTTCGGAATTGGCTCAGGCGTTGCGCACCCGGCTGGACGAAGCTGAACCAGGGCCAGCACACAGCCCTTCAAAAGGACCTGGCAATCTGGAGCCGGACTACCAGAAGTTGTGGGACGGGCTGGGCTTTGACCCTACCGGTATGGATCAGTTGGTTGCACGAACTGGATTGACGGCTGCCGAGCTGTCCTCCATGCTGCTGGTCATGGAACTGGATGGACGGGTAGCGGTCGAACATGGTCGCTATCAACGCAAGACTGGTTTCTTTACCTCCACAGCGTCACCGACGCAGGCCGAGGGGCAATGAAAGAGAGCATCCTGGATGTACTGCTGTACCTGTTCGAACACTACTTCACCGAAGACGCCGACCCCGTCCGCGACCGTGACTCGCTCCAAACTGGCCTGATCCAGGCTGGTTTCAGCCCCGCCGAAATCAATAAAGCCTTCGACTGGCTCGACGCCTTGGCCGAACAACGGCCTGCTGCGTCCGAACCCCGCGTAGGCGGACCCACCCGGGTGTTCCACGGGCCCGAGCTGGAGAAGCTCGACGTGGAATGCCGCGGCTTCCTGCTGTTCCTGGAGCAGCATGGCGTCATTGATGCGGACCAGCGGGAGCTGGTGCTCGACCGTGCCCTGGCGTTGGACCAGGACGAACTGGACCTGGACGATCTGAAGTGGGTCGTGCTGATGGTGCTGTTCAACCAGCCCGGTGCGGAAGCCGCTTACGCCTGGATGGAAACGCAGATGTTTACCGACGAGCCGGAGCCGGTACACTGAGTCGTTGATTCGCTTCAGGGGGAAGCATGACGCAGTGGTATTACGCCGGCCTTGATCGGCAGCGGCTAGGGCTTGTTTCGGCCGAAGAACTGGTGGCTCACTATCGCCATGGGCGTATCGCGCTGGACACATTGGTCTGGCGCGAAGGCCTGGAGCAATGGCAACGCCTGGGCGATTTCGCCGATGAGCTGGGCTTGCTGACTACAGCGGAGCATCCTAGTGTCACGCCGCCGCTGCCGCCTCCACTGCCTGCCAGCGTGGCGCCCTCGATTCCTGCCGCCGCACCCGCGCGTCCATCGGGCATGTCGCGCGGCAAAATCATGCTGATCGTCGCCGCTGTCATGGTGCTGCCGTGCCTGGGAGTCGTCGGCATTCTGGCGGCGATCGCATTGCCTGCCTATAACGACTACACGCTGCGCGCCAAAGTGTCCGAAGCCGTCGGAACGGCCAGTCCTTTGAAGGCTGCAGTGGCCGAACACTACAGCACCGCCGGCACTTGCCCCGGCAACGATGACGCTGGTTTCGGTACACCGGAAAGCTACGCCAGCCGCTATGTTTCGCAGGCGACCATTGGGGAGTTCGATGACGGCACCTGCGGCATCGAACTAGGGGTCGAACACACCGGCAAAATCGACTTGGACGGCAAGAAGATCTGGTTCGAATTCGATCGGGATGATGCGTCCTGGATTTGCTCGTCGGAGATCGAAGACCGCTACCTGCCTGTCGACTGTCGCGGCTGAAGCAGGTCGCGCGTTCGTTTGGCAGTAGCCATCAGCAGGCCGTAAACGTTAGGGAAGATGATTCATGTCTATTTGGTATTACGCCGATGCCGAGCGGCAACGGCAAGGGCCCTTTAGCGCAGACGAAGTGGCCGGGCAGTTCCGCAATAACCGCATCGGCATGGACACGCTGGTCTGGCGCGAAGGCCTCAGCGAATGGCGGCCGCTGCAGGACTTCGTAAGCGAATTGAACTTGCATGGCGATGCCGCGGACAGTGATGCACTTCCGTCAGCCGAACCGCCGGCTGCACCCACCGCGGATGCGTCGCCTTACGCGCCGCCGACGGCAGCCGTTACGCCCGAAGAAGGGTTTGTCGGCGGCCATGAGGTGGTGTACGTCGGGTTCTGGAAGCGCGCCGCGGCGTTGTTCATCGACTCCATGGTGGTTACTTTCGTTTATTACATCGTGATGTTCGTGGCCATGCTGGTGTTGGGCATCGGCGCGTTCACGATGATAGGCAACGACCCCGACGCAGGCGGGGCCGCGCTCATGGGTGTGGTGGGCTTGGTCTATCTGCTGTATCCGGTGGTCAGCGCGGCTTACTACGCCGGCTTCGAGTCCTCCAGCAAGCAGGCCACGCTGGGCAAAATGGCGGTCGGCATCAAGGTTGTCGATGGCGATGGGCGCCGGCTCACCTTGAAGCATGCGCTGGGGCGGTGGCTGTCGGTAACGCTCAACTATCTGACGCTGTATATCGGCTACCTGATGGTCGCCTTCACCGACCGCAAGCGCGGTCTGCACGATATGGTCGCCGGCACGCTGGTGGTGGATCGCTGGGCCTATACCGCGCATCCGCAATGGCAGGTCCGCGAACTCGGCACCGTGGCCAAGGTCATCCTGATCGTCATGGGCATCCTGTACGGCCTGATGTTCCTGGCGGTCTTGGCAGCCATCCTGATTCCTCTCGCAACCCAAAGTTGATGCACATGACTCATTGGTACTACGTTGACAGCAACCGGCAGCAGCTGGGTCCTGTGGCTCAGGATCAACTGGTGCAGCAATACCGTCTCGGCAATCTCACCCGGGATACGCTGATCTGGCGCGATGGCATGGGCCAGTGGCAGCCGCTAGGCGATTTCATGGCGGAGTTCGGCTTGTCGCAAGCCGCTGGGTCTTTCGTCGAGCACCCTTCCGCAGCAGGAAGGATAGAGCCCGTGCTGGAAAGCACGTCGTCATCCGTTCCCGCCGAGACCGAGGCGACCGAAGAAAAGCCCATCACCGGCCGCGCGGTGTTCACCGCGCGCGACCCGTCGTACGCGCAACACGCTCCTCCGCACGCCAGCCAGGCTGAAGCGGTTTCGGCCGCGGCCGCAGCGCAGGCGGCTCCTCGCGACGGTTTTTCCCGCGATGGTTTCGATTCTCCTTATGCTCCCCCAACAGCTCCGCTTGCCGCCGGTACGCGGATCGTCGAAGGTGGCCATGTCGTGTACGCCGGCTTTCGCAAACGCTTGGCCGCGCACCTCATCGACAGCCTCATCATTGGGGTGATCGGGGGCGTGATCGGCATGATGATCGGCGGGATCATGGGGGCCGCGATGGGATTCGGCGGTCAGACTTCGGGCGGAACAATGGTGGCGATTCAAGTCGTCACCCAATTGGTTTCCCTCGGCCTCACCGCCACCTACTACGCGAGTTTTCATTCATCCCGCTCGATGGCGACTCTGGGCAAGATGGCGATCGGCATCAAGGTGGTACGGTCCGACGGTGATCAGATCACGTTGGCCCGTGGCGTCGGCCGCTACTTCGCCACCATGATCAGCAGCTTGACGCTGCTCATCGGCTACATCATGGCCGCCTTCACCGACAAAAAGCGCGCGCTCCACGACATGATCTGCGACACCCTGGTCGTCGATAAATGGGCCTTTACCGATCGTCCGGAGTGGCAGCGGGAGGAGTTGGGCACGGTCACCGTAGTGGTGCTGGTGCTGTTTGGCCTGTTGTTTGTCGGTTTGATCATTTTCGCCGCCATTGTGGGTGCCAGCCTGGCCTCGTACGCAGGGCGCTGAAAACCGGCGAATGGCCCGCAAATCCGGATCGCCAAAGGGCTTGCGGCTTGACAGCCGCCCCTACAACGTGATTCCACTATAAAAAGAACAAATCTGAACGCCCGGCGCCTCGGCCCCGGGCGTCGGCTTCTCTGCCACCCCGATTTGAGCCACCCTAGCCGGCCGCTGAATGGCCGAACCCTGAGTCCAAGCACCCACCCATGTCCAAACACCTGCTTATCGTCGAATCGCCCGCCAAGGCCAAGACGATCAACAAATACCTCGGCAAGGACTTCCA
>CBFGZY010000002.1:0-155757 GCA_965653375.1 uncultured Pseudoxanthomonas sp.
TTGTGAAAATGGGGGGGGGGTTGTTTTGGGGGGGGTTTGGGGGGGGGTGGGGGGGTCGGGGGTTGGGGGGTGGGGGGTGGGGGGAGCGGGGAGCGGGGAGCGGGAAAAGCATGCGGCTTTTGCCTTTTATGTATAGCGGCCATGGGAAGTTCTGGAGGCCGTTCCCACCAGGTCGTAACCGGGTTGGACCGGTGCCCTGTCTGTATTCGCGGTTATCCAGCCATTTTGTGCCCTGCCGCATAGGCCGAGCCTTATCCGACACGGCGTTGCGACCAATCACGCCGCACCAACAAATGCGCGCGCATCCTCCCGGCTCCACGAGCGCATGCTTCAAGAGCGCATGTACCGGTCAGGGGAAGTCCTCGCAGGAGAGACACTTACAGGGAGCGGTTACAGGGGAAGGCTCGCACGAAGCAGGTACGTCGTCTCGGCCGTAGCAATGCCTCGTCACGCCCGCCGTACGGGCTCTATCGAGGAGGTCACCGTGATCAAGAATGCTTTGAATGCTTTGGCATTGGCTTGCCTTTTTTCCGCCACCGCGCAAGCTGCCGGTTCGCGCCAGATCGGCGTCAATGTGCTGCTCAATACCGACCCATCGCCAGCCATCATGGCGCAGCTGAGCGCTCATGGCGCCGTGCGCGAAGTGCTGGAAGAAATCGGAGCGGTCACGCTGCGGACCACGGAGAACCAACTGGACGATATCCGGGCGCTTCCCTTCGTACTGGCCGCCAACCCGGATGCCGAACGCAAGGGGACACCGATCGATACCGTCAGCGCTACCCATTTCGCCAACGGCTTCAGCACCTGGGACCAAGACGCCGTGGACGTCACCAACCTGGGACAGGGGCGCACCATTGCCTATGACGGTAGCGGCGTCTACGTCGCAGTGCTCGACACCGGGCTGCTCGATACCTGGCGGCAATACTTCCCGCAGGAGCGCATCGCCGCGCAGTTCGCCAAGGCCATCAACGGCGGTGGCGGCGAGCAAGGCAACGTGTCCGAGCCACCCAACAAGTGGGAGCACGACCAGAACTCCCACGGCACCCATGTGACCAGTTCCATCCTGGGTTACAGCCTCAACGGCGTGCCGATCAATGGCACCGCACCGCGGGCGACGGTCATCCCGGTCAAGGTGTTGAACCAGAATGGTTCGGGCTGGTCGTCGGTGGTCGCGGCCGGCATCGTGTATGTCGCCGATCTCAAGGCCAGCGGCGCACTGGGCGGCGCACCGGTGGTGATCAACATGAGCCTGGGCGGATCGCAATTGGACGCTGTCGAGAAAGCCGCGATCGACTACGCCATTGGCGAAGGCGTCATCATCGTGGCCGCGGCCGGCAACGAAGGCGAAGCCGGCATGGGTTACCCCGGCGCTTATGAGCCCGTGGTCTCGGCGGCTGCATCGGGGTGGAACGGCCAATGGAAACCGGGTGCCGACGGCAATCCGAACAATTGGTGGAATGCCGACGATGTCCCCAATCCCACTTCGGTCGCCGATTTCCATATCGCCGATTTTTCCAGCCGCGAATTGGCCGGGCAGGATCTCGACGTGGTTGCCCCGGGCTCATGGATCGTGGGCCCCTACCAGCAGCAGAGCGGCAAGACGTCGTACTTCTATCTGAGCGGCACCTCGATGTCCTCGCCGCACGTCGCGGGCATCGCTGCGTTGATGCTGCAGAAGAATCCGGGCCTGTTGCAGGCCGATGTCGAAGACATCCTGGAAACCGCCGCACTGCCGATGGGCGACGGTTGCGTGCAGCTGTCGCTACCGGGCGGCGCCTCCGAGGAAGTTTGCTGGGACGAGAACGCCACCGGCGAAGGCATCATCACCGCGACGAATGCGCTGACACTGACCCCTTGACCGGAAGAAACGGTCGACCAAAAGCCGTCGGCTATTGTCGGCGGCTTTGGCGGCCGCGACGAGGCGCGGCCGAGGTTGTGCTCTGGTACACGACCCTCTAGATTCACGGGCCTCCCTGGGTTGAGCGCATCGCATGCCGGACATATCCCGCCGCAATATCTTCAAGGCCGCTATCGCGGGCGCTGTGGCGTCGCCGTTTCCGCTTGCGGCCACCGCGGCGGCAGGACCCGCATGCAACGGTACGACGGCAAGCTGGGGGCGGGGAATCGAGGGGCAGCGCAAGGCGGATCTGGGAAACGGCACGTATCTGAATCCCATCATCGCCGGGGATCATCCGGACCCGACGATCCTCAAGGATGGCGACGATTACTACATGACGTTTTCGTCGTTCTACTCCTATCCCGGCCTGGTGATCTGGCACTCCACCGATCTGGTCAATTGGTCGCCGGTCGGGCCGACGTTGCGCAAACCGCTCGGGGTCATCTGGGCGGTCGATTTGTGCAAGCACGAGGGCCGTTACTACATATACCTGCCGGCCAACCCGAAGGATCTCGGCTGGTCCATCTTCGTGATCTGGGCAGATGACATCCGCGGCCCGTGGAGCGAACCGATTGATCTGAAGATCGAAGGCTGCATCGATCCCGGTCACGTCGTGGGCGAGGACGGCAAGCGCTACTTGTTCGTCAACGGCATAAGGAAGATCCGCCTGACCGACGATGGCCTGGCGACCGATGGCAAACTCGAACCCGCATACGATCCCTGGCGGTATCCCGCAGATTGGGTAGTGGAAAACTTCGCGCCGGAAGGACCCAAATTGATCCGGCGCGGCGAATGGTTCTATCTCGTCACCGCGGTGGGCGGCACCGCCGGCCCGGTGACCGGCCATATGGTCATCGCCGCGCGCTCGAAATCCATTCACGGCCCTTGGGAACATTGCCCAAGGAATCCCTTGGTGCGGACCGTCGGTACAGCGGAGCCATGGTGGTCCCGAGGACATGCATCGCTGGTGGAAGGTCCGGGCGGAGACTGGTGGATGGTTTATCACGGCTACGAAAACGGATTCAGGACGCTGGGACGGCAGGCGCTGCTCGAGCCGATCGAGTGGACCGACGACGGCTGGTTCAGGGCGATGGGCGGCGATCTTTCGAAGCCGATTCCCAAGCCGGCCAAGGGCAGGGAAGGCCCATCCGGATTCGCGCTATCGGACGACTTCTCGACCGACAGATTCGGTATCCAGTGGAGTTTCCACGATCCCAAGCCGGAAGAAGCCGCCCGGGTGCAGTACACCGGCAAGGCGCTGAGCCTCGCCGGTGCGGGTACTTCGCCATCGGATAGTTCTCCGCTGAGCTGTGGCGTGGGCGACCGCGCCTACGAAGTGGAAGCCACCTTGGACCTGGTGGGCGACGCCGAAGGCGGCCTGCTGTTGTTCTACAACCACAAGGCATATGTGGGGATTGGCTTCACCCCCGACGAGGTCAAGACGTTCCAATACGCGGAAGAGCTGGTCTGGGCGCGCGCCAAACGGACAACCAAGCGTGTGCGGGTCCGGCTGACCAACGACCAGCACGTAGTGACGTACCACTACTCGCATGACGATGGCAGAACCTGGACGCTGCATGGCACCCGCATGGAAGTTTCCGGCCTGCATCACAACGTCTTCGGCGGATTCCTCAGCCTGAAGGTGGGTATCTACAGCACAGGAAGCGGCAAAATCCATATAAGCGACTTTCGCTATCGGGCGATTGCTGCATCGTGAGGCATACGGCGTAACAGACGGCGAAATCTGTTGGGGTGAACATTTGGAGTGAGCGCAATGACTGCCAAAACATCCAAGAAATCGACGAAGGCGACGAAGAAGGCTGCTACCAAGCGGACAACGCAAGCGGCCAAACTGCGCAAGGCGGCGACCAAATCGTCAGCCGGCAAGCCTAGGAAAACCGCAGCGAAAAAGACGCCAGCGCGTGCCGCAGCATCCAAAACCAGCACGAAGCCGAAGCTGCTTTCAGGCGGCAACCCTCAAATTCCGAAGGGTTACGGCGACGAGCCCGTGCAGGCCTACATCGCCGCCATGCCTGGCTGGAAAAGCGAAGTGGGGCACCGCCTCGACGCACTTATCGAGCGGACTGTTCCCGGCGTGAAAAAAGCGGTCAAATGGAATTCGCCCTTCTATGGCATCAAGGACAACGGCTGGTTTCTCAGCTATCACTGCTTTGCCAAGTACATCAAGGTGGCTTTCTTCCGCGGTGCATCGCTGCGTCCTGTTCCGCCAGTCGAATCCAAACACAAGGAGGTGCGCTACCTGCACATTCACGAGGACGAATCCATCGACAAAGCTCAGTTCGCCGATTGGGTGAAGCAGGCAAGTCAGCTGCCAGGCGAGCAGATGTGAGCGGCGGGTGCACGAGCATGTGCGGGCGCAAGCGCGCGCGGGATTACGAAACTTGACGCAGATACCTGATCGCTCGCCCACGGAAACAAGGCCCGGGAGCAAACAGATGGAAGGACGCACGGGCCAGGATCCCGAACTCCTGCGTCGCCTGCTGCGCGCAAAGGATCGGATGGACGCCGCGTCGCACGAAGAGTGGCCGGTCCATCGGCTGGCGCGCGTAAGCTGCGTTTCCGAGGCGCACTTCGCGCGATCGTTCAAGGAGGCTTTCGGCGTTCCGCCGCACCGCTACCTGCTCACGCGCCGGCTCGAACGCGCCAAGACACTGCTCCGCGACACGGATATGCCTATTCTCGAGATCGCATTGCAGACAGGTTGGAATAGCCTGGGAACCTTCGGGCGCACATTCCGCGACGTTACCGGCGAAAGCCCGGGCGAGCTGCGCGCGCGCGAGAAGGCCGCCCGGCAACAACTCGAGCAGGTGCCGGGCTGCTTTATCAGCGCGGCGTACCGGCCTGGTCTCACCACCGCAGTTTCGGAGAAGCGCAGGCAGGACACGAGTGCTACAAAAGAGCCCCCACAGAAATCGGAGGTCTCATGAGTCAAGGTATTGGCGTGGTCGGGCTGTACGTTCGTGATCAGGACGAAGCCCTGGAGTTCTATGTCGACAAGCTCGGGTTCCGCGTCCACACCGACGTGCGGAACGGCGATTACCGTTGGCTGACCGTGCATCACCCGGAACAACCGTCCTTTCAGCTTGGCCTGTTCAAACCGCAGGCGCCCGTGCTTGACGCGGCAACTGCGCAAACCGTAAGCGAAATCGTGGCGAAAGGCGCCATGCCGCCGCTCGTGCTCAACGTCGACGACTGCCGTGCCGCCTACGAAAAAATGCGCGTCCGCGGTGTCGAGTTCACCCAGGCGCCCGAAGAGCGCTACGGTAATGTGGATGCCAACTTCCGCGATCCATCGGGAAATGGGTGGAAAATGATCGAATCCCGGCGCGGACCGCACTGAGCATCAGCGCCGTTGGCTTAGTCTGCGGTGGGCATGAACATCCGCCGCAGAAGGCCGCATAGTTTTCAGGTGCGCATGAACCGCTCCGATTCGACCCAGAGGAGATCTTCAATGAACTGGAATAAGTGGATCCGCCAATTCCATCGCTGGTTGTCCATCACCTTCACGTTGTTCGTCATCGCCAACTTCGTCGTCATGGGGAAGGAGAAAATCGCGCTGTGGGTAGGCCTGTTGACTTTGTTGCCGCTCGCGCTGCTGTTGTTGACTGGTCTGTATATGTTTGCGCTGCCGTATGTGTCTAAGTGGCGCAGCGTGGGCTCTGCTGTGAGCGGTAGTGAGCGGTAGTGAGCGGCAAGCGGGAGCAAGCGGTGAGCGGTGAGCGGTAAAGGCTCTGTCTCCCCCTTTTTAAAAGGGGGACCAAGGGGGATTTGCTGTTGCCTTGCCAGGTCGACCATAGACCACCGCACTCCCACGTATCAATTCGTATTACCCAAGTAATCGACGAGAGACCACCACGATGAAGATGACGAAAAGCAGCGTTAAGAAGGCAGAGGGGAAAGGTGCTCCCTCAAGGCCAACGGGCGCGAAGATCAAGCATCAAAGCGATTGGCGGAGTGAAATGCTCGATCACATCCGGAGCCTCATCACGCAGGCCGACCCAGCGATCGTCGAGGAAGTGAAATGGAGAAAGCCGTCCAACTCGATGCTGGGAGTCCCCGTCTGGGAGCGCGCGGGCATCATTTGCACTGGCGAGACGTACAAGGACAAAGTGAAGCTGACCTTCGCCAACGGCGCTTCATTGGACGACCCCGAGAACCTCTTCAATTCCAGCCTCGATGGCAACACCCGCCGCGCCATCGATATCCACGAGGGTCAGGAGATCGATGAAAAAGCATTCAAGGCGCTCATCCGCGCCGCGGTGGCGTTGAATACGTCAAAGAGCGCCAAAGGCACCGCGAAATCTGCCAAGTGAGCCGTCCTTTCTTCCCTTCCCCCTTCGGAGAAGGGAAGAGCCTCACCGCTCACGTCAGAACCTGCCGGCGCCAATCAGGTCTAACTGACAGCGATATACCCTCTCGGTTAGGCCGGGTTTGCACAATCTCATGACGATGAGAAAGCCACGGCACTATCTCGTGCCGTGGCCTTGGTGCGGTTTTACTTTGCTGCTTCTTGGATCAGTGCCGCGACTTCGGCTGGATGCGACACCATCACGACGTGCGACGCGTCCTTGATGACGACGGTGCGCTTCGAACCGGCGCGCTCGGCCATGAAGCTCAGGGCCTTGGCCGGGATGTTGCGATCGCCGTCGCCGTAGACGAACCACGATGGCAGGGTTTTCCAGGCCGGATTGCCTGATTTTTCCGTGAGCGCAGCCTCGGTGATCGGGCGCTGTCCTATTGCCATCAGCGCCGCTTCCGCGACAGGCACGTCCTGGGCGAACTGCTGCTGGAACTTGGCCGGGTCGATATAGAGATCGACGCCGCCGTCGGCTAGCTTCACTGGCGGCGCCAGCGCTTGGCCCAGTGTTCCGCCAGGGAACTTGCCAGCGAGCTCGGCCACCGCTTCGCCGGCTTCAGGTGCGAAGGCTGCAACATAGACAAGCGACTTGACGTTGTCGTGCCCGTTTGCCGCGGTAGTGATTACCTGTCCGCCGTACGAGTGGCCAACGAGGACCACAGGGCCTTTGATGCTGTCGACGATGGAAGAAACATAAGCCGCGTCGCCAGAAACGCTTCTCAGCGGATTTGCCGCGGCGACGACGGGGTAGCCATCCTTCTGGAGAATCTCGGCGACTCCGTTCCAACTGGACGAATCGGCGAACGCGCCGTGGACGAGGACCACCGTCGGCTTGGCGGCGGGTTGTGCGAAAACCGAGCCGGAGAACAGCGCACCGGCAATCGCGAGTGTGGCAATCAGCTTGTTCATGATCATTTCCTTTTTTTCTGAGAAGTGAAATCGATGGGAAAAACGGATTAGCTGGCGATCACCAGCGACACCTCGATATTTCCGCGGGTGGCGTTGGAGTAAGGACAGACGACGTGCGCTTGCTCGACCAAAGCCTCGACCTGCTCGCGCGGCAGTCCCGGTATGGCTATCGTCAGTTCGGCTTGAAGACCGAAGCCGGTTTCGGTCGGGCCGATGCCGACCCGTCCGCTTACGCGGGCGTCTGCCGGCAAGGCAATTTTCTGTTTGCCGGCAACGAACTTCAGCGCGCTGAGGAAGCAGGCCGAATAGCCGGCAGCGAACAACTGCTCGGGGTTGGTGCCGGCGCCGCCGGGGCCACCGAGTTCCTTCGGAGTGGACAACTGGACGTCGAGGGCTTGGTCGGACGAGACGGCGCGGCCGTCGCGCCCGCCGGTAGCGGTGGCTTGTGCGGTGTAGAAGATCTTCGCAATGGACATGGTGGGCTCCTGGATCTGGGCGGGTAGGGTGGGTGCCTCTTGGCGAGAGAAAGATTGCGCCCATCGCCGGGACGGTTTGGCACAGATAGTCCGAATTAGTTGACCTGGAGTCTTGATGTAGCTGGGGGCATCTGGGAGCGCCACCGATCCGCGTGTTTTTGGTCACCACTCGGGTGCTTCATGCCAGGGCTGTGGGCGCCAATCTTCTTGTTAATGCATCTCTCGCCAGAAGCACCGCCGACTCTTCGCAGCGACGTGTCGGTGAGTTGAACCTACGGCCTTAAGTGGACGTGATCTACAAAAGGGACAAGCCGCCCTCGCTATGGCTCTCTGGCCACGGAATTTCCGGTGCCAGGGTTCTTTCACCGGTTGTTTTGCGTGTGCCTGGCACGCATGTCGGTTGCCATCGTTGGCCTGTGGGTCTGACAATGCGGGCCAAGAGCACAGCCGTATCGTTTAGCCAAGTTGCATGAGGTTTGACCATGCGCCAGGACAAAGTCTTTGCGATCAGGTTCTCGGATCTGTATCCGCTCTACGTCAAGAAGGCCGAGTCCAAGGGCCGCTCTAAAGACGAAGTCGACCAAGTCCTCCGTTGGCTAACCGGCTACAGTCAGGATGGGCTAAAGCAGCAAATCGAGTCTGGGAATGACTTGGAAACCTTCTTTGCTTTGGCGCCCGCTTTCAATCCAAACGCCACGCTTATCAAAGGCGTGGTGTGCGGGGTGCGTGTGGAGGACATCGAGCATCCGCTCATGCGGAAGATTCGTTATCTGGACAAGCTTGTCGATGAGCTCGCAAAGGGCAAGGCGCTGGACAAGATTTTGCGGAAGTAACGGGCCGCACTTCTGCAACGTGGTCGCTAACAATTCACTCGAGCCGAATCCGCAAAGGCCTCGACTCCATTCCTACAAGAGAAAGCACCATGGCCAAGTACCTGATTTCCTTTCCCAGTGCGGCGATGGTGGTGCCCGAAGGCGAGTGGGAGGCGGTCGGCCGTGACGCGCATGCGGCGATCGACGAGGCGAAGGCTGCTGGCGTCTATGTTTTTGCCGGAGGGATCGACGAAGGCGTGCCGCCGGTGCTGGTCTCGGCCGATGGCACGGTTGCCGAGGGTGGTTATCCGTGGGCGCCGTTACTCGATGGTGGTTTCACCGTGCTCGAATTGCCGTCGCGCGAAGAGGCCGTCGCCTGGGCCGCGCGCATCGCCAAGGCCTGCCGTTGCGATCAGGAACTGCGCGTTTTCCAGTTCGATCCGCAGTCCTGAGGGCCAGGCGCGCGTGAGCGGGAGCTCCGTCGCCGAGCCGAAATAGCCAAGGTCGAAGTCGGCCCCGCCTTCGAGGCGGAATCGAAGCAGCCGCTACAAGCGGACGCCTATCCGTGTATGATGCGAACGATTCGCATTTGTGTCGGCGGCATGGGGACCATGGCCGCGTCGACCGCATCTGCCGTCGGGCACGTTCTTCCCGATGCCGCCTGATCAATCACGAGACCTTTCTGATGCGTCGTACCTCTTTGGTTCTTGCCGTTAGCTTTGCCTTGTTTCCCTTGCTGGCCGCTGCGCAGGACGCGCCGAACCCCGTCGAACTCGACAGCGTCGTGGTCTACGGACGGTTGAAAGGCGAGTCGATCAAGGAAATTCCTCAGTCGGTCGATGTGCTGGGGGCTGATCTGCTGGAGGCGACAGGCGCCGAATCGGTGGGCGAGGTACTGCGCATGGTGCCGGGAGCTTCGCGCGATGGCTCCGAACTCGATGCCTTCGGCGACAGCTACCTGATGCGCGGGTTCGCCACCACACAGACGGTCAACGGCATCGGCACCGTGTTCCTCAACCAGCCGCGCGACGCGGTCAACGTCGACCACGTCGAGGTGCTGAAGGGCCCGGCGTCGGTGCTCTACGGACAAGCGCAGCCGGGCGCGATCATCAACGTCGTCACCAAGCAGCCGGAGCGTACGTTCGGCGGTTCCGTAGGACTGCAGTACGGTAGCTACGACTCGGCGCGCGGCACCTTCGACGTCACCGGGCCGCTGGGCGAACGTCTGCGTGGCCGCGTAACCGGTGCCGTCGAGCGCAGCGACTCTTTCGTCGACGATTGGAGCCGCGATCACCAGTTCCTCAGCCCGGTGCTCGCGATCGATTTCAGCGACCGCACCACGCTGACGTTCGAGGCCTATTACTCGCGGACGCACTGGAACGCCTTCTTCAACGGTATCCCGGCCGAAGGCACCGTGCTCGCCAATCCGAACGGTCCGCTGCCGCGTGAAACGCAGTACACGGATCCCGCGTTCGACGGGCTCACGCGTTCGGCCAACGACGTGACGGCGCGGCTTGAGCACGACTTCTCCGATGCGCTGTCGTGGCGCTTGGCGGTGTCGTCGTTCCGCAGCCGCAATTCGGGCGAGGAGTTGTTCGGCCTGCTCGGCTGGGAGGACGCCGACCAGCGCTTGCTGATGCGTGCGCTGATGGATGCCGAGTCGACTCAGGACAGCAACGCGGTGACGACCGACGTGCGCTGGACATTCAATACCGGCAAGCTGCGCCACCGCCTGCTTGCGGGCGCCGATTGGCGGCGCTCGCAGCTCGACCTTTCGCGTGAGATCGGGCTCATCGAGAGTCTCGACCTGTATGCGCCCGTGCTGAGCCGCACGGCCAAGCCGCCGGTGTTTTTCGAACTCGACGATCTGAGCGACATCACCGACCGCACGTCCGAAGCGCACGGGATATTCCTGCAGGATCGCGTCGAAGTCGGCGAGCGCCTGAATCTGGTCGCGGGCGTGCGTTACTCCAAGCTCGATGAGTCGTTGCACCGGAGCACGCAAGCCGGCGATGTCGAGAAGTTCAGTCAAGCGCCGTCGAAATGGACCTCGCAATTGGGAGCGGTGTACGACCTGACCGCGTCGACGTCGGTGTTCGCGAACCGTACGACGTCGTTCCTACCGACCGAGGGCACACTGTTCACAGGCGAGCCGCTGCCGCCGGAAACCGGTGAGCAGATCGAGCTCGGCCTGCGTTCGCAATTCGCCGATGGCCGCATCTCGACGACGCTGGCCGCCTACGAGATTACCCGCGGCGACGTGTCGGTATCCGATCCCGCGCATCCAAGCTTCCAAATCTCCATCGGCGAACAGCGTGTTCGCGGCGTTGAAGCTACGGCGCGCTGGCTGCCGACCGATCGCTCGTCCATCTACCTCGCCTATGCCTTCACCGACAGCGAGACTACCGAGGATACCGATTCGGCGCTTGTCGGCCGCCGGCTGCGCAATGTCCCGCGTCAGACGTTCGCGGCGGACGGTGCTTACGATTTCGACAACGGCGTCTCATTCGGCACCACGGTCAACTATGTCGGTCGCCGCAGCGGCGACCTCTATGAGACGTTCGAACTGCCGGATTACTGGCGCGTCGATGCGCGAGTGGGCTATCGGTTCTCGCCGCGGGCGCGTATCACCGCGGCCGTCGAAAACCTCAACAATGCACGCATCTACAGCCATGCCTTCAGTCTGTACGAGGTGTTTCCCGCGGCACCCCGCACATGGCGTGTCGCGATCGATCTGACCTTCTGACATGCGCTTGGCGCTCGTCCGGCTGCATCGCTGGTTCGGTCTGACGCTGGCGGCGTTCCTGATTGTCGCCGGGCTGACCGGCAGCGTGATCGCTTTCCAGCGCGAGCTGGATGCGGCACTCAATCCGGAGCTGTTCACGCGCGTCGCAACCGGACCGGCACTGAGTTTCGATGCGCTCGCGCATCGCGTCGAAGCACAGTTGCCGGGTGCGAGGGTAGGGGCAATCCAGCCTCCCGCGGGCTTCGTGCGCAGCACGTTGCTGCGTGTCGAGGCGGCAGAGGGCCAGCCACCGCTGACGTTCGACGAGGTTTACGCCGACCCTTCCACCGGCCGTGTGCTGGGCACGCGCATGTGGGGCGCGTGTTGTTTGGCGCGAGAAAACCTGGTGCCGTTTCTGTTCAAGTTGCACTACACCTTGCACTTGCCGGGTCAGTGGGGTGCGTGGGTGATGGGTGGCGCGGCGATACTGTGGGTCGTCGACTGTTTGATCGCATTGGTGATTACCGCACCACGCGGCGGACGAAGGCTTGAAAGCTGGCGCAAGGTTGCGAGTATCAAGCTCAATGCGAGTCCTCAGCGGCGCACCTTCGATCTGCATCGCGCTCCCGGGCTCTGGCTATGGGGAGTGCTGGCGTTGATAGCCGTCAGCGGCGTAGCGCTGAACTTGAGAGAAGAAATTTTCAGGCCAGTGGTGGCTTTCTTCTCTCCGGTGGCACAGCCGGTGTTCCAGATCCCTGTGCCGCCATCGGATCGTTCGCCGAGTCTCGGCTTCGACGCCGCGGCACGCGTGGCAGAGCGTCATGCGGCGAGCGCCGCCATCGCGGGCACCACAGCCTATGTGACGCACGCGCCTGGGCTGAATGCCTATGGCGTCGCGCTTGCCGTGCCGGGGCAACGCGACCCGCGCGCAGGACTTGGGCCAGCGTGGGTGTTCGTGGATGATCGCGACGGTGCGATCCGCTCGGTCGAAGTGCCCGGCCGTGGCAGTGCGGGCGATGTCGTGATGCAGCTTCAGTACACCATTCATACCGGCCTGGTTGCGGGGTTGGCGGGGCAGATCCTCGTTTGCATAACCGGAATCGTAGTTGTGCTATTGAGCGTCACCGGTGTGCTTATCTGGCGACTGAAGCGGCGTGGCGCTAGGCGCGCCAGGCTCGTGCCCGTGGGCAGGGCGGCCTGAGGTCGGCTAAAGCACTAATGTCTATGGTCGTCGTCCCCGCATAGGCGGGGACCTAGCGACGTCGCGGGCGGGGATAGCGAGGACAGCTCAAAGAGTTATCGTCCTGTGAATGGCATGACGGTTATCGACCGGAGAGGGGCTCATTGGCCGGGGCCGTGTTGCGATATGTCCTTATCCATGTGCCGCGTGCGTTGATCGATATGACGGTGGGTTGGGTGCATTGCCCCACACCTGCGGTTCTCACACCGCTTCCCTGGCAAAAGGAGCAAGTCATGCCACAGATCAACTCGATACAACTGCACCTCGTGACGGGAGATCTGTCGGGTGCAGGAACCGATGGTGATGTCTATCTCGGCTTGTGTGGCCGAGAGTTTTCCATCGACTCGACCCGCGACGATTTCGAACGCGGCAGCGGCCGCACCTATGTCCTTGGTGAGAACGCCGACATTCGCAACGCGGACGTCAACGATCCGCGCAAGCACGGATTGTTCACCGAGAACGTCGCGCGGTTTCCGGTCTATATCCGCTTCCAGCCAAAATCGAGAGGCGACAACTGGTTACTGCAACGCGCCGATGTGCGCTTAAATGATTCGCATCACATCGACTGGGATACCTCGCCCTTCATCCCCATCCGTTCGGAAGGGATATGGCTAGGCGTGCGTTCGGGTCTGTTCGTGCATCTGTTCAACGTAAGCCACGAACCGATTCCACTGGCGACCTAGAATCTGGGCCAGATCGTGGAGGAGGCCTACCAGAACGAGTTAGGCCTTTCTGCGCCTCGTTGCCGTAGCGTCCGCGTCCGCGATCTTTTCAGATATCCGGTCGAACATGGATTTCCTGGCGAGTGCCTCGTCCAGCTGATCCAGTATCGCCACCACATGGCCTGCCTCCTCGTCCAGCTCACGCGCCGCTTCATCCATGGCGTGCCAGAGCGAGGCCAAGCGATTCACTAGTCGCCTTCCTTTGGCTGTCGGCGCCAGATGGCGCTGCCGCGCATCGGAGGGATGGTCCTTTGACGTGATTAGCCCTGCGTCTTCCAGCGATTGCCGCGTCTGGCTTACCGAAGCGCGCGTGATGCGTAGCGCTTCGGCGAGTTCACTGACCGTCATGGCGCCATTGAGGGCAAGCTGGTTCAGGACACCGAACCAGCGTTGCTCAAACGCGATGCCCAGGGTGGCATAGATTCGCGTTGCGTCCTTGTCGATGGCTTCCGAAGCCCTGCGCAGGCGAGCCCCCAATGCGGCGCCGCCGCTTCTCCTGCTGTAGTCCACTTCCCGCGCTCCATTATGATGCGTTGACATAATGTTAGGTGCCTACCTATATTGGATGCAAGCCTCCTGAGCATGGCTTGCGCCGGCATGGCGCCGCGTCACCTGTGTTGGAGAATCCCGTGATCAGCCGTAGAACGTTTCTGGGCGGCGCTCTTGCGCTTGCCTGCTTGCCGAAGAGTGCGATAGCCAACGAGGCCATGGCGAACTCGCCTTGGGAATGGTTTGACCGTTGGCTCAAGGCCTTCAATGGAAGCCGGCTGGCGGACTACGCGAAGTTCGTGCAGGCACACATCCCGTCATTGGTGCCATTCCTGGACGATGACCTGGGATTGCGCGAGACATCCGGTGGCTTCCGCCTGCTGAGAAGCGAACAGACCGCACCGAATGAAATTACCGCCTGGGTGCGGGACCGGCATTGGGATCGTTTTTCCAAGGTAGTGATGACGATCGGGGATGGACGTATCGATGATCTTGCCTTCAGCGGCGCGCCGACGCCGATCGATTTCCGCGTCCAGCGACTAAGCGAGGGCGGTGCACTAGACGTGTTCCAGAGGAAGCTCCGCGTTGAAGCGACTAAGGGACGATTCTCCGGAGTGGTGCTGGTGGCGCGTGGGCGGGATGTCCTGTTCCAGGAGGCCTATGGCGCTCGGTCGATACAGCCTGAACATCGGACGACGATCAGCACGCGCTTCTGCATCGGCTCCATGGGGAAGATGTTCACCGCTGTGGCAGTTCTGCAGCTTGTCCAGCAGGGGCGGCTGAAACTGGCTGACACCGTGGCCACATTACTACCCGCGTATCCAGGCACCGGGCTGGCCCGCCAGGTGACGGTTGAGCACTTGCTTACCCACAGCGGTGGCACCGGAGACTTCTTTGGTCCCGAGTATGAGAAACGCCGAGCGGAGTTGAATACCCCTTCCGACTATATCCGGATCTTTGGAGCGAGGGAGCCCGTATTCCCGCCCGGATCCCGCTGGGGGTATAGCAACTTCGGTTTCATTCTGCTCGGGGCAATCGTCGAACAGGTGACGGGCACGCCTTGGGAGGATTGTTTGAACGAGCGGGTGTTTAGCGTGGCCGGGATGACATCGACGTCAGCGTCTGCGTCGCCGCCAGATACCGCCAGCGCGTGCACGGGCGCGCGTGCGACCGGATTGAGGGCGTTGCCGTACTACGTGGGAACGCCGGCCGGCGGCGGCTATTCCACTTTGGATGACCTGCAACGTTTTGGCGTCGCGCTGACGGAAGGACGATTGCTGGATAAGACTCATCTGGGGTTGCTTACCCAGCCCAGGATCCCGGCAGGTACGGCGAGTTGGTCGCTGGGTTTGCGCGTGGCCGCACGTAATGGGGCGACATGGTTCGGACATGGCGGCGGGGCGCCTGGTGTCAATGCCGATTTTGCGATCTACCCTGGCGCGGACTATCGAACAGTCGTGCTGTCGAATCGCGGCCATCCCAGCGCCGTCAATGTGGCCGATTACATCGGGGCACGCTTGCCCAAGAGCGCTTGAGCTTTACCAGTACCAAGACCTCCGCTTCGGATCCAACGCGGTTCTCGGCGAACTCCACTAGCTCCGTCGCCGGGTCTAGCTACACATCGGCTTGTTAGCCGGACCCGGCAGCCCTAAGATCGAGCCGTATCAAGGGGATGGCCCACCACACGCTGGGCTGTGGGCAAGTTAGGCATTAGGTTGCTGGGGAGCCTTCCTATGGCATCGAGAGAAGATCTGGTCGAGCATCTTTGGAAAGAGATCATCAATCCGCTTGCCGATCCATCCACGCTTGACAACATTGTTGCCAACTGCAAACGAGATCCTGAAGGGACTTTTGCCGGGGTCGGCCCGGCCATCGAGCGCGCCTTGGCGGCCGGCGTCTCGCCCGAAGATCTGTGCCTTATCAACCGCAGCGCCACCTACGAGGCTGTGTTTGGCACTCTTTACGCCATCGGCGATCCTGGCGTGGACAATAACGACGTCTTTGGGCTCTACGAAATCCTGGCCACGTCGCCGAGCGCGGCGTGGTGATCCGGGCGCAGCCTAACGATTCATTCAAGCCGAACCCGCTTCGCGGATTGGTTTAATTCAAGTGTTAGCTGTCTTGGGAGACCCCATTCAAACTGGAAGCTGTCATTGCGGCGCCGTCAAGTTTTCTGTAGAGGGCGAGGTTGAACAAGTTATTGAGTGCAATTGCTCGCACTGCAGCCGAGAAGGATTGCTGATGTGGTTTGTTTCACCTAGTGCACTTGTGATCGTATCGGGAGAGAGTCTGCTCATCACCTATACTTTCAACCAGCACGCCATCCGCTATCGGTTCTGTTCGGTGTGTGGTTCTCAACCATTCGGAGAAGGTCGGTTACGCAGCGGCAAAGAGGCGGCGCTGATCAATATACGCTGCCTGGATAGCATTGCTCTGGACAGCGTGAAGCGCGTTCCGGTGAATGGCCGTGAGTTCTAGTC
The DNA here is from genome assembly GCA_965653375.1 of uncultured Pseudoxanthomonas sp. Taxonomy (GTDB): domain Bacteria; phylum Pseudomonadota; class Gammaproteobacteria; order Xanthomonadales; family Xanthomonadaceae; genus Pseudoxanthomonas_A. The sequence goes on from CBFGZY010000002.1 coordinate 16,129, forward strand.
GGATGGAAGCTAATAATTCATTCAAGCCGAACCCGCTTCGCGGGTTGGCTCAATTCAGATGTTTGGCGGACAAGGAGTGATCATGACAGACCAAGTTGAGAGACGGGCAAAGCTGGCGCTTGACGCAATCCGGAAGGCACACGGAACAGAGGCGGGCGAGTTCAGCACCACCATGTTCGTTGAGCATCATCTGGAAGAACTTCCTCAGGACTATTGGCGAGAGCACGCCGGTACCGATGCACCCGATCCAGCAGCGGTACTCGGGCTTCTGCAGCTCAAGTCGAGTTGGGGCAAGGACGATATTGAGAACTTTGACTTTTCGCTCCCAGGGGACGTCACGGACTACGTTCTCAGCGTCCGCTTTGACGAGACCGGAGAAATTGATGAAATCTCAATGGAGAGTTGATCGCATGTCTGCCTAACGATCCATTTCATGCCGAACGCGCCAGGCGGATCGACCAAATCGGACCTATATGCAAAGCCGCACTCGCAAAAACGTGGTCCTGCTGTTCGCGCTGACTGCACTGGCCGCCGTCGGTTATGCCGTGTACCTCAGCCTAGATGCCGACTACTATTTTTTTCGCAGGCCCGAGGATCGTGCCAACTGGGTCTATCATCCGGGCAGCGTCGCATTTGTGTGCGGCGTCATGCTTGCGGAGGCCCTTTTTGCCTGCTTGGCAATTGTTGCAAATCGTCCCAAGGCTCTTTGGGTTAGGTGCCTGACCGGGTTGCTGCTTCTTGGACCATGGTCGCTCTTCTCGACCATGTTCGTGGTGCATATGCCTGGCTACACCTTGTTCCATCATCTTTGGGTGTGGCTACTTGTCTGGGTACTAGTCGCGATTGGCGCCGCATCAGCAATTAGGCGTCTCTACCTGCGATTCCGGGGCGGGGCCGCCTAACAAATCAATCGAGCCGAATCGGCTTCGCGGGTCGGCTTAGTTCAGGCACTGCCTATCCCGTGGCCGAATCAGCCGTACCTAAACGAAGCGCTTCCAATCAGAAAGCACCCCGTTGCCTCATCCGTTAGCACGGTCAATCGTCGAGCGTGTAGCGGCCCTCTGCGGGATCCCAGCGAATAGGAACGCGGTCGCCGTGCGGTAGTGGCTCCTCGTCGGAGGGATCGCAATCACCGGTGCACGCGCCCATCATCGTATCGGCCTCGCATTCCCATTCGCCGGGTTCTGCGGGTGGAACTTGGCGGCAGGATGTCTTGGTCACCTCGAACACCTTGGCGTGTATGACCATCGATTGCCCGGTGGCCGTCATGGTTGCAGGGAGACCACCTGCGTCCTCAAGTCGCTCATATCTGTCGAAGACGATGCGACGCACATCTTCGGCGGTCGGTTCGTGGTCGGGGACGGGTTCGCCTGCGTCCGCATTTTCAGTCTCGGCCGCGACCGCGATGGGCGTGGGTGACTGTGCGGAGTCGTTGGTCGCGTAGTTCGTGCCTCCGAGCTTGCCCTGGATCGCCGAAGCCCACTGCATCTCGAAGCCGGCGGGCCCTTTGACCAGCAGCCAGCCTTCGGAGCTATGGCCTTCCAGCGTCAGTCCATAGCGTTTGACGAGAGCCGCAGCTTCGTCCGCCTTCTTTTTGTCCGCCGGCTGCACCACGATGCGACCTGCCAGGTAGGTGCCGGGCGGGTCCATCGTCGCTTCCCGTTCGAACGCAGTCCCCTCGACGATCAAGGTAGTGCCGTCGTACTCCACGTACTCGTTTCCTTCCGGGCCGCCACCACCGCACCCGGACAGCAGCGCGAAACACAGAACCCAGCCCACCACACGCCCTGCACGGGCGCTCCGCAGCATGGTATGCATCGATGATTTTCCTTTAGCGCCGCCGTGGCGCCATCCCCGCAGCTAGGATGACATGGGGGGTAGGGGATTTGGCAAGCGCGATTTATTTGAACCCGCGAAGGTCAGATTCCGACGGATCAGACACTTGCTCGGCAGCTGGCCGCTCCCGGATTCGACCCAGCCGATCAGCGCTTTAGATGTCCCGGAAGATCAGGTAATGCGGGCTGATAATTCCAGCAACACCTCGGCCTTGGACGGACGTCGCCAACAAGCTGGAGGGAAGTCATCGGCTGGCTATTGAGCCGGATCACCGGATCTAGTTACACGTCGGCTTGTTAGTCGGGCTCAGCAGCTCTAGTATCAAGCGACATTAAGGGGATGGCGCACTTCTTGGGCGCTGTGGGTAAATCGTGCTACGGGACGCCGGGGGCCGGCTGTTAGGTAGCTAAGCGCTTGCGAGACTTCGATGATTGGCACTTTTAGCCTTGGTTGGACACGGATGTTAGTTGCATGTGGAGTAATCTCGTTCCCATACGGTGTAATTCTTCTGGCAATGCATGAATCAGGAGGGTTCGATATTTCTTCTTGGGCTCTGGTCGTTTTCTGGATGTCGATGCTCGCGTTGGTGTGCTATCTGTGGCGCCATATGCGAATCAGCATTGCGCAAGGCCGTTATACAGAGTCAGATTTCTATAACGATCCTTTCAAGATCGTGGCCACCTTTCTGCCGGCTCTCGGCATTTGGATTTTAGTTACGATGGGCTTGGCGCTAGGGCTGGTTTTTTGGATGCTACGGGCTCACCTGTAGAGCGTTGCTGCATTCGGATACGAAATTGATGCAGGCCCAAGTGCGGAAGGTCCAACAATTCATTCAAACCGAACTCGCTTCGTGCGTCGGCTCAACCAGGCGGTAAGGTGCATAGAGGCATCCAGGTGGTCAGCGCAACTCCCGAAAAAATTGTCCGATCCATCTATGACGGCTCGCTGGGTGTCGCATGTCTAATCACCTGGATCTCGCCTTTTGCACTCGGCCGCGACGCACATGAATGGCTAGCTGCTGCCTTGCTATTTCAAGGCGTCGTTGTCGCGTTAACGACGGTGCTTCTTTACAGGTTTGATATCAGGGGCCCATCTGGAGTCGTTGTGGCGGTGATCATTGCCGCCTTGGCTCTTACTGCATTCCTTACGGAGCCAGACCTTCGTTCCTTCGGGCTGCTCATCCCCTTTGTTTGGCATATCTACAACTTGTACGCTTTGACCAACTCTACGGTGCCAACCATAGAGAGGCGGATGCAAATTACTTTCTCATTCTGGTCTGTCGTCTTCATGGTCATTGCCGCAATGATCGTAGCCACATTACCGGTCCCGAGATTCGGTTGGGCAAACATTCCGGTCTCACCAGCCCTTCAAGCTGCCGGAATTACGCCACACAAGGACGACAATATTCTTTTGGCATGGGGGGCGCTCTATTTCCTGCCAATGGCCGTCCTCAAGTACTATTGGCGCGTTGGTTGGCCAGTGCCTAGCTTTCGTGGACTACGGCGCACGCGCTGACAGTCCAATCAAGTCGAAGCCGCTTCGCTGTTCGGCTTAACTCAGGCATTAGGCCACTCGGAAGGTGCATGGATACATACACGTCAGAGTCAGAATTAGTCGCTGCCTTAGATCATTACGATGAGTTGGTCCGGTTGTGCGCCGACGGGCACTTGTCGTTCTGGGACTTTTGCGCGGCGTATGACAGTTTCTATTGGGAGTATGCCCTAGATGGCCATGAGTCTGATCCTGCGGGTCAAGCGATGCTTGACAAACTCGCAGCTCGCATTGCTCCGCACCAAGAGTTGGCAGAAACCGTCCTGGCCCACGTCTGCTCGGACACCGACGCGGCTAAGGGGAGTTACGGCAAGGCCGGCCGTTTCGGCCCCGCTGAGGCCATGGTCCGGCTTAAGCTTGTTGCCGGTGGCCTCCCTCGTGGAAAGGCCTAACAATTCGTTCAAGCCTAACTCGCATCGTCATGGCTCGATCTGACGTTGGCCAGCGCGGCCGGCTTAACTCAGGCGTTAGGAACCGCATGGAACATTCCGACAAGCTGCTAAAGGCACTAGTTGCTGCGGCATCCGTTGGCTTTCTGACTCTACTTGGCTTGGCGATTGGATATTCGATCCTGGGACGAGAAGAAATAGGAGGTTTAGCTAAGGGCTTAGCTACTGTCGCTTCGATCGCTATTTTTCTCAGTCTCTTTGTCCTATGGGCGCATTGGCTCCTCTATTTCTGGCGATCCGGCCAAAAGAGGGAGTTTTGGCTTTGCTACTGTCTTCCCTACATCTATGCCACCTATAGAACAGTGGCGCATCTACGAACCCGTCCATCGGGTCGTGCCTAACGGCCCCATTCAAGCCAAACATGCTCCGCGTGTTGGATTAATTCCGCCCATATCACGATGTCCAATCGCCAACGAAAATCCTACTCCGGTAGCTGTCATTGCGGCGCAGTCCGCTTCGAGATCGACTCGGATTTCCCCGAGCTGACGACTTGCGATTGCTCGATCTGCCGCCGCAAGAACGCTTTGATGGTCAAGGTCCATGAAAGCGAGTTCCGCTTGCTCACCGGCCAACAAGCCTTGGGTGAATATCAGTTTCATACCTTCACTGCCACCCATTACTTCTGCAAGACTTGCGGGATCTATCCATTCCACCGAAAGCGCGTCACACCGGACCATCTGGGAATCAACGTCTTCTGCCTGGATGACTTTGATCCGGCTGGTATCCCAGTACGCGCTACAGTTGGCGCCGGCATGCCATGAGTAGCCTGGTTATGGGCTAACCGCTCATTCAAGCTGAGTTTGCTTGCGGTCGACTTGGTTCGGGCGCTAGGCGCCGCACAGGCACTTCAGAGCAATGGGATGGAAATGACTAATCAGCATCAAGGATCATGCTTGTGTGGCGGAGTCCGCTTCAGGATTAATGGCGAACTGGAGAGATTCTTTCTATGTCACTGCACCCGTTGCCGCAAAGACAGTGGGTCGGCTCACGGTACCAATCTATTCTCTTCAAAGGCGAGTATTGAATGGTTATCGGGAGAAGACACGGTAAGGACTTTCAATCTTGCTCAAACGCGTCATACCAGAAGCTTTTGCACCAATTGCGGCTCTGCCGTTCCATGCGCCACCGACGGTATGCTGGTTATCCCGGCGGGCAGTCTCGATGGCGATCCCGAAATCTTGCCCAATGCGCATATATTTTTCGCAAGCCGCGCATCGTGGGACACCAATCTAGCTGGTGTGCCAAGTTTTGATGGATTCCCTTCATGAGCGGCAGCCAGTAGTTCATCAAGCCGAATCCGCTTCGCGGCCCGAATCAATTCAGACATCAAGCCGAACACATGGAATTTCAGCTCGACCACAATTCTGATCCAAGCGTCATAGAGTGCATCGGTGGCATCTCGGATGTCCGAGACTCAATGGAGCTGGCTTATGCCTGTAGCGACGCTGACACCGACTTGTTGCTCATACATGCCGGAGCGCTACCTTCCGCGTTCTTTCAGCTTCCCACCGGGTTCGCCGGCGAGTTCGTGCAGAGGCTAGTCAACTTCCGCCTGCGCACCGCTGCTGTCTTTGACCCTAGTGGACACTACCCGGAAAGGTTCCGTGGGTTCTTGCTGGAGGCACGTCGCCACCCGCAGTTCCGCGCCTTCGATAACCAGCAGGACGCACTAGCGTGGTTGGTGGCGTCGGCGGCATAGTCGGCAAAGCCTTAGTAATTCATACGAACCGAACCCGCTGGGTTATCCTTCGGTTCGGCGGAGCAGGCGTGGACGCTCGGCTATCCGACTTCGGCGCGACGAGTGCCAGCGTGTTCAAAACGAGGGAATGCCGATTCGCATCGTTCCAGGTCGCCGCCGTTTCATGGCATGTGCCGCTACGCTCGGAGCACTTGGCGTGCTGCGTTCGGGCCATGCGCTGTCGGCTCCGTGCAATGAAGCCGGCGGTTCCTGGATTCCGGACAACGAGTTTCTCGCCGAGTTGCCAAGGATCATGCAGGCTTTCTCCGTCCCCGGTGTCGGCATCGCCGTGGTCGAAGACGGTGCGGTGGCCTGGAGCCGCGGCTTTGGCGTGACCAACACGCTGACCGGTTCGCCTGTCGATGCGCGGACGGTGTTCGAGGACGCTTCGCTAAGTAAGCCGGTATTCGCCTATTTGGTCATGCAGTTGGTGGACCACGGCCGGATCGATCTGGATCGACCGCTGGTGAGATATCGGCGTCCCGATTACCTGGCGGACCATCCATGGACGGCGCTGATCACTCCGCGCGATGTGTTGCGTCATACCTCCGGGCTACCTAATTGGCGCAGTTCGCCGGCAACGGAAGAACTCGTGCCGGTGGCCAGGCCAGGTACCCGCATCGACTATTCCGGCGAGGCGTTCTTCTGGTTGCAACTGGCGGTGGAAACGATCACCGGCCAGAGTCTGGATGATGCCATGCGGATGCATCTGTTCGGTCCGGCCAGCATGAAGGACAGTAGCTATGCCTGGAACGCGGACCTGGCCGCGCGGTCCGTCCATGGTCACCCAGCGCACGATCAGGCGCAGGCAGGGATGCCACGGCAGATGCTGCGGGAACAATGGAGTATCGCCCAGCAGGTCGCCGAGCGCTGGGGCAAGCCTCTATCCGCGTGGAAGTACGAAGACGCCGAGCGCGCACTACCCGAAGTGAAGGCGCTTGCACCGGCCGGGCTGGTGGCGTGGCCGGGCGACATCGTCGCCAATTCGGCGGCGAGCTTGCGGACCACGGTGCAGGACTACGCAACGTTCTTGACCCTGATGATGATACGCAAGCAGCGCGGATCATGGGAGATCACTGACGCCACGCGACGGGCCATGCTCACGCCGCAGATCAAGATTCCCGGTCGATGGACAGAGAAGGGCCTGGGTTGGAACATGGAGCAGACCGGTGACGGCCCGGTGTTCTACCACTCGGGCAGCAATGGCGGCATCTTCAAGAACTTCGCCGTCGGCGATGCGCTACGAGGTCGCGGCATCGTGGTGTTGACCAACGGCGGAAGCGGGGCACTCGTCCATCGGCGTGTGGTGCGTGCGGCAACGGGATTCGACCTGCTCTCCTACGACCTCTAGCCGAACACGGGGAGCCGTTAGGGTCCGATGCAAATTGGCTTGTGAGCCAGGCCCGGCAGCCCTAAGATCGAGCGGCGTTAAGGGGATGGCGCTCCATGCGCCCGCTTTGTGGGCAAGCCGTATGACTGGGCTTTGGGATCCGGCGATCAGGAGCTGACATGCAACCCATCCGGTTACTAGCTTTTTGTTTTCTGCTCGCCTGGGTCAATACATCGAACGCTACGACGTCGCTTTCGTTCAATGGGGATGGTTACGATATTTCCATGGAGATCGGACATGACGTCATGCCGGTCGTCGCAAGCCTCAACGTCCGTACACCTCGCGCGCCTCGGGGCATCCAGCTTTACGGAAACTTCAAGACAGAAACATTTGATACCAAAAAACGGTCTCTCTTGATTCAATTCACGCAGAAAGAGAAAGGCAAAGAACCTGGCTCCTTTACTCTGACGGTCGAGGGCGACGTGGGAATTCTGCGCATAGATGATCGTGTGATCACGTCTCCCTTCAGTTGGGAGATGTAAAGCCATGAATGCACATGGAAATTTGAAGGCGGGTTCGCTTCGCGGGTCGGTCAATCCAGGTCTTAGAACATTTTTTTGTATCCAATGAAAAACCAACTACAACTCTCGTGGATGCGCTTCGCATTCTGCATCTTCGTAGTAGGCGGCCCTTCTGCGCTGATTCTTTGCGTCACTGTCTCGGACAGAGATTCGTGGTGGGCGGCTGGAGCAGTGTTCCTCATGCTCGTTTCGTTCTTTATCTTCATGGGCTTTGGGTGGGCCCGCCTACGACGAGAAAACGCTATATCTCCAATTGACCGGACGGACATCGCCAAAATCCTTCATCACCTGATTGGGCCGGTAGTTTCTGCTGCGGTTTGGTTGGGGTTGACCCTCTTATCGCCGTTCGCTGTCATTCTGGTTTGGGCTATCACTCGTACGGCCTAATAGTTCAATCGGGCCAAAGTCGCCGCGCGGCTCATGTCTTCGAACAACCCCTGGACGATTCGCGAGAGACTGAGGAGCGACTTAATCTGATGTACTTGGCAGCAGTACCAAATGATGACGCGTTGGTTTACGCCTTCCGCACCAAATTGGTTTCATCTCCGGGGGCATTTGCTCCCATTGAAGTTCCATGAAGCGAGTCACCGGCATTGGCGGCATCTTCTTCAAGGCCAAAGACGTCCGGCTCTGCAGGCTTGGTACAAGCGCCATCTGGGAATCGATGTCCAGGACTGGGGTGGCGCAGCTTTCACTTGGACCGACGATGATGGCAAGCCGGTTGGCGGGACCACCATCTGGTCCATTGGTTCGGCGCAAGGTGATCAATTCGCGCCCAGCGCCGCAGGGATTCATGATCAATTACCGAGTGGAAGATCTCGATGCCTTCGAAGTGCTGCGCGAAGAGGGTTGCAATGTTCTCGACAAGAGCGATGACTCCGTGTACGGGAAGTTCGCGTGGGTCATCGATCCGGAAGGAAACAAGGTAGAACTTTGGCAGCCGCCGGCGGGCCAATGACCCGGGCTGCCGGGCCCAATCAGCAGTTCACGAAAAGAGCCTGCGTCATTTCGCAGGCTTCGCTCCTTTCGCGTACACGCAGCTTTCAGGCTGGGATTTGACGTAGTAGCGCTTGTAGTTGCTTGCGCTGCGGTCCATACAGCCGGCTAGGTTGAGTAGTTCCACCTTGCGGAACTCGATCGGGTGGGACTCGCTCTGCAACGAGATGTAACCACCTTCGATCAGTTGGCCGTCGGGTTTGGCCGCCGGGTCGAAATTCGATACGCCGTCGCTACCGAACTGCGGTAGCGCGTACTCGAGTACTTCTTCGCCATTGGCGAAATGGGTGATCTGCCCGCTGCCCAATACGAGTATCTCGGCACGGACCCATTGGTCGCCGTCGAAGGTTTTCGAATGGGAACTCAGGCAGTGCTCGGGATAGATCGAGCCCTGATACACGACGTCCGTTCCCGGCGTGCACAGGTTCATCGTCGTACGCGCCTTGCCGTCGCCCGCGCCACCGAGGAACTGCACTTCGATGGAAATGGGAAAGTCCTGGTCGCGCCCCATGGTGCGTGGATGCGGCGAATGCAGCATCGCGCCACTGTTGCGCAACGCCCAGACCCCAGGGCCGTGTGGTGCCTGATCGCCGACGAAACGGTATTCCACCACCAGGCGATAGTAGGAAAACGGATCCTTGTAGAACAGGTGCCCGAATTTCTTGCCGAAGGATTCGTACTGGTCGTAGTTCACCTTGAGCAACCCATCTTCGACGCGGAAAGTGTTGGCGAAGTTGTCCCCGAGCGCGTGGCCGGCGATCTTCGGTGTCCATCCTTCGAGATCGCGGCCGTTGAACAGTGCGATCCATTCCTCCTTGTCGGCGGGCGTTTCCGCTGTGGCGCCGCCGGCGAACAGTGCAGCGAGAAGAAAAACAACGCTGCCGGATCGCGTGATGCGTCTTGGGCTCAGGGTCATGCATCAGTCCTGTCGTCAGGTGGGGATTGCGGTGCTGCGTGGCCGCGACTTGCCGAGCGGATTGCGGATCAGAACCGGTAGCTCGTCTCCGTCGCCCACGTCCTGCCTTTGCCCGCCTGCGCCAGAGGGACGCACGCGTGGTATGCGCCGGGAACCGGGCGGTACTGCAACACTTGGGTAGCGCCGGGCTGGGAGGTGAAGTAGCCGAGCATGGTGAGCTCTTTCATCGTCAGGATGAAAGGGCGGTGCTGCTTGGAGGGGGAAAGGTTCGACTCCTGCTCCGCCTTGACGGCGGGGTCGTGCACCTGTTTCACCATCGTTGCTCGCAATGCCGGTTCCAGCTCGAGGAAGGCGCGCCCGTGCTCGCGCTTGGCCTGGGCTTCGAAATCCGCGAGTCCTGCGACGAAACGCTCCTGGTCATCCTTCGGATAAGCATCCTTCAACATCTTGTCGATGAAGGCGGGAATACCGACTTCCTTTGCGCCAGGTGTATCCGTGCGCGGGATCATGATCTCGGCCACTTCCGCCACCAGGGCGCTCTGCGCCAAAGTGAGGAACACCGGTTTCCACTCCGCATCCTTGCTGGGTGGCGGTTCGGCCGAGCAACCACTGAGCAAGCCAAGGATGGCGGGCGCCGAAACAGCGCCTCCCATCATCAAGGCGACACGCCGTATCGCCTCGCGGCGGCTTAGGACGGTATTTTCCATGTCGGTCTTCATAGGTTCATCCGCTTGAGTTCTTGTACGGCGTGGTCGGCGGCGCGTGCGGTCAACGCCATGTAGGTAAGCGATGGGTTCTGGCATGCCGCGGAGGTCATGCACGAACCGTCGGTGACATACACGTTCTTACAGGCATGCACTTGGTTCCATGCATTGAGCACGGACGTTTTCGGGTCGTGGCCCATCCGCGCCGTGCCCATCTCATGGATGCCAAGGCCCAGATGATCGCCGCCATTGTAGGTGTGGATATCCTTGTATCCCGCGGCTTCCAGCATCGTTGCGGCCTCGGCCGCAATGTCCTCGCGCATCTTCAATTCGTTCTCGCGCATCACGGCGTCGAACGACAGCACGGGAAGCCCATGCTTATCCTTGCGCGTGCGGTCGAGCGTGACGCGATTGTCGTGATACGGAAGCGTTTCGCCGAAACCGGTCATCCCCATGTACCAGGGTCCGGGCTCGGCAGCCTTCGCCTTCAAGTCCGCACCCAGGGCGGGATCTTCGAGCAGCCGCGTCCAACCCGACCGCCATGCGCCACCTTGGTAACCGAAACCGCGCAGATATTCGCGCTTGTCGTTGCCGATGTTGACGAAGCGCGGGATGTAGATGCCGTTGGGTCGTTGCCCGCTGTAGTACATGTCATCGAAGCCTTCGACGGTCGCCGTGGCGCCGACGCCGAGGTGGTGATCCATGATGTTGCAGCCGAGCTCGCCGCTGTCGTTGCCGAAACCTTCGGGGAACCTGCTGGAGACGGAATTCATCAGGATGTGCGTGGAACCGAACGTGGACGCGCACAGGAAGATCACCTTGGCGTGGAATTCCAGCTGCTCGTTGGTTTCCGCATCGAGCACGCGCACGCCGCTGGCCCTGTCTTTGTTTCCGTCGAAGATGAGTTCGTAGACGATCGAGTTGGGCCGAAGCGTCATGTTGCCGGTTTTCTCCGCCGCGGGAAGCGTGCTGGAGTTGCTGCTGAAGTAGGCGCCGAACGGACAGCCGCGAACGCACAGATTGCGATATTGGCAGGTGCCGCGCTGCGGGCTGTGGGCGAGGGGGGCGGTGAGATTGGCAGTCCTGCCGATGGTCATCGCGCGCCCCATCTTGTCGGCAAGCTTCTGCTTCAGGTGTAGCTCGACGCAGTTCATCGCCATGGGCGGCAGGAATTTTCCGTCCGGCAATTGTTCGTAGCCTTCCGCTTGGCCGCTCACGCCGATGAAACTCTCCACGTGGTCGTACCACGGCGCGAGGTCCTGATAGCGAATGGGCCAGTCGATGCCGATGCCTTCTTTTGCGTTCGCCTCGAAGTCCATTGGACTCCAGCGGTACGATTGCCTGCCCCACATGATGGAGCGGCCACCGACGTGATAGCCGCGTATCCAGGCGAACGGCTCTTTTTCGACGTAAGGATGATCGACGTCGTTGACGAACCAGTGCTTGGTCGCTTGCGAGAGTGCACCGGAACGATTCGCGACCTGCTGTTGGCTCAGGTCTGTCTGTGTGGGACGACCGGCATAGGGCAGTTCCCAGATTTGTTCGGAAGCAGTGGGGTACTCGCCGTGCTTCACCATACGCCCGCGATCGAGCACGAGGGTTTTCAATCCCTTCTCGGTCAGCTCCTTCGCCGCCCATCCACCACTGATACCTGTGCCGACTACGATTGCATCGTAGGAATTGTTCCCCGCTGGCATACCTGTGCTTCCTCAAGCTCGCTCGGTCACGACTCTACCGCGAAAAATAGGTAATATCGAAACGGCAATCAAGACGAGCATCAAACAATCGGCAATGCGAAGAAGTTGTCGCAGCGCAACATAGCTCGATGTATATCAACCGATATATTTTTTGAAGGGGCGAGGGAAACACGATGTTGACTCGACGCGCATTTCTCCAGCATGGCTCACTTGCACTAATAGCGATGAATTCCCTCGATGCCTTTGCCGCAAAACCGCGCGTCGGGCCACTGAACAAGCCGATCGGATTGCAGTTGTGGACGATCCGGGACGATGTGGCGAAAGATCTTCCGGCTGCGCTGAAGGCGGTCAGTACGATCGGGTATGGCGAGGTCGAGTTCGCAGGCATACCAATAGCGACCACCACCGAGGTGCGAGCCATGCTTCGCGACAACGGCCTGACTGCGCCCAGCATGCACTGCGGCATGGCCGACGCGCAGAAGGATCTGCAGCAGCGCATCGACTATGCGCAGGCTATCGGCTCCCGGTATCTGGTGATCTCGTTCCCATCGACCGCGGATGAGCGTTTCAAGGACGGCAATGCGCTCGCGGCCGGCATGACCCTGGATGACTGGAAATGGAATGCCGAGCAGCTCAACCGCATCGGCGAGCTCACGCGCAAAGCGGGCATCACTTGCGGTTACCACAACCACAACATGGAGTTCCGCTCTTACGATGGCGTGGTGGCTTACGACGAACTGCTGCGGTTGACGGATCCGAAGCTGGTCACGATGGAGCTCGACATCGGCTGGGTCACCGCCGCGGGCGCCGATCCACTGCAGCTGCTCAACCGCTATGCCGACCGGATTTCGTCCTTGCACATCAAGGACGTGCGCAAGGACGCTAAAACGGGTGTCGATCGCGTCGACACGCAGACTACTGAAGTCGGCAGCGGTCGCGTTGACTGGCCGAAACTGTTCGCCGCGATGGATCCGCAGCGCATCCGTCATTATTTCGTTGAACAGGAGAATTTCGTGCGGCCACCGCTGGAAAGCGCAAAGCTAAGTTTCGATTACCTGAGCCGGTTGAAACCATGACGCGCGCCGAGACCCTATTCAAAGTCTTGCTGCGCTTGCCGTCTGGCGCGCGTGCGGTGCTCGAAATGCTCATGTACCGGTACGTACACTGCGCTTTCTGCGCTCCGCCACGCGCCACACGGCTGCGCTCGCAACAGACTTTGAACAGCTTCTGAGGTCATGCCGTGCCTTTTCTGACTGCGGACGCCATCAAACAAACCTATGACGTGATCGTGGTGGGCTCCGGCGCAGCCGGCGGCCAGACCGCCTACACGCTGTGCATGGAAGGCGCCCGGGTGCTGATGCTCGAAGCCGGGCGCAATTACACGCCGGAAACCGAAACACCGATGTTCCAGACTCCGGACCAGGCGCCGCTGGGCGGTAGCTCGACACCGGACAAGGCATTCGGTTTCTACGACTCCACCATCGACGGCGGCTGGCAGGTGCCCGGCGAACCCTACGTCAATGCGCGGGAGGACCAGGCTGGCCGTTTCGACTGGTGGCGCGCGCGCATGCTCGGTGGTCGCACCAATCACTGGGGCCGGATCTCGCTGCGCAACGGACCCTACGATTTCAAGCCTTACAGCCGCGATGGATTGGGCTTCGACTGGCCGATCGACTACACAGATGTAGCGCCGTATTACGACAAGGTCGAAATGCTGATCGGCGTATACGGCGACAACGACGGGCTGGAGAACACGCCCGATTCGTCTCCCGGCGTATTGCTGCCGCCGCCCAAGCCCAAGGTCAGCGACCTGCTGGTGCAGCAGCGTGCCGGGCGCTTGGGTGTGCCGGTGATCGCCGGCCACCGCGCGGTGCTGACGCGGCGCCTGGATGCGGACAACCTGCCGGCCAAGCTGCATCCGGGCAATGCCGAGGCGCAGCGGATTTTGCGCGAGTCGATGCTGCGCCGTGCGGCTTGCTGGTGGGCGACGCCCTGCGGCCGCGGTTGCTCGACCGGCGCCAACTACCAGTCGACCACCGTGCATCTGCCTCCGGCACTGGCGACGGGCCGGCTGGACATCGTCTGCAACGCGATGGTGCGCGAGACGGTACTGGGTGCGAATGGCAAGGCCGAAGGCGTGCGTTTCATCGACAAGACCAGCGGCAACGAATACGCCGCTACGGCACGTGTGGTGGTGCTGGCGGCCAGTGCCTGCGAAACGGCGCGGATCCTGCTCAATTCGAAATCCACCTCGTTCCCCAATGGCCTGGCCAATTCCAGCGGCAAGGTCGGCCGTTACCTGATGGACACTGTCGGCGCCGATCTGAGCGGGCAAGTGCCATTGCTGGAGAACCTGCCGCTGCATAACGAGGACGGCGCCGACGGCGGTCATATGTATTCGCCGTGGTGGCTCTACAAGGAACAACTGGCCGGCAAGCTCGGTTTCGCCCGCGGTTACCACATCGAGTTCGGCGGTGGTCGGCGCATGCCGGGTCTGAATACCGGAGCCGGACTGGAATGGCTCACCGGCGGCAGCTACGGCCAGAAATTCAAGGAGGAAGTGCGTCGCTACTACGGCTCCTTCGTCGGTTTCGCCGGCCGCGGCGAGATGATCCCGAACGAGAATTCGTACTGCGAGATCGACCCGAAGGTGAAGGACAAGTGGGGTATCCCGGTACTGCGCTTCCATTGGCAGTGGTCCGAACACGAAACCCGCCAGGCCGCGCACATGCAGCGCACCTTCGCGGACATCATCGAGTCGATGGGCGGACGCGTGCAGGGCAAGGTCGAGACCGACGGCACCAAGGCGATCAAACCGGGCGGCTATATCATCCACGAGCTCGGCGGCGCGATCATGGGTGCCGATCCCAAGACCTCGGTCACCGACCGCTGGTGCCGGACCTGGGACGTGGACAATCTCTACATCACCGACGGTGCAGTCTTCGCTTCCAATGCCGACAAGAACCCGACGCTGACGATCATGGCGCTGGCCTGGCGCGCCTCCGATCACATCCTGGCGCGCATGCGCCGCAAGGAGCTTTGATGGACCGCCGTACTTCGCTGAAGTGGATGTTGAGCGCGGCCGCGCTGCCGATGTTGCATCTGACCGGCTGCAGTTCCGAGCCGCCGCCCAAGCTACCTTCGGGCACGGGCTATGGCACCGACCCAAATCTGCTCAAGGTCTATGGGCCCGGCTCGGTCTGGCCGCTGACGCTGAGCGAACGGCAGCGGGCCACCGCCACCGCGCTGTGCGACCTGATCGTCCCGGCCGATGCGGATGCGCCGGGTGCGGTCGCGGTCGGCGTGGTCGATTTCATCAACGAATGGGTCAGCGCGCCGTATCCGCAACAGGCCGCCGATCGCAAGGTGATCCTGGCCGGATTCGACTGGCTGGACGCGCAGGCGGAGCAGCGCTTTTCGCGCAGCTTTGCCGGATCCAGCGTGAGCCAGCGCAGCGAGATCTGCGACGATGTTTCCTACGTGCCCCGGGCACGTGCCGAGTTCAAACAGGCCGCGGAATTCTTCGCCCGCTATCGCGATCTGACCATCGGCGGGTTCTGCACATCGCCGCAAGGCCGGCAATATCTGGGATACATCGGCAACGTGCCGTTGACCAGTTTCGACGGCCCACCGCCGGAAGTACTCAAACTCGTGGGAGTGGGCTGATGCTGCCAATCACCCGTCGCGATAGGCGTCGCCAGCTGCTGGCGGCCGCGGCTGCGGCCAGCGTATTGGCCGCACCTATGGCAGGTTCGACGCCTGGTGCCAGTGAAGACGCTGCGCTGCCGCCGGCCGCGACCGAGGTGTGGCAGCCGTTGCCGCCGAAGATCGATGCGCCGGCCAATGGCGCGCCCAGTGATGCCACGGTGCTGTTCGCAGGGACGGATACCAGTGCCTGGGAGCGTGTCGATGCAAACGCAGATTCTGATACAGGAAAGACGAAAGACGGCCGCCCGGTCCGTTGGAACGTGGTGGACGGCGCGCTGGTAGTGGCGCCGGGCAGCGGCGATATCCGCACACGCGAGGCTTTCGGCGATGTGCAATTGCACCTGGAGTTTCGCACGCAGGCGCAGCCAACGGGCGAGGGGCAGGGCGCCAGCAACAGTGGCGTGTTCCTGATGGAACGCTACGAGTTGCAGGTGCTGGACTCGTACCGCAACACCACCTACGTCAATGGCCAGGCGGCTTCTGTGTACAAGCAATATCCGCCGCTGGTCAATGCCAGTCGGGCGCCGGGCGAATGGCAAAGCTACGACGTATTGTTCCTTGCCCCGCGCTTCGGATCCGATGGCCGTTTGTTGGCGCCGGCACGCATGACCGTGTTCCATAACGGTGTACTGGTGCAGCACGATGTGGCGTTGCGCGGAGCGACCGTTTATCAGGGCCACCCCAAATACGAAGCACATGCCGCGCGGCTGCCGTTGCGGTTGCAGGACCACGGTAATCCGGTGGCGTTTCGCAACATCTGGGTCCGTGCGATCGCGCGGCCGGAGTCGTGACGAGCTTTGCCGTAATGAGCACGATGCTAACGCTGACTGCGGCATCGTACCGATCCATGCCGGCGGCAAGCCGGTCTGTCTGGAGGAAACATCGCATGCACATGGGTTTGCTTGGAGTCTGTCTGCTGGTACTGGCCAGCGCCGCGAGCGCACACGCGGCAGAAGGTTCTACTGCAGAAGGACCTGCCGTAAAGCCGGTCGCGGAACGGGCGACACAACCGGCACGTCAGGACTGGCAGTCGTTGTTCGACGGCAAGACGCTGGACGGCTGGCGCGCCAGCGAGAAGCCGGGTTCGTTCAACGTGCGTGACGGCGCAATCGTGGTGCGCGGGCCTCGTTCGCATCTGTTCTATGTTGGAGAGGTGGGACGCCACGACTTCCGCAACTTCGAATTGCAGCTCGACGTCATGACCAAGCCCGGCGCCAACTCCGGCGTCTACTTCCATACAGCCTGGCAGGACGAAGGTTGGCCGGCCAAAGGCTATGAAGTGCAAGTCAACAACAGCCAGAGCGACACCAAGCGCACCGGCGGCCTGTATGCAGTCAAGGACAACTACCAAGCGCCGGTCAAGGACAACGTCTGGTTTACCCTGCGCATCCGCGTCGAGGGCGACCGCATCAGCACCTTTGTCGACGACAAACCGATCGTGGACTACACGCAGCCGAAGCAACCGGAGCGGCCGGCCGACATGAGTGGCCGGGTACTATCGTCGGGCACCTTCGCGCTGCAGGCGCATGATCCGGACAGCGAAGTGCACTATCGCAACATCAAGGTGCGCATGCTGCCATAGAGCATGCAGCCCTGAAGCATTCGTTCCATTCGTCCCATTCGTCATTCGCGGAGAAACGTATGAACCCGCAGCGCCTGTTCGTCGCTAGTTGCATCGCCTTATTGGCCACCGCGATGTCGTTCGCCATCCGCGGCGACATCATGGGCGAGTTGGAGGTCGCGTTCGGGCTGGACAAGATCCAGTTGGGTTGGATCAGCGGCGCCGCGTTCTGGGGCTTTGGCTTGTCGATCCTGTTCGGCGGCACCTTGTGCGATCTATTAGGCATGGGGCGGCTGCTGAAACTCGCCGCGATAGGGCATATCGCCGGCGTGTTGCTTACCATCTTCGCCACCGATTTCAGCATGTTGTTCGCAGCCACGGTGGTGATCGGTATTGCGAATGGTTTTGTCGAAGCCGGTATCAACCCGCTCATCGCCACGCTGTACCGTGAAGACAAGACCGCGCGGCTGGTCAAGCTGCATGCCTGGTTCCCAGGCGGCATCGTAATCGGTGGCGTGCTCGCCTTCGGCTTCACCCAGCTCGGCCTGGGCTGGCAGTCGAAGATGCTGTTGATGCTGGTGCCGTCGGCGATCTACGCAGCGATGTTCTTCGCCCAGCGTTTCCCCGACAGCGAACGCAAAGCGGCGGGTGTTTCCACCGCAGCGATGTATGGCGAACTCAAACGCCCGTTGTTCCTGGTGGTGTTCGTCTGCATGTGGTTGACCGCGGCCACCGAGCTTGGCCCAGGGCAATGGGTCAGCAATATCTTCAATGAGGTCATGCACAGCACGCTGCAGGCAGGCGTGCTGCTGCTGGTGTGGATCAACGGCATCATGTATGCACTGCGGCAGTTCGGCGGCGTCTTCGCGCATCGGCTGTCGCCGGTGACGCTGATCGCCGTGACCGCGCCGATCGCCGCGGTCGGGCTGTGGTTGTTCGGGCGCGCCGATACGCCGGTGCTGGCATTCGCCGCCGCGGCGTTGCTCGCCGTGGGCACCGCGTTCTGGTGGCCGACCATGCTGGGGCTGACTTCCGAGCGCTTCCCGCGTGGCGGCGCACTGGCGCTGGCCATGGTCGGCGCTGCTGGTGCGTTCTCGACCGCGGTCGCCGGCCCGGTTATGGGATGGATCAACAATACCTACGGCGCAACGAATGTATTGCCGATATGGGCGGTGCTGCCCGTGGTGATCGCGCTGATCTTCGGCATTCTCCATCTGGTCGATCGCGCCCGCGGCGGCTATCGCATCGAACGTGTCGGTGCATGAGAACAGCAGGAAACGGGGAACCGGAAATCGGGAACGGAGAAACTTCCAATTCTCTATTCCCCATTTCCGTATGAAAACACCTTATCGCCAATAACAGGAGTTCCACATGCCACGTCCTGTCACGCTCTTTACCGGGCAATGGGCCGATCTATCGCTCGACGAACTCGCCAAACAGACTGTCGCCATGGGCTACGACGGGCTGGAGCTGGCGTGCTGGGGCGACCATTTCGATGTCGAACGTGCACTGGCTTCGCCGGACTACGTGCATCAACGCTGGAGCGTGCTGCAATCGCAGGGGTTGGTTTGCCATGCGATCGCCAACCATCTGGTCGGGCAGGCGGTCTGCGACCTGGTCGACGAGCGCCATCGCGCGATCCTGCCGCCCGAAATCTGGGGAGACGGCGAGCCGGAAGGTGTGCGTCAGCGTGCCACCGCACGGATGATCGATACCGCCAAGGCCGCGCGCGCTTTCTTCGATGCCCGGCCGGGTAAGGCGAGCATCGATTTCCCGGCCGTGGTGACTGGCTTCACCGGCTCGTCGATCTGGCATGCGGTCTATGCGTTCCCGCCGACTTCGCAGGAGTATCTGCAGAAAGGCTTCGACGATTTCGCGCGGCGCTGGCGGCCGATTCTCGATGCTTTCGACGCGGTCGACGTGAACTTCGCGTTGGAAGTGCATCCCACCGAGATCGCGTTCGACATCGCCAGCGCGCAGCGCGCATTGGAAGCGGTCGACCATCACCCGCGTTTCGGCTTCAACTTCGACCCCTCGCATTTCGCCTACCAAGGCGTGGATTACGTGCGCTTCCTGCGTACCTTCGGCGACCGCATTTTCCACGTCCACATGAAGGACGTCTGGTGGGGGCGCGGCGACGGCAGCGTGGGCGTATTCGGCGGCCATACCGATTTCGGCGATGCACGTCGCAACTGGGATTTCCGCTCGGTCGGGCGCGGCGACGTTCGCTTCCAGGACATCATCGTCGCGTTGAACGACATCGGTTACCGTGGTCCGCTGTCGGTGGAATGGGAAGACGCGCGGATGGACCGCGTGCATGGTGCCGCCGAGGCTGCGGCCTATGTGCGCAAGCTCGATTTCCCGCCGAGTGCGGTCGCGTTCGACGCGGCGTTCGAAGGCCGTGGGCGCGGAGGCATGGTGTGATCGGACGCAAGCTACGCTTCGGCATGATCGGTGGCGGCCGTGGCGCGTTCATCGGTGCCGTGCACCGGATCGCCGCGCAGATGGACGGGCAGGCCGAACTCGTCGCGGGTGCATTCTCATCGGATCCGCAGCGTTCGCGCGATTCGGCGGCTGATTTGTTCGTGGCAGCCGACCGTGCATACGGCAGCTATCAGGAGATGGCGATTGCCGAGGCGGCGCGCCCGTCTAGTGAACGCTTGGATTTCGTCGTGATTGTCACTCCGAACGATCAGCATTTCCCGGCGGCGACGCTGTTCCTGGATCAAGGCTTCAACGTAGTCTGCGACAAGCCGGTCACGCTGACGTTGGCCGAAGCGCATGCCTTGCGCGACACGGTTAAGCGCAGCGGCAAGGTGTTCGCACTGACCCACAACTACACCGGCAATGCGATGGTGAAACAGGCGCGCGCATTGGTGCGCAGTGGCGCGCTCGGCACGTTGCGCAAGGTGGTGGTGGAATACTCGCAAGGGTGGCTGGCGCGCGATATCGAAAGCACCGGCCAGAAGCAGGCCTCGTGGCGCACCGACCCGGCCCGCAGCGGCGCGGCCGGGTGCATGGGCGACATCGGCACGCATGCGGAGAACCTGGCGCGCTACGTCACCGGCTTGCGCATCACCGAACTGTGCGCCGATCTCACCACCTTCGTGTCCGGCCGCCGGCTGGACGATGATGGCAACCTGCTGCTGCGCTTCGAAGGCGGTGCGCGCGGTGTGCTGCACAGCTCGCAGATCGCGGTGGGCGAGGAGAACTACCTCAACCTGCGCGTATATGGCAGCGAGGCTTCGCTCGAGTGGCAGCAAGAGCATCCCAACGAGCTGATCGTGAAATATCCCGACCGCCCGCGCGAAATCCTGCGTCGAGGCAATGGCTATGTCAGCGACGTCGCGCAAGGCGTCACGCGAATACCGGCCGGACATCCTGAAGGCTACCTGGAAGCGTTCGCCAATCTGTATCGCGAAGCCTTCCGGGCAATTGCCGCGGAAATCGCCGGCAAGCCAGTGCCTGAGGATCTCGATCTCCCCAGCATCGACGACGGCGTCGCCGGCATGGCCTTCATTGAAGCCGCGGTAGCCAGCGCGCAAAAGGGCGCCATCTGGGTGCCCGTCGACGCGTAGTGATCGCTCCTAACGGACGTCCCGGAGCGACGCTGATGGAGAGAGGGAAATGCCGATATCGCTCTACCTCTGGCTAACGCGTTGTACTGCGAAGATCACGCTGGTCATCGTTCTGTCGCTTGCGACATTTGGATTCTCTTCTTCCATACTCGCGGAAAGCATGCAATCGGACAAGGACCGCAGTCGATGGCAACGCGCGGATATCGCCGTCTTCCGCGATGAGTTTCTGGCGGTGGATCGCGCCTTCACCCCGACAGCGCGGAAAGAGGCCCAGCAACGACTTGCAAAACTGGAAGAGCAGGCGACAAATCCCACAGCTTTCGCGGTCGAACTCTGCCGCATCGCGGCGTTAGCCGACAACGCCCATACCCAATGCCTGCCCAACTGGCTTGGCCGCGATATATGCCAAGGGGTGGCCTCGCTGGGATTCGACAGACGGCCTTGGTGCGGATGGCACGCGCCGGACTTCGAGGTTCCGGACTTCAATAGCGTGCTCATCGCGTTTTTGCCCTTTGGCAGAGATTTCAATGTCGTCGGTGTACAGGAGGACAACGCGGATCTGCTCGGGGCGCGTCTTGTTGCTGTGGAAGGTCGTCCAATCGAGAGCATCATGGCCATCCTGCGCACGTTTGCTGGCGGCACCACGGCCCACCGCGACGCGCTCGCGGCCCAGATTCTGGCGAGTCCTGAACAACTGCGTGCGGTGGGTCTGTGCCGGAACGCGGATTCAGTGAAGTACACGTTCTTGACGGTTAGCGGCAAGAAGATCAGCCGCGCCTTCTCTATGGGGTCTTCCTCAAACGCGGCCGCCGCTTGGTATGGGTTGCCGCCTACCGATCGGGCCCCTTGGGCATTTCAAGAGCCGAATAAGCCCTTTCGCTACCGCGACGCGCCAGAGATCGATGGCGTGGTCGTACAGCTTCGCAAGACATTCGATGACGGCAGCAGCAAGATCGTCGTCTTTCTGGAGGAGGCGGAGGCAAAGCGGCGCACCTCAAGGCGTAAGCACATCGTGCTCGACATGCGCTTTAACGGTGGCGGCAATTTCCTGCTCATTCGCGACTTCATGGCCCAGTGGCCGACACGCACTTCAGGCCGTTTTTTTGTGCTCACCAGCCGGCAGACGTTTTCTGCCGCCATTGCGGGCATCGCCTACCTGAAGCAGGCGGGAAAAGACCGTGTGACGATCGTAGGAGAGCCGGTAGGGGACCGCATGATGTTCTTCTCTGACGGGCTGCCGATCCGGCTTCCACACTCCGGCCGCTACTTCCTGCCGGCCGTGGTGCGGATGGACTACCAGGATGGTTGCAAGGCCTACGATGATTGCCAGGAGGCGATCGCCCAGCCGGGCAGGCCGTTCGCAACCAGCGCATTGCCTATGTTGGGCCCTACGAATCGCCTGCCTGTTTCGGTTCCCACACTTGAACCGGATATTCCTGCGCCATGGACGATCGATGCCTGGATCAATGGGGAGGATCCGATGATGGATGCCGTCCTGGCCGCAGTTGACGAACCAGCCAAATAAATCGGATGACTGGCGCGCGCGAGTCGGCTGCGATCGTTCTCGACTCGACGCCGACATGCCGCGGCAGGGTCGCTATTTTTCTTGCAAAATGCCAAGCCAGCGGCCGGAATATCGACGGCGCCTTCCGCTACAAGTTGAACCGGTCGGCTTACGAAGACAAGGAACTCGATGCGTACCAGCCACGTTCGGGCGGCACGATGGTGCAAATCGACTGACACAACTACGGCGATTGCACAATGCGCTTAGGCTCGTCGTGCAATCGTTTAATCGTGAGGTGGCCCCGCGCTACAGGGGCTGTCGCGACTACCTTTGCACTGACTAAGTACTGACCTTGCTTCAAGATTTATCGAGTGGCCGAGAACCTATAATGGCGCCCCTTTTCTGAGCTCGATCTTTCGCATGATCCATCACATCTCGATCGGTGTCCGGGACTTGATCTTGTCCGGGGCGTTCTATGACGCGGCGCTCGGTGCGCTTGGTTATCGCCGGGTGTTCGAGGACGACACCGCCATCGGATACGGGCTCGTGGACGACGAGGATCTGTTTTGTTTGAAGTTGCGCGCTGATGCCGCCCCGGCTGGGCCGGGGTTTCATCTGTCGTTCTCGGCTCCGTCAAGATCGGCGGTCCATGCTTTCCATGAGTCCGCGCTGCAAGTCGGCGGGCAGGACAACGGGGAACCCGGTCTGAGGCCGGATTATGGGCCGAACTACTACGCCGCGTTCTTGCTAGATCCGGATGGATACAGGATTGAAGCGACAATCAATGCTCCCGAATCCTGATGCCTTCGGTTGAGGCCGGGATGTCCACTTCTGGCCATAACAGGTGTTATGCAATACCAACGCAAGGGCTATGGCCTGCACGTGCTGTATCCGGGCAGGCGGCATCTGCCATTGACGGTGTCGGCGTTTATCGATCTGGTGGCGGATAAGTTGAACGCGATGCAGCAGTAAAGCGGTTCCCCCGATCCGGGCCACCCGCATCGGATAGCCCGGCACAAGCTCAGAAAGACCAGGAAACGCTCACGCGGAAATTCCGGCCCGGTTCGCTATAGCGGCCGATCCCGTAGTCCGTCGCATAGCCGTACAGATAGAAATCGCCACGCGACACATTGCGGATGCGTGCCCATTGGTAATAGCGCTCGTCGAACAGGTTGTAGACACCGGCGTTGATGCGTAGGTGTTCGTTGACGCGGAAGCTGCCGTACAGGTCGACGACGGTGTAGTCGTCACTGAGAAAGGGCTCGGTGACCTGGCCGAACACGTCGGGCTCGATGTTGACGTCGCTTCGCTTCTTAGCCAACGCATGAGTCAGGTTGCCGGTGACACGCAGGCGCTGGTCGAGGCCTTGCCAACTCAGACCCACCACGCCGCGATCGGGGTTGATGCTGTCCAGCGGGTTGCCGTCCTTTTGTTCGCCTTCGTTGTGCGACCACGCGGCGCGCAGCAGCCAGGCGTCGCCCAATCGCCACAGGCCTTCCAGTTCGATGCCTTGAACCGTCACCTTGCCGACGTTGGTCAGCGTGTTGTAGTCGTAGCCGAATCGGGTGGTACAGGTCCCGCGCGTGCAGGTCTGGTACTGCGTCTGCGGGTTGGCGGTCAGGCGCACGCTTTCGATGAAGTCGTCGTAGCGGTCGCGGAATACCGACACACCGAAGCGCACGTTGTCGCTTTCCCAGCGATAGCCCAGTTCCAGATTCAGGCTGGTCTCGGCCTCCAGGTCGGGATTGGCGGCGTTGGTCGGCACCACCACGGTATTCCCCGTCGCCACCTCTGTGATCTGCGTAGTGCTGGTAGGCGCATACATCTCACCGGTGGTGGGCGCGCGGAAACCACTGCCTGCCTGGAACCACAACGATTGGTTGGGCAGGAACTGGTAACTGATGCCGGCTTGCCATGTGGGTGCAGCGAAGCTCACATCGCGAACGGTACCCGTGTTGTCCTGGAAGGTCGGACTCAACTGCGGTGAGTAGTCGTAACGGTCATAGCGGCCGCCCAGGGTCAGCTGCACGCGGTCTTCGTACATGTTGATCTGATCGCGCAGATACAGATTCCAACTGGTCGCATCGGTTTGAGGAACCTGCGCCGGATCCACCGTGGCCGTGTCCAGCACGCCGGCGTTGTTCCAGCGATAGTCGATGGCGCGGAAGTCGATCTTGCGGTTTTGCCAAGCCGCGCCATAGGCCAAGGCGTGACGTGCAGCGGCGGTTTCCATTCGCTTGTCCAGGTCCAGCGCGACACGGTCGAGCACCTGTTCGGTGGAGCGATCTTCGGCGCGCCAGCAGGTCAGCGCCAGCGTGCAAGGCGTTGTGTTGGATGTGGCCGGTGTGCTGGACGTTCCGCTGCCGGTGATGATGCGAGTGATGCCGTGGCTCAGGGTCTCCTGGCGATCGACCTGCAGCTGCAGGGTATCGAAAGCCGCTGCGTCCGCCGTCCACAGATAGCGGACGCCATAGCGATCGCGATCATTATTGTCATCGCCCCAGCGCTGCAGATAGCTTGGCGAATTGACGCGGCTGAGGTTGTTCACCAGGTTCTCCACCCGGTTGCGCTCGTACACCAATCCCAATCGATGGGCTGCGCTGATAACGAAATCGACTTTGCCCAGGATGTTGGTGCTGTCGTGCTCGATCGGATCGGGCAGTCGGCGGCCACTGCCGATCTGGATGGCCGTATCGTCGTACCAGCCTTCTGCCTCTTGGCCGTCGCGGCGGGTATAGACCAGCATCGATTCGACTATTCCCGTGCGGTTGGCCAAGGTCAGGGAACCGAGCTTTTCTTCGTTGTAAGTGGTGTAGCCGAACTTGCCGCCGACATAGGTATCGTTGCCTTCGGGCTTGAGATAGTCGTACGGATCTTTGGTGGTGAACACCACCGCGCCGCCCAATGCGCCGCTGCCGCTGCCGATGGCGTCGGCGCCCTTGATGATCTCCACGCTCTTGAGCGTATCGATATCCACACCGCCGCGGCCGGCGCGGAAGAATTCATAGTCGCGCGCGGTTTCCACTCCTTCGGCCATGCTTAGGCCGTCGATCGTCATGGCCACGCGGTCGCCTTCGATGCCGCGGATGTTGAATCCGTTGTCGCCGAAGCGGCCCATGTCGACGATGCTCACGCCCGGAACGTAGCGGATCACGTCTTCCATGTTCTCGGCCATCTCGTCTTCGAGTTGGCTGGAATCGATCACGGTGACGTTCTGGTTGGCGGATTTCTGCTGCGTTTGTTCTTTGACCTCGATGGTATCCAGCGTCTGGGCGCCGTTGGGATCGGCCGAGGGTTCGGCATGCGCGGGCAAAGCGAGGCAGGACGCGATGGCCAGCGTCAGCAGGTGGGGGGACAACTTCATGGTGGTAACTCCACAGTCAGGAAAAATCGTGCGCTTCGTTGGGAGCGCTCCAGGTCCTGGCTGCGTCCGCGCGGCGGCGGATGTGCGTTGCTGGGAGCAGGCGTGGATTCACGCCTGTCGAGAGATTGAGTCGAAGGTGCCTTCGCTACGTCTTGTCGTAACGCAGGACGATGCGGCCGACTTCGGTCTGGCCTTGGCGATGCAGATTCAACGCCGGATCGCCCAGCACAAAGGGTAGGGCGATGTCCTCGTGGCCACCGTGCTCACGCGCCGCTTCCACGCGCAGCACGTAGCGTCCGGTGGGCAGCACATGACCGCGGTCATCGCGTCCGTCCCATGCGACGGTATAGCGTCCAGGCGATCGGGTAGGGCGTGCGATGCCCAGCGCTCCGGCCGGGTCGTTACGGCCGTAGTGCCGCCACCAGCGCGGCAGTTCGCTCAACCAGCGCGACCTTTCACCCAAGACATGCAGTTGGCGTACCGGCTGGCCGTCTTCCTGTTCGATCCACAACGCCAGATACGGTTGCCGGTAGCGCGCTGCATCGATCGCGGGAATTTCGTAGTCGACCAATAAGCGTGCCGGCGCCGATGGTCTGGCTTCCTGTGTTGCCATCAACAGATCCGGCCAGCGTGCCGAAGCGAAGGGAATGCCGGCGTCGCTGACGATAAGCGCCGCGGCGCCATCGATACGGTCCACCAATGCGATTCCTTCGCGGATCGGCAACACGGTCAATGCGGTGGAAAGCGCATCCGCGGTGGTAGCGTCGCGGGCGACTACGGTGGCGGCGGGGCCATAGCTGATCGGCCAGCCTTCCTGAGGGTCGAGAATGTGGCTCATATGCCGCCGGCCGATCTGGTAGCCGCGGCTGTGATGGCCGCTGGCGACGATCGCCTGGGACTGCACTTGCACCTGCGCGATGCCGGCGGTGTTGTCGAGCGGCTGCTTGGGATCGGCGATGCCGACGCGCCAGGCGGCGCCGTCATTCGGATGTCCCCAGTAGACCGCATCGCCTCCGATGTCGATGCGGATGCCGACCGCCGTTGGCGCCGCACGACGCGCCTGCATCAGTGCGCGGTCCAGGATGTAGCCCGTCGCGATTCCATCGACATCGAAGCGAAGACCGGCCTGCGGGTCGAGCATGCCGCGAGGCAATGCCAATGCCGCCAATGCGCGCGCCTGCCGACGCAACTCGATGCGATCGGGCATGCGATCGTCCTGGTCGGCCTGGCGCCATTGCGCAATCAATCCGCCCAATCGGCAACTGAAGGCGCCCGCGGTATCCAGACGCCAGCGCTCGCAAAGCGCCAGCACATTCGCCACATCGGCCGGCAGGGGCTCCGATGCCAAACGTCCTTCGTTATAGGCGGACAGCGCGCTGTCGCTGCGCCAGCTGCTCAGCTGGTTTTCAAGCCGTGCGATTTCGGCCAGCGCTGCATCGACGGCACGTTTTGCACGCAGGCCGCCGCCGGCGACCTGCATCTCGAAGGAAGTGCCCAGTACACGTTCGCGCTGCACGGTCAGAGGCTCGGCCGCCCAGGCAAGACCACCGAACGCCAGCCATAAACCCAGCCCCTGGAGCATTGTGCATAGTCGCATCCCCATGCGATCGCTTCCGGTTAATTGGCGGAGGCGCCGGATCTGGGGGCGCGTCCGGGCGCGCGTTCGGCCATGCGCTCCGGCCGGGCTGGAGGCGGCAGCTTGGCGTCCGCGCCATCCACCACGCGATCATGATTGCGGTCGGCTTCGTCGAAGGTGCGCTTGCCGGAAACTTGATATTCGGCGAAGGTCATCTTGCTGTTCTTGTCAGCATCCAGCGCACCGAAGCGCACCCGCGTCTGCTTGTCCGACCCGCTGGTCAGCGTAGCGATATGCCGATCCAGCCGATCTTCGTATTCGGCCAGATATTCGTCCTCGCTCAGTGCTCCATCGCCATTCTTTTCGGTGCGGGCGAACTGCGCCTGGCGTGCTTGATCGAACTCGGCGCGACCGACCTGGCCATCTCCATCGCCGCCGAACAACGTCCGGAAACCCTCGGCCGTATGGCTGCTGGGCAGCCTCAGCCGATTGGCTGTGCGATCGGTAACAGCTGCCGCGTTGGCGGTCTTGTTGTCATCCGCTTTCTTGCCGTCGCTCTTTGCGTCAC
This sequence comes from uncultured Pseudoxanthomonas sp., assembly GCA_965653375.1. Lineage (GTDB taxonomy): Bacteria > Pseudomonadota > Gammaproteobacteria > Xanthomonadales > Xanthomonadaceae > Pseudoxanthomonas_A. Next base: position 43,786 of record CBFGZY010000002.1, read on the forward strand.
CGCTCTTGGCCGCCAGCGCCTTCTGGCCTTCGGTCCAGACACGCTCGCTTGAGGCGTCGTACTCGGCCCGCGAGACTTGGCCGTTTTTATCGGCATCCAGCGAAGCGTAGCGTCGCCGCGCTTGTTCGATTTGCTCGCCGCGGCCCTGTTCCAGCTCCTGACGCCTGCGGTCGTCGAATTCCTGCACGTATTCCTCCACATCCACCGTGCCGTCGCGGTTGGCATCGGTAGCGTCGAAGCGCGTACGGCGGAAGGCGTCGAACTCATCCCACGTAAGACGGTTGTCGGCGTTGTCGTCGTGTTGGGCGACAAAAGCGTCGATGTTGTTGCCGTGACCACCCACCAACGGACGCGGCGAGGGTTGCTGGGCGTTGGCGATGGAAGCGGTGAACAGCGCGCACAGGCAGGCGCTGGCGAGTAGGCCAGATTTCATGGATGTCTCCGGGAGATTAGGGAAGGGGTGGTTACTGTTCCAGCACGCGGAATGTCAGCGTGTAACTGTTGCTGTACTCATCCACTGGTGCGCCCACGGGTGCCTTGGTGCGGTAGCGGGTAAGTGCCAACCACGTTCCGGCGCGTTCGAGTTTGAAACTGGCACGGCCCTGGGCATCCGTCAGTACGGTCACGACCTGCGGTTTGCGGTCCGACGTCCACACCGCTTCGGTGATCTCGATCTTCTGGTCGGGCAGCGGCTTACCGTCGTAATGCAGAACGAAATCGAAGGTTTCGCCCACGAACAGATCGTTGGGATGCGTGGTGGCTATCAGTTCGATGCCCTGGCCCCGCGCACGCAATGCACCACGATCCGGTGCGCCAGCGGTGACATAGGTTTCGGCCAGCGTGACGGACTGGAAATTGGACAGCACTTTGGCCCCGGCCGGGATCTTCGCGGCCGGATCGCGGGAGCTCTCCTGCTTGCCGTTGTGTTCCCAGGTGCGGAAGAGCGCACCCATGCGCGGCCCGGTGCTGAACCGATAAGTCCCTTGGTTCTTCGGCAGTGTGTGCTCGGCCACCGCGCGGGTCTTCAGCAACTGCACGGTACCCAAGGCGGTTTCTTTGCCGTCCGGTCCGGTCACCGTGAATCGGCTATTGTCGAACACCGCTTCGGGCACGAAGAACGTTTCGGCAAAGGACGCATCCAAAGCCAAGGTTTCGCCAGCCTGCGGCGCGAAGTTGCTAGGAGCGAGGTAGGGCGTGTGGGCCGATGCGGCCGCGGCAACGGCGTAGGCGAGTACGCCGGCAAAAAGGGGAGCCAGTCTCATGGTGGGTTCCTGTCAGGCGGTGAATTGCTGGCGGACCCGAGAGATCGGTTGCTGGCTTCCGGCGCGTAGTATTGCCGTAAATGTGAATCATTACAATCACGTGAAGAATGGCGGAGCGACCGCCGGAATACGGCGGTGAAAAAGATGGCGCGAAATCGGTAACGGGCCGAAGAAACGGTTCGATGTCGCGGACCAATTTCCCATCAAATGAGCAATGGGGTAGCGTGCGCCGTGCGCACGACGGATCGTTGGACGTGCGCACGGCGCACGCTACATCGAGAATCCATCACTAGAAGGCAGCTGGCTCGCAGCCGCCTGCCTACATCCGCAATGCATCGACAACCAGCGAGAAAGCCGGCGAAGGCTGCCTGCGGCTTGGGTAGTACAGGTGATAACCCGGGAACGGAGGACACCAGTCTTCCAATACCCGCACCAGCCTTCCTTGCTCGATATGAGGGGAGAATTCCTCTTCCGGTAGAAATGCCACGCCAAGGCCATCCAGTGCGGCGATAACGATATGCGGCGATGTGTTGAAGGCGAGCTGGCCGTCCACACGAACGTTCAATTGGCGGCCGCGGCGCTCGAACTCCCAGACATACAAGCCGCCGTGGGTGGGAAAGCGGACGTTGATGCAGCGATGGCTTACCAGATCGCCCGGAACCTTAGGCACGGGATTGGACGCAAAGTAGGAGGGCGAAGCGACCGCCGCCATCCTCAGCTTGGGGCCGATGGGAAAGGCGATCATGTCCTTGTCGATCTGTTCGCCCAGGCGTACTCCCGCATCGAATCGATCCGCGACGATGTCCCTCAATCCGTAGCTGACATCGAATTCAATGTTGATGTCGGGGTACTCGTGCAGCAGCGGCATGAGCTTGGGCAGCAGCGTCGTTCTCAAGACATGGTCGCCGCTGGTGATGCGCACGGTTCCGGCGGGTTTGTCGCGCAGCTCGGTCAATGCATCCAATTCGGCCTCGATCTCATCGAAGCGATGGCCGATCGCGGCCAACAGGCGTTCGCCAGCGGGTGTAGGGGAAACGCTGCGCGTGGTACGGGTGAGCAGCCGGATATCGAGCTGCGTTTCAAGGCTTCGGATGACTTGGCTGAGCGCCGATTGCGTCACTCCCAGTACTGCACCGGCGCGGGTGAAGCTTCCTTCACGTGCTACCGTAACAAAAGCCAATAAGTCATTGAGACTGCGTCTAGGCATGGCTTAGTTTTCCACGAATTATTGATTAGCAACACTAATATAGCCTTTAAGCATTCATTAGCTAGTAATGAGCTGATGCGTCCGAGAGAATTCTCGGCATGAAAACACCACGCCCTATGTCCCCACGCCGCCTCGGGCGCTACGCGCAGCTGTTCCTGGTCGGTTTGCTCCTGGGTCTGTCGGCGTGCGGTCCAGGGATTTCGGCGGCATCGGCTGATGGCGCACGCCGTACATCACAGGAGTCATCGATGAAGATCCGCATGGACATTGACGGCCAGATCGTTATCGGTCGATTGGAGGACGCGGCCGCAGCCCGCGACTTCGCCGCAATGCTGCCGCTGTCGATGACGTTGACCGATTACGCGCGCGTCGAGCGCATCGCTTACCTACCGCGAAAGCTAACGATCACCGGCGCGACTACCAGGCAGCCCGTCAAAGCCGGTGACATCGCCTATTACGCGCCATGGGGAAATCTGGCGATCTTCGTCGAGGACGGCGACGGCGACTACACGCATGGACTAGTGCGGCTGGGCCGAGTGGAGTCTGGGCTGCCAGCACTCCAACGCGCAGCACCGCTGAAGGCCCGGATAGAACGCATCGATGAATGAGCAACCGCCTGCGTAACGCGGTCTCCAGAATCAATCCCCCTCGAACCTTCAAAGAGCAGAAATGAAAAAACTCATTGCATTGCTGGGACTGTTCATCAGTTCCTTTTCTTCTTTTTCAGTATTAGGTGCAGCTATGCCCAATGGTGCAGACAATTTCTACCAAAGCGACAAGGTGACCGTAGAGAAGGTTGCCTTCAAGAACCAATACCAGATGATCGTCGCGGGCAATCTTTTCATTCCCAAGAACGGACCGCAACGGGAAGAATCCCGCGATCATCGTCGGGCACCCCATGGGTGCGGTGAAGGAACAGAGCGCGAACCTGTATGCCACGAAGATGGCCGAACAAGGTTTCGTCACCTTGTCGCTGGACCTGTCTTTCTGGGGCGAAAGCGAAGGCCAACCGCGCAACGCCGTTTCGCCGGACATCTATGCCGAGGATTTCAGTGCCGCTGTGGATTTCCTGGGAACGCAGGCCTTCGTAGACAGGGAGCGGATCGGCGTCATCGGAATCTGCGGTAGCGGCAGCTTTGTCATCAGCGCGGCCAAGATTGATCCGCGCATGAAAGCCATCGCGACGGTCAGCATGTACGACATGGGCGCAGCCAACCGTAACGGATTAAGGCACTCGCAGACGCTGGAGCAACGCAAACAGACCATCGCGGCGGCGGCGGAACAGCGCTACGTGGAGTTCGCCGGCGGAGCCACCCAGTACACCAGCGGTACGGAGCATCGGCTGGACGAAAAAACTCACCCCATTCAACGCGAGTTCTACGACTTCTACCGCACGCCCCGCGGCGAGTTCACGCCGTCAGGCTCGTCGCCCGAGCTGACCACGCACCCGACGCTGACCAGCAACATCAAGTTCATGAATTTCTATCCGTTCAATGACATCGAGACGATTTCTCCTCGGCCCATGCTTTTCATCACCGGCGAGAACGCGCACTCCCGGGAATTCAGCGAGGAGGCCTATCGACTCGCCGGCCAACCCAAGGAATTCGTCATCGTTCCCGGCGCCGGCCATGTGGACCTCTACGACCGCGTCAACCTCATTCCGTTCGACAAGTTGACGGCGTTCTTCAAGCAGCATTTGCAGTAAGCGGCCATTGCGGCGCGTGCGCCGGAAGGCGTGCCGATGATGCAGATTTCGCCGGCCCCGCGGACAAGGTGCCAGCGGGTCTTCGAACTCGCTTAGCTGGACCGGCGATCCAAAAAAAAGGGAGGCGCCGCTCGCCTCCCCACCATGAATTTATGCGACAAAAAGGGGCTTGTGGCAAGCCCCCGCGGGTAGTGCAGTATCTCCGCCCTGTCGGAAATGACAGGTAATCGGAGTAGAGCGACGGTGGATTCGCAAACTTATTACCATGACACGAAGGCCGACCTGAAGGTCGGCGATCTGATTGAGCCGGGCTACGCCTCTAACTACGGACAAAGGAGGCGGGCGGCTTTCATCTACTTGACTGCGACACTGGATGCGGCCGTTTGGGGAGCCGAGCTGGCCGTGGGCGCAGGGCGCGGCAGGATCTATATCGTGGAACCCACCGGAGCGATCGAAGACGATCCGAACCTGACGGACAAGAAGTTTCCCGGTAATCCTACGAAGTCGTACCGTTCTCGGGATCCATTCCGGGTCATCGGCGAAGTGACGGATTGGCAGGGTCATTCCGCCGATCAGCTCAAAGCGATGCGCGATCATCTTGAAGATCTCAAGAAACGAGGCATCGAAGCGATGGAGGAATGAGATCGTGGGTTGGGCTCAACCCCCATCATGGTCAGCCAGCATCGCCACCTCGAACGCACCAGCAACGCCGCCCAGGACACGGTTCGCGGCCTTCCGAGCTGCGATGGCCAGCCGGTCGATATCGCTAGAGCGGAGTCAATCGATTTTTCGCCCGACGATGTCGAATTCCATTGCACCTGATCGTCGCCTATTGACCGCTGTATATTTTCCGCCCACTCAGGAGCCCTTGCCATGACCGTCCCAGCCAAGATCACGCCGTGCCTCTGGTTCAACTTCAATGCCGAGGAGGCGGTGGCGCACTACCTCTCCATCTTCAAGCATGGCCGCATCCTGGAGGTGTCGCATTACGGCGACGCCGTACCCGAGCACAAGGGTAAGGTGATGACGATACGCTTCGAACTGGAGGGGCAATCCTTATTGGCGCTCAACGCGGGGCCGAACTTCCCGTTCACGGAGGCTATCTCGCTGATGGTCGACTGTGAGGATCAGGCCGAGATCGATGAGCTCTGGTCCAAGCTCAGCGCCGGCGGTAGCGAAGGGCCGTGCGGCTGGCTGAAGGACAAGTTCGGCCTGTCCTGGCAGATCGCTCCACGCGACATCATCCAGATGTACACCGGCCCCGACGCCGACGCGGCCACCCGAGCGATGCGGGCGATGATGAAGATGAAGAAGCTCGATATCGCGACACTTCGCGCCGCGTTCGAGGGCAAGTGATTTTTACCGGAGCTACGAGGGCGGGTTGTACGCAACCCAGCCCTTGAAGGTAAACCCGGCGTAGAACAGTTCGACGTTGCCGAAGCCTGCTTCTTGCAGCAAGGCCACGTCTTGCTCGGGTGAGAGCAGGGGCAGTCGGCTGCTGATGGCGGTGATCGCATTGCTTGCGTCCGCCGCGGGGATGCCTGCCGCCACTGCGAATGCCGCATAACGATTCAGCCAGCGAATCTTCTGACCTTCGCCCTGGGGGAAGCTGTGGTGAGCGACGATGAGCGGTGCGCCCGGTTTTAGCCGCCGTCTCAACTCGGCCAGGGTATGCAGACGCTCTTCGATGGAAAGGAAATGCAACGTCAGAAGGCAAGTGGCGCCGTCAAAAGGTCCCACCGGCGCCGCATCGATATAGCCCTCAAGGAGCTGGACGCGTGATGCAAGCGGGCCCAACGTGGCGGCGGCCAGTGCCAGCATCTCGGCTGAGGGGTCTATGCCCAGCAAGCTCCACTTAGGCTGTGCTTGGGCAAAGACTTTCAACTCCAAGCCGCCTCCAGCGCCGAGAACCAGCACATGGCCGTCGTCGGGAACCGTCTCGGCTAGAAGTAGTGCCGTCATCTGTTGAAGGGCATGGAAGCCAGGAACCTGCCTGACCGGACCTTGCGCATAGCGCGCGACCGACTGCGGATCGGAAAACGACAAGGAGAACTCCAACGCTGGCTTGAGGCAGTCATGCTATCGCACGGCGCAAGCCGATCAATGTGCCCATTGACGAATGCTGGTCACAGCTTTGCGTGGATGGAATTATCCTGCTACCGCAGCGCTTCGGCCGCCACTTCGCGCAAGCCGCGTCCGATGTTCTCCAAAGTTGCGGAGCGTACCGCCGCGTGCTGCCAGTAAAGAGAAACGTCCAGCCAGCGTGCTGGGTCGATGACGATGATCTTTTTTGCTTTCAGGGCGGGAGCGACCAATGATTCCGGCGCCATACACCAGCCTAGCCCTAAGGCGGCGGCTTCGACGAATCCGGTCGACGTTGGCAGATAGTGCACCGGCGGGGACAGCCTTGCTCGGGTAATGCGTTTTATGAACCGCCACTGCAGATCGTCCTTGCGGTTGAACACGATCAGAGGTGCGGTGGCCAACGTGCTGGCATCGATTGCGGTGCGGAAGTGTTTGGCCGCGAACTGTGGAGAGGCGATCGCGAAATAGCGCATGTCGCCTAGGCGATGCACATTGCAGCCTTGGATGGGCTTTGCTTCGCCGGTGACCGCGCCCAGCACGGAGCCGTCGCGCAGCATCTCCAAGGTGTGGTCCTGGTCGTCCACGCGGACGTCGAAGAGGTAGCCGTGCCGCCGGTGAAGAAGGGACAGCGCGCCAACGAACCATGTCTGAAGCGAGTCGTCGTTCACCGCGATCGCGATGGCGCGCGTGGTCGAGTGCCGCTCCGGCAGGAGATCCGCCAATGCTTCCGTCTCCAGGGCCTGCATGGGCCTGACCCGCCGCAGCAACCGCTCGCCTGCAGGCGTGGGCTGGCAGGGCGCCTGGCGTACTACCAATACCTGGCCCAGGCGGTCTTCCAATGCCTTGATTCGCTGCGACACCGCCGAGGGGGTGACGGACAGGCGTTGGGCAGCCAGTTCGAAGCTTCCTTCTTCGAGTACCGCGGCAAAGGCGGCCAGTTGTGGATGGATGAGGTCCATGGGTGCGGGAGGTAGGAGTGGGAGGAGGGAGGTATGAGAATGCATCTTTAGATTTTCTTAGTGAATCATAGAAAAATTAGTTTTCCTAATTAAGCCATTGGCGGCAGGCTTGGGAGGCTCCTCCCACATCACGGCCTCGCTATGTTTCTCGCTGCAGCATCCGCTGGCTTTGCCGCCGGCGCAGGTTTGATCGTCGCTATTGGCTCTCAGAATGCCTTCGTCCTTCGGCAAGGCCTATTGCGCCGCAATGTCGGGCTGGTGGTCGCCACCTGTACTCTGGGTGATATCGTCCTCATCCTGTCTGGTGTCGCGGGTATCGGTGCACTGGTCCGTGCTTGGCCCGGGCTTCTTGACGCGCTTCGTTTCGGTGGGGCGGCCTTCTTGGCGGTCTATGGTCTGATGGCGGCGCGCCGCGCATGGCGGGGCGCGGAAACGCTCGCACCAGGATCGACGGAAGAGGCCAACTGGCGGCGCGTGCTGTTGGCCTGCCTGGCATTCACTTTTTTGAATCCGCATGTCTATCTGGACACCATGATCCTGCTGGGCAGCCTCTCCACGCGCTATCCGGGCGCGGCCCAGTGGTCGTTCGCTATTGGCGCATGCCTTGCCAGCGTTGCCTGGTTTTCGACGCTCGGATACGGTGCTCGCCTATTGCTTCCCTTTTTCCGCGACCCCCGGGCCTGGCGCGTGCTCGATGCCGTAATGGCGGCCTTTATGCTTTCGCTCTGCCTGCTGTTGCTGCTACGTCCGTTGGGTTGATCTTCAAAATCCGGACTGCCGACGAACGGCAGTCGTGCAGGGCTATTCAGCCTTTTCTTCTCACCCGCCGCTCACGATTGCAAGCGAAGACTTCCAGCGCTTGTTCGCGGGTTATGTTTGCGAACGCATCGATCCAGGCAGTTTCTTGCGGTTGACCAGCAAGTAGCCGTACTAGCGAGGTGCATCATGGGCATGTGGAAGAAACGGATCCATCGAGCGTTGTTTGTTTGTGGTCCGGTGCTGGTGGGAGCCTTCGCAGGCATATTCGCGATCGCCGCGCAGAGCGGGCCTGCACCCACCATGGCACCACCGATGAATGCGCTGTCGGTCGAGCCGCGGGTTCCCCGCCTGAGCGTTACCCCCTGCGTGGTGGAGCTGTTCCGCGATCTTCGCCTCGAGTCCTATCCCGAGCCGGACCTCAATCCGCGATTTAGATACACACCGCCGGCCGACTGCCCGGGGCCATGGGCAAAGGTCATCTTGAGCGTCGACATGCGTGGGCCGGGTACGACTGCGGTAGCCAACATCACCATTGCTCTGGCCGATGAACGTGCCGACCCCAATATCACTACCGAACTGTTGGTAGCCGGCGCTCAGTTCAACGACGGCCAACAATGGTGGCGAGTAGAGCGCGACGTTACCGATTACTCCGCACTGCTGCGCGATACCCGGCTCGGATTTCCGGTACAGACGGATTACTACTACCGCGATTCCTGTGGCTGCAATGCCGCGCATATGACCGCGCGGCTGATTTTCTATCCGGCGACGAACGCAATCCCGGCCGCCGTGGCGCCCGATGCCGTCTATGCCGTGCCGCGCCTATCCCGCCTGTTTCCCGCGGGCAGCCTGCCGCGGAACATCGAGCGTGCCTATCTCGATGTGTATGCGCAGATCACCTCGCCCTGGTTCAGCTGCGTCCCTTCCGACGCCGCGCTGACGTATCCGATCCTGACGAATTCGCCGATAGCGATGGGCGATAGCGAAAACATCGAAGAAGACCAAGCACAAGGATGTGGCGGCAACAGCTACTTCGACGTGCTGGTCACCATCGATGGTCAGCCGGTAGGCACGGCGCCGCTGTATCCCTGGTTGAACAGCGACCTCAACCGCTATTGGGAGCGCAGCGTGGATGTGCCGGTGCCCACTCCGCAGTCGATCAATCTGATGCCCAGCCGGCTGGATCTGACCCCGTTCGCCGCACTGCTGAGCGACGGCAACGAGCACGTCGTGGAGATCTTGTACCGCACCGTCGGCGGCGCGTTTCGATTGTTCGGCGATGAAGCGCAACTGTTGGTTTATCTGGATCATGGCTCGCAGCAGGTCACCGGACAGGTGACCCGCAACACGCTAGTCGGCTCCACCGTTGAGGTAAACCAGGTGCGCAACGCCTGGCAGCTGCAGGGCGATGTGCTGCAGGGCGATGTGGAGCGGCACTACCGCTCCGCTTTCGAAATCGCCGGTTTCCTCAATACCTCGCGCGGCCGCGTCGACAGCAGCGTCAAGCAGGAGCAGTGGCTGACCAACCTGCAGGTGGTGAGGGTGGATGGCGCCGGCGGCAATGCCAGTGGCGACAATCTACATACCTATGCGCAGAACCTGGACCTGGTCAGCGTGAGCGAGCGAACCAGCCGGCGTCAGCGTGGCAGCACAGTCCTGGCCCTGGACAAGGAGCGCTACCACTACCCACTGCAGATCGACTACCAGGCGACCGGCGGTCGCGTCGGCAGCCCCGAGCCTTATCTTCAGCGTGCGGCGGCGTGGGTACTACAGGGCCACCATAAACTGGGCGGCTACTATCGGCCCGCCGGAACCTATGGCGAACGCCTGTATGCCAACTACGCAGGCGGTCGCGCCTTCGATGCGCTGACCGGAGTGAGCACCCAATGGCAGGGCGCGCGCAGCCATTATTTCAGCGACACCGCCGGCAGCTGCACGCGCGAACGGGTGACCTGGGTGCGCGATGCGATCACCTCGCATACCCAGGGGATCGGCTGCGAAGACGGCATCAATCGCGTGCGTGGCTTCGCCCATCCCGACGGCTCACCGAACAGCCTGAATTGGTTGCGGTGAACAGGGGACGGCATAGTCCCCGTTCTGCCCATCCAAGAGATCAGGACACCGGTCGGGAAACCCTTTAGAATGCGGCCGCGACGGGACTCCGCGGGAGTAGCCCCGCTCACTTGCACGAGGGGATGAGTATGTATCCGTATTGGATTGCACTGGGATTGCTGGTGTTTCCCTGTCTGGTGGAACCCAACGTCGTCGGCGTCCATGCCGTCAGCGAATACGACTCCGCGCACGCGCCCGCGTTCATGCGCGTGGACCCGCAGCAACCGGCCGACGCAGGCCCGGCAGCTGGAGAGCGGCCGTTGAACTCAAGCGCGCCGTTCGGCTAGACCATATAGCAGGTTAAGTCGCTAGGTCGCGGCCTGCGCCGGACGACAAGCACTATCGATCCCGAGCGACCTTCGAAAGAGCGTCCGCCAGCACACCTGCAAGCTTGCGGCCCGCTTCATCGTCCTCGTCCAGGTTGGGGTTGTAGACAGTCACTTCGATGCCCATCGCCTTGCCGCTGGCGAGGGCGATTTCCAGTGTTCTCTGTAGCTCCTGGATCGACAGGCCGTCGGGGAGCCGATACTCCACCGCCGGCATGACGGCGTCGTCCAGGCAGTCGGCGTCGACATGGATGAAGAATCCCTGCAACTCCGGCCTTGTCAGATGCTTTACCGCTGCCGTAGCCGCGGCTTCCACGCCCAGTTCGCGAACCTTGGCCAAATCGTAGGCCAACAAATTCTCCGGTAGCGGTTGGCTGCCGTACTCGGCCTGGTCTTTCTCGTCGCGAAAACCGAATGCGACCACGTCCTCTTCGCGTACCAGCGGGCCGAGCCCTTCGATGTCGCTCAGCAGAACGGGACCATGTCCGGTCGCAAAGGCCAGATCCATCGAAGCAGCTTCGCCGAACGGTTCGGCTTCCGGCTGGTAGAAATCGGCATGGCCATCGATGAACATCAGTCCGTAGCGGCCGCGGCGTTTCAACGCCAATGCCGATCCAAGCACGATGGAGCAATCACCGCCGAGCACCACGGGAAACTCCTCTCGATCGAGAACGTCGGCAACGGCATCTGCCAGTTTCGGCGACCATGCGGCAATCGCATGCGCATTCAAGGTAAGCGTGTCGGAATCACGCGTGTCGCTGTAACGGGGTACTTCAAGCCGAACGGCGTGGCGAGCTTGCAGGCGCTCGGCCAAGCCTTGGCGCAACAATGCCTCAGGCAGCAGTTCGACGCCCGTGGGCCGCAAGCCCAGGTTGGAAGGCGCTTCGATGATGGCGTACCGGCGGTCGCTCATTCGCCTGATTCCTTTTGAGCCAAGCGGGGGCGAGTATCCGGTTATCCCGGTCAATGCCGCGTAACGGCGCTATCGGGTCGCTCTACGTGACCGCGTCATTCAAGTTTCTCAAGCAACCCATCACGGACGGAACGCGTAAGGGCCAAACGTGGCGCCGATGAAACCACCCGCCACGTCGGCACTGAGCAGGCTGGCATCCAGGCCGGCCGCCACGGGCTTCCATTGATTTGGCGCGACGGCGTAAAAGACGTCCAGGCGTGGCCCATCGAGTTGAAAACGCAGCGATACCGCCTGCTTCGACGAGGGCAGGTCGATGCGGGCGAGGCGTTCTCCGGTTACCGGCTGATCCTTGCCGGCGCGGCGGTACAGCGCCACGGCGGTTCCGCGTTCATCGCCTTCCAAGCCGACGACGTAGTGGTAGTTCTCGTTTTGCAACAGCGCCAATCCCACCAACTCGCCGGTAGCGGGTTGGTAGGGCGCCAGCGTCGCGGACAAGGTCGCGCGGTGGTGCTGCAAGCGGTGCGCGATATAAGCCGGTTGTGCACCGTTGCCGTGTTCGCCCAGGGGCGTAGACGATGGTGTCAGGGTCAGTCCGTCAGTGCCGGTGCGGAACTTAATTTTCTTCGGCGGATGGATCGTCATCCATTGCGGCGGCAGCTTGCCGGCGGTGAAGCGTTCGGTCCACTCGATCGGTCCACTGGTCGGGACGGTTTGTGGGCTGCGGGGTAGTGCGGGACGTGCCAGGACGACGGGAACGGATTCGCCGCGCGGCAGGATCACCGGCCAGCCATCGCGCCAGGTGACCGGCAGCAGGAAGGTTTCGCGGCCCAGGTTGTACTGGTTGCCACGGTAAGGGCGCGTGGCCAGGAACACCGCCCACCACGAGCCGTCCTTCAGTTCGACGAACTGTGCGTGTCCGGTGGAGGTGATCGGATTGGCGCGGGCCGGGTCCAGGTCGCGCTGCGTGAGCGACGGATTGCCGGGCCAAGGTTCGTAGGGGCCGGTGACGTGCTTGCTTCGCCAGACCATCTGCGCGTGCTGCTCGCCGGTGCCGCCCTCGGCGGCGGTCAGGTAGTAGTACCCATTGTGCTTGAACAGGTGCGGGCCTTCGACATGTTCTGGTTTGCTGGCAGGATCGGCGCCGCCGTCGACCAGTACCTTGCGAGGGCCAACCATCTTCTTCGCCGCCACGTCGAATTGCTGGATCCAGATGGCGCGATGCCCGTCGTAGCGCATCTTGCCTTCGGGTATGCCGTTGTTGAGCATCCACGCCTTGCCGTCATCGTCGAAGAACAGCGAAGGGTCGATGCCCTCGAATCCCAGCCACACCGGGTCGGACCACGGGCCGGCAGGATTCTTCGCGGTAACGATGAAGTTGCCGCGGTCGCAGTAGAAGCAGGTATTGGCGATGTAGAACGTGCCGTCGTGGTGGCTGATGCTCGCGGCGAACAAACCCATCGTCAGTTCGTCGCTTTCGTAGTCGAGCTGATCGGCGCGGTCGATGGCATTGCCGATCTGGCGCCACGACACCAGATCGCGGCTGTGAAAGACGGGCAAACCGGGGAAGTAACCGAACGTCGAGTTGACCAGGTAGAAATCGTCGCCTACCCGGATCGCCGACGGATCGGGGTAGAAGCCGGCGACCACCGGATTGCGATACTGAGATGCGCCGACCGCCGGGCCGCCATCGTCGCCGGCGTAGCGCACCTCGGTGAACAACACATCGCCTGCAATGGCCGGCAATACCGCCAGGCAAGCTGCCAGCGCAAGGATGAGTCGTTTCATTCGGTGGCCTGTGTCGGTGAGATGGGACAACTGCGAATAGATCCCGCGCCCACTCGAAGATTGTCGGGCACGGATGTGGCCCCGAAGTGTTGCGCAGACGCTCTGCGACAACCAATGAAGTTTTCGCGGCAGGCGATTCCGTTAGCAAATAGGGACGCAGACCCGGCGGCTCACCGGCTAGCCCGCGGTTTTGGATAAGAACCACATGCCGGCGGATGGGCAGGCCAAGTGCGCGAGACGCACCGCAGGCGTCATGAAGCGCTCAGAAAATGAAATCAGCCGCCAAAAAGCCCAATGTCATCGCCACGACCAGCAGTGCGCCCTGTAGTTTGGGTGGCGCAGGCAGGGGAATGTCCAGCAGGCGGCAGCCGATGCCGATGACCAGCGCCAGGCCCAGGCCCAATAGCGACATCATCATCGCCTGATGCTCCCAGAAGAGCGCCCGCTCGGGCCGCCACAGTTTTCAGCGTGCATCGCGGTACGCCGTGCCAGCAATCGGTCCGCCAGCAGATAGCCCGAAGTCATCGCCACCACCAGCAACGCCCCGACCAACAAAGGCGGTGCCGGCACCGGAATGCCGCCGGCGCGGCAGCCGAACCCGATGGCGAAACCAAGCACGATGCCAGCCAGCAATTTCCAGTCCATGCGCGGGTCCTAGATATCGGAATGTGTGTTGGATAGCGGTGCGCTGTCGGCGGGTGCGCCGCCGATGAAGTGCCGGACCCGCGGCGGCGCAGCGCCCTGGTGCAGGCGCCGCAGAGTGTCCTGTAGCCGCCGCTCCTCGCCCGTGACGCGTTCGTGCTGGCGCAGGTGTTCCAACCACGATGCGACCAGGAAATATTCCAGATAGACGCCAGGTGCCGCCGTGTCTTCCATCACGCCCCATTGCACCGCGCCGTCGCGGCGCCGGCTGCGGCCCAGCCACTGCATGCGTTCCAGGAACGCCACTCTATCTTCCAAGGCAATGGTGTATTCCACGGTGACCAGGACCGGACCGCGGTCGTCATCGCGCGGAATCGACAGCAATGGTTGCGGCCAGTGCGCGGAAGGCGCGGTATCCAGGTTGGCGGCGGCGCCCAGCCGGAAGCGCAGCGCCCACCACGAGGCAAGCAGAGTGCCGACGGCGGCGAGCGTCAGCGCAAACGTCGCGTCCCACCGCTGCGCCACCGCTCCCCACGACAAGCTGCCAATGGCCATGCCCGATGCGAAAACGACGATGTACAAGGACAGCGCCCGTGCGCGCACCCACGGCGGTACCGACGTCTGTGCGGCAATCTGAAGCGATGACAGCACACTGATCCAGGCCAGCCCGTTCAACAGCATCACCGGAAACAACAACGCGCGCTGGCGCACCCATGCCAGGCCCAGCAGCGATAGAGCGCATAGCAGCGAAGCCCCCAGCACCAAACGGTCGTGATCCATCCGCGTGCGGATTTTCGGCAGCAGCAAAGCGCCCATGATCGCGCCCATGCCGATGCATCCCAGCAGGGCACCGTAGGTTCCCGGCCCCGCGGCAAGATCCGTGCGAACCACCACGGGCAGGAGTGCCGGCAAGGCGCTGGCGAAGACGAAGAAGCTGGCCGACTTCACCAATACCGATTGGAAGACGTTCGCGTGCGAGGCATAGCGCAGACCTGCACGGAATGCTGTCCCGAAGCTTTCCGGAGGCAGCTGGGAAGGCGAGGGCGCGCGTTTCCAGCGCCACAGCACCAGCACTACCCCCAGAAACGAAAGCGCGTTGATCGCAAAGGCCCATGACGCGCCGAGCTGTGCGATTGTCAGGCCGCCCAATGCCGGGCCTATCGAACGTGCGATGTTCATGCTCATCGAATTCAATGCGACCGCGGGCGCCAGTTGATCGTGCGGAACCAGCTCCGGCGTGGTGGCCGCTTGCGCAGGCATGGCCATCGCCGCGCCGGCGCCCAGTGCGAAGGTGAGCGCAAGCAACGACCAAGGCTCAAGCTGGTCCGCCTGGGCCAGCAACGCCAGTAACGTTGCGCAGCAGAACATCCATAACTGAGTAACGATCAGGTATTTGCGGCGGTCGACGATGTCGGCCAACGTCCCGGCGGCCAAGGCCAGCAACACGATTGGCAGCGTGATGGCGGATTGCACCGCAGCGACCCAAAGCGCGGAACCGGTGCGCTCGGCCATGATCCAGGCCGCGGCGACATCGTGCATCCAGGTACCGATGTTGCCGGCCAGGATCGCCAGCCACAGCGCGCGGAAGGTCGGTTGAGAGAAAGGTGCCCAGGGCCCGACGGGCGATGCTGCGGAGGGGATGTTCTTCATTTCAGAAGGCGTAGCAGGAGCAGCCCAGCGCGCCCCAGAAGCTGCGGACATCGTACGCAGGCGCTTCGCCGCGCGCCGCCGCCTGTTCCTGCCCGTGTACGCCGCAAGCCTGCCCATGCGCGTGGTGATGGGTGTGACCGGATCCGAGTGCAACCGCCGCCTGCGCCAAGCTGCCGCCCTGGTACCCCCCGAACCGCGTGACCGGCGACCAGTCCGGCATCGGCGCCGGCAGTTCGGGAGCAAGCGGCGAGAAATCCCCGTCAGCGTGGACGATCGTTCCGCCCACGACCGTCAACACGCTGGTGATGTCCTTGATGCTTTCCTCGTCGATGCTGAAGAAGTCCGCCGACAGCAGCGAGAAGTCCGCATGCTGCCCCACCGCCAAGCGGCCTTTGTGGTCCTGGTCGTTCGAAAACCATGCGCTCCCGTGCGTCCACAACCGCAGCGCTTCCTCGCGCTCCAGGCGATTATCGTCGTCGTACATAGGCATGCCGCCTACGGTGCGGCCGCTGACCAGCCAGTGCAGCGACACCCACGGGTTGTAGCTGGCCACCCGCGTCGCGTCCGTGCCGGCACCTACAGGAACGCCAGCGGCCAGCATGCGGCGTACCGGCGGTGTATGTTTCAGCGCTTCGCTACCGTAGCGCGCGGCGAAGAACTCGCCCTGGAACGCCATGCGGTGCTGAATTGCGATGCCCCCGTTCAGGGCGCGCACGCGTTCGATGTTGCGTTCGGAAATGGTCTCGGCGTGATCGACGATCCAATGCAGACCATTGAACGGGATCTCGCGATTTACCTGTTCGTACACATCCAGCACTCGAGTGATGCTCTCGTCGTAGGTGGCATGGATGCGGAAAGGCCAGCGCTTTTGCACCAGTAGACGCACGACATCGGCGAGATCGCTTTCCATGCCGATGGGCAGCTCCGGACGGGGTTCGCGGAAATCCTCGAAGTCCGCGGCGGAGAACACCAGCATCTCTCCTGCGCCGTTGTGACGCAGCATGTCGTCGCCTTGCCGGGGCCGCAGCATCTGCGTCCAGCGCTCGAAGTCGGCGACTTCACCGCCTTTTTTCTGCGTGAACAGGTTGTAGGCGATGCGTACCGTCAGTTCGCCATCTGCATGCAGCTTTTGGATGATTTCGTAGTCTTCGGGGTAGTTCTGAAAGCCGCCGCCGGCATCGATGACCGAGGTGATGCCCAGCCGGTTGAGCTCGCGCATGAAGTGGCGGGTGGAGTTGATCTGGTATTCCGGCGGAAGCCTGGGGCCCATCGCCAGCGTCGCATAGAGGATCAGCGCATTGGGCTTCGCCAGAAGCAGGCCGGTCGGATTGCCGGATTTGTCGCGTTCGATCTTGCCGCCAGGAGGGTCCGGGCTGTCCCTCGTGTAGCCCACCGCGCGCAGGGCGGCACGGTTGAGCAGCGCTCGGTCGTAGAGGTGCAACAGAAATACCGGTGTATCCGGCGCGATCGTATTGATCTCTTCCAGAGTGGGCAGCCGCTTCTCGACGAACTGGTGCTGGCTGAAGCCGCCGACGACGCGGACCCATTGCGGCGCTGGAGTACGCGCAACCTGCTGCTTCAACATTGCCATGGCGTCGGCTAGCGAGCGCACGCCATCCCAGCGCAGCTCCAGGTTGTAGTTGAGGCCGCCGCGGATAAGGTGGGTGTGGCTGTCGTTGAGCCCAGGAATCAAACGCCTTCCCTGCGCATCAATGACCTGCGTGTCGCGTGTTGCATGCGCCATCACCTCGGCATCGCTACCTATCGCCGAAATGCTGCCGCCGGCCACCGCCATGGCGCTGGCCGACGGAAGTGCTGGATGCAAGGTGGTGATGCGAGCGTTGCGTACAATCAGGTCGGCCATCTTGTTCTCCACGGCGAAAGCGGCACTCCGGCCGGCCACGCCGAACGCCAGCGCCGTCGCAGCGTTTTGTAGCCAGCGTCGGCGGCTGGGATCATCGATCATCGAACGCGCGTTCCATCAGGTTCGGCGATAGTCGTGGCGCACACCGGCGCATCAGTGGCCTTCTTCGCCACCGAACATCTCTTTGGCGTATTGAATGCCCAGCCCGTAACCGCCTGCATGGCTCTTGGCGATCCCTGTGGTCAGGGCATAGGTTTGGCTACGCGCCCAGTCGCGTTGCAGCTCCAGCAGGTATTGCAGGCTGGTGATGGGGTATGCGCCGGCCTGGACCATGCGCGTGACCGCGCGTTCGTGGGCCTCGTCGCTGACATCGCCGCAGGCATCGGTGATCACGTACACCTCGAACCCTTGCTCCAGCGCGCTCAACGCCGGACCCACGATGCAGACGCTGGTCCACAGGCCCGCCAAGACGATGCGGCTCTTGCCGATGGCGTTTACCTGGTCGGTGATCTGGCTGTCTTCCCAGGAGTTCATGCTGGTGCGGTCGTACACGACGGCGCCGGGCAGTGCGGCGGGCACTTCCGGAAACAGCGGGCCGGAGAAGCTTTTCGCCGCCACCGTGGTCACGATGGTGGACACCTCAAAGCCGGCTGCTCCCTTGGCGATGAGGGATACGTTGTTGCGGAGGAGGGCGACGTCCATCGACCTCAGGGGGAACGCCATCTGTGATTGAAAGTCGATCAGTATCAGGGTGTGGTCTTGCGGGTTCAGAAGCAGTTTGCCCGCGCCGGTGGTGGCCTTGGCCATGAGGGTTCTCCTTAGGAAACAGGTGGATTGAAAGACGAATCGGACGGCAGCGTAGTGCGCGTGTTGAGATGCCGACGCTGGCGTTTGACGGGCATGCCGTTGGGGTGGTCGGCCGTTTCCAACGCGCCGATCTGCAAGTGCAGACGCGAGAAAGCCTTCGGCGACACCCCTGTGATCCGGCGGAAGGTACGGGTGAAGTGGCTCTGGTCGAAGAAGCCGAGTGCCGCGGCCGTTGCAGCGATCTTCTGGTCGCCGCGGGCCAGCATCTGCTTGGCCGCCTCCATGCGCGCCTTCAGCACGTACTCCATGGGACTACTGCCGACGCTGGCGCGAAACAAGCGTGCGAAATGAAACCGGCTGATGCACGCGGCGCGGGCCAGGTCGGCCAGAGTGAAACTTTCGCAAAGGTGGTCGTGGATATAGGCGAGCGTGCGCTCAAGTGCCCGCGCGCTGAGGCCATGAGGCGTGAGCCGAACCTCTGTTTCCTCGGACGGCGGGTGCTCGGCGATCCTCTGTATGGGATAGGGGGAGTGGGCGATCTCTTGCACGAAGTCTTACCTGGTCGGGTAGGGCGATGGATGCTGACCGCGACACGCAGCAAGCCTTCGAAGCCGCGTGCCGATGTTTGTCTTGCCCAAAAAGCATGCGGGCAACCGTCGTCGCGCCGAATCCCCCATAAAAGCAACGGCCGTATCCCCCAATAGGGTTAGGGCCTATACCAATAGCGTTAACAGGCCCTAGTACGTAGACGTGGCGTGGCGCGGATCCGTAGGATGTAAGGGTGGTTTTGGGGAAGCACTGTTTCAGGCATGGATGGAAGATCGCGCCTTTCCTTGGGAACAACTCCCGCTGTGCCTGGATGACTCGCTCAACGATGTTTCACTTCGTATCGCCGCATCGATTTCTCCTGCTATGCACGTTGGCCGTGCTCTCGTGCGCGACGGCGATGGCAACGGCGGCCGACCATGATCGTGGCCTTGCCAGCTTCCACCACACCGCCTGGACCATCCGGGAAGGAGCGCCTGCGGACATCTGGGCGTTGGCACAGGCACCGGACGGTTTCCTGTGGATGGGCACCGGAAGCGGCCTGTTCCGATTCGATGGCGTTCGTTTCGAGCGCAGGGAGCCGCCGGCGGGTGGGCAGTTGTCGTCGAACAACATCACGGCGCTTTCCATCGTGACGGAGAAGGAAACCTGGATCGGTTACTACGCAGGCGGTGCCAGCCTGATGACGCCGGACCGTATCGTTCACTACCCGCCGGGAAACGGAATGCCGGAAGGAGCGGTCTATCGGTTTGCCCGCAGCCGCGACGGCACAGTCTGGATTGCGACGACATACGGGCTGGCGCGTTTCCACGACGGGCGCTGGCAGACCATCGGCAAAGACTGGAACTACCCTTGGGTACACGCCAGTTGGGTGCTGGTCGACTCGGCCGATACGGTGTGGGTCCATGCGGGCGACACGGTGGTCTACGCCAAGTCTGGAGCGCGTACGTTCGAGCGCACGGGTGTGGAATCCGCGATGCATGCGGTCTTGGCCGAAGCGCCGGACGGCCGCATCTGGGTGTCCGATAGCTTGCATGGAACGCGCCCTGTCATCGCCGGCGGTGGCGCTGGTCCAGAGCGCAAACCGGCGCAGAGCCTGGACAAGCTTCAATCCAAACGCATGATGTTTCACCGCGACGGCAGCATGTGGGGGACGGCAACCCCACGCGGCGGCATTTATCACGTCTCGCTGCCCATGGTGGAAACCGGTCGGAGCGCCGAGGCGGGCGCAAGTGGTTTGGAGACCTACTCCAAGCGCCAGGGTCTAACCTCCGACATGGCGGTACCGGTGCTGGAGGACAGCGAGGGCAATGTGTGGGTGGGTACCAACCTGGGCCTTAACCGCTTTCGCCGGAACAACATCGTTGCGTTGACGGAAGTATCGGACGCCGCGCATCTGGGATTCGGACTGGCAGCGGGCCCCGGAAACTCGGTTGCGTTGGCCGGCAGCGGCAAATTGTTCCACGCCGATGGACGGACCACGCGGGTAGCCGCACTGGATTTGCCGAGAATCGTATCCGCGCATGAAAGTGCCGACGGCGTACTTTGGTTGGTCGGATACGACCACCTTTGGAGGTTGCAAGGTGACCAGCGTAGGCAGATCGCGTTGCCCGACAACCGGTCGGCGAACGACATTCATGCGATAGGGTCTGATCGCGCCGGTGTGCCGTGGATTTCGCTCACTGGCGAGGGCGTCTACCGATATCTCGACGGCGCATGGGCAAAAGTGGATGCCTTGTCCGGCGTACTTCCAACCGTGTTGTCCGCGGATGCGGGCGGTGGGATGTGGCTGGGCTACGCGGGGAGCCGGGCCGTATTGCTGGATGGGCATGGAAGCCACCACTACGGAGAACCCGAAGGCCTGCGGGTCGGCAATATCACCGCCATCAATGCCGGACCGCGCCATGTGGTGGTGGCTGGGGAAAAGGCGATCGCATTGCGCGTGGCCGGGAAATTCCGCTCGCTCGCACACAACCACCGCAGCGAGTTCATAGGCATCACCGGAATCGTGGAAACACCCGAGGGAGATCTCTGGCTCAACGGCAGCCTTGGCATAGTGCGCATTGGCATGGCGGAGTTGAAGCGCGCATTGGCCGAACCTGGATACGAGCCCGCTTATAGCCTGTTCGACGCGCAGAACGGGCTGCCTGGCATCGCCGTTCAATCCAATCCGGTGTCGACGATAGTGCGCGCAGGCAACGGGCTGCTTTGGTTTGCCACCAATCAAGGCGCGGCGTGGATAGACCCGGCGCGCATTCACCGCAATCCATGGCCACCGAAGGTGTCGATTCGTTCGCTGGAAGCCGATGGCACCGTGCATGCGCCGGGTGCGCCGATCAGGCTGAAAGAGCACACCACGCGCGTGGAAATCGACTATACCGCCACCAGTCTGACGTTGGCCGAGCGCAATCGTTTCCGTTATCGCCTCGAGAACGTGGACACGGACTGGCAGGAGGCGGGGACACGCCGACAGGCGTTCTATACCAATCTGCGGCCGGGCGACTATCGTTTCCGTGTTATCGCGGCTAACAACGACGGCGTGTGGAACGAGCAGGGCGCCAGCCTGGATTTCAGCATCGCACCCACGTTCTTCCAAACCCAATGGTTTGTGTGGCTATGCGTGGTGGCCATCGCCGGTGCACTGTGGCTGCTGTATCTGCTGCGCCTCCGCCAGCTAGGCCAAACCATCCGTACCCGATTGCACGAGCGCCACATGGAGCGCGAGCGCATAGCGCGCGAGTTGCATGACACCTTGCTGCAGAGCATCCATGGACTGATTCTGCGTTTCCAGGCGGTCGCCGAGGCCATACCGCCACCGGATCCTGCCCGCCAGGCAATGGAGAGTGCCCTGGAACGGGCCGACCAGGTGCTGCTGGAAGGACGCGACCGCGTGCTCGATCTGCGCGCATCCACGCAGTACTCGGACCATCTGCCAGAAGCGTTTTCGAACGTCGCCAAAGAGCTTGCACAAGATCGGCCTGCCGTCTTCCGCGTGACGGTGAGGGGCGTTGAACAGGGGGTGGATCCCTTGGTCCGCGACGAGATATTCCGCATTGGACGCGAGGCTCTGCTCAACGCGTACCACCACGCCGATGCGAGTAATATCGAAGTGGAGATCGATTATTCGCACGAAGGCATGCGGTTGCGATTCATCGACGATGGGCGTGGCGTGGAATCCAAGGTGCTGGAACGAGGAAAGCCAGGGCACTGGGGGCTGGCCGGCATGCGCGAAAGGGCAGAGCGGATCGGCGCACGGCTGAGCATCTGGTCTCGCGCCGGGGCCGGAACCGAAGTGGAGCTCAGGATTCCTGCCGCCGCCGCTTATCGGTCGCGCCGGCAAACATCGCGCTGGGCATGGTTGCGCGGACTGTTCGGCCACCATGAGCCGAAGTGAGCGGGACACCAGGCCTGCGGGTATGCTTGGCGCACTCATGGAAACCGCGCCCAACCGCATAGGCATTCTGGTGGTCGACGATCACCCGCTGCTGCGTGAAGGCATCGCGGCGGTGATCGGTGGCCAGCCGGACATGCAGGTGTTGGCGGAGGCAACCAATGGAGTGGAAGCGGTCGAACTGTTCGCCCTCCATCGTCCCGATATCACGCTGATGGACTTGCAGATGCCCGAGATGAACGGCATCGATGCCATCGCCGGGATCCGCGCGCATTCGCCCTCGGCGCGCATTGTGGTGCTGACTACCTACCATGGCGACGTGCAGGCGTTGCATGCATTCCAGGCTGGCGCATCCGGCTATTTGCTCAAGAACATGCTGCGCAAGGAGCTGATCGACACCATCCGCGTAGTACACGCGGGTGGCAAGCGCATTCCGCCGGAGATCGCCAACGAGATAGCCAAGTACGTCGCCAGCGAAGCGTTGAGCGCACGCGAGGTCGAGGTGTTGCGGCAGGTGGCCGGCGGCAATGCCAACAAGCGCGTTGCGGCCCATCTCGGCATATCCGAAGAGACGGTCAAGGCGCACATGAAAAGCATCCTGTCCAAACTGGGCGCCAACGACCGCACGCATGCGGTGACCATCGCGCTCAAGCGCGGCATCATCGAGGCCTGAAGGCGATTCGATCCGGCACCTTGGTGGTGCCGAGCTCCTAAATTGATGGTCGAACCTATGCTGGCGCGGCGTTCTTGCCGGATCGCCGGTCTTGCACGTCGCGCGGATGGCAACGGATCCGTTGACCATGCCTCTATTGAGCACGATTGTGCAATTTGCTTCGCACATGCCGGGGCAAGCTGACGGGGCCGACTACTGATCCGGTCTTCTTGCACCAAGGTTGCAAGGCATTCATCCCTTGCCGGTAGCCGCACCGCTGTGCCCCCGGGGCACATTGCAGCCCGCGCTTCCACCGGAGAACATCATGCTCGGCTTGACGACATTGGGCATCATCCATACCGCCATAAGCCTGGTCGCAGTCGCGGCGGCCTTGATCGCGCTGTTCCGTGACAAGGAAATAACGCCCAGCAACGGACTGGGAAAGACGTATATAGCCACGACCGTCCTCACCTGCCTGACCGGATTCTTTATTTTCCAGCATGGCGGATTCGGTGCGCCGCACGCGCTGGGCATCGTCACGCTGTTCGTGCTGGCGCTGGCGTGGTTCGCTGGCCATGGAAAAACATTCGGTCGTTTGGGCCCGTATATCGAGACGGTTTCCTACTCGCTGACGCTGTTCTTCCACATGATCCCGGCATTCACCGAAACCTCCACGCGATTGCCAGTGGGTGCGCCATGGGCCACAGGTCCGGACGATCCGAACTTGCAGAAAGCCATCGGCATCGTTTTTGTGGTTTTCCTGGTGGGCGCTTCTGCGCAGGTGATCCGGCTACGACGCCAGCACCGAGGGTTATCCAACGCAAATGTCGCGCCCGAAGCCGCCGGATAAAAGAAGAGCTTCGACATGGATAAAACCCGACGCAATCTGATGATCGGCGCTGTCTCGTTGACAGCATCGGCTTCTATTCCGTGGCAAGCGCGGGCTGCCGGTGCGCCCGTGCCCGCGGACACTTCTCCCCCAGCAAAGAGGCAAGAGAACAAGACCATGGCTACCTTCACTACTCGAGATGGCACTCAGATCTACTACAAGGATTGGGGTACCGGGCCCATCGTCACCTTCAGCCATGGTTGGCCGTTGAGCGCCGACGCATGGGAATCGCAGATGTTCTTTCTTGCTTCCAATGGCTACCGTTGCATCGCCCATGACCGTCGCGGCCATGGGCGTTCCAGCCAGCCATGGCATGGCAACGATATGGACACCTACGCCGATGACCTGGCCGAGCTGTTCGCTCACCTGGACGTGAAAGATGCCACGATGATCGGCCATTCCACAGGTGGCGGCGAAGTCGCCCGCTATATCGGCCGCCATGGCACCAAGCGGGTGAAGAAAGCGGTACTGATGGGTGCGGTGCCGCCGATCATGCTCAAGACCGAAGCCAATCCTGGCGGCCTGCCCATCGATGTCTTCAACGGCTTCCGCGCGGCCTATCTGGCGGATCGCTCGCAGTTCTTCCTGGACGTCGCCAGTGGTCCGTTCTTTGGATTCAACCGTCCCGGCGCAAAGGTTTCGCAGGGGCTGATCCAGTCGTGGTGGATGCAGGGCATGCAGTCTGGACACAAAAACGCCTATGACTGCATCAAGGCGTTTTCCGAGACGGATTTCACCGAGGACTTGAAGAAATTCGACGTGCCCACGCTCATCATTCACGGCGACGACGATCAGATCGTGCCGATCGGCGCATCGGCGATGCTGTCCTCGAAGCTGGTCAAGAACTCCAAGCTGAAGATCTATCCCGGCGGCACCCACAGCCTTGGCGACACCAGCAAAGACCAGCTCAATGCAGACCTGCTGGAATTCCTGAAGTCCTGAGGTTTTCTGGCGCTCCGGATCTGGTCACACGGCGACCTGCAGCAAAAGAGTGCTGGGTCGGGAGATCGACCCAGCCATCATTCCTGCAGCACGGGCCGAAGGTCGCCATCGTCCTTCCGTCGACGTACGGACGGGAACATCAGTGCGATCGCCACGGCTCCCAAGCCCACCGCCATCGAGCCGATGTACAGCCACGTATAGCTTCCGAATCGGTCGTACAGCCAACCACCCGCCAATGGGCCGAATGCCATGCCCAGGCAGGAGAGCAGGGTGGCCGCTCCCAATACGGTGCCCAGGATTTGCGGGTTGAACGCCTCCCGTGCGAGTGAGGCGTAGAGCGGCATGGTGCCGCCATAGGCCATGCCGAACACGATGGCTACCGCATAGAAGCCGTCGAGCTGGTTCACGCGCAGGTAGGCGGCAGCCGCGAATGCCTGTATTAGCAAGCCGGCCACCAACACCGGCTTGGCGCCCACCCGGTCGGCAAGCACACCGAACAGCAAACGGCCGCCCAGCCCGGCGGCACCTTCCATGCTGTAGATGGTGACGGCGGAGGTCACGCTGAGGCCGCAACCGACCGCATAGCTGACGGTGTGGAAGATGGGCCCGGAATGCGCGGCGCAACAGGCGAAGTAGGTGACTCCCAACACGATGAAGGGTTTGGAACGGAGCGCTTGCCCGGCGGTCATTTTCTGGCTTGCGACCTGGCTGTCGCTCGCATTGGTCGTCGTTGCGCTGGCTGCGGCGCGCACGAACCACACCGCTGGCAATGTGAGCGTCCAGGCAAGCAAACCGACGATCAGCAATGTGGTGCGCCAGTCGTAGTGACTGACCAACCACGCCACCAGCGGCGACATGGTCATGGGCGCCACGCCCACGCCCGCCGACACCAGCGATATCGCCAGGCTGCGGCGGCGCTCGAACGACGCTGCGGTGGCCGCGATCACCGGGGCAAAGAAGCTTGCCACCGCAACGCCCATCAATACGCCGTATGCGAGCTGGAACTGCAGCAGACTGCCGGCGCGACTTGCCAACAGACAAGCCAGGCCCAACAACAGCGATCCGGCCAGTACCACCACCCGCGGACCATAACGGTCGCTCAACACGCCCCATCCGAAGCCGGCAAAGCCCAGGCTGAGGAAGGCCAGGGTCATCGCGCTGGAAAGACCGGCGCGCGACCAACCGGTCGCGGTGCTCATGGGCTGCAGAAGCACCGCCAGGGCGAACACGACCCCGGCACCCACACAGCCCATCAACGCCCCGGCAGCGACCAGGGCCCAATTGCGATCCATGGGGATGGAAGAAGCGGTCTTGGCGTCATTCATGGGTGCGGTGTCCTCAGGTTGCTGCGGATGGTTCCTATGCGACGAAGCAGGGCACCGGGAATCGACACCTTGGCTGCGCGTCTTTTATGCGGGTAAATCGTCCTTTTTGATGTTGTTCCACACGGCGTGTCGATGCGTTGCAAAGGATTGGAGCAAAAGCACATCGCAAATGGCACCGTCGAAGCCGTTCACGGAGCTTGGAGGCAGTGCCAGATTTGGCGCCGAAGAATTCCGTTCATGCGTATCGCCTGGCGAATGCCGTCGCGTTACAGTGGCGGCGAACTCCTCTTCAGGCGATCCCCCATGATCCGAACCAAAGCCTTTGTCCTGCTTGCTGCGCTGGCTCCCGTGATGCTCTTTTCAGCCTGTTCGGAAGGCCAGCGCACACCAGAAGCCCAAGAAGCGGCGGCACCGGTTGCCCCGCCTGCAGAAGAGCCGAAGGCTTCCGAAAGCGCGGATATTTTCCGTTTCAAGATTGGCCAACTGGACGCCGTGGCATTGAAGGACGGCGATATCAACGTCGCCAATGACGGTAAGACCTTCGGCGTGGGGCGGCCGACCAGCGATGTATCCGCCGTGCTTGCGGCCGCAGGTCAACCGACCGACACGCTGCACCTCAGCATCCAGCCGCTGCTGGTTCGAAGCGGGTCACAGGTCCTGTTGTTCGACACCGGAGCGGCCGACGCCTCGTTCGCCCAAGCCGGCCGCCTACCGGCTTCGTTGCTTGCGGCGGGTGTCGAGCCATCGCAGGTCACCGATATCTTCATTTCGCACCGTCACCAAGACCATGCCGGCGGTCTGTTGCTACCCGATGGCGCGCTCGCTTTTCCCAACGCCACCATCCACCTCTCGGCGCCGGAATGGGAGGCGCTGAAGGCCGGTAAAGATTCCGCCAAACTGGTTTCTGCGCTCACACCCAAGGTCGCGACCTTCGAGCCTGGCGCCGCCATCCTGCCCGGGCTGGTCACCGCAGTCGCGGTCGACGGGCATACGCCTGGCCACAGCGCCTACGAGATCGCCTCGGGCGACCAGCGCCTGCTCTACATTGGCGACTCCGCACACCATTACGTGATCTCGGTCCAGCGCCCCGAGTGGACCATCAGTTTCGACGAAAACGCACCCACCGCACAGACCAGCCGCCGTGCGTTGCTGCAACGCGCCGCCGATCAGAATTTGCGCATCTACTCGGTGCACTTTCCGTTCCCGGGCCTTGGCCATGTTCGCAGCGAGGGCGAAAGTTTCGTCTGGGCGCCGGAACAGGCAACGACGGCCGCTCAGTAGGCACAATTAAGCTCCCGCCACTGTGCGTCCGGGAAGTGAGTAATCGCACCCGGATTGCACAGTAGCGATAGCGGCCATTCCTCCTGGAATCACGAAAAGACAGTTAGCCGCAGCGCCTGCCGCAAAAGGCCATTTGGCCTCATGGTGGCGGCAAAGGTCCTACAATGGCCGGCCAGTGCTAGCGTTGCGGCTCGCGCCATCGCCGTTCCCACAGGGCACGGTGCCAAGCACCGTGAAGCCTAAGTGCATCGGTAACAGACCCTAATGATCGAGTTTCAGAACGTATCCAAGTCCTACAAGACCCCGGCGGGTGAGACGGTTGCCCTGCAGCCGTTGAATCTGAGCGTCCGGGCCGGCGAAGTGTTCGGCATCATCGGTCATTCCGGCGCGGGCAAGTCCACGCTGATCCGGTTGATCAACCGCTTGGAGCAGCCCAGCGGGGGAAGCCTGCTGGTCGATGGCGTGGACATCACCAAGCTGGACGACAACGAACTGCGTGCGCTTCGCCGCGGCATCGGCATGATCTTTCAGCACTTCAACCTGCTTTCCTCCAGGACGGTGGCCGAGAACATCGCCTTCCCGCTTCAGCTTGCCGGGGTAGCGCGAAAAGAGATCGACCTGCGTGTCGCCGAATTGCTCCAACTGGTTGGCCTGAGCGATTTCGAGAACCGGTACCCGGCACAGCTTTCGGGCGGGCAGAAGCAGCGGGTGGGCATCGCACGGGCGCTGGCGACCAAGCCCAAGCTGCTGCTCTGCGACGAAGCCACCAGCGCGCTCGATCCGCAAACCACCGCTTCGGTCCTGCAATTGCTTTCGGATATCAACCGCGAGTTGGGTCTGACCATCGTGTTGATCACGCATGAAATGGATGTGGTACGGCGCATCTGCGATCGCGTGGCCGTGCTGGACGCCGGGCATTTGGTGGAAAGCGGGCCGGTGACTCAAGTCTTCCTGCATCCTTCGCATCCGACCACGCGCCGTTTCGTCTCCGAGGCCGAGCACATCGACGAGGGCGAACTGCATCGCGATTTCGCCGCGGTGGAAGGACGCATCCTCCGCCTGACCTTCCTGGGCGATGAAACCTATCGGCCATTGCTGGGACAAATCGCACGCCAGACCGGGGTCGACTACAACATCTTGGCCGGCCGTATCGACCGTATCCGCGACACTCCCTACGGGCAGCTCACCGTGTCGCTGGTCGGCGGCGATGTCGATGCGGCGCAAACCGGATTCATCCAGGCGGGTATCCACGTACAGGCGCTGCGTTCATGAGCGCAGCCTTGCAAAGCCAAGCATTCCTGGGCCTGGATGGCGGGAAATGGACGGAGGTGGGAGGCGCCACGATCGACACGCTGCTGATGCTGGGCGGTGCGTTGCCGTTGACGCTGGCGATCGGTTTGCCCCTGGGCGTTTTGCTGTTCCTGAGCGGCCCCGGCCAACTGCGGCACCGGCCGCTGCTTTACGGCGCGCTGGCATTGGTCGTGAACCTGTTGCGGTCGGTGCCTTTCATCATCCTGATGATCGTGATGATTCCGCTCACGCTTTCGGTGATGGGCACTTCGCTGGGAGTGCGCGGCGCGATCCTGCCGTTGGTGGTAGGCGCGGCGCCTTTCTATGCGCGACTGGTGGAAACCGCATTGCGCGAAGTAGACCGCGGTGTGATCGAAGCCAGTCAGGCGATGGGTGCCACTACCCGCCAGTTGGTATTGCGCGTGCTGCTGCCGGAGGCGCTGCCGGGCTTGATCGCCGGGGCCACCGTGACCACCATCGCGCTGATCGGGTTCACCGCGATGGGCGGAGCCATCGGTTCGGGCGGCTTGGGTGATCTGGCTTATCGTGATGGCTATCTGCGTTCCAACACCATCGTGGCCGTCGTGACGGTGGCGCTGCTCCTGGCCATGGTGCAGATCCTGCAGGTGGCGGGCGACCATCTGGTCAGAAAATTCAACCGACGTTGATCCTTATTCCTTTGCATCCTGGATTCGTATGATGAAGAAGTTATTGTTCCCGCTGGCGGTTGGATTGATTTTCCTTGCAGGTTGCAGCCGCGAAGGATCCTCCGCGGATGACCGCTTGATGGTGGCCGCCACCGCGGTGCCGCACGCCGAGATTCTCGAGGTGGTGAAACCGATACTGGCGAAGGAAGGCGTCACGCTGGATGTCCGCATCTTCAACGACTACGTTCAGCCGAACGATCAGGTGGTGCAGAAGCTGATCGACGTCAACTACTTCCAGACCGAGCCTTATCTGGATGCCTACAATCGCGATCGCCGTACCAACCTGGTCACGCTGATCGGCGTTCACATCGAGCCATTTGGTGCGTACTCGCGCAAATACCGCTCGTTGGCCGACGTGCCGGCCGGAGCCGATGTGGTGCTGCCCAACGATCCCAGCAACAACAGCCGTGCCCTGATCCTGTTGGACAAGGCGGGCGTGATCAAGCTGAAGGATCCCAAGAATCCGGTGTCGACATTGCGCGACATCACCGCCAATCCCAAGCAGTGGAAATTCCGCGAGCTGGACGCCGCCATGCTGCCGCGCGTTCTCGACCAGGTGGATCTGGCCTTGATCAACACCAACTATGCGCTCGACGCGGGCCTGGACCCGGTGAAGGACGCATTGGTCATCGAGGGTGCGGATTCGCCTTACGTCAACTTCCTGGTTGGCCGACCCGACAACCGCGATGATCCTCGCGTAAAGAAGCTGGCCGCCGCGCTGACCAGCCCCGAGGTCAAGGCATTCATAGCGCAGAAGTACAAAGGCGCGGTACTTCCCGCGTTCTGATAGTGCAAGCAGTGGCCGCCACGTCCGCGTGGCGGCGAACAGAGCCCTTGGAGCGTGCTGTGCACTTTGGAGCACAAAGGGTAGGGCTTTCGGCGAATCAAACGGAAGCGGCGATGTGTTCGCGCAGCCATTGATGCGCGGGGTCGCGATGGCTACGTTCATGCCAGAGCATGGACATCTCGTAACCGGGTACGTCGAGCGGTGGCTCGACGATCCGTAACGCGCTGGCATTGCGAACCAAGCGCGAAGGCAGCATCGCGACCAGGTCGGTGTTCGCCAAGACCGACATCATAAATAGAAAGTGCGGAACCGAAAGCACGACCCGGCGCGACATTCCCGCTTCGGAGAGTACTTCGTCGGTGATGCCATGGAAGCCTCCGCCATCAGGCGAGACGACCACGTGTTCGAGTTGGCAGAACTGCGAAAGCGTGGGCCGTCGTTTCAGGCGCGGGTGGTCCGCGCGGCCCGCCAGCACATATCTCTCGGTGAAGAGCGCACGCCGGCGCAATCCGGAAGGCGCATCTTCGGTGGTATGCAGGGCAAGATCGATCTCGCCTTGCTCCGCTTGTTTGGCGATGCGCGACGGAACCATTTGAACGATGGCCAGTCGGCTGTCGGGCGCTGCCGAGCGCAGGCCTGCCAATGCGGGCAGCAAGACCGTCGATTCCCCATAGTCGACGGCGGCGACGCGCCATGTCTGCCGCGCCTGTGCCGGATCGAACGGGCCAGCGGGCGACACCGCACGCTCAAGGGCATCGAGCGCCTGCCGCAGGGGTTCGCGCAACTCGTCGGCCTTGGCGGTGGGCCGCATGCCCCGTGGCCCAGGCAGCAACAACGGGTCGCCAAAAATATCCCTCAGCTTGGCGAGATGGACGCTTACCGAAGGCTGAGAGAAATTCAGGCGTTCCGCGGCGCGGGTAACGTTGTGCTCCGAGAGCAGCACATCAAGCGTCACCAGCAGATTGAGGTCCAATCGCCTTAAATTAACCATTGGAATACCTGGAATTTTGGAAATTCATTTCCAATATACCGGGTAAAGGCCGATCCTGCGTTCAGTTCGCAACCAGGCCCACACCATGAATGTACTCATCGTCTACGCACATCCCGAACCCAGGTCTCTCAACGGCTCGCTCAAGGATCTCGCCGTCGAGACCTTGACGAGTCTCGGTCATGAGGTACAGGTCTCGGATTTGTATGCAATGCGCTGGAAAGCCGTTGCCGACGCGGATGACTTTCTGCAACCGGTCGATGCCGACCGGCTCAGCTATGCCCGGGAATCCAAGCACGGCTACAACACAGGCACGCAAAGCGCGGATATCGCCGCCGAGCAGGAAAAGCTGGTCTGGGCCGACGCGATCATTTTTCAGTTCCCCATGTGGTGGTTCTCGACCCCTGCAATCCTGAAAGGCTGGGTCGAACGCGTGTTCGCCTATGGCTTTGCCTATGGCGTTGGCGTGCACGGAGGAGAGCGCTGGGGAGATCGCTATGGTGAAGGCAATCTGCTCGGGCGTCGGGCGCTGCTATCGATGACGATAGGTGGTCGCGAACCGCACTACTCGCCGCGCGGCGTCAACGGTTCCCTGGATGATTTGCTGTGGCCGATCCAGCACGGGACGCTGTATTACCCCGGTATCGCCGTGCTTCCTCCGTTCGCTATTTACCAGGCGGACCGGCTGACGCCGGAAGACTGGCCGGATATCGCCAAGCGCTACCGCGCCCGTCTCGAAGGTCTGTTTACCGACGACGTAATTCCTTATCGACGCCAGAACGGCGGCCACTACGACACGCAGCAGGTATTGAAAGAGGGGCTTGGCGTTGGCGAAAGCGGTACCCGTATCCATCTCCTCCAACCAGGAGAACCGCCGCAGTTGGAACTTGCGATCGAGGAGGTTCGCGAGTCCCTTGTAGGAGCGACGTGAGTCGCGATGCGCCCCGATAGCCGTGCAGGATACGCAATGAAAAACGCGCCACACTCAGATGGCGAACTGCAGGCTTCTATTACTCTTCGAGAGTCTATCGCGACTTGACCAGCCATTCGGCTGTTGAAAGCAGTCGCTCCTACAAGACATGCAGCGGAAAAACAGAGAGCCCCGCATGGGGGACTCTCTGTTTTCGTCGAAGCTTATTTGCGCAGGAACTTCAGCAGATCCTGATTGAGCCGGTCCTTGTGGGTGTCGGCCAGACCGTGCGGTGCACCTGCATAGACGATCAGTTCGGCGCCTTTGATCAGCTTGGCCGATGCCTTGCCGGACGCATCGATCGGAACGATCTGGTCGTCGTCGCCATGGACCACCAGCGTCGGCACATCGAACTTCTTCAGGTCTTCGCGGAAGTCGGTAGCCGAAAACGCTGCGATCGAGTCGTACGTGTTCTTGTGGCCAGCCTGCATGCCCTGGACCCAGAACGATTGGATCAGTGCCTGCGAAGGTTTGGCGCCGGGACGGTTGAAGCCAAAGAACGGGCCTGAAGCGACGTCCAGGTACAACTGCGAACGATTTTCCAGCGAAGCCTTGCGCAAGCCGTCGAACACTTCGATCGGCAGGCCGCCCGGATTGGTGTCGGTCTTGAGCATCAGCGGCGGCACGGCACTGACCAGCACCGCCTTCTTGACCCGGCCGGTACCGTGTCGGCCGATGTAGCGGGCCACTTCGCCGCCGCCGGTGGAGAAGCCGACCAAGGTCACGTCTTTCAGATCCAGCGCATTGATGACCGCCGCCAGATCATCGGCATAGTGATCCATATCGTTGCCTTCCCAGGGTTGGCTGGAGCGGCCATGGCCACGGCGGTCATGCGCGACGACGCGATAGCCTTGCGAGGCCAGGAAGATCATCTGCGATTCCCAGCTGTCCGAGTTCAGCGGCCAACCGTGGCTGAAGGTGACGACCGGACCGTTCCGCGGGCCCCAGTCCTTGTAGTAAAGCTGCACGCCATCGTTGGTGGTGATGTAGCTGCCGGTCTTTTCGGCGCTGATGTTCCGGTCGGGGGCGGTGCTGCCTTGTTGGACCGACTGGGCTGCGACGGGGGCGGAAGTCGCGGCGGCCGCGGTAGCCATTACAGCGAGGGCCAGCGCCTGGGTGCGGTTAAGAACGTTCATATGTGCTCCTTGGGATGATTGGGATCGATGGGTGAAGTGCCTATCGGCAGGACGTACTTTGGGGGAACCGACAGTACGGAATGGCGCTTATAATCCTGAAAACATGACATGGAGTATCGATATGGCCGACCGGCTTGAGGCGCTGTTCGAACGCTTTTCAGTGAGTGCCCAGCTGTTCCACGCCGGGACGCTGTGCGGGATCAATGACCTGACCCCGGAAGGCGATACCGGTCAGTTGCATCTGGTCAAGCGCGGCGCGGTTGCCGTGAGTCATCACGGTGCCAGCGATATTCGCATCACCACGCCCAGTCTGCTGCTGTATCCGCGGCCCTTGGCGCATCGCTTCGTCATGGACGCGGAGGAGGGGGCCGAGCTGACCTGCGCCAACCTGCGATTCGAAGGTGGAAGCACGAATCCCATCGCCGCCACACTGCCTGCGTTCGTTTGCCTGCCGCTGGATCGGCTCAAGGGATCGGGCGATGTATTGGCGTTGATCTTCGAAGAGGCATTCCAGGAGCGATGCGGACGCAGGGCATTGTTGGATCGCCTGTTCGAAGTGGTCCTGATCCAGGTATTGCGGCATCTGATGGATAGCGGCCAGACGCAGGTCGGGATGCTGGCGGGCCTGGGCCATCCCAAGCTGCGGCTGGCGGTGATCGCCATGCACGAACGGCCCGCCGAAGACTGGAGCCTGGAAATGCTGGCATCGCGCGCGGGCATGTCGCGCAGTGTTTTCGCCAATGCTTTTCGTGAAACCGTGGGATGCACTCCGGGCGTTTATCTGCAGCGATGGCGGGCTTCGCTGGTTCAGCAGGCGCTGCGCCGGGGACGTTCGCTGAAGATCATTGCCAGTGAGGTCGGCTATGGCAGCGAATCAGCGCTGTCCAGATCGTTCAAGGCGAGCTTCGGAATGTCGCCGCGGGAATGGAAACAAGCGATGGAAGCCCAGCACTGACAGGTCGGCCCGGTACGCCGTGTGATTGCCTAACGTGGGACCGTTCCCTTAGCATCGGCGCCCATGCCGCGTCATTTCGTCCATTCGTTGCGTCATCTGCTTCGCCATTCCACCATGGCGCTGCTGATGCTGGCCGCGTTGGTGAATCCGATCCTCATGGCGGTGGGCGATCTGCACGACATCAGCGTTGGGTCGGCTTATTCGCATGATGCCGGCGACCACGACAGCGATGAGTCCGCTGACAGCGACGCAGAAGGCGACGATTTTCTGCACGCATTGATGCACGCCAGCCATTGCTGCGGCCATCTGACTGCCATCTATAGCGGCGCCCATGTGCCCGATGTCATTCCTGCGGGTAACGGCTTGTTGCCGGTACAGGTCGAGCGACGGCTTCCCCAGGCTTTCTCCGATCATTTCCGTCCTCCAATTACCGCCTGACGTTTAACGCCGGCGTTGCGCTGGCTGTTCGTCATTGACCGGTTATCTGGAGAACTCCCATGTGGTTGCGTTTGGCGGCGATTGCCGTCTTCGCGGCTATGCCGTGCGCGCAAGCGTCGGCATCGTCGCGCGAAGTATTGACCCTGGATGATGCGTTCGCGCGTGTCGCCCAATCCCATCCCGATCTGCGCTTGATCGATAGCCAACGTGGCTTGCTGGCCGCGGAGTCCGAGCGCGCCGCGTTGCGTCCGCCGCAGGTGGTTGGCCTGGAGGTCGAAAACGTCCTCGGCAGCGGCGGAGCCAGTGGTTTTGGCGGCGCCGAGATCAGCCTGACGCTGGCGTCGGTGTTGGAACGCGGCGGCAAGCTGGACGCACGCCGCACGCTTGTCCAAACCCGCATCGATGCGTTGGCAATGCAACGGGAAACCAAGCGCTTGGATCTGCTGGCGGAAGTGGCGCGGCGCTATTTGGCCATCAGCGCCGCCCAGCATCAGCGCCGCATCGCGGAACTCGATATCGGCCAGCGCCAGCGCACTGTCGCCGCAGCACAGCGTCGATTGACGGCCGGCGTATCGCCGGAATCGGTGGTGCTGACGGCACAAGCCGCCTTGGCGCGCGCGGAACTGGATCTAGAACGCGCGGAGCAACGCAGTGCCGCTGCGCGCCAACACCTGGCCGCGCTATGGGGCGAACGTGCTCCGGCTTTCGACGTGGTGGCAGGTGATCCGCTGGTCTTGCCGGCCATTGCCGACTTCACCGCCTTGAGCGAGCTGCTGTCGCAGACGCCGGAGTTGGCCCGCTTCGCCGACGAGCGCCGGATAGGCGAGGCCCGCCTGCAACTGGCGCGTACCCAAGCGGCGCCGGATCTGGAGTGGCAGGTGGGTGTGCGGCGCTTGCAAGCCAGCAACGACTTTGGCCTGGTCGGCAGCGTCTCGCTGCCATTGGGCAGCGCTGCGCGTGCGGCTCCGGATATCCGGATGGCCGAGGCGGAATTGGCGATCGTCGAAGTCGAGCGTGAAGCGCAAGGTCTGGCGTTGTATTCCACCCTGGCCGAAGCGCATGGCCACTACCGGGTCGCGCAATCGGAAACTTCGCGATTGCAATCGGATGTGCTGCCGAAACTGGCCAAGGCCGAAGCCGCGGCGGAACGGGCTTACCGCGCAGGCGCCATCAGTTATCTCGAGTGGGCGCAACTACAGAGCGAGCGAACCCTCGCGCTCAAGCAGCGTCTCGAAGCCGCGCTGGAGGCCCAGCGTGCCTTGATCGAAATCCAACGGCTCACGGGCCAGGCGTTCGTCGCCGCACCTGCGGCCTCTGCCACCCAAGGAGTTTCTCCATGAAGCCTCAGCACCTGTTGGGCACGTTGATATTGGTTCTTCTGTTGGCCGCATGCGGCAAGGCTGAGGACGAGCACGGCCACGACGAAAGCAAAGGCGACTCCGACGGGCATGCACATGCCGGTGCCGAGGAAGCGAAGCAAGGAAGCCACGGCGGCCGCTTGCTGGAACAGGACGGCTATGTGGTGGAACTGGCCATTGCCGAAGAGGGCACACCACCCAAATATCAGGCGTGGCTGTACCAAGGCGGCAAGCCGCTACCGGCCAGCGCGGGCAGCGTCGAGGTGCGGTTGACCCGATTGGGCAACGTGGCCGAGCGACACGTCCTTGCACCGAAGGCGGACGGCAGCCTGATGGCAGCCACTATCGTGGGCGAACCGCATTCCTTCGACGTGGAGGTAGTCGCCAAGATCGGTGCGCAGTCGTTGCGCTGGCGCTATCCCAGCTACGAAGGACGTACGCAGATAGCCGCGGCGGTCGCGCGCGATTCCGGTATTCGCGTCGCGACTGCAGGTGCCGGCGTGATCGCCGATCAACATGAAGTGCAGGGCTT
Source organism: uncultured Pseudoxanthomonas sp. (assembly GCA_965653375.1). GTDB lineage: Bacteria > Pseudomonadota > Gammaproteobacteria > Xanthomonadales > Xanthomonadaceae > Pseudoxanthomonas_A. The sequence goes on from CBFGZY010000002.1 coordinate 80,046, forward strand.
GCTGACTCCGATCGAAGGCCGCGCGGCGCAAGCGACGGCACGCTTTCCCGGTCCCATTCGCAGTTTGCGCGTCAACGTGGGCGACCGCGTGCGTGCAGGCCAGCCATTGGCTGTGATCGAAAGCAATCTCAGCCTGACCACTTATACCGTCGCCTCGCCAATCTCCGGCGCAGTGCTGTCGCGAAGCGCATCGGTCGGTGCTGTCGCCAGCGAGGGCATGGCCTTGTTCGAAATCGCCGATCTTTCCTCGCTCTGGGTCGATCTGCATATCTTCGGCGCCGATGCGCAGCACATCGTGCCCGGCGTGCCGGTCGAGGTCACGCGGATGAGCGACGGCGCGATTGCGGAAACCGTGCTGGAGCGCGTGCTGCCCGGCACCGCCACTGCCAGCCAAAGCACCGTTGCGCGCGCCACGCTCGCCAACAGCGATGGACTTTGGCGGCCTGGCTCCGCGGTAAAGGCACGCATCACGGTCGAACAGCAACCCGCCGCGCTGGTGGTGCCATTGACGGCACTGCAGACGTTTCGCGATTGGGACGTGGTCTTCGTTCGCGTCGGCGATGTCTATGAAGTGCGTCCGGTGGAACTTGGCAAGCGCGACGATCAGCGGGTCGAAATCCTGTCCGGCATTCGCGCCGGCGATCAGGTGGTCACCGAACAAAGCTATCTGGTGAAGGCCGATATCGAAAAGTCCGGGGCTTCTCATGATCACTGACAAGACGGCCGAGAGCATTCTTCCCCATGATTCAGGCTTGCTGGAACGCATCATCCGGTTCGCCATCGCTCATCGATGGCTGATGCTGACGCTGACGTTGGCGCTGATCGTCCTGGGCGGGTGGAGCTTCACCCGGTTGCCCATCGATGCCACGCCCGATATCACCAACGTCCAGGTTCAGATCAACACCGAGACACCCGGCTATTCACCGCTGGAATCCGAACAGCGCGTCACTTTCCCGATCGAAACCGCGATGTCGGGGCTTCCGGGGCTGGACTACAGCCGCTCAATTTCCCGCTACGGTCTGTCGCAGGTGACGGTGGCATTCAAGGATGGCACCGATCTGTACTTTGCAAGGCAACAGGTTGCTGAGCGACTGCAGCAGGTGAAGTCGCAGTTGCCGGCGGGGTTGGAACCGGAGATGGGGCCCATCGCCACGGGACTTGGCGAAATCCTGATGTATACCGTCGAAGCCAAGCCCGATGCACGCAAGCCCGACGGCTCGCGTTGGACCGCGACCGATTTGCGTACGTTGCAGGATTGGGTGGTGCGTCCGCAGTTGCGCAACACGCCCGGCGTCACCGAGGTCAACACCATCGGAGGATTCGCACGGCAAATCCATATCACTCCGGAGCCGGCCAAACTGGTGGCGTTGGGCTTCACGCTGCATGACGTGGTCACGGCGGTAGCGGCCAACAATCAGAACGTCGGTGCCGGTTACATCGAGCGCAACGGCCAACAGTTTCTTGTGCGGGTGCCTGGGCAGGTAGCCGATCTGGATGCGATCGGCGATATCGTGCTGGACCGCCGCGACGGTGTGCCGATTCGCGTACGCGATGTCGCCGAAGTGGGAGAGGGCCCGGAACTGCGGAGCGGCGCCGCCACCCAGAACGGCGGCGAAGTCGTGCTGGGAACCGTGTTCATGCTCGTCGGCGCCAACAGTCGCGAGGTCGCGCAGGCCGCGGCGGCCAGGCTTGAGGTGGCCAATGCCAGCCTGCCGGCCGGTGTCGGCGCCAAGCCGGTCTACGACCGCACCGCGCTGGTCGACCGCACCATCCAGACGGTTTCCAAGAATCTGATCGAAGGTGCGTTGCTGGTCATCGCAGTGTTGTTCCTGCTGCTTGGCAATTTTCGCGCGGCACTGATCACCGCCGCGGTCATTCCGCTGTCCATGCTGTTTACCGTGTTCGGCATGGTACGCGGTGGCGTGTCCGGCAATCTGATGAGCCTGGGTGCGCTGGATTTCGGATTGATCGTGGATGGTGCGGTGATCATCATCGAGAACTGCCTGCGACGCTTTGGCGAAATGCAGCAGCAACTGCGCCGGACGATGACACAGGAAGAACGCCACGACGTGACCGCTTCGGCCACCGCGGAAGTGATCCGGCCCAGCCTGTTCGGCCTGGGCATCATCGGCGCCGTCTACCTGCCGATCTTCGCCCTCAGTGGCATCGAGGGAAAGATGTTCCACCCGATGGCGATCACCGTGGTGTTGGCGTTGACCGGAGCCATGTTGTTGTCGCTGACCTTCGTGCCGGCGGCTATTGCCCTGTTCCTGGGCGGCAAGGTCCAGGAAAAAGAAAACCGGGTGATGCGCTGGGCCAAGCGCCGTTATGCGCCGCTGTTGGCGTGGGCGCTGCAACGCCGGATGTGGGTCATGGCAGGCGCGGCGGCGCTGACGGTACTCTGCGGATTGCTTGCCACGCGCCTGGGCACGGAATTCATACCCACCTTGGACGAAGGCGATATCGCACTGCACGCGCTGCGGATCCCGGGCACCGGCTTGGATCAGGCAGTGAAGATGCAGGCCACTTTGGAAGCGCGGATCAAGCGGTTTCCGGAAGTCGACCAGGTGTTCAGCAAGATCGGTACCGCCGAAGTGGCGACCGATCCGATGCCACCATCGGTGGCTGACACCTTCCTCATGATGAAACCGCGCGCGCAATGGCCCGACCCGCGCAAATCGCGGGCCGAGCTGATCGGCGAAATCGAAGCCGCGGTGAAGGAATTGCCGGGCAACAACTACGAATTCACCCAGCCCATCCAGATGCGAATGAACGAGTTGATCTCCGGTGTTCGCGCCGACGTGGCGATCAAGCTCTATGGCGACGATCTGGACACGCTGATGGAAGTGGGGGAGCGCATCGAAGCGGTCGCCAAGACCATTCCCGGCGCCGCCGATGCCAAGCTGGAACAGGCGAGCGGCCTGCCGGTACTCACGGTCATCCCGGATCGCCAGGCATTGGTGCGCTATGGACTGAACCCCAATGCGGTGCAGGAAACCATCGCCACGGCAGTGGGCGGCGAAGTGTCGGGGCAACTCTTCGAAGGCGATCGGCGTTTCGATATCGTCGTGCGTCTGCCCGAGCGATTGCGGCTTGATCCGGCGGCGCTGGCGGATCTTCCGATTCCGTTGGGCGCGGGCAACAACATCGACGAATCCAGCCAGGCCGGCAGCGGAGCCGGAAGTATTCCGCGCACCGTGCCGTTGCGTGAAGTGGCGAAGCTGGAAACCGTACTGGGTCCCAGCCAGGTCAACCGCGAGAACGGCAAGCGGCGCATCGTCGTCACCGCCAACGTGCGTGGAAAGGACCTGGGCGGTTTCGTCGATGAGTTACAGAAGCGAATCGCTGCGGAGGTCGAAGTGCCTTCCGGATATTGGGTGGACTACGGCGGTACGTTCGAGCAACTGATCTCCGCGGGCCAGCGTTTGTCCATCGTGGTGCCATTGACGTTGGCCATCATCTTCGGCCTGCTGTTTACCGCGTTCGGTTCGGCCAAGGATGCGGCCATCGTGTTCAGCGGCGTGCCGTTGGCGCTGACGGGCGGTGTGGCGGCGTTGGCCTTGCGCGGGATTCCGTTGTCGATCTCGGCCGGAGTCGGGTTCATCGCTTTGTCCGGCGTGGCGGTGTTGAACGGGCTGGTGATGATTGCTTTCATCCGCAAGCTGCGAGGGCAAGGCGTGCCGCTCGAAGATGCAATCACCGAAGGTGCGTTGGGGCGGTTGCGGCCGGTGCTGATGACCGCCTTGGTGGCGTCGCTGGGTTTTCTGCCGATGGCCTTCAATGTGGGAGCCGGCTCCGAGGTGCAACGGCCGCTGGCGACCGTTGTGATCGGCGGCATTGTCTCGTCGACCTTGCTGACATTGCTGGTGTTGCCGGCGCTCTATCGATGGTTGCATCGCAATCCGGAACGCGCCTTATGACGTAGGGCGGGTCTTGACCCGCCATCGCCATGCATCGAAGCCCGCTTCCAAGGCGGCGATACGGCTTTCGGTGGGTTGCCGCTACAAGCATTGAGATGGCAATGGCGGGCCAGGGCCCGCCCTACGCCAAAGCCAATTTGTCAGGCTTCATGGTTGAGAACGAGTTGCATTAGCGTTGTTGGAAATCGATAATGCGCGTCCAAATGTAAATGGGGTTACATACGCATGACCAATCGCGCTCCTCGCCGCCGGCTGTTGGCGGTTTCCTTGATGCTGCCGGCTAGCTGGGCGATTCCGACCGCTTGGGCGCAGGATGCCGCGACGCTGGACAAGATAACGGTTGTGGGCGAACGCGCCTCCACCGCGACCAAGACCGATACCGCGTTGGTCGAGACCCCTCAGGCGATCAGTGTGGTGTCAGCCGAGCAAATCCAGGAGCGTGGCGCGCTCAATCTCCAGGAAGTCTTCCGCTATACCGCCGGTGTCACAGCTGAATCCTTTGGTTTGGATACGCGCGGGGACGTTTCCAGTATCCGTGGTCTGGACCCCGTGCAATATCTGGACGGGATGCGGACCGTCTTCAACTACAGCCCCATTTCCCGCCCTGAGGTCTACACGCTGGACCGAGTGGAAGTGCTGCGTGGGCCATCTTCGGTACTGTACGGAGCAGGTGGCAGCGGCGGCATCATCAATGCAGTGAGCAAGCGCCCGCAGTTCACGTCCGCAGGCGAAGTGGCGCTGCAGTACGGCAGCTTCGATCGCAAGCAAGTGCAGGTCGATATCACCGGGGCGTTGAACGACAACGAAACGTTGGCCGGGCGCCTGGTCGCGGTTGCACGCGATAGCGGCATGCAGACGGACAAGCTGCCAGACGACCGGCTGGTATTGTCGCCGTCGCTAACCTGGCGTCCCACCGACCATACCCAGATCACCTTCATCGGCTTGTTCCAGAAGGACGAAACCGGCTCCAGCCAACAGTTCCTGCCGGTGGTTTCAACATTGCGGGCCAGCGGTGCGCGGCGATTGGACGTTTCCACCTTTTTGGGTGACGAGAACTACGACCGCCTGGACGCCCGCCTGAATGCCGGTACGTTGCTGATCGAGCACCAGTTCAACGACGCCGTCACCCTGCGTAGCAATTCGCGCTACACGGATGCCCACACCACGTTCCAAGAGCTCTTTCCGGACGTTTACAGCAATCCGTCCGATCCGTTCATCGATGACGCCGACCGCGTTGTCAACCGCAATGCCTACGCAATCAAGCCAGACATCCGGGTCTTCACTACCGACAACAGCACCGAGTACAACTTCGATACCGGCGCTTTCAATCACCGTTTGTTGACCGGCGTGGATTACAGCGATTTCCGTCAGAGTTCGTATTCCGCCTTTGGCATGGTCACGCCCATCGACATCTACAATCCGGTGTCGACCGGCGTCGTGGCGCCTGAATATTCTCGCGACCCCAATCAACGCAACACTCAGGTTGGGTTGTATGTGCAGGACCAGATTCGCTATGCGGATCGCATCTCCATGGTGCTGGGCGTCCGCCGCGATCGAGCGCGTTCCACCACGGAAGGCTCGGCGGCACAAACCGAAGAAGCCACGACATTCAAAGTGGGCGTGATTGGCGAAGTCGCTGCGGGCTGGTCGCCGTATGTGAGCTATTCGGAATCGTTCCTGCCGGTTCCTGGGCTGGATTTCTACGACAACGCCTTCAAGCCGATTCGCGGAAGCCAGTACGAGGCCGGTGTGAAATGGGCACCGAACTGTAATGCGCTGGTGACTGCAAACGTCTATCGCATCAAAGAGAAGAATCGGCAGATCAACGACCCAGACAATGTCCTCAATACCGTGCAGACAGGCGAAATCCGCTCGCAGGGCTTCGAACTGGAAGGTGCGTTCGCTTTTGATGGAGAAATTTCCCTCAATGCCAACTACAGCTACAACGATGCCGAGGTGACGCGCAGCAGCTTTGCCGACGAAGTAGGACAGCGGCTGAGCGATGTGCCGCAACATCTCGCATCGGTATGGGCGGCCAAGACGTTTGCTTTGAATGACGACAGCAGCTTGCGCATCGGCTTGGGTGGGCGCTATGTGGGTCCGACAGAATCCACTGGCGTCGCTGGTGTCCTGCGCACGCCCAGCTACACACTGGCCGATGCGCTGGTGTCCTACGAGGTGAATGACTGGTCGTTGTCGATCAATGCCAACAACTTGTTCGACAAGGAGTACTTCGCGCCTTGCCGTTCCTTCGGCGATTGCTTCACCGGCATGGGACGCACGCTGGTAGGCACGGTCGCATATCGGTTCTGATCCATGCAGCGCAGCACGCTCAAAGGCTGGTTCCTGGTCCACAAATGGACCAGCCTGGTGTGCACGCTGTTTCTGTTGCTGCTGTTCGCCACCGGCTTGCCGCTGATCTTCTGGGAAGAAATTGCCCACGCCACGGGTGCCGAGCCGGAAGCCGAGCCGGTGCCCGCCGGTATGCCGCGCGCCAACGTCGATCAACTGATCGAGAAGGCGTTGGCGCGTTATCCAGGCGATGTGCCGTTGTTCTTTGGTTGGGACGACCACGGACCGACGGTCTACGTCACCACCGGTGCGCGGCCGGATACGCCACCGCCGGAAATGCACTCGGTCATCCTGCACGAATACACCGGCGAAGTGCTGCCGGCGCCGTCGTTCAACGAAGGCGTCATGTACTTCATTTACCGGCTGCATACCGATGTCTTCGTCGGGCTCGCCGGAACGTTGTTCCTGGGTGCGATGACCTTGCTTTTCGTGGTCGCGATCGTGTCCGGCGTGGTGTTGTACGCACCGTTCATGCGCAAGTTGCCGTTCGGCACGCTGCGTACCGGTAGAAGCCGCCGCCTGGCCTGGCTGGACCTGCACAATCTGTTGGGCGTGGTGACGGTCGCGTGGGCACTGGTGGTCGGCTTGACTGGTGCTATCAACACGTTGGCCAAACCATTGGAGCAATCGTGGCAGGCGCAGCAGTTGGGCGAATTGTCCGAGCGCTACCAGAACGCTCCCAAGCCTTCGCGCTTCTCGTCCGTGGACGCCGCCATCGCCAAGGCGCGCGCGATCGAACCGGACATGAAGCCGGCGTTCGTCAGTTTCCCCGGTACCGGCTACAGCGGTGAGCATCACTACGGCGTCTTCATGCATGGCAACACGCCGATCACCGAGCGCATCGCCAAGCCCGTACTGATCGATGTCGAAACCGGTGAGCTGACCGCGCAACCGGAGCTGCCGCTCTACATGAGCGTCCTGCTGCTGTCGCAGCCGCTGCATTTCGGCGACTACGGCGGACTGCCGTTGAAGCTGTTGTGGGCGCTGCTGGATCTGATCACGCTGTTCGTACTGATCAGCGGTCTATACCTCTGGGCGAAGCGGGGTTCCACCGAAACACGCTTGAAGGAACTCGAAAGCGGGCTGGTATCCGAGTCTTCCGTCGAGGCAGCGCGATGACTGGCGCGGAACTCCGGCGCACTTTCGGTACCCCCGCCATCATCGCCCTGGCCAGCATCGTCGGCCTGGTCAGCGCATTGATCGGTGATGGCGCTTTCGACGCGATCTCATGGATCGCGTTGGGAACAGTGGTCGGCGTGGTGATGTGGGCGATGTTCCGCGGCAAGAGACGGTAGCGGTGGGCTGACCCGAATGATGCCGCGTTGTAGGAGCGACGTGAGTCGCGATGAAGCTATGCAGGAAAGCTTCATCGCGACTCACCGGCGCCGGCATGCCGACGCCACTCCTACGACAGAACGAAGCCGGAGCAGGGACGTAGGGCGGGTCTTGACCCGCCATTGCCATCTCAACGCTTGCGAAGACAACGGCCGAAAGCCCGCCGTCGCACCCAGCGCTTGCAAAACGCTACCGAAAGCCTCGGCTTATCAAAAGCGCACTTCGATTGGCTTTCCTTCGTAGATGATCGACCGAGTGGCCGCAGCGGGCGAGACGCCCGTGGCGTTTCCTGCGTCGACAATCACCAGATCGAGTTGCCGACGGCTGACCATGCCACTGAAAGCTCCGCTTCTCGCGCCGATACGCAGTGTCCGGCTGGCATCGTCCCAGACCATCTCATAGCGCGCCGAGCGTCCTTTTTCGTAGTCGTAGGTCTCGTTGTCGTCTTCGTAGACGGTGAAACGGCCGTTTGCTCCAGGGTAGATACGGATCTCGTGGGCCGCGTCCGGTTTTTCGGTCGCAAACTGTACGAGCGGCCCCATTGGGATGATCGATCCGGCGCGAACATATAGCGGCATGATTTCCAGCGGCGTCTCGCGTGATGTCGTCTGCCCGCCTGGGTACCGTTGGTGGGACCAGAAGTCGTACCAATCCGCGCCCTTGGGAAGATAAGTCTGCATGCTAAGGTCTTGCGTCTTCCGCGCGGCCTGCAGTGCGCGCTCCGCATCGGGCGTCCGCCAAGCCAGACGGAGGCTACGATTGCCGCCGCCCTGGAAGAACTCGATCCTGATCGGAATGCGTTCGTCCTTTCGAAGCGTACGCTTCACGCCCACATAGCGCTCAGCACCGATCGCCCAATCATCGATGACTTTCGTGCCATCCAGGAACAAGCGGAAGCCGTCATCGCCCGATAAGCCGATTTCATACTCGCCGTCCGCTGGTGCGATCAGTTCGCCAGTCCAACGAGCGGAGAAATGATTGAGCTCGCTCAGTCCGGCGGGAATTTCGGCCAATGGCGGGTCGGGCCAGGTATGTTCGACCTTCAGGTCGATCACGCGCCCCTTGGGCGATTGCAGGTTCTCGCCAGCAAAATACTGGAGATCCAAGCCGGGCTTTCCGTCCGATGTCCGTAGATGTTCGGTCGGGATCGTCGCCGCGGGCGGAGGCTGGAGGTGATACATCGCGCGCGTCACCGGATGAACCAGAAGCGACGGGCCAAACATGAAGCTGTCGTTGATATCGTAAGTTGCCGGATCGGCTGCGAAATCCATCGGCAATGCACGCATCAAGGTGTAGCCATCCGAGGTCACTTTCGCGCTGAGGCTATAGGTATAAGGCAGCAGCCGATAGCGCAGGTTGACCGCGTTCAGGAGCGACGCGTAGACGGCAGGATCCAGGGTTTTAAAGAGGTAAGGCTCGCGTTCGATGCTGGTTCCGTGAACGCGCATGATGGGATTGAATACGCTGTATTGAAACCAGCGTGCGAACAATTCGCGATAGGCCGGATTGCGCTCACCGCCGGGAAACTCGGTGACGAAGAAGCCACCGGTGTCCTGTGTCCAGTAAGGGTTGCCGGTGATGGTGACGTTGAGGCCGCCGGGGATCTGCTGCTTAAGGGTCTTCCAACTGGCAAAAATGTCGCCCGACCAGGAGGCCGCGGCGGTACGCTGCGCGCCCGCCCAACCGGATCGCGTGAGGGTGAATACACGTTTGTCGCTGGTCGCGCGTTGGCCTTCGTAGGTGCCCTGGGTCGTCAGCAGCGAGTAAGGGTTGAGATAACGCGTGAAATCACCCAACGCGTTGGTGCCCAACGATTTGATGTCTCGGACGTTGTCCATCGCGTTCCACGCGGCGGTGCCGACCTCGACTTCAGTGCCGTCCATCCAGAGTGCATCGACGCCTTTGTCGAGCAGTCCTGCTTTCACATGCTTGTAGTAGATCCTGCGTCCTTCCGGGCTGAACGCGTCGTAGATACGGGCTTTCTTGGAAATCCAATGCAAAGGTTCGAAGCGCAGGCCTTGCAGATCAAGCTCGTGCGCCAGTGGTGTGTCGTTGCCCACCGATGGCCAGATCGAGATCATCAGTTTCAGGTTGAGGTCGTGGATGGCCTGGGTCATGCCGGCCGGGTCGGGGAATCTCTGTGGATCCCAGATCATTCCGCTCCAGGTGCCGTCCTTGTCGGACCCCCAGTACTGCCAATCCTGCACGATGTAATCGAGTGGAAAGCCTTCCTTCCGGAAGGTGCGGGCTACTTCCACCAGGCGCTGCTGCGTCGGGTAGCGTTCCTTGCTCATGAACAGTCCGAAGGCCTGTTTCGGATACATCGGCGCATCGCCGGTGAGCGCGCGGTACGCGCCGACGACATCGTCCATGGTGTCGCCGGCCATGAAGTAATAGTCGGTGCCACCAGGTGCGCTTTCGACCCACAAGCGAGCACCCTGGTCGTCGTCCTTGAAGCGCATCATCGAATAGACATCCCACAGAACACCGTAGCGTTCCGATGACATCATCACGGGAATGATCGTGCCGACGTTGGTCTGGACGAGCAGCAAGTCCTTACCGCGGCGGTTGAGCTCGTCGTCGGCGGTGAAGCCGAAGCCGTAGATGGCTTCGCCCTTCTTCAGGGTGAATCGGTTCTCGATCTCGTACGTCGGCGCTCCGGAAATGGTGCGTTTGTCGATCGACTGCGGCGCCGCGGTGTTTTCCCGGGTCAGAAGGCGTCCTGTGGCATCGAAGAAGCTCAGCGCGCCGGTATGCCGGTCAATTGAAATTCGCAATTGGCTGCCGACAATATCCACGGTGTCGACGTTTTCGTTGACAGTGAATTGAACCGGCCCCGGTTTCTGGATCACGACCAGGCTGGGGTGCCGCCAATGGCTTTCACCAAGGTGAGCATTCACCCGCACCGTAGCCGGGGAGTAAAAGATAACGCTCTTTACGACACCACCAAGCCGGAACTGGACACCGTTGGCAAGACGCGAGAGATGAAAACGGCCGTCGTGTGTTTTCTCAACTGCTTCGATGTGGCCTAACCGGTCAAGGCCTGAAGGAAAGTCCGTGTCGTTCGTTGCGGCCACACTCTGGCCGGCGAACAAACAGATAAGAAACGCCACTCCTACAACCAGACGGTGCATGGAAATTCCTTCGTGTGCTTGGCTTCTTCCCGCTAAGGCTACGAGTGAGCCTCGTACCGGTCCTTGCCTTCAGTGCGAGTCGCGCGGCACTTCGGCTCCGCTGCCGCCGACCAGGATGTCCAGGTCCGCGCCTAGATGTGCTTGCTGCACGTGGTCCACGTACAGCTTGTACCAGCCGCGGGCAGGGCGGGAAGGTTCCTTCCATTGGGTGCGCCGGGCCGCCATTTCCTCGTCGGTGATCTCCAGGTGCACGCGGCGGTTGGGCACATCCAGCTCGATGATGTCGCCGTCGCGGACCAGCGCCAGCGGACCGCCCGCAGCGGCTTCGGGCGAGGTGTGCAGCACCACGGTGCCGTACGCCGTACCGCTCATGCGTGCATCGGATATGCGCACCATGTCGGCGATGCCTTTCTTCAGGACCTTGGTGGGCAGCGGCATGTTGCCGACTTCGGCCATGCCGGGATAACCGCGCGGACCGCAGTTCTGCAACACCATCACGCAGTTCTCGTCGATATCGAGATTCTCATCGTCGATGCGCGCGTGGAAATCCTCGATGCTGTTGAACACCACCGCGCGTCCGCGATGCTGCAGCAGGTGCGGCGAAGCGGCGGAAGGTTTGATGACCGCACCATCGGGCGCCAGATTGCCGCGCAGCACGGCGATGCCGGCTTCGGGCTTGAAGGGTTCGGCCAGGGGCTTGATGACGTCGCGGTTCCAGCACGGTGCATTGGCGATGTTCTGGCCGATGGTTTTCCCATTGACGGTCAACGCATCCAGGTCGAGATGCTCGCTGATCTCGCGCAGCACCGCGGGCAGACCGCCGGCGTAGTAATAATCTTCCATCAGATAAAAGCCCGACGGCTGAAGATTGACCAGGCAGGGCAACTTGCTGCCCAACTCGTCCCAGTCCTCCAGCTTCAAATCCACGCCCATGCGGCCCGCGATGGCCAGCAGATGGATCACCGCGTTGGTCGAGCCGCCGATCGCGGCGTTGGTGCGTATCGCATTGGCGAACGCCTTGCGCGTCAATATCCGCGACATGCGCAGATCTTCGTTGACCATTTCCACGATGCGCCGGCCAGTCAGTTGCGCCAGTCGGCTGCGGCGGCTGTCGACGGCCGGGATGGCGGCGTTTTCCGGTAGCGACATGCCCAGGGCTTCCACCATGTTGGCCATGGTGGATGCGGTGCCCATGGTCATGCAGTGGCCTTTGGAGCGGTGCATGTTGGACTCGGCTTCGATGAACTCCTCCGCGCTCATTTCGCCAGCGCGCACCATCTCCGACATCTTCCACACACCGGTGCCCGAACCCAGATCGCCGCCGCGCCACTTGCCGCTGAGCATCGGACCGCCGGACAGGCCGATCGTCGGGATATCGCAACTGGCGGCGCCCATCAGCAGCGCGGGCGTGGTCTTGTCGCAGCCCATCAGCAGTACGACGCCGTCGAGCGGATTGCCGCGGATGGATTCCTCCACTTCCATGCTGGCCAGGTTGCGGAACAGCATCGCGGTCGGGCGCATCTGGGTTTCACCCGGCGACATCACCGGAAACTCCAGCGGGAAGCCGCCGGCTTCGTACACGCCGCGCTTGACGAATTCGGCCAGTTCGCGGAAATGCCCGTTGCAGGGCGTCAGTTCCGACCAGGTATTGCAGATGCCGATGACCGGCCGCCCGTCGAACATGTCGTGCGGATAGCCCTGGTTCTTGAGCCAGCTGCGGTAGAGGAAACCGCTCTTGCCTTCGTGTCCGAACCAAGCCTGGCTACGCCGAGCTGGTTTCTTTGGAGCACCCATGCGTAACCCCGTTTAGATGGTGGATTTCCCGGCATCCATTCGCGGTCGCTGGCCCCGGGTAGCGCTTTACGTCAGCCATCCTACCGGGCATATTGATATTGCAAAAATAAAATAATGAAAGGTATCGATATTTATTTAGATATCGATATCCGCCCAATTCCAATCAGGCCAGCCCAATCAGGATTCACTGCATGAGCATCGAAGTATCGAAGTCGTCTTCTCCCTTATCCGACGCTACTTACCGAAGCCTGCAGGGCCGCCGGGTTTTCATTACCGGCGGTGGGTCCGGCATCGGCGCGGCCTTGGTCGAAGCTTTCGCGCGGCAGGGCGCCGTAGTGGCCTTCATCGATGTCGCCGAAGACGACAGTGCCGCGCTGGTCGAGCGGTTGGCGATGGAAGGACTCGCACGTCCCTGGTGGCGCCGCTGCGATGTGACCGACGTAGCCGCGTTGCAACAGGCGCTGGTCGAAGCCACGACAGCGCTGGGCGATTTTCATGTGCTGGTCAACAACGTCGGCAGCGATGACCGCCATGCCCTGGCGGCGGTAACCCCCGAGTATTGGGAACGCTGCGTGGCCATCAACCAGCGCGCCGCTTTCTTCGCCATCCAGGCGGTGGTGCCGGGCATGCGCGCATTGGGCGGCGGTTCCATCATCAACCTGGGCTCAACCGGTTGGCAGACCAAGACGGCCGGTTATCCCGTGTATGCGATAGCCAAGTCATCGGTGGATGGACTTACTCGTGGCCTGGCGCGCGAGTTGGGTGCGGACCGCATCCGCATCAACATCGTTACGCCCGGTTGGGTGATGACCGAACGCCAGGTCCGCCTGTGGCTGGACGAAGCCGGCGAGCGCGAACTGAAGCGCAACCAGTGCCTGCCGGACAAGGTGATGCCTGAAGACATCGCGCGGATGGTGCTGTTCCTGGCCTCCGACGACTCCCGCGCCTGCACCGCGCAGGAATTCGTGGTGGATGCAGGCTGGAGTTGAGGACACCGGATTTGTAGGAGCGACGTGAGTCGCGATGAAGCCTTACTGGGAAAGCTTCATCGCGACTTACGTCGCTCCTACAAGGTGAGTTCGTGGTCGTCGACCGATTACACCGGCACTTCCTCAACCGGAAAATGCACGCCGTAGACCGGCGCGGCGGCGGCTTTCAGCGCTTGCAGCATGATGCGTGCGCCGGGCGACAGCAGCCAATCGGTGCGGGTGATGATGCCGAACGAATCCATCTTGCACGACAGGTCCACCGGCAGGATGGCGGCGATGCCGTGGTCGGCGTAGTAGCGCGCGACGTCCACCGGCACTACGGCGATGTAGTCGCTTTGCTCCAGCATCTTGGTCAGGAACACCAGCGCGGAGGTTTCGATGACCCGCAGCGGCGGCTCGACCCCCGCATTCTGGAACATCAGCTCGAAACGGTGGCGCAGCACGCTGCCGGCAGGTGGCACGATCCAGCCGGCGGCGGCCAGCTGATCCAGCGATGGGTTCTGCAGTTTCAGGATCGGATGGCGGGAACGGACGATGGCGCAGACCTGTTCCTCCGCCAGCGCCTCGTAGTGCAGGTTGCGCTTGTCGTGGCGGGCGAACAAACGCGCGACCAGGATGTCGAGCTTGTTCTGCGCCAAGCGTTCGAGCAGCACGTCGCTGCTTTCCACCAGCAACGAGACCCGCAACAGCGGATATTCCTCGGTGACCCGGGTCATCGCGGCAGGCAGCAGCGTCATCGCCGGGCCGGTGATCGCGCCCACGCCGACGCTGCCGATGTAGCCGGCCTTCAGCGCATCGATCTCGGCGCCGGCTTCGCCCAGGCTGGACAGCGCGATGCGCGCATGGCGGATCATGATCTCGCCGTACCAGGTCGGCTGCATGCCGCGCGGAAGTCTTTCGAACAACGACACGCCGATCATTTCCTCCAGGTCTTTCAATAACTTGGAGGCGGCGGGTTGGGACATGTTGAGCGCATCGGCAGCCCGGTGGATGTTGCCTTCCTCGTCCAAGGCCAGCAGCAGCATCAATTGCCGGGTCTTGAGACGGGCGCGGACGTACCAGGGCTTGCCTTGCTGCATGGAACACCTCAACGGATACCAATTTTCATATGGAGTGTGCCTAAATTTATATTTGTTGCATATCTGTCTTTGGTCGCAGAATGGCATATCGCGTCTGGTCGCCATGCCAGCCGCGGCAATACCCACCACCGGGCGGAGCGCATGCGACTGATCCAGTTCCTAGATGACTTCGGGGCCCCCGGGGTAGGCGTTGTCGACGAAGCGGGGAGCCAGGTGCGGCGGCTGAGCGGATTTCCCAGCACCTACCAACTGGCCAATGCCGCCATTGCAGCCGGTGAAAGCCTGGATGCGACCGTGGCACGGGCGGAAGGCGACGAAACCAGCGACTACGGCGCTTTGCTGGCACAGGGCAGGGTGTTGCCGCCGCTGACCCATCCCGAACCTGCCCGCTGCCTGGTCACCGGTACCGGCTTGACCCATCTGGGCAGCGCCGCCGCCCGCGACGCGATGCACCAGAACTTCAAGCAGCAGGCCAGCGAAGGTGCGCTGACCGATTCGATGAAGATGTTCCAGTGGGGCGTGGAAGGCGGCATTCCCAAGGGCGATGCGCCGGGCGCGCAGCCCGAATGGTTCTACAAGGGCGACGGCAGCATCGTGGTGGCGCCGGGCGCGCCCTTGCCATCACCGGACTTTGCCTTGGACGGCGGCGAAGAACCCGAACTGGTGGGCCTGTATCTGATAGGACCCGATGGCACGCCGCATCGGCTGGGCTTTGCGATCGGCAACGAATTTTCCGATCACGTCACCGAGCGCCAGAACTACCTGTATCTGGCGCATTCCAAGCTGCGGGCCTGCGCGGTGGGGCCGGAACTGCGCACGGGTGAACTGCCGCGCGATCTGCAGGGCGTCAGCCGCATCAGGCGCGGTGGCGCGGTGGTGTGGGAAAAAGCTTTCTTGAGCGGCGAGGCCAACATGTGCCACTCGCTGCGTAACCTGGAATACCACCACTTCAAGTACGCTGCGCATCGCCGCCCTGGCGACGTGCACCTGCATTTTTTCGGCACCGCCACGTTGAGTTTCGCCGACGGCATCCGCGCCGAACCCGGTGATCGTTTCGAGATAGATCTGCCTGCGCTCGGCGCTCCGCTCATCAATCCGTTGCAACGCGTCGATAGTGCCTTCACGCTGGGCGGCGTGCGTTCGCTATAAGAAACATCATGAAGAGCAGGGAATCAAACGAATGAATCATCGCTTCCAAAGCTACATCGACGGCCAATGGATCGCCGGCGCGGATATCGCGGCCGATGAAAATCCTTCCGACCTGGCGACGCCGGTCGGCGAGTACGGCGCAGTCGATGCAGCGCAGGTGCGTGGAGCCATTGCCGCCGCTGCGGCCGCGCAGTCCGCTTGGGCGTTGACCTCGCCGCAGCAGCGCGCCGATGCGCTGGATTTCGTCGGCAGCGAAATACTGGCCCGCAAGGAAGAACTGGGCAGGCTGCTGGCGCTGGAAGAAGGCAAGACCCTGCCGGAAAGCATCGGCGAGGCAGCCCGTGCCGGTCAGATCTTCAAGTTCTTCGCTGGCGAAGCACTGCGCATCCCCGGCGAAAAGCTTGCGTCCACACGCCCTGGCGTGGATATCGAAATCACGCGCGAGCCGGTCGGCGTGGTGGGCATCATCGCGCCGTGGAATTTCCCGCTGGCCATTCCCGCCTGGAAGATCGCGCCCGCGCTGGCCTACGGCAATACGGTGGTGTTCAAGCCGGCCGAAATCGTGCCTGGCTGCGCCTGGGCCTTGGCCGAGATACTCAGCCGCGCGGGACTGCCGGCGGGCGTGTTCAACCTGGTCATCGGCAGCGGACGCGTCGTGGGCCAGGCACTGATCGAAGATCCTGCCTTGCAGGCGCTCAGCTTCACCGGCTCGGTACCTACCGGCAATCGTCTGTTGCGCCAAGCCGCCGAACGCGGATTGAAGATCCAGTTGGAGATGGGCGGCAAGAATCCGCTGGTGGTGCTGGCCGATGCCGACCTGGACAAAGCTGTCGAGATCGCCGTCAACGGTGCATATTTTTCCACCGGCCAGCGCTGCACGGCATCCAGCCGCCTGATTGTGGAAGCGCCGATCTACGAAGAATTCATTGCGCGTACTCGCAAGCGTCTGGCCTCGCTGAAGGTAGGCAACGCACTGACGCAGGGCGTGGATATCGGTCCGGTCGCCAGCCGCAGCCAGTTGGACACCGATCTGTCGTACCTGGAGATCGCGCGCCAGGAAGGCGCGGAGCTGTTGCATGGCGGCGAACAACTGGAGCTGGATACCAAAGGCCACTATCTCAGCCCGGCGCTGATCGCCGCGAAACCGGAACATCGCATTGCCCGCGAGGAAGTTTTCGGGCCGGTGGCGGCGGTAATCCGCGCCGACGATTACGAGCACGCGCTGAAGCTGGCCAACGATACCGAATTCGGTCTGTGCGCAGGCATCGCGACGACATCGCTGAAGTACGCTACTCACTTCAAGCGTCATGCGCAGGCCGGCATGGTGATGGTCAATCTGCCGACGGCGGGCGTGGATCCGCACGTGCCGTTCGGCGGCCGCAAAGCATCGAGTTACGGTCCGCGCGAGCAGGGCCGTTACGCAGTGGAGTTCTATACGACGGTCAAGACCGCCTATACCAGCGCATGACTTTTACTTTTTGACTTTGATTCGCGCCTGCCTGGGAGGGTAGGCGGCAAACGCGGTGCAACAGCGACGCGATTGCCGCCAGCGTGAAAAACGTAAGAACCTGTTCAAATCCGTCACGAGCGAAGGGATGCGGCCCGTGGCGGAGCGGAGCAAGCGCAGCGTATGTTTGATACGTGAGCATTGCGAGCACCGTGCGCGGACGGCATGCCGAGCGCAGTAGGATTTTGAACAGGTTCTAAGAGGAGGTGGGACTATGAAGCAGTATCTCGCGCTAGCCGCGAAGTGTCTGATGGTGGTGTTGGCTGCGTGCGCTCTGACCGCATGCTCCGGTGGGGACAAAGCCGCGGGCGGCGACAAGGACCCCATCGTGCTGGGTTTCAGCCAGGTGGGCGCGGAAAGCGAGTGGCGTACCGCCAACACCGAGTCGATCAAATCTGCGGTGCAGGGCGCCGGCATCAAGCTGCGTTTCTCCGACGCGCAGCAGAAGCAGGAAAATCAGATCAAGGCGTTGCGTTCGTTCATTGCGCAGCGCGTGGACGTCATCGCGTTCTCGCCGGTGGTCGAATCCGGCTGGGAAACCGTATTGCGCGAAGCCAAGGCCGCCAACATCCCGGTCATCCTGACCGATCGCGCCGTCAAGGTGACCGACGATTCGCTATACGTCACCTTGATCGGCTCCGACTTCGTCGAAGAAGGCCGCAAGGCAGGCCGCTGGCTGCTGGAGCAATCGCCATTGAAAGACGGCACAGAGCCGGTGCGCATCGTCGAACTGCAAGGCACGGTCGGCTCCGCGCCGGCCATCGACCGCATGCAGGGCTTCAAGGAAATCATTTCCGCCAACCCGCGCTTCCAGGTAGTGCGCTCGCAAAGTGGCGACTTCACCCGCGCCAAGGGCAAGGAGGTCATGGAAGCCTTTCTGAAGTCCGAAGGCCGCAATATCGACGTGCTGTTTGCGCACAACGACGACATGGCCATCGGCGCCATCCAGGCGATCGAAGAGGCAGGACTGAAGCCGGGCGAAGACATCCTGGTGATCTCGATCGATGCGGTGCGCGGTGCGTTCGAGGCCATGATGGCGGGCAAACTCAACGTCACCGTCGAGTGCAATCCGCTGCTCGGCCCGCAACTGGTGGATGCGATCCACGCCGTACGCGAAAAGCGTCCGCTGCCGAAACGTATTGTCGTGGAGGAATCCATATTCACGCGCGAACAGGCCGCGCAGGTCCTCCCGACCCGCCGTTACTGACGCGCTTGGCGTTGACGGCATGAGCGCGGTTTCTTCTTCTCCTTCGGTTCTCTCCCACGTTCTCCAGGCGCGCGGCATCGGCAAACGCTTTGCCGGCATCAGCGTCCTGGAGGATGTGGATTTTTGTTTGCGAGCCGGCGAAGTGCATGCATTGATGGGGCAGAACGGCGCCGGAAAATCCACCTTGATCAAGGTGCTGACCGGCGTGCTACCGGCCGATGCCGGCGAGATCCGGTTGGATGGTCATCCCATCGCTCCGGCCAGCCCCATCCATGCGCAGCACCTGGGCATCAGCACCGTGTACCAGGAAGTGAATTTGTGCCCAAACCTCACGGTGGCGGAGAACATCTTCGCCGGCCGCTATCCGCGCAAGCGGTGGACGGGACTGATCGATTGGCGCCAAGTACAACAGCAATCACGCGAAGTGCTGGAAAGCCTGGGCCTGCGTATCGATCCCATGCGGCAGCTGTCGGACTATCCGGTCGCGGTGCAGCAGATGGTCGCCATCGCGCGGGCGCTGAGCGTGTCGGCGCGTGTGCTGATCCTGGACGAACCGACCTCCAGCCTGGATGAGGACGAAGTGCGCGAGTTGTTCGCGGTGATGCGGCGTCTGCGCGAACGTGGCATGGCGATCTTGTTCGTCACCCATTTTCTGGACCAGGTATACGCGGTATCCGACCGCATCACCGTGCTGCGCAACGGCCGACGGGTCGGCGAATACCAGCCCTCTGAATTACCGCACGCTGCGCTGGTGGCGGCGATGGTGGGGCGCGAAATGAACATGGCGGCGCCTGCCGTGCGACAGACGGCGGAAGCTTCGCCTGCGCAAGCCACGGTGTTGGCAACGCGCGGCCTGGGCCGACGCGGGCAGGTCGCGCCTATCGATATCGAAGTGCGTGGCGGCGAAGTGCTGGGGCTGGGAGGATTGCTGGGTTCCGGTCGCACCGAAGTGGCACGCCTGCTGTTCGGTCTGGACCGTGCCGATCAAGGCGATATGCAAGTGTCCGGCACGCCGGCAAGTTGGCGCGGACCGGCGGATGCGGTGGCGCGTGGATTGGCGCTGTGTCCGGAAGAACGCAAGAGCGAAGGTTTGGTCGCCGAGTTGTCGGTGCGCGAGAACATCGTCTTGGCCCTGCAGGCGCGACAAGGCTTGCGGCGTTCGCTATCGCGCGCGAAACAGGACGAGATAGCGCGTAGTTGGGTCGACCTGCTGGGCATCAAGACTGCCAGTATCGAAACTCCGGTCGGGCTGCTGTCGGGCGGCAACCAACAGAAAGTGGTGCTGGCGCGCTGGCTGGCCACGCAGCCTTCGCTGCTGATCCTGGACGAACCCACTCGCGGCATCGACATCGCCGCCAAGCAGGAAATTATGGGCGAGATCCTGCGGCTGGCGCGCGAGGGCATGGCGGTGCTCTTTATTTCCGCCGAGATGGAGGAACTGGTGCGGGTTTCCGACCGGATCGCGGTGATGCGCGACCGTCGCAAAGTGGGCGAACTGCCCGGCGGCTGCGGCGAAGACGCGGTGTTCGACATGATCGCGGGGCAATAGTCATGTCGTCATCGACCACGCCATCAGCCAATCCACCCGTCAAAGGTGCTCGACGCGTATTTGCCCATCCACTGTTCTGGCCGTTGGCCACGTTGTTGCTGTTGCTGATCGGCAACGGTGTGCTCAATCCCGGGTTCCTGTCGCTGCAATGGCGCGACGGGCATCTGTACGGAAACCTGGTCGACATCGCCAATCGCGCTGCGCCGCTCATCCTGGTGTCGTTGGGCATGACCTTGGTGATCGCGGCCCGCGGGCTGGATATTTCCGTGGGTGCAGTGCTGGCCATCGCGGCCACGGTGGCGGCGTGGATGATCGGCGGCGGATCGGGGGGAGCTGCCGATAGCGGTGTGGATAGCCGTTTCCCGATGTGGCTGGCGATCGCAACGGCGCTGGCGGTATCCGCGGCGTGCGGATTGTGGAACGGGTTGCTGGTGGTGAAGGTGGGCATGCAGCCCATCGTGGCGACACTGATCCTGATGGTCGCCGGCCGCGGTATCGCGCAGTTGATCAGCGGTGGCCAGATCCTGACGCTTTACTATCCGCCGTACTTCTATTTCGGCAACGGTTTCCTGTTCGGCCTTCCGTTCTCGCTGTTTGTCGTGGCAGGCGTGTTCCTGGCGCTGCATCTGGCATTGAACAGGACCTCCTTGGGACTTTTCATTCGTGCCATCGGCGGCAATCCACTGGCCGCGCATGTAGCCGGTGTACCTGCGCGATTGATCACCGTCAGCCTGTATGTTTTCTGCAGCTTGAGCGCAGGTGTGGCCGCCATCCTGGTCAGCTCCAACGTCAAAAGCGCCGACGCCAACAACGCCGGGCAACTGCTGGAACTGGACGCGATTCTGGCCGTCGCTCTGGGCGGCACGCTGCTCACCGGAGGCCGCTTCAGCCTGGCGGGTAGCGCGATCGGCGCACTGATTATTCAAACGCTGACCACCACTATCTATTCGTTGGGTGTACCTCCACAGGTGAGCCTGGTGGTCAAGGCGATCCTGGTGTTCGTGGTGATGCTGCTGCAATCGGCGGAGTTCCGCATGCGCGTGCGCAGTCTGGTGTCCCGGCGTCCGGCGGAGGAGGGCAACGCATGAGTGCTCTTCCTGAGGCTCGCGAAGGTACGCCTCAATCGGCGCGGACCAACCACGCGGCGAGATGGCGGATAGCGCCCAAGCACTTGCCGTTGGCGGTGACGGTGGCGTTGTTCCTGGCGATGGCCGGTGCCGGCGGTGTGTTGTACGAAGGCTTCCTGTCGCCGCAGGTATTCCTGAATCTGCTGATCGACAATGCCTTCCTATGCATTGTCGCCGTGGGCATGACGTTCGTGATTCTCAGCGGCGGCATCGATCTGTCGGTGGGTGCGGTGATCGCCTTCACCACCGTGCTGATAGCCGCGCTGGTCGAACGGCAAGGATGGCATCCGCTGGCGGCTATCACGCTGGCACTGGCACTGGGAACCGCGTTCGGCGCCGGCATGGGCGCCTTGATCCAGCGCTACCGCCTGCAGGCCTTCGTTGTAACGCTGGCTGGGATGTTCCTGGCGCGTGGCGCCAGTTATCTGATCAGCGTGGACTCCATCAGCATCGATCATCCATTCCATACCGCAGTCGCTTATCTGCGTATCCCGGTCGGCGGCGGCTACTCGCTTTCCGTGGCAGCGGTGATCGCACTGCTGGTCGTTGTCGCCGGAATTGTCATTGCGCATTTCACACGGTTCGGCCGCGCGGTCTACGCCGTTGGCGGCAATGCGCAGTCGGCGATGCTGATGGGCTTGCCGGTGGACGCGACCGTGGTGGGCGTGTATGCGCTCAGCGGATTTCTCTCCGCATTGGCGGGCGTGGTGCTGACCTTCTACATGCTGTCTGGCTACAGCCTGCACGCGCTAGGCCTGGAACTGGATGCCATCGCGGTGGTGGTGATCGGCGGCACCTTGCTGACCGGTGGCAGCGGCTACGTCGTGGGAACCCTGGTAGGCGTGCTGATACTGGGAATGATCCAGACACTGATCACTTTCGAAGGCACGCTGAGTTCGTGGTGGACGCGCATCGCGATCGGCGTACTGCTGCTGCTGTTCTGCTTGTTGCAGCGCGGGTTCGAAAGCGTTCGCCGCAAACACCTGCAAGTTGTCCGATGAGACGCCGCCGATGAAAAATCCCGCTACGCCGCTGGCCTGTTCGCGCCGCGACTTTCTGCAACTAAGCAGCGCCGCCGCAGCCGGCTTGGCACTGAGTGCTTCGGCTTCGGCTGCCGATAACCGCGTGATGCCGCTAGCAACGAAATTGGCGGACAAGGTGCCCTGGCAATCCCGGCCGTTTCCGCTTAACCGGGTCCGCTTGTTGGACGGACCTTTCCTGCAGGCACGAGATCGCGACCGCCGCTATCTGATTTCGTTGCCCAATGATCGCCTGGCGCACAGCTTCCGGCTCACGGCCGGTCTGTCGTCCACGGCGCAGCCGCTGGGCGGATGGGAGTCGCCGCATAGCGAAATACGCGGGCATTTCTCCGGCGGGCATTATCTGTCCGCGTGCGCGCTGCTGTACGCGTCGACAGGCGATACCGCCATCCTGGACAAAGCGAATGCGCTGGTGGATATCCTGGCTCAATGCCAGGCGAAGGACGGCTATCTGGGCGCCTATCCCGCATCGTTCTACGACCGCCTGGGCCGCGGCGAGCAGGTGTGGGTGCCGTTGTACACCGGGCACAAGATTCTTGCGGGGCATCTGGATATGGCCCGTCACTGCGGCAATCGACAAGCGCTGCAAACCGCGGCGCGGATGGCCGATTGGCTGGGCGCATGGATGGACGGGTTCGACGAGGCCACGTGGCAGCGAATCCTGAAAGTCGAATACGGCGGCATGCAGGAGTCGCTGTTGGAACTGCATGTGCTGACCGGCGAGGCCAGATATCGCGATTGGGCGCTGCGCTTCCAGCAGGCTTCATTGCTGGATCCGCTCGCGGAAGGGCGTGATGAGCTGGCGGGCATGCATGCCAATACCCAGATTCCCAAGCTGGTGGCAGCCGCCCGCGCCTATGAAGTCACCGGCGAAAAGCGCTATCGCGACATCGCCGAGCACTTCTGGCGCATCGTCACCGGTCATCACGCCTATTGCACCGGCGGCACCAGCGACTACGAGCATTGGGGCAAGCCGGATCAGTTTGCCGGGAAGTTGAGCGGGCATTCGCACGAATGCTGCTGCAGCTACAACATGCTCAAACTGACGCGGCACCTGCACGGCTGGAAGCCCGATGCCGCACTGATGGACTACTACGAGCGGGTATTGTTCAACGCGCGCCTGGGCACCCAGGACGAGGCGGGCATGATGATGTACTTCGTGCCGATGGACGCCGGCTACTGGAAGTTGTTCAACTCGCCATTCGATTCGTTCTGGTGCTGCACCGGCACAGGCGCGGAGGAGTTCGCCAAGACCCAGGACACCATCTATTTCCAAGACGACGAAGGCGTCAGCGTCAACCTCTTTATCGCATCGGAGCTCTCGTGGCCGGAACAGGGTTTGCGGCTGGAGCAACGTACGCGTTTTCCCGAGCAGCAGGGCACATCGTTGTTGCTTCATCTGCTGCGGCCACGGCGATTCAAGCTCAGGCTGCGTATCCCATACTGGGCCAACGGCGCCAGCGTCAGCGTCAACGGTGTGGCGCAATCGGCGCCTGCGACGCCCGGTAGCTATCTGACGCTGGACCGCGAGTTCGCCGATGGCGACCGCATCGATCTGACCTTGCCGATGCAACTGCATCCTGCGCCGTTGCCGGACGAACCCGACCTGCAAGCGATGATGTACGGGCCGCTGGTGTTGGCCGTGCGAATGGGGCAGGCCGGCATGGATCCGGAAAAGATCAACGTCTCCGATCACCGTCCGTCATTCAATCGCATCGTCGGCCGTCAGCTGCCGTCGGTTTATTTCGAACCGGAACAATCCTGGGTCCGCGCCACTGATCAGCCGCTGACCTTCGAGGCACTGGGCATCGAAGGACCGCTGCAACTGGTACCACTCTACAAGATCCGCAACGAACGTTTTGCCGTCTATAACCGGGTGAGGGCCATATGGGAACGCAATCCTCAGTTTTAAGAGCGTGGCCGCGGCCATTTCGCGCCTACGCACTGCATTTGATTCGCCCCCTTTTAGCGCTCTTCAACAGCCGAATGGCTGGTCAAGGGGGCTATGGGGGATTTGCTTTTGATCTTGCTTCAAAGCAACAACAAATCCCCCTCAATCCCCCTTTAATAAAGTGGGAGGCAAAAGCGCTGATGCTGACGTTATTGCTGGCCACCCATGTCGCCGCTGCCGAATCCCCGCGCAAGCTGGGCGACGTCGCCAGCCCGGACGGCAGGATACGGGTGGAAGTATCGCTGGATGCGCAGGGAACGCCGCATTACGCGGTCGGTTTCGAAGGCAAGGAAGTCTTGCAGCCTGCAGCGCTGGGGCTGGTGCTGGAAGAAAAGGATTTTTCCCACGGCCTGCGGCTGAGCGATGCCGGTGCGGTTACCGTGGTAAAGGATCGCTACGAGCTGCTGACCGGTAAGCGCCGCAACAACGAGTACCTGGCCAACCGTCGGGAGTTCCAGTGGGTCGACGCGAAAGACCGCCGTCTCGATATCATCTTCCAGGTATCCAACGACGGCGTGGCCTTGCGCTATCGCTTTCCCGATTCCGACAAGGCCATCCATCATCTGCGCAAGGAGGCCACCGCGTTTCGCTTTCCCAAGGAAGCGCGCGCCTGGCTGCAGCCGATGGCGGTCGCCAAGACTGGTTTTGCACAAACCAATCCATCCTACGAAGAGTATTACCAGCAGGATGTCGCGGTCGGCACAGCCTCCCAGTTGGGCGCGGGTTGGGTGTATCCGGCGCTGTTTCGCAGTGGTGAAACCTGGGTGCTGCTGAGCGAAGGCAGCCTGTCGCGTGGCCATGCCGGTAGCCGCTTGATCGATGGCGCGGTGTCGGGCGAGTACCGGGTCGGCTTGCCCGATCCACGCGAAAGCTTCCAGAACGGTCCGGTCAATCCGCAGTTTCCACTGCCGTGGCAGTCGCCATGGCGCATCATCGCCATCGGCAGCCTGAAAGCGATCGCCGAGTCGACGTTGGGCACGGACTTGGCGGATCCGCCAAGCCGTACCTCCGCCACGGCCGCAACCCCAATCGTGCCGGGCAAGGCGTCCTGGAGCTGGCCGCTGCTGGGCGACGATCAGACCAACTACGAGGTGCAGAAGCGCTTCATCGACTATGCCGCCGAGATGGGCTGGCGCTACACCCTGATCGACGCGATGTGGGACAGCCAGATCGGCTACGACCGGATCCGCGAATTGGTCGACTACGCGCGTGGTAAGGGCGTGGGCATTCTGCTGTGGTACAACTCCGCCGGCGATTGGAACCAGTCCCACCAAACACCGCGCGACTGCATGCTGACTCGCGCGGATAGACGGCGCGAGTTCGACCGGCTCAAGGCAATGGGCGTGGCCGGGTTGAAGATCGACTTCTTCGGCGGCGATGGCCAATCGTTTATCGGCTACTACCTGGACATCATGGAAGACGCCGAGCCCTACGGTTTTCTGTTGAATTTCCACGGCGCCACGCTACCGCGCGGTTGGCAACGGACCTATCCCCATCTGATGACGATGGAAGCGGTGCGCGGATTGGAATTCGTCACCTTCGAGCAAGCCAACGCCGACCAGGAACCTACGCACGCAGCGATGCTGCCGTTCACGCGCAATGTGTTCGATCCGATGGACTTCACGCCGATGGTGCTGGACAAGATCAAGAAGATCGAACGCCGTACCACGCCCGCTTTCGAACTGGCGCAATCGGTGTTGTTCGTATCCGGCATTCAACACTATGCCGAAATCCCGGAAGGCATGGCCAAGGCGCCGGACTACGTGCGCGAGTTCCTGCGTGGGGTGCCTTCGGTATGGGACGACAGCCGCTATATTGCCGGTTACCCGGGCAAGCAGGCCGTGTTCGCGCGACGCGGCGACGGCCGCTGGTATGTCGCCGGCATCAATGCCGAAGCCGGATCGAAGTCGCTGGAAATCGATCTGAGCGAGTTGGGTGCGGTGCGTTCCGGAACATTGATCGCCGATGGCGATGGGCCGCTGTCGTTCCGGCGCGAAGAAGTGCGGATCGGAAAAGATGGAAAGCTGCGGATCGACGTGCCGGCGCGCGGTGGTTTTGTTCTGGAGCTCGAATGAAGGGCGCCACTTAGTACGCAATCCACGACGTGTAGGAGCGACGTAAGTCGCGATGAGGCTGTCCCATGAAAGCTTCATCGCGACTTACGTCGCTCCTACACGTTGAGAATGCTTATGGCGCGTAGCGAACGTTCTCAAAGATCTTCTGCAGCCCGGCCCTTGCGGCGCTTTCGTTGGCTGCCAGTGTTTGCGCATAGATGAGGCAGATCCAGCCTTCACCGCACGGCTTGCGCGCGTACAGGCCGAACTGCTTTGCATAAGGGCTGTCGCCGTCCAGGCCTTTATGCGTGTATCGCACGGTCAGCGCCGGAGCCTTTCCAAGACTGAACTCCGAATACTCGGGTGTGCTGTACTTTTCCGGCTGCTCATCCTGATAGACGTTCACCAGGTACTCGGCAGATTCCTGGAGCGTCGCGGCGGTTTCTTCGGGATAGACGTGCAGATTGGCTTCAAGCGCGAACGTCTCGAAATCCGCCTTCTCAGCCTCGATGCTGACATTGCGTCCACCGCCCTCGATGGGCTGGTTGTCCGTAACGATCCAGTTGCCCGGAAGCTTGAAGCTGATGCCGTCCTGCGAATAGGGCTTTTCGTTCTTTACATCCGGCGCGTCTATCGGGCGCGTTTGTATGTCCTGGGCCACGGCGGCAAACGACGAACCAAATGCAACGACAAGAGCGATGAGTGCAGAAGCCTGCATGGAACCTTCCGATGGTGATGGGAGGCGAGATACTCACATAAGAATTGCTGTTACACAATCGGACGGTAGGGGGTATGGCCCGCCTCGTAGAGCGGAGCTTGCTCCGCTGCTCTTCGTTACGGTGCAAGCAAAACAAAAGCAGCGGAGCCCCCAAGGGGATGCAAGCACAATCTCCGCTCTACGTGGCGTAGCGGCGCGGCATTGCGCCGCGCCGTATGACCAATCCATTACTGCAACTGCAGCATCACCACCGACTTCGCCGGCAGGTCGACCTTCAATTGTCCGCCCTCCACGCGAGCACCGCCGAACTCGGTGGGTTTCACCGTTTCAGGCTGCTCGAAGGTATTGTG
Source organism: uncultured Pseudoxanthomonas sp. (assembly GCA_965653375.1). GTDB lineage: Bacteria > Pseudomonadota > Gammaproteobacteria > Xanthomonadales > Xanthomonadaceae > Pseudoxanthomonas_A. Next base: position 107,301 of record CBFGZY010000002.1, read on the forward strand.
GGAGGTGATCTGCGGGGCGGTCAGTACACGGCCGGTCACCGCGGACGATGTCTGTCCTTGCAGTCGCACGGATACGCTGGCGCTACGGTTCGCGTCCAGGTTGGTCAGCGCCACATAGGTGCGGCCGTCTTTGCCGCGCACGGCCGAGCCATGCACCGAAGGCAACGTCGTCCTGCCGTGTTTGTACGGCGGCGCGGTGATATCCAGCGGCAGATAAGTGCCTTCCTTGAACGGCTTGTACATTTCGAAGACGTGATAGGTGGGCGTGAGCAACATCTTTTCGTCTTTGGTCAGGATCATGGCCTGCAACACGTTGACCATCTGCGCGATGTTGGCCATCTTCACCCGGTCGGCATGACGGGCAAAGATGTCGATCGTCAGCGAGGCCACCAGCGCATCGCGCAACGTGTTCTGCTGGTGCAGGAAGCCGGGGTTGACGCCAGGCAGGCCGGCATGCCACGTGCCCCATTCGTCCACGTAAAGCGCGACCTTCTTCTGCGGGTCGTATTTGTCCATGATGGCTTTATGACGGGTGATCAGCTCATCCATCTTTAGTGCGGCCGAGAGGCCTTCGACCCATTCGTCCTCGTTGAACTCGAAGGACGAACGCTTCGGTGGCCAGCCGCCCCCTACCGCGTAGTAGTGGATCGACAGCGCATCCATGTGCTTGCCGGCATCGCGCATCATCACTTCGGTCCAGTGGTAGTCGTCGGAGTTCGCACCCGCGGCCACTTTGACCGTGTTCTGTCCAGGCGCCGGCTTGACGAACGTCTGGTAGCGGCGATGCAGATCGGCCGCGTATTCGGCGCGCATATTGCCGCCGCAGCCCCACAGCTCGTTGCCGACACCGAAGTAGGGCAGCTTCCAAGGTTTGTCGCGGCCATTCTTGCGGCGCTCTTGTGCCAGGGTCGATTTGGTATCCGAGGTGATGTACTCGACCCAGGACGCCATTTCTTCCGGCGTCCCGTTGCCGACGTTGCCGGAGACGTAGGCGTCGGTGCCAATGAGTTCGGCGAAATCCATGAACTCATGCGTGCCGAAGGTGTTGGGCTCTTCGACCCCGCCCCAATGGGTATTGACGCGCGTTGGCCGCTGAGCGCGTGGGCCGATGCCTTCGCGCCAGTGATATTCATCGGCGAAACAGCCGCCAGGCCAACGGACTACCGGCACTTCCAGGTCACGCAGCGCCTTCACCACGTCATTGCGGTATCCGCGGGTGTTGGGGATCTTCGATTTCTCGCCCACCCATATGCCGCCATAGATGCCGAAGCCGAGGTGCTCGGCGAACTGCCCAAAGATATTGCGGCTGACGACGTCGCCAGGCTTGTCCGCGTGCAAAGTGGCCTGTACGGCGGTGGCGCCGGCGGTCTGCGCCGCACCGGTCGTCGGCAGCAGCATGGCGATCGACAGTGGCAGCATCCGCAACAGTTTCTTCAATCTCATCGGGGTATTCCCTGGTAGTGGAAGTTGGAGCACATGGATCGCGACAACATCGGCTAGCGCGACTGCTGGTAGCGCAGTCCCAATAAGATCGTGCGCGCCGGTGCGCCTATACCGCGTGGATAGAAAGGTTTGTTGCCGAGGTAATTGCGGCAGGCTTTGCCCAGCGGGACAGCCGCTTTCCAGCGGCGCATCCGGATTCGGGGTAGGGCGTGGCTCATGCCACGGGCGTCAGCGCAATGTTCCGTGGTGCCAGGCAACACGGCCGAACGCGGGTGGCGCTGAGCGCACTCGCGCTGAGTCAGGATCTTCATGCAAACAACCCCTCCCGGTTATCGGCTTGAAGGCTGGGAGTCTCGCAACGCGGGCTCCCGACTTCCTAGATTGTGGTGAGTGGCGAAGAGAGCAGCAGTAAAAACCGAGGATAGTAGGCTTTCCGATAACCGACTAATGAATTAAATCTACTTTGTGATATTTGAATTGCTATGCCCCGATAGCCGATGCATCACTCGCTATGGAACGCGCCGCAGCGCATCTGGACGGCGAACAGGAGCCTTCGGGGAGTTTCATTCGGCCCATTGTGGGCCTGACGTGGCGCCAAAACCGCGCAGCATCGCTATGCTCATGCATCCCCCACAGCATGGAGCCTTCGATGACCGCACCCAGCCTCTTCGGCCATCTCGACGACGTATCCGTCAACGCTTTCCATCTCGGCCAACCGGATGGGCTGCAAGCCGAAGTGCTGCAATACGGCGGCATTCTGCGAAGCCTCAGCTTTCCCACCCGCACGGGCCGCAAGGAACTCGTGCTGGGATTGCCGACCTTGGAAGCCTATCGCCGCGATACGGCCTACTTGGGTGTCATCGCGGGGCGTTTCGCCAACCGCATCGCCGGCGCGCAATTCGAACTCGATGGCCATCGCTACCAAATCACCGCAAATGAAGCCTCCAACCATCTGCACGGCGGTGCGCTCGGCTTTGGCCGGCGTGTCTGGGACGTGCTGGATGCATCGGCGGAGGAACTGTCCCTGGGGTATCGATCGCCGGCTGGGGAGGAGGGCTATCCCGGCACACTGCACGCTACCGCCACGTTCCGCATCCAAGCCGATGTACTGGAACTGCATCTGGAAGCCCGCACCGATGCTGCCACGCCGGTCAATCTGACCAATCATTGCTACTTCAATCTGTCCGGTGATCCGCAGGTGCCGGTAACGGAACATAGGCTTACCGTTCCCGCGGACCGCTACCTACCGGTTGCCGATGCGGCAATGATCCCCACCGGCGAAATCGCACCGGTGGAAGGCACACCGTTCGATTTCCGCGCGGGCCGTCCGGTCGCCAATACCGAAAACCATCCGCAGCTTGAACTGGCGGGCGGCTACGATCATTGCCTGGTGATGGCCGCAGGACATCCCTATACCGCCGAGCTGCATTCTCCTTACAGCGGCATCACCTTACGCATGACCAGTTCCGCACCCGCACTCCAGTTCTACGCTGGCCACAAGCTTCACTTCGGGCATCCCGATCTGGGCCACGGCCTATGCCTGGAACCGCAAGGCTTTCCCAATGCTCCCAACGAGCCGCGATTCCCCAACACCATCCTGCGGCCGGGAGAGCTTTACTCACATCTGATTCGCTATGAATTCCGAAGCGATGGCTGATAGATAGAAAGGCCGTAGGGCGGGCCCTGGCCCGCCGTTACCATGCTTGAGTTCACGACGACAATCCGCGGAATCGGCTCAAAATTTCCGCGGTGTGGTCCTCGATGATTGTCTTTGCAAGCGTTGAGATGGCAATGGCGGGCCAGGGCCCGCCCTACGCCCATCAAATGGTTGCCGATATGCGGCGGAATCGGCCCGAGGCCAATACCATCAGCAGTGCCGTCACCACCATCAATGCCAGCAGCGGCGACCACGGTAGCGAACTTCCGAAAGCGCGTACCGCATAGGCCGGCATACTGTCGAAGTCGGCGCGAGTAAAGCGGCGTTCCTGGAACAGGTAGGGATAGAAGTACAACCGCAGCTGTTTGTGGAAAGCGGCAATCCGATCCTGGTAGGCGAGTTGCGCGTGCAGGTCGGTATCCGCCAAACGGTGAAGCAGGCCTTGCGTCGCGACGCCAGGAAGCAGCCAGCCGGCCCGATCGGTCCATTGCTGACGCGTCAGCAGACTATTGCGATAGTCGGCGACTTGCCCGGCGACCGCATCGTCGCCGGCCTGTTGCATGGCGTAGTACCATTTCCAGTGGAAGCGGCCCACCACCGGCGGTGTGCCGCGCCATTCCGGATGCGTACGGAAGAAGCGTTCGAACGTGGCTTCCTTGGGTTGGTCCCAACCCGAATGCACCCACTGACGCTGCGCCAGCATCAAATCCACGCCGCGGCCAGCCGGTACCGCGCGATTGATGGCGGTGTTGGCCAGCGTGGGAAGCAGCAGCGTGATGGCGATCCACACACCCACCAACAGCATCGCGCTGGTGGCCGAACTGCGTTGCCGCGCCGCCGCCCACGCCGCTATCGCGAACCACAAAGCGGTGTACAGGGTGGCGACGATGACAACCGCCAAGGCTTGCCAGCCCAGTGCACCCGCGTAGGCAGCGCCAGCCAGGAAGGGCAGCAGCAGCGCAGCCAGCACCCATCCGCCACGCAAAAGGATTCGCCGGCGCCAGACGCCCCGCGCGTTGTGGGAGGCGGTGGCGACCAACAAACGCAGGCGGCCGCTTTCGCGCTCTCCGGTGATCAGGTCGTGCATCAGCGCGATCACTACCAACGGCATCAGGTAAACCAGCACGAAGGCGAAGTCGAATGCGCCAGGCAACACCAACTCGGCGTTGAAGTTTTCCGATTCGTAAAGCTGCGCTTGCAAACCCAGCAGGCGAACCCGCGACAGGTACGGCTGGACATCGCGCTGGCCGAGCGCGGCAAAGGCCAGCGGTGCAGGCGGGTCCCAGGTGGCGTGGAAAGTGTAGTAACCGGTATCGCCCGCGTCCTTGCCTTCGCCAGCATGTTGCGCCGCCTGTGCCGCCATCTCCTTGGTTTGAACCTGCAAGGCCCGGTCGATGGTGGCCTGCTGAAGCGACGCTGCATGCAATCCGGCGACCACCGCGGCCGCACCCACGGTGAACAACAGCGCCAGCGCCGCCACGGCAATGCGCGAGCGCATGATCAAGGCCAGTTCGGTACGCCAGATATTCATCGCGCACTCCTGCCAAGACGGCTGCCACGCCAGGCCATTAGCGCAAGCAATGTCGCCAGCCAAAACACAAGCACGGCCAACGGTGCTGTCAACTTCGCGGATTGCTTCATCGGATCGATGGGGCGGTAGGCGAAGCGGGGCAGCGTTGCCCAGTTCTCGTGCGAAATGCGATGGTTCTTGTCGTTCTCGTACTCGACCTTCTCGGCATGCATGCGGTTGAGGTCTTGAATCAGGCGATAGCGATAACTCTCGGCCTGGGCGAGGAAGTTCTGATGGCTGCCCAGGTCGGTGCCGGCCAGATACATCGAGAGTTGGCGCAAGGCGATTACCGGGCTCAGCCACGCGGCGGTACCGACCCATCTGTTCTGTGCGGCTTCCAGTTCGAAGGTGCGCTCGGCATAGCGGTCGAACAAGGCACTGGTCAGGCGTTCGCCTTCCATCGTCACCAAGCCGGCGTAGTTGACCGGCAAGTCTTCGATACGGGATACGTTGTATCGCTGCAGGACCTTCTGCCGGAAGGCATTGAAATAGGGGTCATCGGGGTTGTGGCTGTCACCGATCGCGGCCAGTTCGTGGTGGATCGCGATGTCGGTTTCCAGTCGGGTGGGTAGCGGAAATTGCTGTTGCGCCATACTGGGCGCGGTGCGGGGAATCAGCATCACGCTGACGATCCAGATGCCTACCAGCAACAACAAGGCATCGCGTCCGCGCTGGGCCCAGGCCGAAACCAGAATGCCCAGCGTCACCCAGCCCATCAGGTACAGCGCGTAAACGGCGATTGTCCAGGCCACTGCGGCAGCATCGGAAGTGCCGAACACAACGCTGACGGTCAGCGCAAGCGCAGCCGGCAACATCACCGCCAGGGCGATGCCGGTATGCCCCACCCATTTGCCGAGCAGCAGCTGTCCACCGCTTATGCCTTGCGAGAGAAGCAAACGAAGATTGCCGCCTTCGCGCTCGCGCGTTACCGAAGAGAAAGCAAGAAAGACGATCAGCAACGGCACCAATGTCTGCAATACGAATGCCGGCGAAAGCTGACCGAACCGCATCAGTAGCGAGGATTGGCGCACGTCGGCGAAGTTGGCGCTGTTCTGCCGGTGGCCTTCGAGGAACAACGTGTTGCCGGTATAGGCGTCGACACCGAAGTCGAAGAATGCCAGTGGACTGAGCGGACGAAACACGAACTGGCCGTAATGGACCATGCGATGGGGGTGGCGATCCGGCTGCGCCTTGAATTGTTCGTCCACCATTGCCTGGTAGTGCTCGCGAGCCTGCATCAATGAGCGCCGCTGCTCATAACTCACCAGCGTAGCGGTCAATACCAACGCCACCGCCAGCAGACTCGCGGCTAGAGCGACGCGGTTGCGAAGCAGCAATCGCCATTCTTCGCGCGCTATACGCCATACGATAGACGCTCGCGCGGTGGCAGCAGGTTTCATGGCCGCCGGCTTCATGACGGCATCCTCCATAACAGCCTCCTTCATAACAGCCTCCTTCATGACGGCAGGCTTCCCAGCGCGTAGCGCTTGTGCAATGCCTGCACGTCGAAGCGCTCCTGGCCTTGGGCTGTCATTTCCGCGTCCAACCGGCCCCCATACAAGAAACCGATACGATCGGCCACATCAGCCGCACCAAGCAGATCATGGGTGACCATCAGGATGGCAACACCTTGGGATTTCAGTGTGGCGAGTAGTTGGTTGAACTCGGCAGTCGCCCCTGGATCCAGTCCGGAGGTGGGCTCGTCCAACAACAACACCGGTGCGCGACGGGCCAATGCCAGTGCGATGGCGACTTTCTGGCGCATGCCTTTCGAGAATCCGGATACGCGTCGGTCCCAGGCATCCTGCGGCAGCCCGACCGCGCGCAATGCTGGCTCGACGACGGCTATCTGATCACGCGGTGCCTGCGCCAGCGCCAGGAAATAGCCGATGTTTTCCCTGGCTGTCAGGTGGTCGTAAAGCGCGACGCTTTCCGGCACGTAAGCCATATGGCGACGTGCTTGTGCCGCGTCGGTATAAGGATCGGCGCCGCATACCGAGATCGTTCCCGAGGTTGGCGCAATGAAACCGAGGAACAAACTCAAGGCGGTGGACTTGCCCGCACCGTTGCCGCCCAGCAAGGCATAGATCTCGCCGGCCTGCACACGTAGGTTCAAACCTTTTAGTACTGGTTTGTCGCCGTACCGGTATTCGAGTGCATCGGCGTGCAGCGCCGCCGGTGCCGTGTCCGCAGTTGCTTTCATCATGGAAACTCCAAGGTATTCCGAATGAAGATCAGGAATCGAGAATCAGAATTTGGTCTGCACGCCCAGCGTGACGGTGCGGCCGGCGCCGGGTGTTACCCACAACCGGCTGACCGAGCTGTTGTAGTAGGTTTCGTCCAGCAAGTTGTCCACGTCCAACGAGATGCGCAGGCGCGGATTGACGCGCCAGTACGCCACCAGTTTTCCCGTCGTATACGCCGGCAGTTCGAACGCTCTCACGCCGGCATCGGCATCGGCCTGCGTGCGGGTTTCGCCCAAGCGCTCGCTCATGTGGGTGACGCCGGCGCCAAGACCGTAGCGGCTGCCGTTGGCGAACGTGTTCTCGTAGACGCCCAGCACACTGCCGTTGATACGCGGCACATTGATCAGCGAGCTGCCGATTTCCAGCGTGTTGTCTTTCAATACGTCGACCTGGTCATAGACGAAGCTGCTGTTGATACGCCAGTGCTCGGACAACTGGCCGGAGAAATCCAGCTCCAGGCCGCGGCTGCGCACTTCGCCTGACGTGGCCGAGAATCCCGGGTTTGCCGGATCGGCCGTGACCACATTCGTCTTGCGGATATCGAACAACGCGAGCGTCGCACCCAGCTGGCCATCAGCGCTCTGCCATTTCGCTCCTGCTTCCAACGCGCGGCCGGTTTCCGGATCGAAGGGATTGGCTTGCGCATCGGTTCCGATGTTGGGCCGGAACGAACGCCCCGCATTGACGTAGAGCGTCCACGCCGCATTGGGAAGATAGCTAAGGCCGATACGCGGTGTCGTCTCATGCGGTTGCTGGCGAACCCGCGCACCCGTGCGCCGGTTGTCCAACGTCTGCTCATAGCGATCCATCCGCAATCCCGCCATAAAACGCCAGCGTTCGCCCAGACGGATTGCATCCTGCACATACAGCGCCAGGTTGCGTTGTTCTTCGTGCGTATCGGTGTTGGGCAACGGCACCGGACGCGGTTGGCTATAGACCGGGTCCAGCACATCGATCGCGTAAGGATTGGCCGCGCTCGGATTGATTCGCAGCATGCGTTGGTCCAGTGAGAAGTCGTAGGCCTCCGTGCCTACCAGCAACTCATGCTGCAAGCCTCCAAAGGCGAAACGGCCCTGGATTTCCAGCTGCAACGCCAGGTCTTCCGACGCGTAGTCCCGATGGCGGCGCTGGCGACGCAGGGTACGGCCATCCGCCATCAAGGCATGAGGTTCGGTTGAAAAGCCACGCAGCGTTCCTTCGCGATAGGAAAGACCGGCTCGCGACGTCCAGGTGTCGGACCACGCGTGTTCCAGCACCAGTTGGTGCGTCTGGTTGCGCACGGTGACATCGCCGTCGCCTGGCTCGCCTAGAAAGGTGTCGCGCGGGACTTGGCCCAGGCGTCCGTCGATAGCGACCACGCCGCGGTCGAGCGGCGTTTGATGGCGTATCCATTCGCCGCTGTAGTTCAGCTGGGTCGCATCGCCTAATCGCCAAGTGAAAGCGGGTGCAACGAACTGGCGTTGCGAATGCACGTGATCGCGAAAACTGCCGCGGTCTTCCGCGGCAATGTTCAATCGGTACGCGAACGTTTCACTGAGTGGACCGGTACTGTCCAGCGCGGTGCGGAAGCTATCGTGGTTGCCGGCGTAGGCTTCCACGGCGTGTCCCCAACGCCACTGAGGTTGCTTGGTGACCAGGTTGACCGTTCCGCCAGGCTCGCTGCTTCCATACAGTGCGGCGGCTGGCCCCTTCAGGAACTCCAGGCGCTCGATATTGGCCATGTCGCGCGGCGCATTGAAACCGCGGTTGCCGGAAAATCCATTGAGCAGCATCGCGCTGCCGGTGTTTTCGTTGCCGGGCAACCCGCGAATCGCGATGTTGTCCCACAGCCCGCCGAAGTTGTTCTGGCGCGACACGCCACCCACGTAGTCCAAGGTGTCGTTCAATCGGGTAGCACCCAGATCGTCGATCGCCTGGCGCGACAGGACGCGCACCGATTGCGGCAACTCCCGCAATGGCAAATGACTCTTCGCGCCGCTGGCTTCGTCGGCGTAGTAGGCGCCCGCGTCCTGTCGACCCACCACTTCCAGCGTATCCAGCTCTGCAATCCTGTCTCCGGTGCCCGCGGGGAGGAGGGGCGCGGATTGGGCCAGGGTGATGGCCGGCCAGGGGAGGGAAAGACAGGCAAACAGGCAGGGCGCTAGCCGGATTCGAACAGTAATGCTCACGAGGCTCTCTAGGGTGGGCGAAGCGGGAGGTAGATCCCGGATACGTTATGTTATAACGTATTTTATTAATTTCGCCACCCTGGGAGCCGGTTGCGCTTATCCACGCTGTCGGCTGCCGTGCTTCGGCTGGATGTTGAATCGGGGAGTGACCCTGATGCTGCTTGATGTAGCGTGCCGCGCGCACGTCTTCATCCGTCGTGCGTTCGCGCTATCTGGCAGCTCTTCGCCGACAAGCTGAAGAGCAAATCCCCCTTAATCCCCCTTTTTCAAAGGGGGAGATAGAAGCAGACCCATCCCTCGTCTCGCCCTTCTTCCCCTTTTTTATCCGTTTCCTTTCCCTCTTCCGGCCCAGGCGCACTTTTATCCCCCCCTTTGAAAAAGGGGGATTAAGGGGGATTTTGCTTTAGGCGAAGGAAACTTCGCCGCGTCCGGCGTAACCCTCAGCAGCGCTCAGTTGCCCGCCACCGCACCAGGCAGGCGAACAGCCCAGGCGTACGCATTGGCGGTCTGTTTGCGGACCGCTGCGGGAACCTCGACCACGGTGACGTCACCGTCACGACGCCACTTCAACGATGCGTCGTTGCCGAGCAGCTTCACTTCCGATCCGGCGGCAGGGGCAGGGCCGGGAATGCGCAGCGTGGCCGGCAACTTGGCTTCTTTCGCGTCGGGGAGATAGAACGCGTAAACCGTGCCGTCTTTCAGCCGGGTGTAGCGGAACTTGCCGTCCCGGTAAGGTGCGACGGACCGGCTGGCATAGATCGCCTCGCCATTGACCTTCATCCATGCGCCGATCTCTTCCAGGCGCTCTACCGCGACCGAAGGAAGTTCGCCGTTGGCGTCGGGACCGACGTTGAGCAGGTAGTTGCCGCCCTTCGCGACCACATCCACCAGCATCTGCACCACGCTGCGCGCGGACTTGTAGTTGTCGTTCGGCGTATACGACCACGAGTCGCCCAGCGTCATGCAGGTTTCCCACGGATACGGCAGCGGCTCGTCGGGGATCTTCTGCTCAGGGGTGCGGTAGTTCTCATAGCGACCACCCACCGCGCGATCGACGACGATCAAGCCGGGCTGGTTCTTGCGTGCCATCGCAGCCAATCTGGGCATATCGATGTCCTGCGGCCATGCCACGCCGGCAGCATCTTTCGATTCTTCATTCTTGCTCGGGCGAACCCAGCCGCCGTCAAGCCACAGAATGTCGACGGAACCATATTGCGTCGTCAGTTCACCAATCTGCGCATGGGTGAAGTCAACGAAGCCTTTCCACAGGTCCGGGTGCTTGCGCGTGTCGTAGTTGTTGTGGCGGTTCGGCGTGGCCCAGCGTGGCGACCAGTAGTTGTCGTTGTGCCAGTCGGGCTTGGAGAAATAGGCGCCGATGCCAAAGCCCTGCGCGCGGAATGCGTTGAACACTTCCTTGGTGACGTCGGCACGTGGATTGGTGTGGAACGGCACGTTCGGGGCAGTGATGCGGTAATCGCTTTGCCGCGTGTCGTACATGTTGAAACCGTCATGGTGCTTGGTGGTGAACACCACATACTTGGTGCCGGCATCCTTCGCGACGCGTGCCCACTGCTCCGGGTCGAACTTGACCGGATTGAACGTGGTCGGCAGTTGCTCGTAGCGCTTGACGTAGTCGACATACGCCTCGCCCTCGGGACGCTTGCACCATTCCACGTCTTCGGAACAGATCGACCACGATTCGACCACGCCCCACTGGCTGTACGGTCCCCAATGCATCATGAAGCCGAACTTCCAGTCTTGCCATTGCTCCAGCTTTCGCACCACCAGCTGATCGGTTTCGGGCACGTAGTCGCCTTGGCTTTCGGCAGCGTACGTGGCGGACAGTGGTGCGGCGCAAAGCAAGGTGGCCAGGAGGAGTTGTCGTAGTGGTTTCATTCGTTGTTCCCGATAGGTGGGTGCTTTTCGCTGCAGGACTGGATCGACCACGCCTGATCCAGCGCGATCGCAGCTATATTCGAGCCGGTGTTGTCCTTGCACAGGCGCAGGATGAGGCGAGTACTGAGTAGGGAAGGAATCTTGGAGCTGCATTTTTCTGCATAATCACCAATCGTCGTCAGCGACTGTCGCTTGCAATGCCTGAAGCGATGGCATCATCGTGATCCGAATCGAAACAGGGAGCCGGTACGTAGTGAACGCGACGCCAGTAAAACTTGAGATCGCCGCCAACTCGCTCGCCTCAGCGCTCGCCGCGCAGGACGGCGGTGCTTCGCGCATCGAGCTATGTTCGGCTCTGGAACTCGGCGGGCTGACGCCGTCGCCGGGGCAGATCGCGCTGGTGCGCGAAAAGTTGTCCATTCCCGTGCATGTATTGATTCGCCCGCGTGCTGGCGATTTCGCGTATGCGGACGAGGAGCATGCCACCATGCTTGCCGACATAGCCCATTGCGCCGAAACCGGTTGCGACGGTGTGGTAGTGGGTGCATTGACCGCGGATGGCGATGTCGACGTCCGCCGCTGCCAGGAACTGGTTTCCGCTGCCGGCCGACTGGACCTCACCTTCCACCGCGCCATCGACGTCTGTCGCGATCCGACGGCAGCGCTGGAGGCAGTGATCGGCCTTGGCTTCAAGCGCATCCTCAGCTCGGGTGGTGCAGCCAGCGTGATGGAAGGTAGCGCCAACCTGCGACGGCTGATCAAACAGGCCGCCGGCCGCATCGAAATCATGCCGGGCGCAGGCGTCCATGCCGGCAATATCGCCGCGCTCATGGCGGCAACGGGTGCACGTGAGTTCCACGCCTCGGCCAAGCGCGAGCTGCCTTCGCGGATGCGGTTCACGCCGGCAGACACGTTAGGGATGACAGGCGGCGAAACCCGCAGCGATACCGCCGAGGTGCGTCGCCTTGTCGAAGCATTGCGCGAGGCGTCGGCAAGAACATAAGCTCGCATGTTCTCGCCGCCACGCGGAAAGTGTCTTTGTGTCGACTCGATGCCACGGCGTGCAACCTGCCGCGCCAGTGCACTGTTGGAGACAGGCAGCGGCAGGGTCGGAACCATTTTTCTACGCTTCCACCGCTGACGCAGCCAGCAGCGCCATTGCTTCCGCATGCGTGGGCAACGCGGCAAACGCGCCGTGCCGGGTGACCGCCAACGCGCCGCAAGCAGAGGCATAACGCAGGCAGCGTTCGAGATCCTCCGGGTGGGCCACGAAGGCATCGAACGTGCGCGCATCGATGCCTTCGCGCTGCAACTGCGACAGCAGTCCACCGATGAAGGCGTCGCCGGCGGCAGTAGTGTCGACCGCTTTGACCTTGATCGTCGGCAGTTCGCCGTTGCGCCCACGCGCGAACCAGCGCATCGGCGCGGCACCGTCGGTGATCAGTACCAGGCGCGCAGTGCGCAGCAGGCGGGCGACAATGTCTTCGTCCGAGAAACGGCCTTCTTTCAGGAACTCCAATTCCTCGCGGGCGAGCTTGATCAAATCGGAGGCCTCGAGCGCACGCCACAACACCGGTAGCGACGGTGCCGTGTTCGGCCACAGCGCGGGGCGCAGGTTGAGATCGATGCTGACGAGCGCCCCTGCAGTACGTGCACGAGCCATGCCCGACAGCGTCGTTGCCGCGATGTCGGCATCGGTCAGGCTGTTGCTGCAGGCATGGAACACGCCGGCCGTGACGAAGCATTCGGCGTCGAAATCTTCGTCGCGGAACAACAGGTCGGCGGCAGGCGGACGATAGAAGCTGAAGCTACGTTCGCCGTGGGCGTCGAGCGAGACGAACGCCAGCGCGGTCTTAGCCGCGGCGGTGCGGCGCACATAGCGCACACCGGCGCCGGTTTCGCGCAGGCTGTGCAATAGGAAGTCGCCAAACATGTCCTGGCCCAGCATGCCGACGAATTCGCACCGGCCTCCAAGTTTCGCCACCGCGACAGCGGCGTTGGCGGGAGCACCGCCGGCGAATTGGCGGAATGTGCGAGCTTCACCCTTGCCAGGTTCGCTGGCGAGGAAGTCGATCAATGCTTCGCCGAAGCACAGAATGGTGGAGTTATTGGCGGCGCTCATCGATCGGTAGTCGCTTGTTGCCAGTGGTGGGACTCAGGCGCTAAGCGCATGCGGGGTGCTCTCTCGTTCGGTTAGCAGCACGGGCACGATGACCGAGCGTCGCGGCATTGAAGGCGTGGCGGCGCGCTGCAGGATAAGTTCGGCGACCTGACGGCCGCGTGCGCGCGGATCAGCGTCCAATGTAGTCAGCGGTGGGACGCCCACCGTGGCTTCGGGAATGTTGTCGAAGCCGGTGACGGCGAAATCGACACCCGGGTGACGACCCAGCCGGGTCAGCCCCAACATCAGGCCCAATGCCACTGCGTCGTTGTAGCAGACGGCGGCGGTGGGCGAGGGATCGAGCGCGAACAATTCATCGGCATGCGCATTGGCTTGCAGACGGGTCGGTGTGGTCTCGATCATCCAGCGCGGGTCGACCGCGATGCCGGCCTCGGTCAATGCATCTTGGTAGCCGTGGCGGCGCCCCCGGCAGGAACTGGAATCGGCGTGGCCGCCATAGAAGGCGATACGGCGATGCCCCAACTCCAGCAGACGCTTGGTTGCGGCGCGCGCACCCGCGCGATTGTCCAGGCCCAGGAAGTCGTATTCGAAACCCGGAATAGGGGTGCCGGTCAGCTCGCGGTTGAAGACCAGCAGCGGTGCATGCCGACCGATGGCCAGTTCCACGTCTGCGACGTCGCTGTTTTCCGCGGGCGACAGAATGATTCCGGCCGGATGATGCTCAATCAGCGAGCTCAACACCTCGCGTTGCCGCTCAGGCGATTCGTTGCTGCTGCCCAACAGAGTGACGTAGCCTCTGGCGCCGAGCTCCTCGTCGACGCCAGCAGCGAACTCGGCGAAGAAGGGATTCGACAGATCATTGATAACCAGCGCGACCGTACTGGACACGCGTTGGCGTAGGTTGGCGGCGGCACGGTTATAGACGTAGCCTTGACGCTGCATTTCCGCCTCAACTCGGCGGCGCGTGTCGGCATGCACCAGCGGACTGCGGCGCAACACCAGTGACACCGTTGCGCGCGAAACTCCACAAGCGGATGCAATGTCGTTTAGGGTGATCCTGTGCGGTTTGTCCAAGGTGCCACCAAATCCGTTTAGATCGATCCAACCTTCGCATCCTGCGACAAACTGGACATGCCTGCAAGTCGTGCTCGCGTGTTGCGGTGCTGGGTCGAGTGAATATGTGGCGTACGTCTCGGCCAAGCCAGCCGTACGCGAGTTTCGGCTCCGCCAAAGCATAACTGAGGCAGGCGGGAGGAGGGAGGACGGAGAAAGCTGATCCCGTCGGCGCATGGGATATTCATTCGCCACAATCCTGTTTTTCCACCTTCCCATTCATGGCGCCGGGCACGCCGCTGGCGGCGCGTCCTTTTCTTGGGTACCCCAGCCGGAGGTATCCGGCGTAGCGGACAGGTCGTACTCCAGGGTTCCGCCTTGTCTCAACCGTTCGACGTCCAGCCAGACCGCCGTTTGGGGCTGGCCATCGAAGCTAGCGCCAGCAACGTACTGGGGACGCTTGCTGCCTGCGCCATTCGCCTGGACCACCAGTTGGCGGCCATTGGCCAAGTCGATCTCGACCCGGTCGAAGCGCGGTGGGTGCAGCAGCATCTGCCCGCTGCCCGGCATCAACGGCGAGAAGCCCAGCGCGCTGAACAGGTAGAACGCCGACATCGTGCCGAGGTCGTCGTTGCCGGTGACGCCGTTGGGTGCGTTTGTGAAAAGCGTCTGCACCGCGGAAAGCACGGTCGCGGTCTTCCACGGCTGGCCGATCAGGCTGTACAGCGTGGGCACGTGCATCGTCGGTTCGTTGTTGGGGTTGTAGCGGTACTGGTTGTAGTACGAGTACGCGCCACTGACCCAGGCTTTGCGCGCGTTTTGCGGATCGGCCAGCAGTTCGTCGTAGGCAAAGAAAGCGTCCAGGCGCCGTGCCATTTGTTCGTGTCCCCCCATCGCCTGGGTCAGCGCCGGCACGTCCTGCGGCACCAGCCATTGGTACTGCCACGCGGTGCCTTCATGAAAGCCATAGTGCGAGCGAGGACTGTAGTGGCCGTTCGGCGGCGTGAACCAGTCGCCGCCTTCCAGCCGTGGGCGCGGGAAGCCGGCGAATCCCGATTCCTTCTCCACCAGTTGCGCGTCCCAGACCTTGCGCCAATTGCCGCCGCGCTTGCGCAGTTCGGCGGCGTCGGCTTTTTCGCCGAGCGAGTCGGCCATCAGTGCCAGCGAGCAGTCGGCCAACGCGTATTCGAATGTCGCCGAACCGCCGTTGTGGGGATCCACGTCCATGCCTTTGGCCGCAAAGCTGCGGTCGAAGACTACGAAGCCGTGCTCCAGATAATTGGCGTTGCCGGACCGGCCCTGGTGGCGCGATTCCAGCGGCGGCATGCCCCAGGCGTTCTTGCGCAACGCCTTCCACGTGTCGCGCTCAAGACCTTGCAGCGCGCCGTAACGCCACAGATCGGCCAGAAATGGCGTGACCGGGTCACCGCTCATCACGTTGGTGTCGAAATTGGCGTAACCCCACCGCGGCAGCCAGCCGCCCTGCGCATCGATCGCCAGCAGCGAGCGGCCAAGGTCGTGTGCGCGTTGCGGGCGGAGCAGGGCGAGCAGTTGGTTCTGCGAGCGATAGGTGTCCCACAGCGAAAAGTATTCGTAGTAGGTCCAGCCGTCGGCGATATGGATGCGATCGTCATAACCGCGGTAGCGGCCATCGGCATCGCTGCCGGTCAGCGGCTGCAGCAGTGCGTGGTAAAGCGCGGTGTAGAAAACCACCTGCTCGTCGCGGCTGCCGCCCTGTACGCGGACCGTCGACAACTCGTCGCGCCAGGCCTGTTGCGCATCCTTGCGCATCGCGTCGAACGACAGCAACTTGCCGCCGCGCATGCCCTCGGCACGCAGGTTGTTGCGGGCACCTTCGGGGTCGACGTGTGAGATCGCGCTCACCGCGGTGACGCTGCGGTTTTTGCCGAGGTCGAAGCTCAGCCATGCGCCGTTCAACGGGTCGTGTTCGCCTTCCATGCTGAAGCGTGCATTCCGGGTGCCGCCGCCCTGGCCCCAGACGCCGAACGAGGCGAACGGACGATCGAACTCGATGCGGAACCAAGTCGAGTACTGGTGCCCGCCGCAGAAACTCAACGTGGTGACTTTGCCTTCAACGGCACGATCGCCAACCACGCGCACCTGGCTGCCGATCACGCGGTGCTTTTCGTTGGCCTGGCTGACATTGATCAGTACGTGGCCGGTCTTCGCATCGGCAGCGAAGGTATAGCGTTCGGCGGCGGCACGGGTCAGCGCGGTGGCTTCGACGTCGATGTCGTCGGCCTTCTGATCGGAAGGCCCGGTCAACCGCACCCTGTAGTAACCGGCCTGGCCGGCACCGCCATCATGGGTATAGCGCGAGCCGTATTTGCGATGATCGAAGCTCTTGGCGTCGTTGGTATCGAAGTCGCCACCAGGACCGATGCTGCCGGTCACCGGCAATACCGATATCTGTCCGCCTTGTTCCCAGCAGCCCGCGCCGGACAAGAAAGAGCGGCCAAAGCCACGGATCTTTTCATCACCGTGGCGCCAGCCGGCGTAGTGCGACCCGATCGGGCTGATCTGGATCAAGCCGAACGGCGCCGACGCACCGGGAAAGGTATTGCCTTCGTCCTGGGTGCCGATGAAGGTGTTGACCAGCGTGTTCGGATCTTCGGCATCGGCAGCTATGGCCGATGCCGAGGAGAACAGAAGCGTCATTGCCAGCATGGCGGATCCAAGGGCTGGCTTTAGGCAATTGGCGATGCACGAATCAAATTTGGACATGCGTTTTTTCCAAGGTGCGTCGGAAGGACGAGGCAGAAGGAGAGAGTCCCTCCGACGGTAATAAACGCGGATCCAACACCACGTGTTTGATCCGCTGGCGTTTCCATGTGTAGCTGATGTGTACCAACCCGTCGCGGGTCTGGATGACGGCGGGATAGGAGAATTCGTCCTTGGGACTGTCTTCCAGCGTCAACACTCGCTGCCAATTCACGCCGTCGTTCGACAGCGCCACCGCCAGCACGCCGCGGCCATCCCACCAATCCTTGCCGGCTACCGCGGGGTTGTAGACCAGCAACGCACGGCCGTCGCTGAGCATCACCGCATCGGTGCCGGCGTTGGGATTTTCGATGTCCAGCAGGGTCATCGGTCCCCAGGTAGCGCCGTCGTCATTGGAGACAGCACTGAATATCCGGTTTTGTTTGCTGCGTCCCAGTGCTTGCAGACGGCCGTCGCGGTGACGCAGCAGACTGGGCTGGATGGCGGCGACCTGCGCCGGATCGTTGAGCGCTTCACTACGACGCCAGTGCAGGCCGTTGTCGTCGCTGGTTTCTATGTGCACGCGCCAGCCGTCGGCCTCGTCTTCAGTGCTGCTCGGGGCAAGGATGCGGCCACTGGGTAGTTGCAGCGGCTTGTTCTTTATCGGGCCGAGGATACCGTCGGGCAGCCGTCTGGGCGCCGACCAATGCACACCGTCATCGTCGGAGACGGTGCGCATTCCCCACCACTGCCGCGGATTCGGGCCGACCTTGTAGTACAGCTGCAGCGGTCCTTGCGCGGGCTGGAAAAGCACCGGATTCCACGCCGGCTGTGGTTGACCGTTGTCCTGCGCTCCATCGGCCACGCGCCGCGGCGTTTGCCAGCCGCCGGCCGCGCGACGTGCAAGCCAGATACCCACGTCTGCCGCGCCCTCGTGCTCGCCACCGAACCACCCGGCAAGCAAGCTGCCATCGCGGGTTTCGACCAGCGTGGAGGCGTGGCTTTGCGGCGTGGGTGGACGAGTAAAGATGAATTCCTCCAACACGATGGGCGAAGGCGGCGGCGATACGGATAGGTCGCCGCACGCCGCGAGCAACAAGCTGGCGAACAACAAAAGAATGGCTAGGGCGTTGGTTCGATGAAGGGGCATGCGTATTTTCAGTGCCGATCGACTGTTATTTCCGCAGCGCCGCGTGGTTGACGAGGAGGCAAAAACGAGCGTCTTTCGGCTTCCTGCTCACGGCTCATCGCTCACCCTTCGCCCCTTTACCCGTGTCGAACAATTGGAACTCCCGGATGTGCACCGGATCGGAGCTGGACAAGATGTTCAGGCGCACACGCGACGTGGTGACCGGGGCGAAATGATCGATCTTCATTCGCCCGATGGCCTGCGCTTGCGCCAGCCGTACCCAGCGACCGTTCTGCCACGCCTCCACGGCGTACTTCTGCACGCGCTGGCCGGCATTGATCCATTCCATGCTTAACGCGCTGTCGAAGGTCACCGGCTGCTTGAAATTCAATTCCAGCGTCGCGTTGTGGGTGCCCTCTGGCGCACTCCAGAAGCTGTCGCGATCGCCATCGACTGCCGCGGCGATGTTGCCCACGCTTTTCAGGTTGCCCGGCACCAGATTGCTGGCCGGTCCATAGAGCTTCTCGATCGCTCCGCCCAGCTCGCGTAGTCGCTGGACATCGGCCTCCGGCAACAGGCCGCGCTTGTCCGGCGCGATACCCAGTACCAGCTGTCCGCCCAAGCCCACGCTCTTTTCCCAAATCTCCACCAGTTCGTCGAGGCTCTTGAGAGTCTGGTCGCTATTGGGATGCCAGAACCATTGCAGGTGATGCATCGGCGTATCGACCTCCACCGGACGCCAGCGCAGATAGCCATGGCGGTCGATCACATTCCAGTTTTCGCCGACGATGAAGCCGGACTCGTTTCCGACCCAGCGGATATCGCCATATTCGAACAGCGCGGTATCGGCGAATACCATGGCATTCGGTTGATAGGTGCGCAGCTCCTCGATGTATTTGTCGAAGTCGTATACGTGTCCGGCACTGCCGGCACCGTCCAGCCACCACTCGGTAATGGGTCCGTAGTGCGAGGCCAGTTCCACCAATTGGGCCGTATAGAACTTGTCGTAGGCCTTGGAGTCGGCGTACTTGGGTTCGTGCCGGTCCCAGGGCGACAGATAGATACCGAAGCCCATGCCTTCGTCACGAACCGCTTCGCTGGTCATCTTCACCAAGTCGCCCTTGCCACCCAGCCAAGGACTGTTCTTCACCGAGTACTCGCTCTGCCCGGTTGGCCATAACGCGAAGCCGTCATGGTGCTTGGCGACCAGGATCAGGTACTTCGCACCGGCCGCCTTGGCGGCACGAGCCCATTGCCCGGGATCGACCTGGCTGGGATTGAACACGGACGGTTTGGCGGTGCCGTCGCCCCATTCCTGGTCCAGCCAGGTATTGGGGTTGAAGTGCACGATCACGCCAAACTCCAGTTCCTGCCAAGCCACCTGTTGTGGCGACGGCCGCACGTCGGAGAAGTTCTGTGCCGCGGACAGCGGCAGGGCAAGGAGATACAAGCCGAGTGCGGCCCATTGGCGGATGGATAAGCGGAGGAAACGGGGCATAGGGGAGAACCTCATGGACGATGGAGCGGCCGAAGGCCACGCGAATCGGGAAGGGGATTTAGGCAGTCATGCGGGCCCGCCATCGCGAGATCCGGGGCCGTTGTCTTGGGGGGCATGTAGTGCTCCGGCGTGGAGGTGCACATATCAGGCTCACTCATCTCCGGGCTTGCTCCACAGCGGTTCCGACGACCCACGGACGCTGGCTTCGTCAACACTGTCCAGATCGAATACCACCACCTGGTTGTCGCCGCGTTGCTGCCAAGGTGCTGGGAAATACAATCCACGTTGCGGACCGATGTCCCAGTGACGGCCCAGGTTGCGACCATTGACCCAAGCGAAACCCTTGCCGAACGCGTTCATGTCGAGCCAGGTATCGGCCGGTGCGGCGATGCGCAGCGTGCCGCGGTGGAAGGCAGGCCCTTCCACTTTTGCCTTGGTCCAGCCTCGCAGCGTTTCGGGCGAGCGCATCGGTAACGGAAATGCCTGCCAACCTAGCAGCCGTTCACCATCCAACAGCACCGGGTCGACCAGTCCAGCTCGGCCGTCGGCCATGTGCGGGCCGTAGTTGATACGTCCGCTGTTTTCCACCAGTACGTCGAGAGTGTGTTCTCCCGCCGGTACGTCCAATGTCGCCGACACCTGCTGCAGCCGGCGTTCAACCCTGCCGGCTAGTTTGCGGTCGAGGTAGAGGCGCGCGTAGTCGCGCACTTCACCCAGGTACAGCTCGCCTTTGCGCGGACCAGTGATGGTGGTGCGGTAGAGGATGTAGCCATAGTCCTGACCATAGGCTTCCATCGGCAGCGGCGTTTCACTGGCGATCGGCGCGGGCAGGTTGTCCCACAGCGAAGCCGATTCCCGCAGTGCGGCTCGCGGCAATGTGGCAAAACGCACCGGCGCGGGCAGTGCTGGCGGCTGTACGCCGGTTGCGCGCGTAATGACGTCGCGGAACAGGGCGAACTTCGGCGTCGGCCGCCCAACCTCATCCAATACGGCGTCGTAGTCGTAGCTGGTGGTCTGCGGCGCGTAGTGGTCGCTGGGATTGCCTTGGAAGTTGGCGCCATTCATGAAACCGAAGCTGGTGCCCCCAATGAACATGTAGAGGTTCACCGAATGGCCTTGGCGCAGCATCCATTCCAATTCCTCGGCCTGCTGCTTGGCATTGGTATTGGCATGCGGTTTGCCCCAATGGTCGAACCAGCCTGCCCAATACTCGCCGACCATGCGTGGCCGGCCTGGCTGGAACTTCTCCAGTTTCTCAAATGCGCTTTTTGCTTCGCCCGGGGCGAAGTTCACCACCGCCAGCGTGTCGGGCAGCGTGCCATTGGCCAGCATGTCGGCACCATCGGACGTAAACAGCAGCGCCTTGTCGAAGCCTGCCTGCACGAACAACTCGCGATTGGCTTGCATGTAGGCATGGTCGTCATCGTACGAGCCGTATTCGTTTTCGATCTGTACCGCGATGATCGGACCGCCGTTGCCGTTTAGCAGCGGGCGCACGTGCTCGGCGACAGCCTTCAGGTACGCGCCACTGGCGGCGAGAAATCGCGGGTCGCGGCTGCGCACACGCATGCCCGGCTCGGCGAACAACCAGGCCGGATAGCCGCCGGCCTCCCATTCGGCGCAGGCGTAGGGACCGGGGCGGAAGATCACGTTCAGGCCTTGCGCGGCGGCTTCGCGCACGAACGCAGCGGCGTCGTTGTTGCCGCGAAAGTCGAACTCGCCGCGCCGCGGTTCCACCAGGTTCCAGAACACGTAGGTCTCCACCGTGTTCAAACCGAGCGCACGCGCCTTCTGCAGACGGTCCTTCCAATACTCGCGTGGGATGCGTTGGAAGTGGATCGCGCCGGAGATGACCTGGTAAGGCTTGCCGTCACGCACGAACTGCGTGCCTTGTGTCGAGAACACGGGCCAGGCGTCTGCGGCGATACCCGTGACCGGGGCCGCCAGCGTGAGTGTTATGACGAGCGATGCGAGAATGTTGCGTAGCATGGAAGTCTCTTGAAGGCTTGCTGCCAAAGAGGGGAATACGGAAAGCTTTTGCTTTTGCTTCCCGCTTCGAAGAAGGAGGAAGCAAAGCGCAAAGCCTTTCCGCTTACGGCCCATCTGTACGGCCTTCAAACGACGGAGGCAGATCCTCCGCTCGGCTACCAAACGCATGATTGGGCTCCGGTCCCATCACGAATTCCAAGGTGCCACCCGCGGCCAGGTCGGCGTGGCGCAGCCAGCTTCGCGTATGCGGTTTGCCATTCCAGCGCACGCTCTGCACGTAGACGTTTTGTGCACTGTTGCGGCGGGCAATGATGCGCAGGGTGCGGCCACGCCCGACATCCACTTCCGCGCGACGGAACAGCGGACTGCCCAGCACGTAGTTCGCGCTGACCGGGTCGACCGGATAGAAACCCAGTGCGCTGAGTACGTACCACGCACTCATCTGTCCGCAATCCTCGTTGCCGGACAGGCCGTTACGGGCGTCGTGGTACTGCTCGCGCAGCAGTCGGCGCACCATGGCCTGACTCTTCCATGGTTGCCCGGTGTAGGCGTAGAGATAGGCGACATGGTGGCTTGGCTCGTTGCCATGCGCATACTGGCCAACCATGCCGTCGATATCCGGCGGTGCGTCGGCGGGCAGGTCGGAACTTGTGCTGAACAATTCGTCGAGCTTGCGTACGAAACCATCGCGGCCGCCAAACAGCTCCATGTATCCGTAAAGGTCATGCTGATTGAGGAATGTGGCCTGCCACGCATTCGATTCCGTAAAGTCGTGCCAACGCTTCATGTGGCCAAGCGCGCGTGGATCGAACGGTGTTGCCCAACTGCCGTCTTCCAGCCGCGGCTGGATAAACCCGCTTTGCTTGTTGAACAGATGGCGATAGTTGCGTGAGCGGGCTACCAGCTTGCGATAGTCGTCCTCGGCACCGGCTGCTCGCGCCAAATGCGCACAAGCCCAATCGTCGTAGGCGTATTCCAGGGTTCGGCTGGCCGCTTCGTTAACCTTGTCGCTAGGGATGTAGCCGAGCCGGCGGTAGTACGGCAGGCCATGGAAATCGTCGTCCATCGCGCGTTTGCGAAACAGTGGCCAGGCCGCGGCGTAGTCGATGGCGGTGAAGCCCTTGGCATGCGCTTCGGCCAACGCTACTGCCGAGTGATAGCCGATCATGGTGCCGGTTTCCACGCCTTGCAGCGGCCAGATACCGACTCCATCCGGGCATTCCGCCGCACCGCGCACCAATCCTTGCATCAGATCGGGAACGCGCTCCGGCTGCACCAAGGTCAACAGGGGATGCAGCGTGCGATAGGTATCCCACAGCGAGTAGGTGCTGTAGTTGCGGTAACCCTCGGGCAGGGTGTGTACCTGCAAATCCATTCCGCGGTAGCGACCATCCACATCGCTGAACAGCGTGGGTGCCAGCAGCGAGTGGTACAGGCCGGTGTAAAAGATGCGCTGCTGGCTGCCGCCATCGGCATCGTCGGCCTCGACGCGGACGCGTGCCAGCTCTTTTTCCCAGGCCGCGACTGCTTCGGCATGCACGCGCGCAAAGTCGAAGTCGGCCAACTCGGCGTCGAGGTTCGCCAAAGCGTTCTCGGCACTGACGGCGGAGATGCCGACCTTGACCAGCAGCGGAGCATCGCCTGCATCCGGGAAATGCAGGGCGGCCTTCAGCCGGGTACCGTCGGCCTGGCGTGCGTCTTTGGCCAACGGCCGGTCGTCGCTGTACAACTGCGCCTGCGCGAACGGATGCGACAGCCGCATCGCGAAGAAGATGTAGCGGCCCTTTGCCCACTGATGAACACGGCGGCCACCGACGACCGTGCGTTCGTCGACGACGCGCAATTGCGCACCAGTGACTCGTGTCGGAGTGGTCGCGTTGTCCTGAAAGCCGTGGGCCAAGTCAAGCAGCAAATGTCCTGGCTGGCCCTTGGGGAAGTGATAGCGATGCAGGCCGGCGCGCGCGGTGGCGGTCAGTTCGGCGTGGATGCCGGTGTCTTTCAACCGTACTCGGTAATAGCCCGGCGATGCAGCCTCGTCGGCATGGTCGAAACGCGAGCGGTAGCCGGTTTCCGGCGCGTTTAGCGGACCGGGTTGCAGTCTGACTTCGCCCGTACGCGGCACGACCAGGAAGTCGAGCATGTCGCCAATGCCGGTGCCGGACAGGTGGGTGTGCGAGAAGCCCATGATCGAGCCATCGGACTCGTGGTATCCGCTGCATGCATCCCAGACTGCGTTGTAGGTGTCCGGACTGAGCTGCACCATGCCGAACGGCAGCGTGGCGCCGGGAAACGTATGGCCGTGACCACCTGTGCCGATGAAGACATCGACGTGGCGAGTCAGATCAGCCTTGACGCGTGCATCGGCCGGCATCGCATAACCGCCGGCACGCGCGAATGCGAGGCCGGACAGGCCGCTACCGCCGAACAAGGCCAGGGCGATGGCGCTTTGCAGGAATCCGCGTCGTGTTGCCATTGCTACTTCTCCATGATGCATCGGATATTCGTTCTGGTTCTCGTAGAGCGGAGCTTGCTCCGCTGCTCTTTGTGGAAAAGCCCCAGCGGAGCAAGCTCCGCTCTACAAGAGCCATGTCAACTTCGCAGCAGATGCGGCTTGCGCTCCACCAGGTCGACGATTAGTTCGCCGAACTGGGTGTTCGCCCATGCGAACCAATCGCGGGTGAACTTCGCTGGATCGTCCTTATCGAAAGCCTCGTGCATGAAACCGGTGCCGGCATGGGTAGTCTTGAGCCAATGCAGGCATTGACGGATCTGCGCGTCGTCGTCACTTGCCATGGCGTACTGAACGATCGCCATTGGCCAGATCGTGTGCATGCCGCTGTGCGGGCTGCCCACGCCTTCGGCAGCGCGGCCACGGTAGAAGTAGGGATTGCGTTCGCTCCAGGCCAACTCGCGGGTACGCCGGAACACCGGATCATCGCGTTCACAGCAGCCCAGGTAGGCGAGGCTCAACAAACCCGGTGCATTGGCATCGTCGATGAATAATTGGTTGCCGTACCCGTCCACTTCATAAGCCCAAAACGATTGGCCGTCGGCGTCGCGCATCATGCCGTGCTGCCGCGTTGCCTTTTCGACCTGGTCGGCGAGTGCGCGACAGTCGGAGGCAAAGTCGCGGTCGTGGTGAATGGCCTGGCTCATCTGCGCCAATTGCCGCAACACAGCCACCGCGAACAAATTGGCCGGCACGAACAACGGATACAGGCAGGCATCGTCCGAAGGCCGGAACATCGAGTGGATCATGCCGTTGGGCCGGGTCGGTTGTCCGTAGCCGCCCAGCACCAGCGTCTCGGTGGCAAAAGGCGAGGGCCGTTGGAAAGTGTAGGGGCCACGGTCGTGCAGGCGCTGCTGCTCGCGGAACGTGCGTACCACGACACGCATCGCCTCGCGCCAATCGTCGTCGAACGGTGCGGTATCGCCCGTGACACGCCAGTATTCGTACGCCAACCGGATCGGGTAGCACAGCGAGTCGACTTCCCACTTACGCTCGCCCACGCCGGGCTTCATCTCAGTGATGTCGTTGACCGACCACTCCAGCCGCTGGGTCACACCGTCGGGCAGAAAGGCATTGGCATAGGGATCCAGCCGGATGCATAGCGCCTGGCGCCGGATCAGGCCATGCAACATTCGTTGTAGCGCCTGGTCCTGTTTCGCCAGCGGAATATAAGGATGTACCTGGGCGGAGGAATCGCGCAGCCACATCGCTTCGATGTCGCCGGTGATGATGAAGGTATCCGGCTTGCCATCGCGGGTGCCGGTTTGCACGGTGGTATCGAGCGTGTTCGGATAGCAATTCTCGAACAACCAGGCCAGTTCCGGATCGCCGATGCGCGCCTTGACTTGCGCCAACTGGCGTTCCACGGCAACGCTGACGAAGCGGCGTTCGTTCTTCGACGGCCGCTTGCTGACAAACGCGGCCTTCTTGGCCGACGTGGCGGCAAAAGCGGGCAGGGCGCCAGCAAACCCGGCGCCGACGCTGGCGGCGAGGAATTGAAGGATGTCGCGGCGGGTAGGCATTTCAGAATCTCCTGTTGCTGTGCGCTTGTCCTTGTGGAGTTGAACTCGCCCGGCCGTTCTTGTCGGGCCGCCGCAAGACCAGCCGAGCAAGCTCGGCTCCACCAGAGCGCGCTATCACTTGGGCAGCGGCATCCGGCCTTCAATCGAGAACGCAGCACCGTTGCCTGGGGCACCGGTGCCGGGTTGGCCTCCACCGACGAATACCCGGTAGTCGCCGGGTTCCACCGCGCGTGTCCCGGCGCGGTCGACATCGCTGAGCGCGCGCGCATCCAGTTGGAAGTCCACTTCGCGCGACTCGCCAGGTTTCAGTGTCACCCGCTTGAACCCGACCAGACTGCGGATGGGCGACTGCGATTGCGGCTGTTTCGAAGGGTCTGGATGAACACGCTCCAGATAGACCTGCACCACTTCGTCGCCTTTGATCTTGCCGCTGTTTCTCACCCGTGCGTTTACGCGTAGTGGCTTGCCGGCTTTCAGTGCCGAGCTGGACAGGCGCGGGGTGTCGTAGGCGAACGTGGTGTAGCTCAAGCCATGGCCGAACGTATACAGCGGCGTACCGGTGAAGTAGCGGTAAGTGCGGCCTTTCATGTCATAGCTGACATACGCCGGCAGGTCTTTTGTCGAGCGATAGAAGGTCACCGGCAGGCGCCCGCCCGGATTGAAATCGCCGGCCAGGGCCTGCGCGATGGCGGTGCCGCCGGACTGCCCGGGATACCAAGCAGCGAGGATCGCGTCGGCATGTTGCTGCGCCCAGTTCAGCGCCACCGCGCTGCCGCTCATCAACACCACGATAAGCGGTTTGCCGTCGGTCTTTGCGTGTTCGAGCAGGGCCTGCTGCTGCGGCGGAAGACCGATCGCATTGCGGTCGCCACCGTCGAAACCGAGCACGTCCACCTTCAGTTCCTCGCCCTCGACGTCCGGCGACAGGCCCACGAAAGCCACCACTGCGTCAGCCTGCGCGACAACACGCTGGGCTTCGGCCAGTTGCGCATCGGCCGGCGCCAGCCATTCCAGCCGCAGTCCCTGGTCCTGGCCCTGATGTTCGATTTCCAGGCGAATCCGCCGCGGCTGTGCATCGTCGAAATGCAGCTGCGCTTCGACATTGCGGCCGTCAGCGTTGTGCACGCCGGCGGCCACGCGCTTGTCTTCGGCATTGCCGGCGATCACCAACTCATCATCCACATACAGACGTACCGGATCGTGGCCGGTGCAGTCGAAACAGCGCGCTACGCGGACCGCCAACGTGTAGTCACCAGGGCCGGGCGGAAGCAGTTCGCCGGTCCAGCGCACCGAATAGCGATCCTTGTCCACGCCAGGAGCCGGCGCCACCTGATCCCAGTTGAAGCTGACCACACGATCCTGACGCACCAGGCGCGGACTGCCCGCCAAGTCAGGGTTGTCGAAATATTCGCCTTTCAGCCCGGCTTTTCCTTCGTTGCGCAGCGCGGTTTCTGGGATCATCACCGGCACTCCGGCGGACAACGGCGCGCCTTGGGCATAGCTGACACGCTGACTGCCGAAGCGTTGCCGCAGGCCTAGCAAGGGCGTCACCGGGTCGACCGAGGTGCCTTGGTAATTGGCTTCCAGCGCGGCAAGCGCATCGGCATTCGGGCCAATCACCGCAAGCCGGGTATCCGGTTTCAGCGGCAGCGTCGCGCCGTGGTTCTTCAACAATACCAGCGATTGTAATGCAGCCTCGAGCGCCAGCTTGCGATGGGCCGGTTTGCCGATGTCGTCCGCGCCCAGTCCTGCGTAAGGGTCTTGCCCAGGGCGCTCCAACTCGCCTAGCCGATAGCGTGCGGCGAACAGACGGACCAGCGATTGGTCCAGCAATGCTTCGCTGGTCTCGCCACGGTCCAGTGCCTGGCCCAGTGCACGATAGGTATTGCCGCAATTGAGATCATGCCCAGCGTTCAGTGCGGCAGCGGCCGCGCCCGCCTCGTCGGGGCGGAAGTAGTGGAAGTGGAGCATGTCGTAGAGCGCATCGCAGTCGGAGACCACGAAGCCCTTGAACCCCCAATCCTTGCGCAAGCGTCCGTTGAGCAGCCAGTCGGCGGCACAGGCGGGGGTGCCGTGCAGCGAGTTGTAGGCGCACATCACCGAGCCCGCGCCGCCTTCGACCAGCGCCGCACGGAACGCAGGAAGGTATGTGGCCTCTAGATCCCTCGGGGAAACGTCAACATCGAAGCCATGGCGGCCGGGCTCCGGGCCGCTGTGCACGGCAAGATGCTTGGGCGTGGCGATCGTGCGCGGGTGCTGCGGATCGTCGCCCTGCAGACCGCGAATGAAGCCGACCGCCAATTGTCCGGTGAGGTAAGGATCCTCGCCGTAGGTTTCCATGCCACGGCCCCAGCGCGGGTCGCGGAAGATGTTGATGTTCGGCGACCAGATGGTCAGGCCTTCGTAGCGCTTGTGATCGTTGCCCGGGCCGCCGCCCAGGTTGAATTTGGCTCGCGCCTCGGTGGAGGTCACCGTGCCGACTTGCTTGAGCAGATCGGTGTTCCAACTCGCCGCCAATCCGATCGCTTGCGGGAACACCGTGGCGTGGCCGCTACGGGCAACACCGTGCAAGCCCTCGTTCCACCATTCATAAGCCGGCACGCGCAAGCGCGGAATCGCAGGAGCGGCATTCATGGTCTGCGCCACTTTCTCTTCGCGGGTCATTTTCGCCACCAGCGCCGCGGCTTTGTTCTCCGCTTCATCGGCGAGGACAGGAGCGATAACCGACATCACAACCAACGCCGTCATCCCGGCGAACGCCGGGATCCAGCGACTTTGCGCGCGGGAGGAACGAGAGGCGCTGGGTCCCGGCCTGCGCGGAGATGACGACTGGATCATCATTTCGTCTCCACCGGTTCAGCCGGGGCGCCGGCCAACGTGCCGGCCAGTTCGCGCACCTGCAGCGCGGTGCTCAGTTGTTCCAACGTGGCTTTGCCATGCACACGAATCGTCAAGGGCTCGCCCGGCAGCAAGTCGAACGCATTGTCCGAAACCGATACGTCGAGATCGCCAAACGACAGCCAGACATCACGCGCCAACGTGTCGCTGGATAACGACAACGCGAAGCCATCGCCATCGGCCTTCCATTCGCTGCGCACCTGTGCAGCAGGTAGTGCCAGGCGCTTGGCGGCATCGAAGAACACCAACTGACGCGAAAGCACTCTCTCACCATCGAGCAATTCGAACACCGCGAAGCTCCGCTTTGGATCGGCGCGGCCGAGCAGTTGCGCATCGCTGAACTCACCCACGCGGGTGCTGCTCAAGGGCGGCAGCGTCGCTTTTTGCTCGCGGCGCTTCAATTCCTTCCCGCTGAAATCCAGCACGCGCAGGCGCCAGCGTGCGGTCATCGGCGCCGTGCGATCGGAGACCAGCGACAGCGTCGTCTTGCCATCCTTGCGTAGTGCGGCCGCCAGTTCCGGCGCATAGAAGCGTCGAGCGTGGTAGTTCAACGCTTTCCAGCGGCCGTAGTAGTCCACGCTGGACCACGACGCACCCGGCCACACATCGTTGAGTTGCCAATACAACGAACCCATTGCCTGCGGACGCGACGCGCGCAGGTGCGAAGCGGCAATACCGATGCCTTCGGCCTGCATCAGCTGGCTGAGGTAGACGAAGCTTTCGAAATCCTTGGGTTCGCCGAACTCGCGGCGGATGTACAAAAGCAGACGCTTGTTGCCGTTGCCTTTGTCGTACTTCTGGTGCGCGCGCATCACCGGCGATTCCGGCTGCATATCCTGGGCGCCGGCGAAGCTGCGGATGGTGCGCATTTCCGGGAAGGATTGCAGCCCATACTCGGACAGGAAGCGGCTTTCGACATCGATGTAGGCTTCAGCCGGCTTGGCGTCGCCGCCCCAGACCTGCCAGTAGTGCATGTCGCCGTCCTCGCTCAGGTCTGCGCCACCGTCGAAATTGGTACCCGGCGACGTCGCCCAGTACGGCACGTCCGGATCATGCACGGCGACGACTTCGCGGAACACGGTGCCGAACAGCGTGGTCATGCCGCGCTCGATGCGACTTCGTTCCTCGGGGTCGATCGACTGCTTGAACTTGACCCGATCGCCCCAGTGATCCCAACCGGTCTGCACCTCATTGTTGCCGCACCACATCACGATGCTGGGGTGCGAACGCAGACGCTTGACCTGTTCGATCGCCTCTTGCCGAGTGTTCTCGCGGAACGCCACGTCGTACGGCGGAATCGCGCCACCGAACATGAAATCCTGCCAGATCATCACGCCCAGCTCGTCGGCGATTTCGTAGAAGCGGTCGTCCTGGTAATGGCCGCCACCCCACATGCGCAACATGTTCATGTTGGCGTCGCGTGCGTCGAGCAACGTGCGGCGCATACGCGCCTCATCGACCCGGGTAGGGAAGCTGTCCAGCGGAATCAGGTTGGCACCCTTGGCAAAGATCGGGATGCCGTTGATCACGAATTCCATGCTCTTGCCCCACTGGTCTTTCTCGCGGCGCAGTTCGACAGTACGCAGACCGGTGGTGCGCTGGAGCTTGTGCACATCGCCATTGGCGTCGCGCAATGTCGCGCTGAATGTGTAGCGATCCTGGGCGCCATAGCCGAACGGAAACCAGCGCTTGGGATCGGCAATACGCAACGGCAGGTCGATGCGGTTGCTGCCGGCATCGACCACTACGTCGCGTTCGATCCGCGTCACGGTGGCGCCGTCCGGGCCGCTCACTTCCAGCACAACCTGCGCCGGGCCGCTGGTGCCGGCTTCCAGTTCGATCTGCGCCTCAAGCTGCGCAGCCTTGGCGTCCACCCGTTGCTGGGCGACATGCAGGCTATCCACGCGCACGGCATCCCACGCTTCCAGGCGCACGTTTTTCCAGATGCCGGCGGTGACGATTCGCGGCCCCCAGTCCCAACCGAAGTGGTACGGCGCCTTGCGGACATAGGTGGTCACTAGCCGGCCGGGTGGTTCGTCGCCGAAGGCCGAGTCGTAGCCGCTGGGCAGCGCATACGGCTGCTGTGCCAGCCACGGCTGCAGTTTCTTGATCGGCGAACGGATGGTCACTTCGAGTACGTTGCCGCCGCGCTTGAGCAGCGGCTTGGCGTTCACTCGCCAGCGCCGGAACATGTTGTCCGCGGTTAGCAGCGGTTTGCCGTTGAGGCGGACTTCGGCGTACGTGTCCAGCCCTTCGAACACCAGTTCAACGTGCTCGCGCGCCAAAGTCGCCGCGTCGATCTTGAAGCTTCCGCGGTACTGCCAGTCGCTCAGGCCCACCCATTGGATTGCGCCTTCGTTATTGCTCACGAAAGGATCGGGCACCATGCCCGTGGCCATCAGGTCGGTCTGTACGGTTCCAGGTACTTTCGCCGGTAGCCATTCCGCCGCTTTCGGGTGTTCCTTCGCTTGCGCCTGTCCCGGTACCAGCCGAACTTGCCAACCTTCATCGAGATCGACCGCGGTGGGCGGCGCGGCCCAGACCGGCGTTGCGACCGCGAGGCACAGCAGCGCAGTCAGAAAGGGGGTAGGGCAGGAACGAAAGCGAAGGCGTGGCGGGAACATACAGACTCCTTGTGTGATCAGCGCGATGTCGGTGGCGACTGCGCGGTGGCCTCGATCAGTTGGACGGCTCCGATCGCGTACAGCGGACCTTGAATAGGCGCGGTGAAGCGCAGGCATAGGTCGTGGATACCTTCCCTCGGCGGCAGCGGCGCTTCCAGCGTGAACCGTTCGCCCACATTGTCACCGACGGGCAGCGGCACCTTCACCAGGGTTTCGCCATCGCATCCGCGCAGCACTTCAAGTTCTCCCTGCGGTGCGCCGGCACTGGAAGGATACTGATGTACTTTGGACTGGTCGTGCGCCAGGCCATAGTTTCGCGCCAATCGCGCAGCATCGACACGGATTGCAGCGATGCCATCCAGCCGGGCCTGCGGATAGGTCCAGCAAGCGTAGAACAGATCGACGTTGTAGACAGGGGTGCCCTTATCGGAAGCATCGATGATCTGCATGTCGGGTAGCAGCGGCACGCGCAAACCCAACGAGCCTCCGTCGTGGCAATTGCGCAGGCCCTGGGTGTCGACGCTCAGCAGCGCTTGACGGTCGAAGTGGCGGCTACGGGTGGCCGCGAGCGGTTTTCCGTCCTCGGTGAACACCGCGGCTTTGACCGTCACCGGCAGCGTGACCGGGAAAGCCGTGCTGTAAAGCGACGAGTCCAGCGTCGGCTCGCTGCCGTCGATGGTGTAACGGATCTGGCCGAAGTCGGTCTGATTGCCGAGCGCGATCTTGGCCGGGCCACCACTCAATACCGTGTTCGCGCCGCCATCGATCTTGATGTCGGCAGCGAAGGCGCCGTCGCTATAGCCGATTCCCAGCGCACGGTAGCGCCGCAACTGCGCGGGCAAGCGCGCCAGGAAGTTGTCCCAGTTGCGCGCAGCCATTGGCGACCAGGCCACTTCGGCTACCGCGGCGAGGCGCGGGAACAACGCATGCTCCACATGGCGGGGCGAAGGAATGTACTCGCTCCATAGCGCACCCTGCGCGCCGAGCACATGCTTGGCTTGCTCGGCGGTCAGCCCCGCGGGCACGGGATCCAGCTCGTAAACGCGCGACAGCGGCAACATCGCCAAGCGCCCGTTGGGTTCGTCGCTGCGATCGGTCTGCAGGTTGTCCAGATACATCCAGCCGGCAGGCGCCAGCACCACGTCATGACCAAGCTTTGCAGCGGCCACGGCGCCTTCCACGCCGCGCCAGGACATCACGGACGCGCTGGCGGGCAGGCCGCCTTCCAGGATCTCGTCCCAGCCGATCAGGCGCCGACCTTTACTGGTCAGGTATTTCGCAAGCTGCTCGTTGAACCAGCCCTGCATCGCATGTGCGTCCTTCACGCCGAGCTGCTGCATCTGCGCGCGAATCATGGGAGACGCTTCCCATTGGTCCTTGACCGCCTCATCACCCCCGATATGGATGAAAGGCGAGGGGAACAGTTCCAGCACTTCGTCGAGCACGCCTTCGATGAACTTCATGCTGCGTTCGTCGGTGTCGAACAGATATGGGTTGACGCCCCAATCCACCGATACCGATGGGCGTTCGCCGGTTACGCCGACTTCTTCCGGATAGGCCGCCACCGCCGCCTGTGCATGGCCGGGCATGTCGATCTCAGGCAGGATGGTGATGTGACGCGCAGCCGCGTAGGCGACCAGTTCGCGGATCTGTTCCTGCGTGTAATAACCGCCGTAGCGCTGTGGCGTACCGTGTCGGCCCGCACCTGGCGGCGTGCGCCATGCGCCGATCTCGGTGAGCTTCGGATAGCGCTTGATCTCGATACGCCAGCCCTGGTCGTCGGTCAGATGCAGGTGCAGCACATTGAGCTTGTGCTGCGCCATCGCATCGATCACGTGCTTGACCGTATCCACATCGTGGAAATGACGCGCCACGTCCAACAACTGGCCACGCCAGCCGAAGCGCGGCCAATCGCGAATGCTCACCGCCCGCATTTCGATAGGGTCGCCTTTTGCCGAGCCGTGGCCTGCGTCGGCGCTGGCCAACTGCCAAACGCTGATTGCGCCATAGAACAAACCGGCAGCGTCGCGCGCACTGACCCGTATGCCGTGCGGGTCCACATCCAGTGCATAGCCTTCGGCTTGGGCGACGGGCGACTCGCTGTCCAGTTGCAGACGGATGCTGGCAGGCGAGGGGGTAGATTCCTCGCGCACACTCAGATTCAAGCCACGCGTATCGCGCAACAGTCCGATCAAATGGTTCGCAGCGTCGCGCGCAGGTGCATCGTTCGGAGAGATTGAAACGACGGTCTCCGCGGTGACCTGGAAGTGGCCATCGCCAAGTTTTGCCTCCACCGGTGCGGGGATCAGCGGCAGGACTTCTGCATGCTCGGCAGTGGTTGCAGCTGGAGTTGTACGCTCGGCACAGCCCGCCAACAACGCGCCGGCGACAAACAGCAGGATGAATGCGCGCATCAGCGTGCCGATGCGTGCGGAGCTGACAGCGGACGTGATCATTGAGTCGCCTTCTTCATCGTTCGTGTTGCAGCCGGTCATTTGGCACCGTGCGCGCCGCGTCAGCTGTGCGGAGCCGGTGATCCTGCCGCGACGGCGGAAAAGAGGGAAGTGCCAATGGAGCTGCATCCGATGCGCAGGCCCAGTATTGCAGTGTATTGAGTTCGCAGCGGGGGAAGGCTGCATGGAACGGCTTCATGGGGAACAGCACTCCTCATGGAAAAGCAGTTGACCGGTGGTGGTGGCTACAAAAAAAAGCGGGCCATCGTGGAGGGAACGATGGCCCGCTAGAACCACATCAGAACTTGAAGTTGAAGGCTACCTGGAAGTTGCGACCGCTCTTGTACAGACCCAGCGGGGTGCGCTTCTGGGTGTCGTACCAGTAGTACGTTTCGTCGAGCAGGTTGGTGGCACTGAAAGTGACGCCAAACATTTCATTGATGTCGTAACCGGCGATCAGATCGAGCTGCTTGTAGGTGTCGGTCATCACCGTGGCTTCCTCACGCCCGATCTGGGTGAAGTATTCCGAACGATGGCTATAGTTCAGGCGCACGCTGAATGGGCCTTTTTCGAAGTACGGCGTCACCGTGTAGGCGTTCTTCGACACGTACGGCAGGAACAGGTCGCTGCTGGTGCTGGTATCCGTGTACGTATAGTTGGCGTTGATACCAAAGCCGTTGTCGAACGAGTGCTGGTAGATCAGCGCAACACCGGTAGCCGTGGCATCGGAGACATTGACCGGGCGGCTGATGTTATAGACACCGGACACGCCGGAGATCGGGTTGGTCAACTGCTGCCTGGTGGTGGTGGTCACGACATAGTTGGTGATGTCGCGGCGGAACACCTCGGCGGCGAGCATGCTGCTTGGAGCGAAGTACCACTCATAGGCCAGGTCGTAGTTGGTGGCCTCGTAGGGTTTCAGGTCGACGTTGCCGCCGCCACCGGTGAACTCCGCGTCATTGAGGTCCAGCGTGCCCGCCAATTGGCCGTAGCGTGGACGCGCGATGACTTTGGCGGCGGAGAAGCGGGCCACCATGTCGTCGGTGACCTCGTAGGCGACGTTGAAGCTAGGCAGCGCTTTTTTGTAGTCGCGATTCGCCAGTGCCCGATCATAGCCTCCGCTGCTGCGGTTAACCCAGTACAGCGACTTGTCCGACGTATCGACAAAACGCACGCCGACGTTGCCGCGCCACTTGCCAGCTTCGAAGTCCGCCTGTGCATAGAGCGCGGTGGTGATTTCTTTGACGCTGAACGAAGGACCGTAGTTGTAGTTGAAAGCGCCCGCCGGCAACGAATTGAAGTAGGCGATCGCCTTGCCCAGGTCGGCCGTCGTCCAGTCCGTCAGGTCTCCGCTGGCGCCGAGGCCGTCATAGAGCCCGCCCGGCGACATGCCACCGGCGATCTCGGTGAGGTTGAGGGCGTTGACCACGTCCACCCTGTTGCCACGCGACGACACACTGTTGTCGTGGTTGGTGTACTTGTAGCCCATCCGGATCTTGTTGAACGCACCCCATGCCACGTCGCGCTCGGCGTCGAACTGGAAGTAACGTTCCTTATCGCGGCTGGTCTCGTAGTACTGGCCACCATACTGCTGGCCTGGGGTGAGGCCCCAATTGGACGCATCGTTGTTGTCGTAGTTAACGACGGTGTGATTGGCGTCGTATTCGAAGTCGAAGCCGCCGCTGAGCAGCAGCGTCTTCATCAGGTACTCCGGATCCTTACCGCCCTTGGCGCTGGTGGTACCGCCTTGGGTGGTGAAAACCCAGTTGTCGCCGTAAAAGTCATGACGCAAGTTCAAACTATTGGTTTCGACCTCGCTCTTTCGCAGGTTGAAGTCGTGTTGCGCATAGGCGTCGCCATCGACGTTGGCGGCAACCACATAACCGTCCTCGATGGTGGCGCTGGTGATCTGACTCAGGCTGCAAGCCGGGCAGACGTAACGCGCCTGGCTGAAGTTGTCGTACTTGCCTTTGACGTAGATGCCGGTCAGGTTGAACTCGTTGCGCTCGTTGGGCTTCCACTGCAGTGCTGTCTGCAGGCCGTCACGCTTGCGATCCTGCTGGAAATACGAGCTGCTGATGCCCACCGGCAGCTTCGCCGCGGCGGGGTCGCCTTCGCCGGTGATGGTAGCGGTCGCCGGTAATCCCGTGACGTAACCCCAATACTCGATGCCGGCACGCGAGATACTTTGTTCGTCGCGCGTGGCCGAGATCAGGAAGCCGAGGTCTTCGGCATCGTTCTTCCAGCTCCACAGCACCGAGCCGCGCGGATTGCCTTCTTCCGAGCGGTCGTTGTAGGTATAGCCCAGCGAACCGCGAATGGTGTTCTTGGGCAGGTCAAGCGGCTTGCGGGTGTGCACGATCACGGTGCCGCCGATCGAACCTTCGTCGATGCGCGCTTCCGGGGTCTTGTAGACCTCCATCAGGCTGATGATTTCCGGCGAGAGCAGGGTGTAGTTGAAGGTGCGGCCGCTGGTGTCCGTGGGATTGCCGCCCCAATCGCCAGAAGCGATGGTCTGGCCGTTGACCAGCACACGGTTCAACGCTGGGTCGGTACCGTTGATGCTGACTTTCTCGCCTTCACCGAACTGACGGTCGACCGTGATGCCCGGCAAATGCGACAGCGATTCAGCGGCATTGGTGTCGGGGAACTTGCCGATGTCCTCGGCGCTGATCGCATCGACGATGGAGTTGGCCGAGCGCTTGACTGCCTGGCTCTTTTCCAGAGAGACGCGGTAGCCGGTAACAGTGATGGTGTCCAACTCTTTGGTTTGCTCGTTGGAGCTAGTGGCATCCTGCGCGTGAGCATTGAACGTTATACAGGCAACGATAGCTGCCGATAGTGCTGACTTACGGTACTTCATGCCACTCTCCCGATCGATCTGTTGGTTGCTGCGGTGGTTGTGTTGTTGCCGAGCTGTTGCTGCTGGGTTTCCACCCTGGCGCCGGATGCGCCTTCTCTCCGTGTCTGTGGTGTTGCGGTAGCGAAAGCCCTGGCTTCAGGTGCTTCCCGATTCAGATACCAATGCGCGGCGCCAATCACGCCCAATTGCCCGTGTTCGACCAGTCGCACCGGAATGCGCTCCAGCGCCACGCGCATCGCTCCCTTGTTGAGGTAGCGGACGACGAAATCGCTATTCAGAAGAAGGTCGCGGATCTGCGGGAGGAAGCCGCCGGCCAGGCGGATACCGCCTTGCACGCCGTAGGTCAGCGCCAAGTCGCCAACCACGCTGCCGAGAAAACCGCAGAAGGTTCTGAGCGTTTCGCGCGCGAGCGGGTCGTCGCCCATCTGCGCAGCAGCGGTGATCTGGCTTGGGGTGGACAGCACCGGCTTGGCGTCGCGCAGCTCTGCCAGTGCGTTGTAAAGGTTGAAGATGCCGGGGCCGGACAAGACGTGTTCGATGGTCACGTGTTGGTGCCGTTTCAGCAGTTGCGCCACCAATGCCAACTCAAGTGCATTGTTGGCCGCCAGCGCGGCCTGGCCGGCTTCGGTGGCCAGCACGAAGGGACGCTCGCCGTGGGGAATCCATAGCGCCGCGCCAAGACCTGTGCCTGGCCCCAGTACCAGCACGGGGCCGTTTACCGGAGGTTCCTCCGGTCCGGCAATACGCGTGGTTTCCGAGGCGGGGAGGGCGGCCGCGGCGTATGCCACGGCTTCGAAATCGTTGACCAGGCGAAGGTCGGTGAAGCCGAGTCGCTCGCGAGTCTGGCTGATCGACAGCGGCCAGGGCAGGTTGGTGGTGATGACGGTGCCGTCGTCCAGCGCATAACCGGCGCTGGCGATCACTCCGCGGTCCGTCTTGCCTTCGCCGTTTGCGGCGAGGAAATCGGCAATGAAGTCGACCAGCGACGTGTGGTCTGTGCAGTCGTACTTGCGGAAAGCCAGCACGTCGATCGGCTGCCCGGGGGCCTCGGAACGCACCAGCGCCAGACGCACATGGGTGCCGCCGACATCCGCCGCGAGGAACGGCTTGCCGTTCACCAGTGAACCCATTGAGCTTGGACCAACCATCGCGAACACACCTCTCCCATGTCCCGCATTCGCTGGGTACCCGGATGGGATACCTCGACTTGGCCCGAGTTTGGATCGATCTAAACAACGTTGTCAATCACTGGTCATCTGATCGTGCTAACACACCCCGGATAGCGAGCAATCCTCCCTGTTCAGCCAAGCGAAAAGGTCGATTGCGTCCAATTTTGTTGATATTTGGTCAAATTGGATCGTTCTAATTGCGCCAATTTGCGATAGGGTATCCACTCTGGAGACACCCGCCGGGGCCGCCGTGAACTCTGAAAACGATGACAACGAAGGTCAGGAATCGATGTTGCTGTTGGGGTGCCGTCACCAAGTCGCATGCATGCCAAAGCCGCCATTAGCCGGCGTTGATAAGGGTGTGAGTTCATGACCAACACGCGTCCCACCAAAGTGGGGAAGCAGCCCGATAACGCGCGCAAATCCCGGCCCACCATCAAGGACGTGGCCGAACGTGCCGAGGTCTCACTGAAGACCGTATCGCGGGTGATCAATAACGAGCCTTCGGTGACCCAGGCCACGCGCGAGCGCGTGATGCAGGCTATCGGCGAGTTGGACTATGAGCCCGATCCGTCCGCGCGCAATCT
This sequence comes from uncultured Pseudoxanthomonas sp., assembly GCA_965653375.1. Classification (GTDB taxonomy): domain Bacteria; phylum Pseudomonadota; class Gammaproteobacteria; order Xanthomonadales; family Xanthomonadaceae; genus Pseudoxanthomonas_A. The sequence goes on from CBFGZY010000002.1 coordinate 145,419, forward strand.
GCGTAATGGCTTGTCGTCGGTGATCGGCCTGGTTTACGACAACCCGAACCCGCATCACATCATCGCGATGCAGAAAGGTGTGCTGGCCGCGTGCCGCGAGACCGGCTTCGGCTTGCAGATCCAGCCGGTGGATTCGACGTCGCCGCTTCTGGCGGACGAGCTGGTCGAACTCGTCCAGCGCTCCCGGCTGGCCGGACTGGTGCTTACCGCACCGATGTCCGAGCGCAAGGACCTGGTCGACGTTTTGGCCGAGCGCGGCGTTCCGCTGGTGCGGATCATCGCGGCGACCGAAGACCCGGCCGACGGCCTGCCGTGCGTCTACGTCGACGATCGCGGCGCGGCTTACGAGATCACCGAGCACCTGATCCAACTCGGCCACCAGCGCATCGGTTTCCTGTGGGGTGGCCCGCAGCATCGTTCCAGCGGCGAGCGCTACGCCGGCTATGAAAAGGCGTTGAACGATTACGGGATCACCGTCGACAAGCACTTGGTGGTATCCGGCGACTACACCTTCGACGACGGTTTTCGCGGAGCACGGCAATTGCTTGGGCTGCAGGAGCCACCTACGGCGATCTTCGGCAGCAACGACGAGATTGCCGCTGGCGTACTGGCCGCGGCCAAATCCGTCGGCATCAACGTGCCATACGAACTTTCCATCGCCGGTTTCGAAGACAGTCCGTTCTCGCGGCAATCATGGCCGCCACTGACCACCGCCAAGCAGGCCACGGACGATATCGCCAGGCAGGCGACGCGGCTACTGATTTCCGGCCTACGCCAGCACGTCTACAGCGATGACGCCACGCCGCCACGCAACCAGGGCTTCCTGCCGCAACTGGTGGTGCGTGGGTCGACCGCACCATCGCATCCTAGGCCGCCGTCGAAGTAGCGGATGCCGTGCGCGCGTTCGACCTCTCGTCGCGCGCACGCATCGCTGCCGGTCAGACCGAAAACTTGCGGCGCCCTCGCTCGACCGACATGCGGTGGGTGCCCGCCAGTGCGGTGCTGCGCGACTTTACCGTTTGCAGGAACGACCATTCACCGGTAATCCGTCGCGGTGTGATGTCGATCATCATGTAGCCGCGCTGGCTGGTATCGGCCCAGGCCAACTCCGGATTGGTGGCGACGAAGGCGCGGGATACATCTTTGGGATCCGCTCGCAGCTGCCCTTCGATACCGTGGGACGTCACGCTCTGGCAAGCGAATTCGATCCCCGCGGGTTGCCCGTCTTCGGCCAAAGAGTACGCCCAGGCGTTGTGGCTATCGCCCGACAACATCACCAGGTCGGCGTCCGCCTGCTGAGCGGCATTCAGTAGTCGCGAGCGAGCAACGGGATAACCATCCCAGCGATCCATCCACATCGGCAGGCCGAGTTTGGAAGCGCGCACATCCTTCTGGAATTTTTTCACGGTGCGCTCGCCGGCTTCGGGACGAACCCAGTCCGGCGATTGTTCCGGCATCAGGGTGCGGCCGATGATCGTTCCCATGCCCACCATCTGCCAGGTCGAAGTCGATGCATTGCGCTTCAATTCCTGCGCCAACCAGGATTCCTGCTCCGAGCCCAGCATGGTGGCCGTCGGATCCCGCCAAGCACCGTCACGGAAGTTGCGCAGCGCTGCATCCGGGTTAGCGGCCTGGTGCGCTTCGGCCAATCCGGCGGATGCCGGCCGCGTACGTGCCAGGACCCGTGATTCGGTCCGGTATAGCGTGGCAAGTGTCCCGATAGGGTAGGCCTTCCATGGCTCCTCCGAGACGGGAAGCCATTCGCGGTATGCCTGCATCGCAGCCGCACGGCGCGTATTCCAATCTCCTTCGGACGAAGGCTGGTGATTCTGTGCGCCGCCTTCCCAGCTGTCGTTGGTGATTTCGTGGTCGTCCCAAAGCGCGACCATCGGGGCCAGCTGGTGCAGCTTCTGAAGATCCGGATCGGCGCGGTAACAGGCAAAGCGCAAGCGGTAGTCGACCAGGCTGATCATCTCGTGGTCATGCGCAGGCAGGACATTCCGGCCGGCGACAAGGTCGTTGTCCTTGTAGGAAGCGATGCCGTACTCGTAGATGTAATCGCCTACGTGCAGCCACAGATCGAGATCGTCACGCTCCGCCGCGTGGGCGTAGGCATTGAACCAGCCCATCGGGAGGTTCGAGCAGGAAAACAGACCCAATCCAAAGCGATCGACCTTGCCGACAGGTAGCGTCTTGGTGCGTCCCACCGGAGATTTGCCGCCATCGGGCGCAACGAAGCGGTACCAGTAGACCGTACCTGGACGCAGGCCGTCCACGATCAGCTTGGCCGTCCAGTCGCGATACGCACCAGTACGCACGCTGCCCTCTGAAACTATGCGCGTGAAGTCGCGATCCAGCGCGATTTCTACTTCCAGGCGAACTTCATCGACGTTCGCAGCGGGTACGTAGCGTGTCCAGAGCAGCATGGAATCCGGACCGGGCTCGCCACTGGCGACGTTGTGCGTGAAGCCTTTGGCTCCCAGTATTTCGGCGCAAAGACCGCGGCCTATCGGGAGCATCAACGCCCCCAAGCCAAGCGCGCCCCCGACGACCAGGCGCCGGCGTTCGATGTTCACTGTCATGGCGATTTCCCCGTGCTCATTGGAGCGAATGGTTTGTATGGATCTCCTGTCCATCGCATCAACGTCAGGTCCGACGTTTGCGCACCGGTGCGGCCTGAACTGGCTGAGAGGTAGAACAATCCTTGGCCAACTGGTTGGAAACCCACGTTGGCCTTCTGGTTCCAGCCACGTATGTCGGTGGATGCGTCGTTCAAACCATCATCGGCCAGCTGGAGCAGCCGGCCCTGCGCCCAACCCTGGCCACCGCTGTTCGGTACGCCAACCAGGTCGCCCATCGTCACGGGCGCTCGCGCATCGACCGCGAACAGCGCGTAGTTGGGGAAGGATGTCTTCTTGCCCGGGTAGACGCCCATGAACCAGCGTTGCAGCGTCGCGTCGTAGGAAAGATTCTGTATGCCGTAGCTCGTATTGCCGGTGCGGACGAAGTATTTCCCTTGCAATGCGCGTGGGCCACTGTGGTGTGGCGTGGATTCGGTCAATGGCCTGGCGTACTTTTTCCAATCGCGGATGTCGTACTGGAGCAGTACCTGGTGGTCGTTATCGGTGCGCTTGACGTTGCTATAGATGCCGTAGGCGACGGTGAGGTAGTGCGGGCCGTCCACCTGGCCGAATGCAGGACCAAAGCCGACACCATCGATTCCTGAGCAACCGTACCGGTGATCCAGGGTGTCCGCCGTATTGCCATCGAATCTTCCATTGCCATCCACGTCGGCGACATAGTCATCGCTCACCTCCGGTAGGTAGACAGTACGGAAAATCTCGGTGTTTCCCGCCTCGATGCCGACTCGGTCGAGCTGATCCACATCGATCACGGCAATGTAGAACGCCTGGTCTTTTTTGTATTCCAGAGAGCCGTACACCTTGCCGTCGGCGGGATTGAAATCGAGATCGCCAAGGTGCCCCGTCCATCCGACGAGACTGCCAATAAGCTTCCCGTTGAAGTCGAACTTCGCCAACAGATTGGTGAACGAGTAATAGATATACCCGCCTTGTTCGTCCACGGCGATGCCCTGCACGTGACCGGAAGGCCACGTGCCTCCATTCTGCTTGAGTGGCAAACGAGGTGGCGGCGACTCAGTCGCGGGCTTGGCAGTTGCCATGGCGGTGGAGAGGAACAGCGCCATGGCGACAAAGGAGGCGCCGACCCAAAGGATGCGGCGCATGGGACACCTGCCATAGACCCGGGAAATGGCTGCGGAAATCATGACGTCATAGTGGTTGGGAAAGGCTTATTTCCTCCCCCTTTCTTAAAGGGGGACCGAGGGGGATTTGCCGTTGCCTTCAATGCAATCTCAAAACTTCGCCTTGATCCCGAAGTTCCACATCGAGCCGTAGATGGTGTACTGCTGAACGCGGCTTGGGATGTTGGAGTAGATGATGTCGGGCTCGTTGAAGATATTGCGGCCTGCAAGTTGCAGTTCGATGTTCTTCGTGAGCTTGTAGCTGGCGCTGATGTTCCACAGCTCGCGTTCCGTATGGTAGAGAACGCCGTTGTTGGCGGTGGTCGGCGTATTGCTTAGCGCACTGACCCGATATTCCCCCTGCCGGTTGCCGTTGATCTGGATATCGAAGCGGCCGTGGTTGTAGCGCAGTCCCCAGTTGGATACCTGCTCGGGCACGTTCTGACGCTCGCCGTCGGGATTGATCGACGTGATCGAGCCATAAAGGCTAAGCCCCTTGAGTGCGCCAGGCAGGAAGGTAAGCTGCTGGCTGTATTCGAACGTCAAGCCTTCGTTGGTGCTGGTGCCGGGGAGATTCTGTGCACTACGGAAGGTGTAGCCGGCGTACTCGTTCGGATCGAAGCCGACATCCTCCGGTTCGACGGTGACGCCAGTGACCTGCATGTCCTTCATGTCGAGCTTGTAGTAGGACAGACCGATGATGCCGGAGGGCTCGAGGTAGTACTGGAGGCTTGCGAAGTACTTGGTGGAGTGTTCGGGTTTCAGCTCCGGATTGGGCACCGAGACGATCATGGTGTCATCGTTCACCGAGACGACGCCACCGAGGTTGCCGTAGTCGGGACGGAGGATGGATTCGCTGAAGGCGAGCTGGCCCACCAGCTTCTCGGTGAAGTCGTATTTCATGCCGCCGCTGAGAAACCAGTCTTCGTACTGGCCACGACGTGTGGAGTACGCACCATTGTTGTACTGGTAAAGCAGGCCTTCGACCGTGTTGACCGAGAGGCCGGCTGCGGTCACTTCGCTCACCGGACGGACGGTTGCGATTCTCGCCGCGGTCTTGGTCTTCTCGTAGCGCAGACCCAGGTCGAAGCGGGCGTTACCCAGGCGCGTTTGGGCCTCGACGTAGGCGGCGTCGATCTGCTCCTGGATCCGCTTGTCGTTGTCGAGCCTGCGCTTGAGATTGCCTACGGTATCGGGAACGAAGTACTCAGGATGCGCCTTGTAGATGTCGTACATCGCGTAGTGGCTATCCGCGCGCCAGTTCTGGTCGTTCATGTTGCCGGCGTTGAAGCCGTTGATCTCGAACTGGTAGTTCTGCGTCCACGGAATGACGGCGGCGGGATTTCTCTGGGTCAGGTCGCCGGTGGGACCGACGTACTGGAATTGCTGGAAGGAGCCCTCATTGGTTCTCCAATCGTTCTTGCGGCTACCGAAACCGCCCATCAGCGTGACCGGTAGCTCTTGGATGGTGAGGTGCTTCTTGAGGTCGAGGTAGCCGCCATGTTGCTCGTTGATGGCGTCGGACTCGGCGGTGCGGACGTTGTTGCCGATGTCCGCGTCGCGATTGAAGTTGGTGGGATCGCCCCAGGGACGACCCGCGGTCTGCGTGATCGTCCAGGCGTTGGAATCCTCCGACGGGCGATCAAGCGTAAAACCAATCCCGGTCAACCAACTGTCTGTGCGCTGGAAAAAACCCTCGCTTCGGTCGCGGAAGTTGAATTCAGACCGAGAGTAGCTGCCACGCAGAGTGGCTTCCAAGGTTTCGCCCTTGAACTCGATCTTCGGTGCAATGGTGTAGGTGGGCGTTCCAGCGTAACGGTGCGAGTACTCCGTTCTCAGGCGGGTATTGGTCCCATTGGGATTCACCACAATGTGGGTAGGCGTGGATTGCGGTGTGGCAAAAGACGCCGTGGGCGTACCGAAGTAAAGAAAGGTGTACTGGTTGAAATACTCGACGTCGTAGAACGAGTAAGTGCTACGCAATGAGAGAACGAGTTCGTCGGTAAGCTGGTAGTCCGTGCTCAGGTTGGCGGCCGTGCGGCTCGTCATCTTCGGGCCCGGACGCCACATGACACGGTACGGCATGACGCGGCCATCGGCGAGATAGGACCAGTCGGTCTGAATGCGGTCCTGCTGAACGTAGTTGGCGTTGTAGCTGGTGTTGAATTCGACACCCAGGCGGCCGTCCAGAAAGACATCGCCGAAACCGAACTGGCCGGACGGGTAGATGGTCGAGTGCTTCTTGTCGTCGGGAAAGTACTTCCGCGCCAAAGTGGAATCGGAGGTACCGACGGCACCCAGCTGGGCAACGATCTGGCGGCCGGTACGGTTGAAAGCATACTTGCTGCGCAGATTGATCTGCCCGCCAGGAGAATCGGCGTCCATGCTGGCGGTGAGCGTGTTGTTGAGCTCGATCGACTCGATGCCGGTGATGGACATCTGCTCGAAGGAGTTCTGCCGGCCACTGTTGTTGTTGGACGTAGCGGTGGCCATGCGGGCGCCATCCACGGTGAAGGTGGAGTATTTCGGGTCAAGGCCGCCGATACGCACCGCGGTGGCATCCACCTCCGTGTAGTCCAGGGAAATGCCGGGCATCGACTTCATGAATTCGCCCACGTCACCCATGGTGAGGGCGCCGTAGTTGTCGGCGGCAACGACATTCTTCGCGTTCATCGCGGCGCGGCGTTCCATGATGGCGCTGGCTTGGCCTTCGCGCTTGGCGGTGACCATCAGCATGTCCATTTCGACCGCGTCGCCATTTGCTCCCGAAGCGGCGTAGGAGGGCACCTTCAGCTCGAAGTCCAGTGCTGCTATTTCGCCCGCAACCACCGTGGCAACGGCTTTCGACTCCTGCAGGCCGGTGTACTTGGCGACGACGGTGACTTGGCCGGTTGGCACGCCGGTGAGGCGGAAATTGCCGCCGTCCTCGGAGTAGGCGACGATCGGCGTGCCTTCAACGCGAATCTCGGCGTTACGTACGTACTCGCCGGTCGCAGTATTGAGAACGCGACCGCGCACGCCGCCGCTGCCTATCGTTTGCTCGGGTTGCGTGCGCACCGAGCCATCGCCAATTTTCTGCAACAGAATGACGTTGTCTTTGTCGGACTTGATCTCCAGGCCCGTTCCTTCCAACAACATGCGCAAGGCCTTGCGCGCATCCATCTCGCCAACGATGGCAGGCGTACTGATGCCTTCCAGCGATCCCGCGGGCGCAATGATCTGCACCTGAGCCTGCCGGGCCAGCTCGGGAATGGCGGTGACCGCAGGCTGCGCGGCAAGGTCGAACTTGCGCTGCTGCGCCATCGCCTGGGAAGTGGAAGCCAGCGCGGCGGCAATGGCGCAAGTCAACAAGACTTTCTTGTAAGCATTCATGGTCTAAGTTCTCAACGAGCTGCTAGAAATGGCGGCATTGAGAACAAGAGTCCTGGCGAATGCGGTTTCCGCTATCTGTCAAAAAAATTTAATGTGAAAATCTAACGGCGCTTGGCAACAACGATGCGGCCACTTTCCTGCTGCACTTGCGCACCGAACACTTCTGCAACCGCTCGGCTGAAGCCAAGTGGATTGTTGGCAGCGAATAGTCCTGTGACCTGCATCTTCGCCAGATCCTGGTCAGCGATGATGATGGATGTGTCGCTATAGCGTGCGTACACGGCTGCGGCTTCGGCCAGAGTTTCGCCCTGGAGTGCGATCTTTCCCTCCCGCCATGCCAACTCGCGTCCCATCTGCCCGGAAGAGAGGGATGTCGGATTCCATGCTTCCCGGTTTCCTCCCGACAGCGACACGCCGGTGTTCGACGCCAACGAAATCTTCTTCCGGGATTCCGTCATGTCGGCCAGGATGACGCGACCTTCCTGCACCAACACCTGCGTGGGCCGGCCTTCCAGTTTGCGCACGACAAAGGTTGCCGTCGAAGCTTCCAGATGCCTCCCGTCGACTTCCACAAGCGTGGGCTGCACCGTGTCGGCGTCTTCGATGAGGACTTCACCACGCAGGACGCGGATCCGCCGCTGTCCTTTGTCGTCGTACACCTTGATGCGGGTATCGGTGTTGAGCGTCACCGTGGCCCCATTTCCCAAAGGCACCGTTCGCATCTCTCCCTTGGCGGTCGCATAGGCAGTGGGCATCTGCAGCGTTGCGGCCAGCATCACGACCACGACGAACGAAGCGGCCACGGCGCCACTCCATTGCATGAAGCGGCGGCGATGCCCCTGGGAGCGGGGCAGGGTAGCGATCACGGGCTGAAAATCGTTGGGATCGTACTGCGGGCCAAGTGCCTGCGCCGATTCGCTGCGCATCCATATCGCCTTCGCCCGCATGAACGCGCCACGCCGGCGTGGATCGCCTGCCAGCCATAGCTTCAACTCGGCGGTTTCGCTGGCGGACAGAGGCGCACGGTCCATCCTCGCCACCCATTGCGTGGCGGTTCGGTCAATGTCCCGGCTGTTTTCGCGTTCTTCCACTGGCACGCCTTTTTTTCCGCTCCAACTGAGTAGAGGTTTTGGCGGGTGGGTTTCCGCCACTGGCGAACCAATCTCCCAGCCAGCGGATGCCTCGAACGATATGTTTTTCGACCGTATTCTCAGAAAGCCCCATCTGGGAAGCGATCTCCCGCTGGGACAATCCGCGGATCCGGCGCAGAACAAAGGCCTCGCGCGTCTGCCCCGGCATGCTCGCGATCACCTCGGCCAGCCGGCGCAGATCGTCGTGCGCGATGGCGCTTTGCTCCGGCGTGGCGGCGTCATCGGCGAAATCCACAACACCCAGGTCTTCGACGGCAAGGATCGACACGATCCGCGCGCGTCGAATATTGCGAATCACCAACGAATGGGCTACGTGGAAAAGGTAGGCACGGGGGTTCAGGATGTCGTCCAAGCGCTCGCGTTCGGCCAACACCGCATAGCTTTCCTGCACGATGTCGTCGACGTCGAAAGCCGGTGCCCGCCGGCGCGACAGCCAACCTCTGAGCGCGGGCTCGTGCGGCAAGATGTGATGCATGAACCAGCGCGTCCTTTCGACATCATCCAGAACGCCATCCACGACGCCCTCTATCTCGGATCGATCAGACACCCAGACTCCCCAACATCCACCAACTTGGCAAATGTTGGGAGATGCTAGTTAGCGGTTGTTACGGCCATGTTGCAGTCGATCGCAGCGCAGCCGCCGATCAATCTGCTCACTCTGTATGACGCGGCACCGAAGTGTCGGGAGCAAATGAGTATTCGCATCGCGGCTTTCCGCACAAGACAGATCAGCGGCGAACAACTAAGAAAGTAGTAGAGCACCACGGGTATGCGGTCTGTCCTTGACTCTGGCAATGGGAGGCGTAGGATTTACTCCAAGCTTAGGGATAGACCCGAAAGCACTTACCCGTGAGGGATTCTCATGGAATACGACTACCTGGTTTTCATCGGGCGTTTCGAGCCCTTCCATAACGGTCATGCCGCCGTTGCCCGCCTCGCACTGAGCCGGGCCAAGAAACTTATCTTCCTGGTCGGCTCTGCCGACACTCCTCGTACCATCCGCAATCCCTGGACCGTGGCCGAACGTGCGGTGATGATCCAGGCGGCACTGGATGGTGCGTCTGACCGTCTGATCATTCGCCCGCTACGCGACCACCTCTACAACGAGAGTCAGTGGATCGCTGGTGTGCAGCGCGTTGTGGCCGAGGCCATCCGCAGCGATGGTGGGGAAGCAGACGCCAGCGTCGGGCTGATCGGTATGGACAAGGATGCTTCCAGCTACTACCTGCGCGAGTTTCCGCAGTGGCCGCTGGTGGATGTTCAGCATACTGAGACGCTGTCGGCGACCGAGTTGCGCCGTTACCTGTTCGAAGCCGGCAAGATCGATTTCCACGGCGCGCTGTTGATGTTGCGTGGCAATGTGCCGGCGCCAGTCTTCGAGATGCTGGAAGCGTTCCGCAAGAACTCACCGGCCTATGCGCAGCTGGTGGCCGAACATCAGTTCATCGACCAGTACAAAGCCGCGTGGAAAGACGCGCCGTATGCACCGACCTTCGTCACCACCGATGCGGTGGTGGTGCACTCGGGGCATGTGCTGTTGGTGCGGCGTCGGGCCGAACCGGGCAAGGGTTTGTGGGCACTGCCGGGCGGATTTGTCGGCCAGGATGAAGGGCTGTTGGACGCCTGTTTGCGCGAACTGCGCGAAGAGACCCGGCTGAAGATTCCGGTGCCGGTGCTGAAGGGCTCACTGAAGGGCCAGCATGTCTTCGACCATCCCGAACGCAGCCAGCGCGGACGCACCATCACCCACGCCTATCACTTCGACTTTCCGGCTGGCGAGCTGCCGGATGTGCGCGGAGGCGACGATGCCGACAAGGCGCGCTGGATCCCGGTCAGCGAAGCGCTGGACATGGGCCCCAAGCTCTACGAAGACCATATCCACATCCTCGAATTCTTTCTGGGCCGGGGTTGACCCAGCCTTTCCTGTCGGCGGATAGACCGCCGGCTTCACTCGACGCGAAGGAGCTTCCGTCATGCAATGCCTCAACAATCTTCTCCTCAACACCGACAGCTACAAGGCCAGCCATTGGCTGCAATACCCGCCGGGCACCGA
>CBFGZY010000003.1:0-145064 GCA_965653375.1 uncultured Pseudoxanthomonas sp.
AAATCCCCCTCAAACGCTTTTCAACCGCCGAATGGCGGGTCATCCCCCTTTTTCGCTTTTAACAGCCGAATGGCTGGTCAAGGGGGAGGTAAAAGCGAGAGCTTTTCCCGCTCACCGCTCACCGCTACCTGCTACAGGCTCACCGCTCACCGCTACCCACCTCCTGTCACAACCGCATGGCAAAATCACCCCATGCCAAAACTCCTGATCGCCCTATCGATGCTTCTGTCCCTGTCCGCTTGCGTCAGCGTCAACGTGCACGGCGATCCTGCCGCCTATACCGCTGATAGCGACATGCGCGTCGCCACATACAACACGTCGCTGTACTCGAATGAGAGCGGCGGGCTGATACGCTCGTTGGAAGGCGACAGCGCGCAGGCGCGCAAGATTGCGGCGGTGCTGCAGAAGATGCGGCCGGATCTGGTGCTGTTGAACGAGTTCGACTACGACGAAGCCCAACGCGCCGCGGATCTGTTTCAGCAGCGCTATCTCGAAGTTCCGCAATCGGGCGGTGGTGCCGCGTTACGCTATCCCTATCGTTATCTCGCGCCTGTGAATACCGGTGTGCCCAGCGGGCTGGACTTGGACGGCAATGGCACTGCCGGCGGCGAAGGCCGTGAACGTGGCAACGACGCATGGGGCTTCGGTCTGCATCCAGGCCAATACGGCATGCTGGTGCTGTCGCGCTACCCCATCGACAAGGCGCAGGTGCGGACCTTCCAATTGCTGCGCTGGAGCGCGATGCCAGGTGCGGCCAAACCCGTCGATCCGGCGACCAACCGGCCTTGGTACCGCGATGAGGTGTGGTCGCAGCTGCGGCTTTCTTCCAAATCTCACTGGGATGTCCCGGTGAACACGCCGCACGGCGTGGTGCATTTCCTGGTATCCCACCCCACTCCGCCTGTGTTCGATGGTCCGGAAGACCGCAATGGCGCGCGCAACCATGACGAAATCCGTTTGTGGCGCGAATATCTTTCGCCGGGCGACAAGCCCTGGCTGTGCGACGACCAGGGCCGCTGCGGCGGCTTGGCGCAAGACGCCCGCTTCGTTATCGCCGGCGACCTCAACAACGACCCTATCGACGGTGATGGCCGCCACGATGCCATTCTCGAACTATTGGAACACCCGCGGGTGATGCGCCACGCCACGCCGCGCAGTGCCGGTGGCGCGGAAGCGGCCGAACGATACGCCGCCCAAGGCATCGTTCATCGCGGCTCGCCCATGCATGTAACCGGCGACTTCGGCCCGAAAACCGGTGCGCTGCGGCTGGACTACGTGCTGCCGTCCACGGGTTTCGCGTTTGTCGACAATGGAGTTTTCTGGCCGGCGAAGAACGATGCGGACGCCGCGATCGCCGACGGCAGCGATCATCATCTGGTCTGGGTCGACCTGAGGTCCGCTTCCGCGCCGCGATAGTCGCTGAGCGAGTACCGTCTAAACGCGCCGCAGCGCGTCCGGGCGGCAGGCTTTAACGCTCTTCGCTCCAACGCGATCTGACGTAAAGAGCTCGCGGCGGGACGCCGCTCCGCGTCCCGATAGCCGCTGAGCCAACACGATCAAGAACGCGCCGCAGCGCGCCCGGGCGGCAAACAACAGGCCTCTATCGCTCTTCGCTTTTAAGGTGATCTGACTTAGTTTACGGCGCCGCCGACACACGCGGGCCGAAGCCGAACACCGCTTCGCTCTGCGCGGACACGATCATGCGGATCATGCTGCCGGGCACCATCAGTTCCACATGTACTTCGTGACCTTCCTGGTTCTTGCCCACCAACGTCATCTCAGTGAACGCGCCGCCGGTATCTATCTCCTTGCAGAACAGATGCGGGCCGCCGGGGTGATCGGTCAGGTAGGGCTTGATGGCATCGCCTAGTGCTTCCAACGCCTGCGGGAAGAAGAAAACCGCGTAGCCGTCATGTCCATTCATCAGCGTGGCTCCGAATCATTCGAAAGAGATGGAGATGGCCGCCGCCGCATCGCGTGCCACCTCGCGCGCGGCGTCGATGCTTTCGCGCCGTGCCAGGGTTACCCCGACACGGCGGTGCCCTTCAACACGCGGCTTGCCGAACAGGCGCAGTTCCGTGTCGGGTGCTTGCAGCGCGTCCTCCACGTTGCTGAAAACCGGCACGCCATGGCCATGCGCCAGCATCGCGCATGAGGCCGACGCGCCCTTCTGGCGGATAGAAGGAATCGGCAGCCCCAGGATAGCGCGCGCATGCAGCGCGAATTCGCTGAGGTCCTGCGATGCCAGCGTGACCAAACCGGTATCGTGCGGACGCGGCGAGACTTCGCTGAACCACACTTCGTCGCCCTTCACGAACAACTCCACGCCGAACAAGCCCCAGCCACCCAGATCATCGGTCACCGCTTGGGCAATCTGCTGCGCACGTTGCAGTGCCAGCGTCGACATCGGCTGCGGTTGCCAACTTTCGCGATAGTCGCCGTCTTTCTGCCAGTGCCCGATCGGGTCGCAGAACGAAGTACCGCCGGCATGGCGCACGGTGAGCAAGGTGATCTCGTAGTCGAAATCGATGAAGCCTTCCACGATGCAGCGGCCGGCACCTGCGCGCCCGCCGGTCTGCGCGTAATCCCAGGCCGGGCCGATATCGCCTTCATCGCGAAGCGTGCTCTGGCCTTTGCCGGACGAGGACATCACCGGCTTGACCACGCAAGGCAGGCCAATGGCGGCGACGGCGGCACGATATTCCTCGACGGTATCGACGAAGCGATAAGGCGAAGTCGGCAGGCCCAGCGTTTCCGCAGCCAGCCGGCGGATGCCTTCGCGATCCATCGTCAAGCGGGCGGCACGTGCGGTGGGAATCACCCGAGCAGCGCCTTCGGCTTCCAGTGCGACCAGGGTTTCGGTGTGGATGGCCTCGATCTCGGGCACCACCAAATGCGGTCGCTCGTGTGCGATCAAGGCACGGATCGCTACCGGGTCCAACATGTCCAGCACATGCGAACGGTGCGCCACCTGCATGGCCGGCGCGTCCGCATAGCGATCGGCGGCAATCACTTCCACCCCCAGCCGCTGCAGCTCCAGCGCGACCTCCTTGCCCAGTTCGCCCGAACCCAACAGCAGGACCCGAGTGGCGGAAGAGGATAAAGGCGTGCCGAGCGTCGTCATGCGGCGGAGATCCGATTAAGGGTGCGCCAGTTTACCGGCTGGCCGACGAATGGCGGACGGGGAGCGTTGACATCTGATATCACTTTGATATCTTTTAGTCTCAAACCAAAGGGAAGTGCCATGAAAGAGAATCCGACCCATTCACTGCCTGGAATCCCATTCTTGCTAGGGGCGCTGGTGCTGGCCCTGATCGCCGCCTCTGCGCTCTTCCGGGCGATGACGGCTGGTCAGCCCGCTCTCCTGTTCGTCGCCTTGCTGGTAGCAGTGCTGCTGATCCTGGTGGTCTCCGGGCTGTACAAAGTGGAGCCCAACCAATCGGCCGTGCTCAGCCTGTTCGGCAGATATATCGGCACCGTGAAGGACAACGGCCTACGGTGGAACAATCCCTTTTACAGCGCCAGGAAGATCTCCCTGCGCGTGCGCAACTTCGAGAGCGGCAGGCTGAAAGTCAACGAGTTGGACGGCAGCCCCATCGAGATCGCCGCGGTGATCGTCTGGAGAGTGGTGGACTCGGCGGAAGCCGTCTTCAACGTGGACGACTACGAAGGCTTCGTCCATATCCAATCGGAAGCCGCTCTGCGTGCGATGGCCACCAGCTACCCGTACGACCAGCACGAAGAAGGCCAGATTTCACTGCGCAGCCATGCCAGCGAAGTCAGCCTGCACCTGAAGGAACAACTGGACGAGCGCCTGAGCACCGCGGGCGTGGACGTGCTGGAAGCGCGCATCAGCCATCTGGCCTACGCACCGGAAATCGCTCACGCCATGCTGCAACGGCAGCAGGCCAATGCGGTGATCGCAGCCCGCACGCGCATCGTCGCCGGTGCGGTCGGGATGGTGGAAATGGCCCTCTCCGAGCTGCAGAAAAACGGTGTGGTGCAACTGGATGAAGAACGCAAGGCACAGATGGTCAGCAACCTGCTGGTGGTGTTGTGCGGCGAACGCGGTACACAGCCCATCGTCAACACCGGCTCGATCTACTGACCGGCTGAGCGGAAAAGAACGTGACCGAAAAAAAGGCCTATCCGCTACGCATCAACGCCGCGGTGCTCGCCGCGGCGCAGCGCTGGGCCGACGACGAACTGCGTTCGCTCAACGCACAGATCGAGTACGTGCTGCGCGACGCATTGCGCAAAGCAGGCCGCCTGCCAAAGGCGGGAGACGATAACGCCAAGGAGCCAAAATCATGAGCAAGCGTTGGAGCCACAAAGTCATCGAAGTGTCGTACAAGCTGTTCGGGGGCAAGTTGAACGACCGCGTGCAGGAAGAACTGGACAAAATGGGTGGGCAAGGCTGGGAGCTGGTTTCTGCCACCAGCGGTCATGACTATTCGGTGCGGCTATTCTTCAAGCGCGAGGGCTGACGTGCGGCCTAACATCAGCTGAAATCATTCGTCGCACTGCCGGCGCGGCTGTGCCAATAACGGAAAGCGGTCATGCAAAAAACCGAAAACTTCCCGCTCTCGCCGGTTGGCCGGTCGTTCTGGCTATGGCTGTGGATCCCACTGCTGCTGGCCAGCACTGTGGTAGTGAGCGGCATCCTGTCCGGATATCGGGGCAGCGCCGCCTATATGTTTCTGCTGACCATTCCTTTTCTCGCGCTGGCTGGCGCGGGCCTGAGTCTGATTGTGCGCCGGCGTCACATTCGATTGAACAACCGCGAACTGCGGATCACCGCGACGCTCTACACACGCAAGGTGGCGGTGGAAGCGATCGATCTTGCACGCGCACGGGTGATGAGCCTGGACGAACATACGGAACTCAAACCGCGTTTCAAGACCAATGGCTTCAGCGTTCCCGGATTCCATGCCGGACACTTTCGTCTCCGCAACCTGAGCAAGGCCTTCTGCCTGATCACCGACCCAACCCAGGTGTTGTCGCTGCCGCTGCGCGATGGCGGCCTGATATTGCTCAGCCCGGAAAAGCCGCGCGTTCTGCTCGACCGCCTGCGCGAGCTGGCGGACATTCCTGGTCGCCGCTAAGCTGAGCCATGCGCCATTCGCCTCCCCTGCCCCACAAAAGCTTCCTACTCAACACGCCGGACATCGAGCTCTGGCCCTCAGGCCTGCTGCGCGCACGCGGCAATGCCGACGCGCGGACGCTTTCACGCGCATACCGCGTGTTGCGGCGCAAGCGCGACGGCCGCTACCTGGCCGCAATGCTGCCCGAAGGCGTACTGCCGCTGATACCGCGGCTGCCGCATGAGCCGGGCATTGAAGCGGCCTGGGACGCCTTGGATCATCTGGACGGTTCTCGCGGCTTCGCTATCGACGAAGCGGGACACTTGCCACTGGACCGATTGCAGGAACGGCTGCACGCACTGGACCTGCAGGAAGAGTACGGCGAACGCACCCAGCTGCCGCTCGTGCCCGAACCCGCGGCGCTGGCCTTCGCCGGGTTCGACCGTTATCGCCGGCCACTGTGGCTGACCGCAGGCGCCGCGCGCGCATGGGAAGCGATGCGCCGCTCTGCTTGTGCAGACGGTGTCGTACTGGAAGCCATTTCCGGCTATCGCAGCCACGACTACCAGCTGGGCATCTTCGAACGAAAACTCGCGCGTGGACAAACAGTGGAGCAGATCCTCACCGTCAACGCCGCACCCGGCTACAGCGAACATCACAGCGGTAACGCACTGGACATCGGCGCGCCCGGCGAACCACCCGCCGAGGAATCATTCGAGAAAACATCCGCATTCGCCTGGCTAAGCCGACACGCTGGGGATTTCGGCTTTGTGATGAGTTACCCACGCGATAACCTGCACGGGATCGTTTACGAACCGTGGCATTGGTGTTATCGAATCGCTTGACCGACCAAACGTCCACCATTCACTCAGGGGAAGCTGCCGCACGATGGAAAATCCATACCAGACACCGACGGCTGCTGTCACCAGCACCGCACTTGCGGCACCGCAGTTCAAGGATCCCACCGGCCTGACCTGGGCAGCACGTGCATGCCTCGTCTCCAGCGCGGCGATTTCGGCAGCCGTCATCGCGGTCACGGCGCAGCAGTATGCGCTGTTAAAGGAAGCCGAAGCAGGCCAGATGTCATTGGATGATGTCTATGATCAGTTGTCGGTGCAGTTGATCTTGGTTGGATTGCCGCAGCTGATCGTGATTGTGGCTTCATTCGTGCTTATCGGCATGTGGATCTACCGCGTCGCGTGGAATGCGCGTGTTTTTGCCGGAGCACGCAATATGGACTTCACGCCGGGATGGTGCGTCGGCTGGTACTTCGTGCCGTTCGCCAATCTATGGAAACCGTACCAGGCCATGAAAGAAATATGGAGAGCGAGCGCAAATCCATCACGAATGGATAGCACCAGCGTTTCCTGGTGGCTGCCCTTGTGGTGGCTGCTGTGGCTCGCCAACAACATTGTTGGCAACTACGCTGGCCGATCGTCTTGGCGAGCCGATACCGTTTCGGAAGAGATCAACGCCGCAATTGCATCGATCACGGCGGACGCCATCAATATCCCGCTATGCCTGGTGTTCCTGCTCATCGTCAACCAGATATTCAGGATGCAACGGCAGCATCGCCTGCGCCAGGAAGAAACCGTGGCGGCTTGAAAAGACGAGAAGCGATACCTCTAGACGCGATGCTTTTTTGCCGTCTTCTCTACGGTCGCGACTGACCGGTGCCGGCATGCCGGCACCGCTCCTACACACAAAACGGACTGCCGTGTCAGTCCTGCGAGCGCTTGGTTGGCGTCTTGGCTTCGGCGCCGAAATCGGCGATTCGCCATAGGTACTGGCTGGCGTAAGTGCGGTAAGGGCCCCATTTTTCGCCGCGTGCCAGCAGCTCCTTGGGCGTGGGCATGATCTCCAGCTTGTCGACCAGCTGCGCTCCCTTGCGCACGCCCAGGTCGTCGATCGGCAGCACATCCGGGCGGCCCAGGCGGAACATCAACATCATTTCCACGGTCCAGCGGCCGATGCCGCGGATCGGCACCAGGGCCGCGACTATCTCGTCTTCGTGCATGAGCGACATCTGCCGCAGGTTGGGAATTTCGCCGCGCTGTTCGCGTGCGGCAAGGTCCCGCAGTGCCAATGTCTTGTTGCCCGAAACCCCGCAAGCGCGCAGCGCGGCATCGTCGATACGGCCCAAGGTGTCGAAATGGAGACGCGTGCTGCCGATGGCGGCCTCGACCCGTCCGACAATCGTGGCCGCGGCTTTGCCGCTGAGCTGCTGATACAAAATGGCGCGTGCCAGCGCATCGACCGGGTCGAACGATTTTCGCCAGGTCGGTTGCGGCTCGATGTAGCCGATGCGCTTCATCCATGTACCCAGCTTGCGATCGCGTCGGCTGAGATGATCGAAAGCGTGCTCTGTATCGAAACCGCGGGTATGGCGGGGCATATGTTCTTAGGCCTGTTGACGCTATCGGGATGGAATCCTAGGCCTCAGCGGCGCACCGCGTCGAAGGCCCAGATCGCCCAGCCCAGGATAAGCATCACGCCACCTACTGGCGCTGCCTGCGTGGACAATCCGGCCAGCGCGCTCAACACCAGGCTTCCGGCGAACAGCAATGTGCCCAATAGCAGCAGAACCAGCGCGATCTTCCCCATCGTCCGAGACGTGCCGGCGGCCAGCGCCGCCAAGGCAATGCCGTGGCCGAAGGCATACAGCGCGGCGGTTTGCAGATTGGATTGCGCGTGCGCGTCGCTCATGCCGTGCGCGGCGTAAGCGGACAGTGCGATCGACGCCGAGGCCAGCAAGCCCCCGCACAGAGCGAGGAATGACGGTTTGCGTTGACGGCGGTCGTAGTTCAACACAGGGGCCTCGCAAAACTGGGATGGCGTGCTGTCAAGCTTGCTGTCATGACAACGGGTGCAGAAGGATCGGGCCTGTCCAAGCGATCGAAACAGGCCTTGGTTCGGAAACGCAACGCGCCGCTATAAGCGGCGCGTTGGATATTGCTCATGACGGGCGATACGCCGCCCTGTTTACTGCTTGACGGCCCAGAAAATCTCGAACTCGCCTTCAGCGGTGAACGAATCGTCCACGCCCTTCTTCCACGACTCATAGGGGCGGTCGACGACTTCATGACCGTTGGTGACGGCCCAGGCACGCAAGGAATTACGCACCGCGTCCAACTCGGCCATGTAGCCGGTGTAATTGGCGGTAGCGGCCTTGCGCGGCTGCAGGCGGACGTATTCGACCGGCGCACCGGACGGAATGGTGACCTTCAGCTCGGCAGCAGGCGCGGCCGAAGTGGTGGTGGAGACCGGCGGAGCGATCGGCAACGGATTGCCATCCTTATCCTTGGCGTCGGCGCTCGGCATCTTCGGGCCGCTGCCAGCCTTGCGAACCGGTTGCGCGACGTCGAAGGCGTACTTCTCGGCACCGAAGTCGGTGGTGACGATACGCAGCGGACCTGCGGCTTCCAGGCCGTTGGCGTCCATTACGCGCTTGATCCATTCCTGGTTGGACTTGATGGACGCCTTGATGGTGTCGTTATTGCGATCGATGTTGCCGGCGTTGACGAACAGCAGGTCTTCGGCGGGCAGTTCAGCGATCTTCAAGCCGGTCAGGCGGGTGCCTTCCTGGCGATAGTCGAAGTTCGGCACCGTGGCCAGCATGTTGGTCAGCTTGGACAGGCCAGCCTTGACCGCATCGCCGATGTGACGGCTGACGTACATGCCCGCGTAACGGCCCACCAGGTTCCAGCCATAGCTGACGTCATAACTCTGGGTGATCTTGACGTTGCGGTTGTTCTTACCGGTCGGCTCCAGCGCGAAGGTGCTCTTCTTGTCGGTACCGAAGCGCGGATCGGTGATGGCGTAGCTCACCTTGCCGCCACCCGTGGTGCCGGGCTGTTCGCTTTCCACGATTTCCCAGCTGCCTTTGCCGTGGGTCGGGGAGTTGTAGTCGACGCGGGCGCCGACGCCGGCGTTGTTTTCGCTGCCGCCGGAGTACGACAGTTCGTTCGCAGCGTGGGGGATAAGCGGATTCCAGTCCTTCAAACGACGTACGTTGTTCAAGGTGTCGAACACGATGGTCATGCGGCGATTGGTCTCGACGCTTTCTTCCAGGTGACGCTTGGACGGCAGTACCAGGCCGATCACCAGAAACAGCGCCAGGACTAGCGCCAATGCAATCACGAACTCGATCAAACGGGTCATTCAGGAGTCTCCGGGGGCCGGTGCCTCGGCCGTTGAAAAATACGCACCGCGCATCCTAACAGGCTTACCCGGGTCTGGTCAGCCCATCTGACACCGGTTGGCGTCGCTAATTTGTCCCGCCATGGACTCATCACGCCGGGACAACATTGCTGCCATTCGTCAGCCGGCGGGTGTTTTTCTTCGGTGAAAGCTCGGCTCGCCGTTTCCCGTTTCCCGTTTCCCCATTCCCGGCTTCCGTCCTACACCAATTGGAGCTCGAAGGCCTTCAGCACCGCCCGGGTGCGGTCACGCACACCCAGCTTGGAAAGAATGTTGGAAACATGGTTCTTGATGGTGCCTTCGGCCACGCCCAGCGAATTGGCGATTTCCTTGTTGGAAAAGCCGCTGGCCATCAGCCTCAGGATTTCGGTTTCGCGGTCGGTCAGCGGATCCGGGCGGTCCAGGCTGACGAAATCGTTGCGCATGTGCTCCAAGCCCGACAACAAACGCTGGGTCACCGCTGGCTGCACCAGCGATCCGCCGTCGGCCACCGTACGGATGGCGCCCACCAATTGCTCCAGCGAGACGTCTTTTAGCAAATACCCCTTGGCGCCGGCTTTCAGGCCGGCCAGCACAAGCTGGTCGTCATCGAAGGTGGTCAGGATGATGGCCGGCGGCAGCGCGCCCATGCGGGCCAGCGCCTGCAGGGCTTCCAACCCGGACATGACCGGCATGCGCATGTCCATCAGGACCACATCCGGCTTGACCTGCGGGATCAGATCGACGGCCTGCTTGCCGTCGGCGGCCTCGGCCACCACCTCGATGCCTTCGTCCAGCGCCAGCAAGGAACGGATGCCCTGGCGTACCAGGGTTTGGTCGTCGACCAGACAGACGCGGATCATGCGGAGCCTCCGGAGTTGAGCTCGGATAAGGGTTCGGGAAGGGATTCGGGTTCGGTAGGCAGGGTGGCCGCGTCCGAAACCGGCAAATCGATATGCAGCTGGAAACCCTTGCCTGGCTGGGTTTCGATAGTCAGTTCGCCGCGATGCTGCGCCAGACGCTCGCGCATGCCGCGCAGGCCGTTGCCAGCGACGATGCGGTCGGTGCCGGCGCCATCGTCGCGGGCGTCGATCAGGATACGGGCGCCATCGCGCCGGCAGTGGATCCACAAGTTGCGGGCGCCGGCATGGCGCACCGCATTGGTGATGATCTCCTGGGCGCAACGCAGCAGCACGTGGGCGCGGTGCGGGTCGTCCAAGGTCAGCGGCTCCTCGATGTCCATATGGATGGACAAGGCCGGCACCTTCTCGGCCAGCGGGAGCAGCGCCGCCCCCAGGTCGATGGCGCCGCTGTCGCGCAACTGGCTGACCGCTTCGCGCACATCGGTCAGTAGCAGCCGGGCCAGGGTATGGGCTTGCTTGACGTGCTCCTGGGCGCGGCCTTCGGTGATGTGGCCGGCGACTTCCAGGTTGAGGCTCAGCGCGGTCAGGTGGTGCCCCAACAGATCGTGCAATTCCCGGGAAATACGGGTGCGTTCGTTGACCCGAGCGCTTTCCGCCAGCAAAACGCGGGTGGCGCGGAGTTCGGCGTTCAACCGGCGCTGCTCTTCGCGGGCCTGGGCCTGCTGGCGGGCAACGAAGGTGGTGATCAGCATGAAGGCGGCAAAGCCCACGTAGAACATCGACTGGAAAAGCGCTTCCCAGAAGTTGAAGTCGTCGCGCGCCATGAACGAAGGGACCAGCGCGAAATGCGCCGCCAGCAGCCAGGCCACCGCGAACCGAAGCTCCAGCAACCACGGCAGCACGCCCGCCATGATCAGCAGCAGTACCGCGCCTAGGCCGGTCTGGGTATAGAAACCGACCCCAATGGCAGTAGCGGTCAGCGTCAGCAGCAACGGTATGTTCCAGCCGGTCAGCGCCGCCACGCCGCGGCCGCCGAGCGAGCGTGTGGCCAGCCAGTAGCAGGCGCCGAAGGTGAAATAGGCCAGCGCCGTCATCGGCAGGTTCACGCCCTGCCCGTCCGCACCGCTGGACGGTGGCAGGAACCACACGTTCAAAATGATGGGAATGCCGACCAGGCCCCAGGTATAGAGGCCGGCAGCGCGCAGCAGACGAGTGTGGCTGAGTCTTCCCAACATGCCCGCATCTTAGGGGTAAACCAAGCCGGTGCCGCCCAACTAAAGTCATGCCGCCCTTCGAAAGCACGCCTGGCGCGGTTCACGAACGGCTTACCCTGCTTCTCGCCCCTCCCGCTTCACCATGCGATAATCCGCCGTCGGCCGCTCGCGCTGGCCCCAAAAAAAACACAAGCTCGTCCCGCAAAGACCCCGTACGGAGTCAGGTAATGTCGATTGTCATCCGCGACGTGCGCGAGCACGAGCTGGATTCCGTCCTAGCCCTCAACAACAACGCCGGATTGGCGATCCTGCCGCTGGATACCGCCAAGGTGCATCGTTTCTACGAGCAGGCCCAGTACTTTCGCGTTGCCGAACGCGACGGCAACCTGGCAGGCTTCCTCGTCGGCTTCGGCTCGGACGCCGATCACGACAGCAGCAACTTCGCCTGGTTCCGCGAACGCTACCCGCAGTTCTTCTACATCGATCGCATCGTGGTGGCCAGCCGCCGCCGCGGCGGTGGCGTGGGCCGCGCGTTCTACGCCGATGTGCAGAGTTACGCCGAGTTGCGTTATCCGCACCTGGCCTGCGAAGTGTTCCTGGACCATGGCGCCGATCCGGCGCTGCTGTTCCATGGCAGCTTCGGCTTCCGCGAAGTGGGCCAGAACATCATGCCCGGCCTGGAAGTCCGCACCAGCATGTTGATGAAAGAACTCTGCAGTTATCCCTGGGTGCATGAAACCTACGGCGACGCCCTGCCCGACCTGCCATGGGCGCGTACGCGCGAACTGGCACTGCCGCGCACCGAGCGCCCGACGGGAACATGAGCGTGACCTCAGCGAACATCGATTACGAACAAGCTGGCGAACTGAAAATCGGCCAGGTCGGCATCGCCAACCTGCGCATCCGCACCTTGAATGTGCCGCAGCTGGCGCGCGAAATGCGCGAACGCGTCGAGCGCGCGCCCAAGCTGTTCGGCCGTGCCGCGGTCATCATCGACTTCGGCGGCCTGGCCAAAACCCCGGACATCGACACCGCGCAGGCACTGCTGGATGGCTTGCGCGAGGCTGGCGTGATTCCGGTGGCGCTGGCCTATGGCACTCGCGAGATCGAGCAATTGGCCGAACAACTCGGCCTGCCGCTGCTGGCCAAGTTCCGCGCGCAATATGAGCCCGTGGCGAGTTCGGCCCCGGCGCCCGCGCGTGAAAAAGCACCCGCCGAAGCGGCTCCCGCCCGTGCCGCGCCGAAGCCCGCGCCCGCAGCCGCCACCAAGCCCGGCATGCTGCAGAAAACGCCGGTACGCTCGGGGCAACAGTTGTATGCGGAGAACCGCGACCTCACCGTTCTGAGTACCGTCAGCGCCGGTGCAGAAGTGATCGCCGACGGCTCCATCCACATCTATGGCGCCCTGCGCGGCCGCGCATTGGCCGGTGCGCAAGGCGATACCGACACGCGGATTTTCTGCCGCGAATTCCATGCCGAACTGGTGGCCATCGCCGGCCACTACAAGGTGATGGAAGAAGTACCCAAGGAACTGCGCGGCAAGCCCGTGCAGATCTGGCTGGACAAGGACCAATTGAAGATCGCCGCCCAGAGCTGAGGCGGCCTTTCCCTATAAGAATGACCCAGGAGAACACCATTGGCTGAAATTATCGTAGTCACGTCCGGCAAGGGCGGGGTCGGCAAGACCACCACCAGCGCCAGCATCGCGTGCGGCTTGGCCCGTCGCGGCAAGAAAGTCGCCGTCATCGACTTCGACGTCGGCTTGCGCAACCTGGACCTCATCATGGGCTGCGAACGGCGCGTGGTGTACGACTTCGTCAATGTCACCCAAGGTGAGGCGACGCTCAAGCAGGCGCTGATCAAGGACAAGCGTTTCGACAGCTTGCATATCCTGGCCGCCTCGCAGACCCGCGACAAAGACGCGCTGACCAAGGAAGGCGTTGAAAAAGTACTGAAGGACCTGTCCGACGACGGCTTCGACTATGTCGTCTGCGACTCGCCGGCCGGCATCGAGAAAGGCGCGTTCCTGGCGATGTACTTCGCCGACCAGGCCATCGTAGTGGTCAACCCGGAAGTCTCCAGCGTGCGCGACTCCGATCGCATCCTCGGCTTGCTGGACTCCAAGACCCGCAAGGCCGAAAACGGCGAAACCCTGAAGGCCAACCTGCTGCTGACCCGCTACAACCCGGAGCGAGTGGCTAGCGGCGAGATGCTCAGCATCAACGACGTGGAAGAAGTGCTGGGCCTCAAGACCTTGGGCGTGATTCCCGAATCCGGCGACGTGCTCAACGCTTCGAACAAAGGCGAACCGGTCATTCTCGACCTGGAATCGCCGGCCGGCCAGGCCTACGACGATACCGTCGGCCGCCTGCTGGGCGAAGAGCGACCCATGCGCTTCACGACATTCGAGAAGAAAGGATTCTTCAGCAAGTTGTTCGGAGGTTGAACATGGGCCTTTTCGATTTCCTCAAGACGAAGAAGAACACTGCCGAAACGGCCAAGAGCCGTCTGCAGATCATCATCGCGCAGGAACGCACCTCACGCGGCGCGCCGGACTATCTGCCGCTGTTGCGCCGAGAACTGCTGGAAGTCATCAAGAAATACGTCAACGTCGACGTGGACGCCGTCAAGGTGGACCTGATCAAGGACGGCAACCACGACGTGCTGGATATCTCGGTGGCGTTGCCGGAAGGCAACAGCTGACGCCCCGCCCGCGCCGTTACGGCCGCGCGGGCTTGCCGTTCCGGCATCGATTCGCCGATAGTCTGGCGTCCCCGTCACGATTGAGCTCGGCCATGGACCACCGCGCAATTTTCACTCTGCTTGCCAGAAATATGACGCTGGTTCTAATCGGTTTGCTTGCCTTCCCCGCGTACGCGCAGGAGCAGGAAACAGCGCGCGATCATCAGGCGGCACCTGCCTCTGATGCTCAAACGGATGACTGGACCGCCGAGCAACATGCTCGTCTGGCTTCTGGTGACCGATTGCTGCAAGAAGGTCGTCCGAAGGACGCGATCGACCAAGCGTTCGATCCGGTCATCCAGGCCTACGAAGCAAAATACGCCGGCACCGAAATTGTTTACTACTGTGTCCGCACTTCCACCGAAAGCCTGGGCTACATGCTGAAAGCTGCGGCCGAGCACGACCGCACAGGTACAAGCAAGAAGGCAATGGCACTGGACTCGACCTGGGCGTATGGCTATTACGGCAAAGCCTATGCGCTCATCGAATTGAAACGCGTTGCTGAAGCCACTGAAATGCTTGAAAAAGCACTGCGCTTATCTCCCTACAACCCGCAATTTCTTTCCGAGCGCGGACACCTTTACCAAACCCAAAAAGATTGGCAGAAAATGTTGGAAAGCCATCTTGCCGCGGAGGAGTATGTCGAGATTGCGACACCGGAAGCAGACCAAGACAAAGAGCGCGCACGCGCACTGCGCGGACAAGGTTTTGCGCTTATAGAGCTAGACCGCCTGGATGATGCGGAATCGGTATTCGAAAAATCGTTGAAATTCGACCCCGGCAGTCAGATGGCCCGGAACGAACTGAACTACATCAAGACCTTGCGGAAAAAGAAATAATGACGTTGGTGCCAGCGGGCAGTGAGGCCTCGGTTCTACGAGTCGCAGATTTTTCCTTTTCTGCGTTGGCTGATCTGCTGAACCGCCATGACCTCCGTCTGCACTATGTCGCCGACGGCGAGAAGATCCCCGGCAGCTTTTGGGGCGAGCCGGAAGCCGGCGTGATCGCGCACAACGTTTACGTGCGTGGCGATACGCCTATTCATTCGATGCTGCATGAAGCCTGTCATCTGATCGTGTTACCGCCGGAGCGACGCGCCGAGGTGCATACCGATGCCACCGATTCGGATGCCGAGGAAGACGCCACCTGCTACCTGCAGATCCTGCTGGCCGATGCGATCCCCGGCGTTGGCCGCGAACGGCTGATGGCCGATATGGATGCCTGGGGTTATTCATTCCGGCTGGGCTCGACGAAGGCATGGTTCGAGCAAGATGCCGAAGAAGCGCGGGAGTGGTTGCTACGGCACGGATTGCTGCCGCCGTAGTCGACGAATCTGTTTGAGCGAAGGTGATCCGACTTGTGGGAGTGGTGTCGGCATGCCGGCACCACTCCCACAAGGAAGGAATTGGGCATCTCCCCTCCAGATTGAACTCTTTCTTCCGTGGCCGGACAAAAGCAAGAGCTCGCGCCGGGACGGCGCTCCCACTTCGATGGCGCCCCTGCCGCAACCTAGCGGCCGAACTCCCTCCACCGCACTTGCAGCGCCCCCGCCCGCACACTAGCCTTCCGGTTCCTGCGCCAGCCGCGCTTTGTGAAGGATTGACCGTGAAGCAACGCCACCTCCTGCTCGCACTCGCCATTGGCGCCTGCGTGGTTTCCCTTTCCGCCTGCAAGAAGGACGAAGCCGCCGATACGGCCGCCACGCCTGCCGCACCCAAGGGCGAAACCGCCGACGAGTTCGTCGCACGGGTGAACAACGAAATGCGCGCCATGTACCCGGAGCTCACCGCCGCGCAGTGGTTGTCCAGCACTTACATCGGCGACGACAGCCAGCTGCTGGCCGCCAAATCCAACGAACGCTACTTGTCCCAATTGAATACCTGGATCGAGCAGGCCAAGAAATTCGAAGGCCAGAAGATGTCGCCGGAAACCGCGCGCGCCATCCAGTTGCTTAAGCTGGCCACCGCCATGCCCGCCCCCAAGGATCCGGCCAAGCTGGCCGAGCTGGCGCAGATCGCCACCAAGATGGAAGGGACGTATGGCGCCGGCACCTACTGCACTGGCGAAGGCGACGCAAAGAAGTGCCGCCAGTTGGGCGAACTGGAAGACGTGCTGCGCAGCAGTCGCGACTACGATCAGCAGTTGGACGCTTGGCAGGGCTGGCACACCGTCGCCCAGCCGATGCGGAAGGACTACACCCGGTTTGTCGCGCTGGTCAACGAAGGCGCCAAGGAAATGGGCTTCGCCGATACCGGGGAGATGTGGCGCAGCGGCTATGACATGACGCCCGCCGAGATCGCGTCGGAAACCGACCGCCTATGGGGCCAGGTCAAGCCGCTGTACGAGCAACTGCACTGCTACACGCGCACCAAACTGCAAGCCACTTACGGCGCGGAGAAAGGCCAGGTCAACGGTCTGTTGCCCGCGCACCTGATGGGCAACATGTGGCAGCAGGACTGGGGCAACTTGTGGGACATGCTGGAGCCGTACAAAGGCGTCGGCGGCCTGGATATCACCAGCGCGCTGGAGAAGCAGTACCAAGACGACTATGCCCGTCAGTTGAGCAGGGCCGGCTCCAACCCGACCACGGACAAGCTGTTCCAGGCCGAACGTGCGGCGCAACTGGACGTCGCCAAGCAGATGACCGAACGCGCTCAGGACTTCTATACCTCGCTGGGCATGCCCAAGCTGCCGGAAAGCTACTGGAGCAAAACCCAGTTCATCAAACCGTTGGATCGCGATGTGGTCTGCCACGCCAGCGCGTGGGACATGAACATGGCCGGCGACGTGCGCACCAAGATGTGCATCAAGCCCAACGAGGAAGACTTCACCACCATCTACCACGAACTGGGCCACGTCTATTACTACCTGGCGTACAACAAGCTGCCGCCGCTGTTCCAGACCGGCGCCAACGACGGCTTCCATGAGGCGATCGGCGACACGATGGTGCTGGCGATGACGCCGGACTACCTGAAGTCGATCGGCATGGTGGGCGAACAACAGCAAAGCAAGGAATCGCTGATCAACGCGCAGATGCGCATGGCGCTGGCCAAGGTGTCGTTCATGCCGTTCGGGCTGATGATCGACCGCTGGCGCTGGGGCGTATTCGATGGCTCCATCAAGCCAACCGACTACAACAAGGCATGGTGGGAGCTGAAGGCGAAATATCAGGGCGTTGCACCGGTCTCCGCGCGCGGCGAGGAATTCTTCGACCCGGGCGCGAAATACCATGTGCCAGGCAACACGCCATATACGCGCTATTTCCTCTCGCACGTGCTGCAGTTCCAGTTCTACAAGGGTCTCTGCGACGCGGCCGGTTACAAAGGCCCGCTGTACAACTGCACGTTCTACGGCAACAAGGTCGCCGGACAGAAGTTCTGGGCGATGCTGGAGAAGGGTTCCAGCCAGCCTTGGCAAGCCACGCTCAAGGAGTTGACCGGTACCGAGAAGATGGACGCCGGCCCCGTCCTGGAATACTTCGCTCCGCTGCAGGACTGGCTGAAGCAGCAGAACGAAGGCCAGACCTGCGGTTGGCAGGCACCCGCCAGCACCGCGGCGGCAGTACCGGCGGAACCTGCCAAGAAACAGGGCTGACCTGCGACGAGCCAGATACTTACTGGCACGAGAGAGCAAAGAAAAGCCGGCGTACGTCGGCTTTTCTTCTTCCGGCCTCCCCGCCTCGTGCAGGTTCATCTTATAGAAGTGGTGCCTGCACGCCGGTATCGGTAAGTTGGACGAAGCTCTTCCAGCAAAACCTCATCGCGACTGACATCGCTCCTACACCTTGTGCCTCCTGGCCATTTCATCTTCGCCTCACATGGTGCTGAGAGCATGCCGGCATGCCCACGATACTCACCCATGCCATCGTTCCGATCGCCTTAGGCCTTGGCCTGGGACGCAAGTCCATTCCTCCTCGCATGCTGATCGCTGGCGCCGTCGCCGCGATGATTCCGGATGCCGACGTGGTCGCGTTCAAACTCGGAGTTGCCTACGCGGATGCATTCGGGCATCGCGGTGCCAGTCATTCGCTGGCATTCGCGTGTTTCCTGGGCGCAGTGGCCGCATTGTTTCACTCGCACTTGCGCGCAAGACCATGGGCAGCGTTTTGGTTTATTACCGTCGCCGCGGCCTCGCACCCAATGCTGGACATGTTGACCAATGGCGGACTTGGCGTCGCGCTGTGGTGGCCGTGGTCAGAAGCTCGGCACTTGGCACCCTGGCGGCCTATCGAAGTATCGCCGTTCGTGCACAACTTCTTTTCCGCACGAGGCGTGGAAGTGTTGCTGTCGGAATTGCGGTGGGTATGGCTGCCGGCGATCGCTGGTGGCTTGGTTTTAGGGGGAATGAGTCGGTCCAACAACCAGCGACGCTAGCGCTAGATCCAATCTTTCCTCGCTCCCAAAGCTCGCTCGCTTATGATTCGGTCTTCCGATCCGCAGCTGCTTCACCTGCCGAATCCTCGCTGTCGCCATCCGCTGCGCCTTCAGCACTGTTCGCCCGCATTTCTTCTTCCAATTTCTTCTCGAACGCTTCCAGGCTCATGCCCTGGGTGGCGGCTTCCAACTCGGCGGTGTCGCGCAGTTCGTCCGAATAGGCCAACCGCACCGGCTGGCCTTGCGCTTCATGCAGCGCAGCAGCGCGTTTGATCATGGCCAGCACTTCCGCCGCGCTGTCGGAACTTCCGGCGATCTGTCCGTGCATGCCCAGCACCCACACGCCGGAGCGGCGCACGATACCGGCCAGTAATTCGCCTTGCTGATTGCGCAGTTCCGCATGCGGCTCGATGCTGCTGCGTGCGCCGGAAAGGCGACGGTTCTTCAGCGCCTTGCGCTTCTTGGCTTCGCGGCGGACTTTTGAGTTGATGGACATGAGTTGGACTGCCGTATCAAGAGAAAATGAACTATCGCTTCAGAGCTGGTTGGGAGATTCGATGGCGGTTATCTCCGGCGGAAGAACGGGCGGTTTCTTGCACACCCTGCGCTCCCAAAGCCAGAACACCCACCCCAACAAGGTCATCGATGCGCTGCCCAATGCCAGGTGTACGAGATTGTGGCTGAGCCATGGCGACATGGCGCCAGCAACCACCGCCGCCACCACCAGACTGGTGAAGGCCTGCAACGAAGACGATGCGCCGCGCTGGCGCGGATACATGTCCAGGATAGCCAGGGTCAGAATGGGGAATACCAGCGACACGCCCACGCCGGTGAGGAACAGCGGCAGCACTCCCCAGGGAATGGTGAAGGGATCCGCGAACGTCGCATAGCCGATATGGGACACCGCACCGATACCGCCAACGAGGAATCCTATCGCCGTTAACCGATCGCCGCTCATGCGTCCTGCCGCGCGGCCGGACAGGTAGGCACCCACCACCATGCCGCCGATGGTCGGAATGAATACCCAGGCGAAATCGCGTTCGCCAAGATGCAGGTGTTGCATCACCAATACCGGCGCCGAAGCGATGTACAAAAACATGCCGGCGAAATTGAACGAGCCCGATGCGGCTAGCCGCTGGAAACGCGGGTTGAGAAATATCCCGATGTAATTGCGCACCAAGCTGCGCAACACCAACGGCGCACGCGCACTGGGCGGATTGGTTTCGGGGAACCAGAACCAGGTGGCCAGTAGCAGCACAGCCGAGAAAGCAGTCAGCAGCCAGAAGATCACCGGCCACTGCCCCCACCCCAGAATCCACCCACCGACGATAGGCGCGATGGCTGGCGCGATGCCGAACAGCATCGATACCTGGCTCATCAATCGCTGTGCGTTGTCGCCATGGAACAGATCGCGTATCGCGGCGCGCCCAACGATCTGCCCGGCACCGGCGGACAGGCCTTGTACGGCACGGAATGCCAGCAACGTGGGCAGATCCTTGGCCAGCGCACAACCGACCGACGCCAGCGTAAACACCACCAAGCCGCCGATGATGACCGAGCGCCGGCCAATGGCATCGGAAAGCGGTCCATGCACGATGCTCATGGCCGCATAGGCGACCAGATAGACGCTGATCGTCTGCTGGATGGCCAGCGGCCCGGCCTGCAGTTGCTCGCCCATCTGCAGGAACGCCGGAAATATCGTGTCGATGCAGAACGGGCCGAGCATCGAGAGCCCGGCCAGAAGCCAGGTGAGGCGGCCGGTGGAAATTTTTTGCATAGCGTTCTAGCTTCCCTGCCCTTCGGCGCCTGGCGATTCCGGCGGCCCTTTCAGCTCGACGGTGTTCCCTTCCGGATCCAGTAGATACTGCGACGGGCCCTCGCCCTGCGCGCCATAGCGCGAACCGAATTCGGCGACGCGCGCGCCATGCGCACCCAGATGATCGACGATGGCCTGGCGGTCGAACGGCTCAACCCTCAGGCAAAGGTGATCCATGTTGTGGCCTTCCTGGCCGGGTGCCGCACCGCCCATGCGGCCCAGCTTGCCGTCCACGGCCACCAGATCGATCAACGACGCGCCGGCACGCAGCTGAACCAGCCCGATGCTGTCCTGGCGGCGTTCCACCCGGCAGCCCAGTACGTTGCAGTAAAAGGCTTCCATGGCCGCACTGTCGCGCACACGCAGCACCACATGATCGATTTGCTGCAATTGGAACGGAGGCGCGTTCATCGGCACGTTCATTATGGGGGGGCGTCGGGGCGCCCATGTTAGAGCGCGCCGTGGATTTGGGCGAATCCCAGGCTCGGGAACGGGCCTGCCGCCGCCCCGATGGGGAACGGTGCCTGGGCTATAATGCAGCCTGCAACACATGGTGGGAGAAGCGGGCCAGCCGACTCGGATGCCCGCTGCCGAAGGCGCAACGCCCGTAATCGCTCAGGCCCCAGACCGTCATGTGTTCGAGCATTTCCACCTCGATTGGTGGATACGCTCGAAGACTCTGGAGAGACCGGTTTGAATCCGGCGCCGAAGGGGCACGAAGCGCAGCATGTTCGGCGCTTTTAAACTCTCAGGCAAAAGGACAGAGGGGCGCCCCGCGTGCGGCTTCGCACGTCCGGCTTAATCGCCATTACGGACGCCCCTTGCCATGCCCAAGAACCCCTCGCCTTCCCTGCGCGACCTCGAGCACCACAACGCTTTCATCGAGCGCCACATCGGCCCCAACGACAATGAAATCGAGCACATGCTGCACGCGGTCGGTTACGACTCGCTGGAAGCAATGACCGATGCCATCGTGCCCGGCTCCATCAAGTCCACCGCTGCGCTGTCGCTGCCCGACGCCATCACCGAAGAGGAAGCACTGGCCAAGGTGCGCGCCATCGCCGCCAAGAACCAGGTCTACAAGAACTTCATCGGCCAGGGCTACTACGGCACCCATACGCCCAAGGTGATCCTGCGCAACATCCTGGAAAACCCGGCCTGGTACACCGCCTATACCCCGTACCAGGCGGAAATCTCGCAAGGCCGCATGGAAGCGCTGATCAACTTCCAGACGATGGTCGCGGACCTGACCGGCATGGAGATCGCCAACGCGTCGCTGCTGGACGAGGCCACCGCGGCCGCCGAAGCCATGACCCTGGCCAAGCGTTCGGCCAAGTCCAAATCGGACCTGTTCTTCGTCTCCAAGTACGTGCATCCGCAAACGCTGGAAGTGCTGCGCACCCGCGCCGAACCGCTGGGCATCGCTCTGCATATCGGCGAAGACAGCGAAGCTGCCGGCATCGATGCTTTTGGCGTACTGCTGCAGTATCCCGACACCTTCGGCCGTGTGCTGGACCACAAGGCGCTGGCCGAAGCCGTGCATGCCCGCGGCGGCGTGGTCGCCGTGGCGGCCGATCTGTTGGCGCTGACGCTGATCGCTGCGCCCGGCGAATGGGGCGCGGACATCGTGATCGGCAATAGCCAGCGCTTCGGCGTGCCATTCGGCTTCGGCGGTCCGCACGCGGCCTTCATGGCCTGCCGCGACGCCTACAAGCGCTCCATGCCCGGCCGCCTGATCGGCGTGTCGGTGGATGCCGAAGGCAAGCCGGCCTACCGCCTGACCCTGCAGACGCGCGAGCAGCACATCCGCCGCGAAAAGGCGACCAGCAACATCTGCACCGCGCAGGTACTGCTGGCGGTGATGGCATCGATGTATGCCGTCTACCACGGCCCTGAAGGACTGACCCGCATCGCACGCCGTACCCATCGGCTGGCCGCCATCCTGGCTAGCGCGCTGCGCGGCGCGGGCATCAAGGTCGATGACGGTTTCTTCGATACCCTGCACATCACCGGCGTGGATGCCGAAACGATCCACGCGAAGGCCAACGAGCTGCACCTCAACCTGCGCCGCATCGATGCGCACAGCCTGAGCATCAGCCTGGACGAAACCAGCACGCGCCGCTGCGTGGTCGCGCTGGCCAGCCTGTTCGGTGTGGAAATCTCCGACATCGACGCGCTCGACAGCACCACCGCCGATGCGCTGCCGGCGGGTGCGGTGCGCACCAGCCCGTTCCTGAGCCATCCGGTGTTCAATACGCATCACAGCGAGCACGAACTGCTGCGCTACATGCGTTCGCTGGCCGACAAGGACCTGGCCATGGATCGCACCATGATCCCGCTGGGCTCCTGCACGATGAAGCTCAACGCCACCGCCGAGATGATCCCGGTGACGTGGCCGGAATTCGCCAACATCCACCCGCTGGCTCCGGCGGATCAGGCACTGGGCTACCAGCAGCTGATCGACGAACTGGAAGCGATGCTGGTGGAATGCACTGGCTACGACGCAGTCAGCCTGCAACCCAACTCCGGCGCGCAGGGCGAATATGCCGGCTTGCTGGCGATCCGCGCCTACCACCGCTCACGCGGCGAGCATCAGCGCGATATCTGCCTGATCCCCGAATCCGCGCACGGCACCAATCCGGCTTCGGCGCAGATGTGCGGCATGACGGTCGTGGTCACCAAGTGCGACGGCAACGGCAACGTGGATGTGGAAGACATCCGCCGCGCCGCCGAGAAGTACAGCGGTCGCCTGGCCGCGATCATGATGACCTACCCGTCCACTCACGGCGTGTTCGAAGAAGACGTCGTCGCCATCTGCGACATCGTGCATGCACACGGCGGCCAGGTGTATACCGACGGCGCCAACATGAATGCGCTGGTCGGCGTGGCCAAGCCGGGCAAGTGGGGCTCGGATGTGTCGCACCTCAACCTGCACAAGACGTTCTGCATTCCGCACGGCGGCGGCGGTCCGGGTGTAGGCCCCTGTGCGGTGAAGTCGCACCTGGCGCCATTTTTGCCCAGCAAGCTCAACGGCTCCTCGCTCGCCGGCGAAGTCGCCCAGGGCAATGCGGTCGGCATGGTCAGCGCCGCCAGCTACGGCAGTGCCAGCATCCTGCCGATCAGTTGGATGTACATCACCATGATGGGCACCGGCGGACTGCGCAAGGCCACCCAGGTGGCGTTGCTCAATGCCAACTACATCGCCAAGCGCTTGGCTCCGCATTACGAAACGCTGTACACCGGCCGCAACGGACTGGTGGCGCACGAATGCATCCTCGACCTGCGCCCGCTCAAGGACACTACCGGCGTCAGCGCCGAGGACGTGGCCAAGCGCCTGATCGACTTCGGCTTCCATGCGCCCACCTTGAGCTTCCCGGTCGCGGGCACGCTGATGGTGGAACCGACCGAAAGCGAATCGCTGCATGAACTGGATCGCTTCATCGACGCGATGATCGAGATCCGCGAAGAAATCCGAGCGATCGAAGACGGCCGTCTCGACCGCGAAGACAATCCGCTGAAGAACGCACCGCACACCGCCACCATGGTGGCCGGCAGCGAGTGGGAGCACGCCTATCCGCGCGAACTGGCAGCGTTCCCATTGCCCAGCCTGAAACTGCAGAAGTACTGGCCGCCCGTCGCCCGCGTGGACAATGTCTACGGCGACAAAAACGTCATGTGCGCCTGCATTCCGGTGGACGCCTACAAGGAAGATGTGGAGGCTTAGCCAACCGAGTTTCAGCTCACCAAAAGCCCCGCCATGCGGGGCTTTTTTCTTGAATTACAGGAGCGATGTGAGTCGCGATGAAGCTTTACCGGTAAAGCTTCATCGCGACTCGCGCCACTCCTTGTATCTACAAGACGGTTTCTCGACGCATTCTTATCCTCGTTATCGCTAGGGTTGCTCCACCGTTGATGACACGGCGACGAGGAGCCACGATGAAATCCTTTCGCAAGCGCGACTTTCCACTGAGCGAAATCCGCCGTTTCCTGGAGCCTGGCCCCATCGTGCTGGTGAGCTCGGCCTGGAAGGGCGAAACCAACATCATGACGATGGGTTGGCACATGATGATGGGCTTCACGCCAGCGCTGTTCGCTTGCTACATCTGGGAAGGCAACCATAGCTTCGCAATGATCCGCAAAAGCAAGCAGTGCGTGATCAACCTGCCTACCACCGATCTGGTGGACACGGTGGTCGGCATCGGCAACTGCAGCGGTACGGATACCGACAAGTTCAAGCACTTTGGTCTTACCGCGGCGCAAGGCGACAAAGTCGATGCGCCACTGATCCGCGAATGCTATGCCAATTTCGAATGTCGGCTGGCCGATGCGCGGCAGATTTCACGGCATGGACTCTTCATCTGGGAAGTCGTAAAAGCGCACGTCGCCAGCTCGCCCACGCTGCCGGAAACCTTGCACTACCGCGGCAATGGCGAATTCATGGTGTCGGGCAAGCGGCTCAGTCGCCGCAGTCGTTTCAAGGCGGAGAATCTGTAGCGCCGTCATGCCGATTCAATGTGGAGACAACGCGAGACCGCCGCAACGGCGGGCGATGGTGACCTGTTGCGACAAGAATCAGTGCCCCGAACCCAGACTGGAAGACACGCTCTGCCCCGTCAACGGCGACTGATCTGCGCCATTCAAGGCGTCGATTACGTTGCTCAACGCCATCGGCATGCCGAACAGATAGCCTTGCACCTGGTCGCAGCCGTGCGCCCGCAACCATTCGTACTGGCCGACACGCTCCACGCCTTCTGCGATCACTTCCAGCCCCAGGCTGTGCCCCAGCGACAGCAGTGCGCGGCAGATGGACGCGTTGCGGCTGTCGTGGTCGACGTCGGTGACGAAGGAACGGTCGATCTTCAGCGCGTCCAAGGGCAGATGGCGCAGATACGACATGCTGGAAAATCCCGTACCGAAATCGTCGATGGAGATACACACCCCGTGCTTCTGCAATCGATGCATGGTGCTGAGCGCCTGCTCCGGCTGATTCATCACCACGCTCTCGGTGAGCTCAATGTGCAACGCACCCTTGCGCAAAGAGAATTCTGCCGCGTCGGCGGCAATGTCGCTGACCAAGTCAGAGTTCATGAACTGATGGGTCGACACATTCACCGCGATAGGCAGGTGTCCCCAGCCGGCCGCGCTCAGCTGTCGATGGGATTCGGCGGCACGCCGCAGCACCCAGCGGCCCAGCGGCACGATCAGTCCCGAGTCTTCGCACAAACGGATGAACTGCGATGGCGGAATGAAACCGCCGCTCGGCTGCGGCCAGCGGATCAGCGCCTCGAGCGAACTCGGTTCGCCATCGCCTGCATGTCGTATGACCTGGAAATGCAGTTGGAACTCGTTGCCCTCGATGGCCCGGCGGACGCGTCCGGCCAGGGTCAGCTGGTCTCTCGCTTTCTCTGCGATCGATGTTTCGTAATGCGCAAAGCGTGTGCCTTCCGAGCGCGCTTCGTGCGCGGCCAGCGCTGCGTTCCGCACCGCTTCCGATGCGGTGGCGCCGTCGCCAGGGTAGTTGGCAAAACCGATCCAACTTTCCAGGTGATGCGAGGCATCCGCCGACTCCACCGGTTCGGACGTCAGCGAGAGCAGCGTGCTGTGCGCGATGTCGTCGGCGGCACTGAGCGCCAGGGCGAAAGCGTTGGCGGGAATATGCGCGGCGATGCCGCCACCGCCGCACAGCATGCGTAGACGATTGGCGATGACGCGTACCACGCCATCGCTAGCTTCACGACCCAAGGTATCTGCGATCAGGTCGAGGCCACGCAGTTCCACGTAGGCAACGCGATACGGCGCGTCCGCCCCGGCCTCTTCTTCAAGCCGTTGCGTGAAGGCATCCAGGCTCAGTAATCCTGTGGTCGCATCGTGCGAGGCGCGGTAGGCCAGTTCGCGCTCGTAGGCGATGCGTTCGCTGACATCCTCCGCCAGTACCAAGCGGGCATCGGTACCGGCGAAATCGATATTGGCCGCATAGACCTTCGCCTCGAAACGGCTTCCATCCTTGCGTTGATGGATCCATATCCTGGCGCGGCCAAAACGTTCACGCGGCTCGCTGATATCCTTCAGCACGTTATCCACGAACTCCGGCGGACGGATATCCAGGATGGTCATCGCCAGGAATTCTTCGCGCGTGTACCCGTACTGGTTGAGTGCAGCCGTATTCACTTCAAGGAAGCGGTAGGTCTTGACGTCGAACACCCAGAACGGCAGCGGGTTCTGCTCGAACATCAAACGGAATTGCCGCTCCGCATCGGCGATCCGCGCCTGCGCTTCCATCCGCTCGGTCACGTCCACCACGACACCGGTCATGCGCAAGCGCTTGTCGCGGCCATGGATCACCGCGCCTTGCGCCGATAGCCAGCGGGTGGCGCCATCCGGACGCACGATGCGGTACTCGGTGGCGAACGATTGCTGCTGCGTCCATGCATTCTGGAACAGCTTGAACAGCCGTTCGCGGTCTTCGGGATGGACCATGTCGTAGAAAGCAGCGCGCGATGCGGACACCTGCGATGACGGCAGCCCGAAGATATTGCTCACGTTGTCGGACCAGCGGACTTCGTCCTCGCCGGCGATGACCGACCAAGAACCCGTGCCGCCAACTTTCTGCGCCAGGCGCAAGTCTTCCGTCCCTTGGCGGATGCGGCCAATCAGCGCACGCTGCAAGCGGTTGGACTTCACCACGATGCGCAGCAAATAGGCGAAGGCCGCCAGATAGAGCAGGTAGAGGACGATGCCGGCCACCAGCAACTTGCGCCAAGGCTGCAGTACTTCATGCTTCGACAGCCCGGCGTAGAGCACCAGCGGATGATCCTTGAGTGGGCGCAGCACACCGATCCGGACCACGCCGTCGACGGCGCTGGCCCGCTCTCCTATCTGATCCCCGCTAGTCATTGCCTGCGGCCAGTGCGTACCGATCAGCGACGATGCGTCGCGGTTGCGCGCCAGGACCGTGCCATTGGTGTCGAACAACGTGACCACACCGTCGCGGCCGGCATCCAGATTGGCGACGATGTTCTGCAGTTCCGACACATCCAGGCGCGACATTACATAGCCGCCGCCTTTCAGCGGCACCGCCAGCGGTACCGCCCAGCGTCCATTGACCAGCTTGCGCAACGGACCCATGCGTAGAACCTGGGGCTTGTTCGGATCGCGCAGCTTGCTCCATTCGGCGATACCGGAAGCGCCGGCACGAGTGCCGAAGATCGGCGTGCCGTCGGCCGAAAGCAACGCAATGCTTTCCAGTTCCCCGTGTCCGCCGATAACGCCGGACGCGTGCGCAAGCAGCAGTGGCTTGGCGTTCTCCGGATCGGTCGCAAGGATGCGTTCGGCGTGGTTGGCGAAGCCCTGCAGTGCGCGTTCCAGATTGCTGAATTCGAACTCGACCAGGCGCTCGGCGCCGGCCGCCAATGCCACGCTTTGCCTTTGTGCAGCGGCGACTCGGGCACGGTAATCATTGACCATCACCAATACCAATCCCACCGCCAGCGCAAACGCCAGCGCTGAACCCAATATCCCGATGGTCCGGATTGAGCCCAGAGCGCTGCTGTTCCATTCAGACTGAGCGCTGGTGTCCATCCCCGCCCCTTACGTTTGGACGCCCCCAATCTAGCAGCGAACGCGACGCGCGTTCAAATGGCTGAAAGCCATTTTCGGCGAGGATGAGGTGCGTTCTCATTTGTGCCACCGCACGCTGCACATCTGCGGCGCACGTCGCCGCGGATTGCACGAATTCCAACCAGCCTCAGATAAATGCATTTACCTTCCTGGCAGCGGCCACAGCTGAGCCAAACGCATCAGGCGTTAGGAAACGATGAAATTGCTGGCGTAGAGCGGAGCTTGCTCCGCTGCTTTGACGGACGGGCCTCGGACGCGATCAGCCGAGCAAGCTCGGCTCTACGAACCAAGCGGCTATTCGATATTACCGGCCGTTGCGACGGCCTTATTACTGCAGGCTCACTACGGTCGCGAGGCGCAGCTCGGCTCTACGAGAAGCATGTGGCGACGTTTCGCCGATCCCATTGCCAGTGACTCGACGCTATCGCGCGGCGTCGTGGGCTGATTCGCCTTTGCGTGTATCGGAATCCGTATTCATCATCGCTGGGCCGCCGGTGGATTCGGCGATATCCAGTGGCGAGGCAGTTTCCGCTCTACCCTGCGATTGGTTGCGGTCGCTACGCACGACGCGGATATCGTTCTGGACGTCCTGCACATGGCGGCAGCTGTCGCTCAAATCTTCGGCGCGGTGTTTCATCCACCGCTCTGGCACGGTGCCGCTCAAAGTGACCACACTGTCGCTCACCTCCACCGTGATGTCATCCGCGTCCAGCTGTGGATCGGCCGCCAGACGTTCGCAAACGTCCTCGTAGATGCGCGCGTCCGAACGCCGATAACTCCGCGGACCTCGCCCGCGATAGTCGGCGCGAACATCGGTGCGGGCCCCGTCCGAAATGCCACGCGGCATTCTGTCTCCACTAAGAACGCCACCGCCCAACGGAGTGGCATCGCGGTCGCGGCTAGGCGTGTAGCCGGCAAAGCCGCCGCCTTCCCCGCCCCAACCCACCGAGGACGTACTGAGCGGATCGCGCGTGCCGCCGTAGCGGGCATCGCCATAGTATTCGCCGCTGTCTTCGTACGGACGGTCGCCTTGTCTGTTATGGCGTAGGCGTCCGGCTCCGCCATGTTGACCCTCATCCGGATAGCTGTAGCCGCTGCCGCCCATGCCGCGCAGCGCGGTATCGTGCCGGCCCTGCGGTTCGACCCCAGGCCGGTAGCGATGAAGGTTGTCGCGATTGTCGTGTGGGTTGCGCTGATTCATGTTTCTTTCCCATGACGCTGCCCGTTGCAGCCAGCCGGTGACGTATCGCCGTAGTTGCGTTTCTAGCGCAAGCGATGCGAAGAGAAGGTGGAGATCGCAGAGCGAAGCGCTACGGCTCGCCAGCGGGCAAGGCCTCGCCTTCGTCGTCGAACGCCGGTGGATAGTAGAAATTGAGGGTCTTCAACAAGACGCGGCCGGTGTTGCGGATTTCGTGGGTCTCGCCGTTCTCGATGACCAGCAGACTGCCGGCACGCAGCTTCTGCTCGACGCCTTCCACGATAGCCAAGCCGGTGCCGGAAACCACATACAGCCACTGGTCCGCACCGCGGTGGCGATTGTCCGGCCCGCCCTCGCTGTCGCCAGGGGCGATCACCATCTCGGCGGCCTGCGCTTGCCGTACGTTGAACGCGACGCGGAACCCCGCGCCGAACGGGAGGTGCTTGTACTTCATAGGCGAGTTCCTGGGAAGCGCGTAGACCTTCGCTTGGCGGGCGTTAACCACGAAGCAAAATTGGGTGAAGGCGAACAGAGCAGAAAGTTCCATCGGCACCGGAACACTTGTCGATCCATGCCCCTGCCGTTCGTCTACCCAGCTACAACCCCAAGAACGGAGATGGCATGAAGATCTACTGGATCAAGGCGCAGGCACCGCAGCGGGTGCTGGCGCTGGTCAAACACCTGGATATCGAGGCGGAGCTGGTGGAACTGGATCTGATGGCCGGCGAGCTGAAGACCGACGAATACGCCGCGCTGAACCCCAACAAGAAAGCGCCCACCCTGGTCGATCGCGAGACGGTGCTGTGGGAGTCCTCGGCCATCATGGCCTACCTATGCATAAAAGCCGGATCGGATATGTGGCCGGCGCACAACCCGGCCGAGCAGGTGGAAATGCTGCGCTGGCTCTCGTGGAACGATCAGCACTGGTTGGAAAGCGTGTCGCCGTTCTATTTCGAGCACATCGTCAAATCGACGTTCGGATTCGGCACGCCCGACAGGGAAGCGCTGGCTGCAGCAGTCCCGGGCCTGCTGCGATATGCCAAGGTATTGGATGGCCATCTGGATGGCCGCGACTACGTGGCCTGCGACCGCTTGACCATCGCCGATTTCGCACTGGCATCTTCGGCCCGGTATTGGCGCGAATCCCAGATGCCACTGGAAACCTTTCCCAATGTAGTGCGTTGGTTGGACGGGCTGATGCGCTTGCCGGCATGGAAGGAGCCCTGGCCGGAAAAGGCTATCGCGTGACACGCTCGGTGGGCCCCGGCCCACCGAGCGTCGACGAAGGCCACTGATCAAGGGGCGTCATTTGATTGATCTGGTTGCGATTCGGCGGGCCGGGGCCCGCCCTGCCCTACTCGCGTTCCGCCAGTCGGCGTTCCAGCTCCCGCCGTTGCGCCTGCAGACGTGCGACATGACGATGTGCCTGGACGAGCACGGACACGGCGACGACGAACAGGCCGGTACCGAGCACAGCGGCCGCTTGAAAAGCAGCGCTGCCGGTAGCCGCGCCCATCGCCACCGCACCGGCGAGAAACAGCGCGGTGAAGACCGTCGCCATCCGGCCTGCCACGATACGGTGGCTGCCGAATAGCGGCCTGCGATGGCGCAATACCCAGACTGCATAGGCCACCCAACTTGCGCCAATCCCCAACATGACGGTAAGCGCGACCTGCGTGCGTCCTGGTAACGCCGCTTCGGTGGCCAGCAAGGCGCCCAACAACACGCACATCATCAGCGCTGCCAACAGCAGCGCCACGTGGCCATAGCGCGAGCGCGGGGACAGCAGGCGTGCGGTGAGCTGCTGAAGATCCGTGTCGAGAGAGTGCAGCGAAGACTTTGAGTTCATGGTGGGATTCATATCGAGGTTCCTTCTAGGATTTGTTTGCGTAACAGCGTTCTGGCACGAAACAGCCGTGATTTGACGGTGCCCGAGGGGATGCCGAGCACCTGTGCGATATCGGCCAGTGAAAGTTCTTCCAGGTAAAACAGCGTCAGCACTTCGCGCTCGACCATCGGCAACGACGCCATGCCGGTGGCCAGCGCTTGCTCCATATCCTGGTCATCGGCGTTCTCTTCATCCGCCGGCAAGTTGTCCAACTCCACGCCGGTGTCGAAAGGCATGGCGTACCGAACCCGCAGGCGGTCCATGAACCTGCGGTGTGCAATGCCGAATAGCCAAGCACGGAACTGGCCGGCTTCCCGCAGCCGCGGCAAACCTTGAATGGCACGCAGCCAGACGTCCTGGGTGAGGTCGCTGGCCAATGCCGGATCGTTGCTCAGCTTCAATGCGTAGCGGTGCAATGGCCCGGACCAGCGCCGCACAAGCTCGTCGAAGGCCGCGCGTTCACCCAGTTGGCAACGCACCACCAGCAGTTGGTCGGCCAGCTGCTGATTGGCCAGTTGCTGATGGGCCAGTTGCCGATCGGCCAGCTGCCGATCAGCATGTTCACGGTTGGCTTTGTCTTGCTCCACGCCAGACTCTCCTCGCTTATGGCTAAGGTAGTCGTGGAAACAGGCAAAAGGTTCACGGCGTGGCAGGCGGCGGCTAACATCGGTCGACTGCCGCATTCGATCACAGGAGCAACCGCATGACCCAGGGCACCCAGCATTCGGCCGAAGATCCCCGCAATGCCGACATCCTGATTTCCATCAATGGCACGCTCAAGCCTCGCAACGAGGCGGTAGTGTCGGTGTTCGACAGCGGCTTCGTGCTGGGAGACGGGGTTTGGGAAGGCTTCCGCGTGGCACAGGGGCATCCGGTCTTCTTGGACGCACACTTGGACCGCCTGTACGAAGGCGCCAAGGCCATCATGCTGGATATCGGCCTGAGCCGCGAACAACTGACCCGCGCGTTGTACGCCACGCTGGACGCCAACGGCATGCATGGCGACGGTGGGTCTGCCGCTGGAGTGCATGTACGGCTGATGGTCACCCGCGGCGTCAAACGCACGCCTTACCAGGATCCGCGCGTAACGGTCGGTCCGGCCACCATCGTCATCATTCCCGAATACAAGACCGCCTCGCCCGAAACCGCCGCGCGCGGTGTATCGCTATACACCGTACATGTGCGCCGCGGCTTTCCCGACGTGCAGGACCCCAAGCTCAACTCGCACAGCAAGCTCAACTGCATTACCGCCTGCATCCAGGCCTACGGTGCCGGCGCCGACGAGGCCTTGATGCTGGACCCGCATGGTTTTGTCGCCACCTGCAATTCCACCCACTTCTTCATCGTGCGCAAGGGCGAGGTGTGGACGTCCACCGGCCAGTACTGCCTGGGCGGCATCACCCGCGCAAACGTCATCGCGCTGTGTCGCGACAACGGCATTCCGGTGTTCGAGAAATCCTTCAGCCTGACCGATGTGTACGGCGCCGACGAAGCCTTCGTCACCGGAACCTTTGGCGGCGTGGTACCGGTGCACACCGTCGATAACCGCCGAATCGGCGAGGATCCTCGTCCCGAGAACGATGCGCGCGGGCCGATGGTGCAACGGTTGCAATCGCTGTACCGCGATCTGATCGCCGCCGATGTCGCCAACCGAGTGCGTCCGGCATGAAGGAGATCGACATGAGCCAGCACTCCACTCCGCTGCGCGTGGCCATGTGGTCGGGGCCGCGCAATATTTCCACCGCCATGATGCGCGCCTGGGAAAACCGGGGCGATTGCGCCGTAAGCGATGAACCGCTGTACGCGCACTATCTGGATCACACCGGCCTGGACCATCCCGCACGCGATGAAGTCATCGCCGATGGCGAAACCGATTGGCGGCGTGTAGTCGCATCGCTATTAGGGCCTGCGCCGGGGGGTGCGGCGGTTTGGTACCAGAAGCACA
This sequence comes from uncultured Pseudoxanthomonas sp., assembly GCA_965653375.1. Lineage (GTDB taxonomy): Bacteria > Pseudomonadota > Gammaproteobacteria > Xanthomonadales > Xanthomonadaceae > Pseudoxanthomonas_A. The sequence goes on from CBFGZY010000003.1 coordinate 32,920, forward strand.
TGACCCACCATCTGCTGCCGCATATCGACCACGGCTGGATCGCGCAGCTGCGCAACGTGTTGCTTATCCGCGACCCGCGCCAGGTGGTGGCGTCCTATGTCAAATCGCGCGCTACCGTTACCGCCGACGACATCGGCCTGCCACAGCAGGTAGCCCTGTACGAGGAACTCAGCCAGGCGGGCGACCCGCCACCTGTCATCGATGCCGGCGACTTCCTGCGCGCGCCTGAAGTGCATCTGCGTGCGCTGTGCGATTGGCTGGGCATTCCCTTTACAGATCGCATGCTGCACTGGCCCCAAGGTCCGCGCGAAAGCGACGGCATCTGGGCACCGCACTGGTACGCACACGTCTGGGAATCGACCGGCTTCGAACCGCCGGTGGAAAAAGAGATCACCTTGTCGGGCGCAGCGGCCGAAGTGGCAGAAGAGTGCCGGCCGCATTACGAGTGGCTGTACGCGTTGCGGATGCGGGCAGCCGTTAGCGTGGAGGACTGATTTTCTCCGCATCATGGAAACATAGGGCGGGCCCTGGCCCGCCGAACGAGATGCAAAGCTTGCCAATCGCGCCTGATGCCCGATCGGTCCTGATGCCATTCGGCGGGCCGGGGCCCGCCCTATCGGCATCGCTTTACTCTTTTCGATCAACCCTTCGCTTCAACGTACTGCGCGAAGTTGTCCAGAATCGCCTGCCAGCCTTCACGCTGCATTTCAAGCGGATTCTCGGACTCGGGGTCGAACGCCTCCTTCACCAGGACGCCATCGGCACGCTCGATGAATTCGACTTCAACCTCCCGGCCATCGGCCATCTTGTACCCGATGGCTTTCTGCGGCTCGACCTTGGTGAAGACGCCCTCGAAATCGAAACCTGCACTGCCATCCTTGGCCTCCATGCGCGACAAGAACTTGCCGTCCTTTCGCAGATCGACCTCACTGCGTGTCGTATGCCAGGACTCGTGCGGAGAATTCCACTGCTTGATGTCTTCAGGGTTGTTCCAGATATCCCAGACCTTGCCCAATTTCGCTTTTACAACCGTCTCAATCTTGATCTTTTCCACAGTCGTCTCCGTTATAGATGCGGCACTCATGTGTTTGAGTGCCTTCGTTTTTCCCTCCCTCGCATCGCGGGGGAGGGCAAGGGTGGGGGGAATTGATTCGGCCTATTTCGAACTGAATTTGTTCCGAATCAATAGCACCCACAAGCGGGTTTCCTGATACGTCGAACGAGCAGGACTGAAATCGACAAGCTCTGTTCGCTCCGGGCGCATAGCCTAATCAATGAGGCCGATCCTTGGCGACCGTGCAAACGAAATAGCTATAGAACGGGCTGTGGCGGCGGCCTTCAACCGCCCGCAAGCATTTCGTAGTCCGGCACCGCTATCGATCTTGGTAAATACATTTACTGTCGAACATCCGCGCAATTCCGCATGCCGCATCGAAAAAAGGTGGCCGGTTCCGGCTTTCATTCCCGGTATACGCCTATGTCCCCCGCTGCATTGGGACAGCAAAACGCCTGCGTTAGGTATGTCGCCTGGCGAGCGGCGTTACCGGTTCCCCCTCTAAACAAGGGGGATTGAGAGGGATCTGCTCTTTGCGGAATCCAGGATCAAGAGCATCCCCAGCCCCTTTCCAAGGAAGAAGCTCATGTACTTCAAACTGTATAAAGACAAAGAGAATCAATGGCGGTGGGCGTTGCATGCCACCAACCACAAGAAGATCGCCGACTCTGGCGAGGGCTACAACAACAAAACCGATTGCGAAGCAGGCATCAACCTGGTCAAGTCGACCAGCAGTTCGACACCGGTGCAGGAATAGCCTTCGGCCGTTTATCCAAGCCTGATAGTAAGAAGGCCCCGCGCTACGGGGCCTTCTTTGGCGATGCACCTGGCGCGCGCCTGCGCCATCGACGCCAGCATCAAGCCCCGAACGTCCTGCCCGCAATCATCGCGCTTCCTCTTTCCATCACCTTGAGAACAGCCTGCAGGTGATGCTCACCGAGCGCAACCGGCTCAAGCTCGAGCGCGTTGCCGATATCGCTGTTTGCGAACAGCGCATCGTATGTCGCCACGTCTTCGGGACTGAACAGCGCGACACGCGGCATGTGCACGGTGTTATAGAAATCCGAAAGGATGTTCCAAAGCTCGACCAGACGATCGGCGTCCACAAAGCGCCCATCGTGCAGCGTGCTCACCGCGCTATCCAGATCGAGAAGCGTGTCGTCCTGCCGGGCTCGCCCGCCGCCGGCCCGCGATAGTTCGCCCAGCAAGCCAGCACGTGTCGGTGACCAGACGATGGTGCCCTGATCCTGCACGAAATAGTTGCCGGACTCGGCTGCCACCCAAGCCAGCCATATTTCCCGCCCCCGCAATGCGATGCGCACCGGGAATACTTCCTGCTTAGCGTCCACCTGGTCCCCTCGTCGATACCCCGGCGCGCATTCCAACTTCCGCCCCGCCGACACTATAAGGCGACCACGCTGCTCCGAATGGTGCGGTGCAATGAACTGCCACATGGTCAGCGCGCCCATACCCAGTTGGTCATTTCGATCTGCTTGCCGGCGGCGGTACGATCATCCACCGCCATCTGCAATGCTTTGGGCGCCGCATCGCGGGTGTAAGCCCATGCGCAGTCGGCCCGGCCCAGCTTCGCCCCGAACTTCTGCGTGGCATATGCCTTCCAGGCTTCGCTCAGGCCCAGAAAATCGCTGCCCGCAATCTGCGTGGGCGCAGAAAAAATATAGCTTTTGCTTTGCTTGTCCCATGCCTGGCAATACGCCCAAGGGTCATGTGGACTCTGCGCCGAGGCACTGCCCGCTACCAGCAAACCCAGCACCGCCATCATTCTTGCTTTCATGCCGCCCCCGATTGAGTGATGTCCAGACAAGCAACGCGCATTTCCAGCCATTGTTATCGGCACCTTTTCGGGCAGCTTGAGCCACCTACGGTGCTGGCGAGCGATATTGCTTCTAGCGCATGCAAGGTGTTTGCCACAGAGCACATAGGGTGGGCCCCGGCCCACCGAACGGCGCCAGCGCAATGACCCCCCTATCGCCCGCCATCCCAAGCATTGTCACCGGCATCGTGTTAGATGACATTAACGATGCGCAATCACCCAATGACTAGACGAAGGTAGAAGCCCGCGTTATTCCGTGTCGCGCCTTCACCGCGCCTGCCCCTATCAAAAGGAAGAAACCGGACATAGGGCCCGACGACACAACAGCCTGGCATATTGCGGATAACGGCCTGACAGCATCTCGGATATGACTCCCAGCCGTACGAACGACTGGCTAAGCGGCCGCCTTTTCATTGATGTCCGCCAAAATCGAGACAATGATCTCTGCATCATTGTCTGGAAACGCTCCATCTAGCCCCTCGTAGTGCAACCCCGTAAAAGGCGGTTCGTACAACTGGCCCGGGTCCATCATGCCGTTCTGTGTAAGCTGATCAATCATAAGTTCAACAAAGCGAATCTGCCGGCTGCTATAGCGATTCTCATCGAGAAACTGACCGAAAGCTTCCTTGGCAGCATTGCGATCAAGGCCTACCAGTGAACGAATGAATACCGTCAGCGGCCTCTCTGCTCCGTAGCATTCCTCGAATCGAGCTCGGTTCTCTACTGGCTCTGACTCGTAGACAAATCGCTCCAACTCACTAAGATCCATCGGTGTCAGCGGCTTGTTGTGTTTAAGCTTCGCTATGACGATGTGATTCTCGTTTGCACGGATATACGCCTCGACCTTGCGTTTGTACTGGACGAGATTGATACCCGTACTGAAGTCCTTCAACTGCACATCCGCGGATTCACCAATCTCATCGGCAAGTGCCGTATAGACTGGGGAAACCGACTTCTTTTCGATGAACTTGATCAAACCGCGCAGGTTGCGGCGCACGGATTCAATCATCGGCAGAGTGATGTCTTTCCAAAACGCTCCGGTCTGAACATCTTGGATAAGCGCAAGCTGTGCCTTCACTGATGGAATCGCATCCTTGGTCTCCAAGGCATCCGCCAAATCTACAATTTTGTCGCGATAGATCACAAAATCCCGAGTCGACTTGATCAGGGCCACTTGCAAGCTCAAGCAGATAAGGTCGAACAACTTGGCGGTGATGTGTTCGGACTGCAACTCGGTTGGCAAGCCGGCCACATGATCGCGCAAATCCACCAACGAACTTTCGTCCAATGTGTCCCATTGGGCACGATCAGAGAAACGCACTACGTGCTCACGCTCAGTACGGACAATGAAGTTGTTGAGATTCATCGCCGCTACTTCAACGTGTAGGTGACCGATGATTCCATCGCGCACGGACGGATCATCGCCATAGCGGCCACGACCTTCGGCTACCCGCCGACTCCCGCCATCATTGGTCGCCGGCAGCAACGCCAACAGTTCCAACCGCCGCTTGAATAGCCTCTTGCCCAGAGGCTCGTTTACGGGCGATACCGCTCCTGCCGGGTTTTCGTTGAAGTATTCGAAGTTGCCGCAGAAATCGAAGATGTAGAACTCATGCTTGTCCTGACCCGGCCCGAAAAGGTCCGGACACAGGCGAGTGCCACGGCCAATCATCTGCAGGAACTTCACCTTCGAACGCACGGCCTTGAAGAAGACCAGGTTCACCACCTCCGGCACATCGATACCGGTATCCAGCATATCCACTGAGATGGCGATCTGCGGAAGCTTGGGCGCGATGCTGAAATCGTCGATCAGCGACTGCGCATACTTCACCGCGTGCGTCACCACCCGGGCGAACTCGCCTCTGTAATGCGGGTAGTTGTGATCGAAGCGCTTGGCGATGAATTCGGCGTGACGTTGGTTGACCGCGAAAATGATGGTCTTGCCGATCTTGTCGCCACCATCGACTTTCAGCCCATACTCCATCAGATGCTTGAGCATCAAGTCGACGGTGTGCTCGTTGAACAGCTTCTTGTTGACCTCGGAGGCATGCACCTCCTTAGGCATATCGCCTTCCTCCTCACCCGCACGGTCGCCCCAGTCCAGCGACTCCCAGTGTCCCTTCTCGTCTTCGGGCAGTTCGTCGTACTTGATGCCCTCGCGCACGAATTTGATCGGCACCGAATGCGACTTCGGCGGCACCAGATAGCCGTCGGCCACGGCCTCGTCCAGGCCGTAGGCATCAGTGGGCACACCGGTTTCCAGCCCGAACAGGTGGTAGGTATCGCGGTCTACCTCGTTGCGCGGGGTGGCGGTCAGGCCGACCAGGTAGCTGTCGAAGTAGCGAAAGATCGCGCCGTACTTCTGGTAGACGCTGCGGTGGGCCTCGTCGATCACGATCAGGTCGAAGTGACCGACGCCGTACTTGCGGCGGTCGCCCTCCATCTCCTCGATCAGGCCCATCATCGTTGGGTAGGTGGAGAGGAACACCCGTCCTTGCCCGTCCTTCTCGGTAACCAGATTGACCGGGCTGGAATCGGGCAGGTGGGCCTTGAACGCGTTGGCCGCCTGCTTCACCAATGCCACACGGTCGGCCAGGAACAGCACCCGCTTGACCCAGTTGGCGCGCATCAGTAGTTCCACCAACGCGATCGACATGCGGGTCTTGCCGGTACCGGTGGCCATGGTCAGCAGGCCGGCGCGACGGCCCTGGGCCAACGACTCAGCCATCGCGCGGATGGCGCGATGCTGGTAGGCACGCTCTACGATGGCGTTGTTGATCTTCAGTCCCCGCAGCTCAGCCTGCAACTGGCGGCGCTGGATCGCCAGTTCCAGTTCGTCGCGGGTGTAGAAGCCCTGTACCTCGCGCGGCGGCGCGCGGCGGTCGTCCCACAGCCAGGTCTTGTGACCGTTGGTGTAGAAGATCAGCGGGCGCAGGCCCTTCGTCTCCTCCAGGCAATCGGCGTAGAGCTTGGCCTGCTGTCGGCCCACGTCCGGGTCGGTGAAGCTGCGCTTGGCTTCCACTACCGCCAGCGGCTTACCGTCCGCGCCCCACAGCACGTAGTCGACAAAGCCCTCGCCCCGGGCATTTGGCATGCTGGCGACCGGCACCTCGGCCGAGGCGTTCTTGCCCACCTCCCAGCCCGCCTCGCGCAGCAGCACATCGATGAAGAAGCGACGGGTGTCGGCCTCGTCGTAGTCGTGCGCATCCGGCACCGCGATGTTGGCGGCCTTGGCGTGGGCAAATTCGGCACGCTTGCTCGCCAGTTGCGCATCGATGTCGGCCAGGCGGGCTTCGCGCTCGGCCAAGGTGGCCGCCTGTTCGGCAATAGCTGCCTCGCGGGCCTCCAGCCTGGCGTGAAGGTCGGCGATTTCTTGCCGGAACGTCTCTTCCTGCTTCCTAAGCTGGTCACGGGTGAAACCGACTGCTTCGTCCGCGCGCACTAAGTGCGGGACACGCTTGTCGTCCCACTCGGCGACGATGCTCTTGGGGTCGCTGGCGCGGGTGTAGGTACGCGCCAGCCAGAACATAAGGTGGAACAGCTCGCGCACCAGCCGCAATGCGTCGCCACTGCCGATGCGCTGGTTGCCGTGCACGGCCTGATTGCCCAACTTCTGGATCAGCCGCGCCTTCTGATGGATATGCGGCGGCAGCAGCTCCTCGAACGCCGGCTGGGTCAGCAGCACGCCCAGACTGTTGTCGTACGGCATCCGCAGATCGCGGTCGTTCTCGTACAGCCAGTGTACCGCCTGTTCCAGGGCATGGCGGGTGCGCATGCAGCAGGCGCGTGGATCGGAATGGACCAGTTGCTCCGCACCTTTGGCCGGCTCGTAGAGCGGCTTGAATTCGGGGAGGAGGAACTGGAAGTTGGACATGGGCTACAGGGCTCCGTTGAAAGCTCGATGCTGGAGCGAAGCAAAAAAAGCTTCAGCCGAACCAGCTTGCTCTAAGACCTGATCGCGACAACGACGCACCTTATTGCTGAAGTCACGAAACTTTGCCTGATCCTCAAGCGATGGCTTCATGACCTTTATTTCTCTGAGTTCCTTCAGGATCAAGGTCTTCTGTGCAATTCCAGTCACTCGCTCATCCGCCTGACGCTTTACAGCCGGGTGATTCATCATTGCCTCTAGGAACTCTGGCAGCATATCTGCCTTCGGCTTCAGATGAGCAATGTGGCGTTGGAAGCAGAACTTTTCACGCGACCTGACCATGGCTGCATTCCCGTAACTGCCAACGATCGTATAAAGCACGTCGCCATACTCGATTGGGCATCTGGAAGTTAGGGATTCATGCTCTTCCAACGAGATCATCTTCTTGGTTTCGTAGGAAATATCGCCCGGCTTTACGTTACTCTGGAACAGGAACGGGACGCCGTCTTCCACCCACCTCGGACTCTGGTGGGTGCCATCGGTTACTCGACTGCAGACGACATAAAGCGGCACAACATCTGATTTCGGGCCTGTCACCGGGTCGCCAAACATGTCGAGGAACACAGCCTGCAGCAGCTGATCGAGCTTGGCGATGGCTTTGCGACGCTTGGCACGCAGCGCGTCGGCCTTGTCCAGAATCGCCGCGATGCGGCGCTGCTCGGAAAGAGATGGGACTGGAATGCTTAGCTTAGCCAGATTGCCTCTCGACACTCTCTGTCGCGTTGTACCGGATACAAATCCGGATATTCGCTGCCTGAACTCGGGCGAATTGATGGTGTGAGCCAGCCAGTTGCTGTCGATGCGCTTCCGATTGGGACGAATGATGCAAACATCGACAACAGTGACTGACTTCTTAGCATCGCCTGGGAAAATGCATGCTCGCCCGAGGGGATCGGGCATGCGTGCAACCAGGACATCCCGAGGCTCAAGAAACGTGCACCCAAGCTCCACGGCTTTATCGTGCGTCAAGAATCGAGCTGATTTGTCGAGATAGCACCCATCTCCAACATCCGCGAGTTGAATGAGTCTTACGTCCCCGTTGGGGTCCTGATCCTTCGATTCAACCCAGTCTCCATCCGAGAAGACCTCTGCATCGCTCAAAAGATCACCAAGCAAAACCTCTGGCCACTTACCAGGCGTTAGCTCCATTGAAAGGGCATTCATTGCAGCATCCCTTCCAACTCCAACACACCCCGCATGATCTCTTCCTCTAGCGTCTTTAGCTCGGCCAGAATCTTCTGCGGCGGGTCGTACTGCACGACTTCGTGCACCACCTGCTTGTAGCGGTTGATCGAGAGGTCGTAGTCGTTGCCGGCGATCTCGGCCTTGGGCACCAGGAAACTCTGCTCGGCGCGGGTGTGCTTGGCCTCGACATCACGATGCCGCCAGCGCTTGAGGATGTCCGGCAGGTTGTTGGTCTCGTGTTTGCTGGCGTCCAGCGGATTGCGCTTGTCGTCCAGCGAGTAGCCGTCGGCCTGCATGTCGTAGAACCAAACGTGGTCGGTACCGCCGGAGTTGGTCTTGGTGAACAGCAGGATCGCGGTGGACACGCCGGCATAGGGGCGAAACACGCCCGAGGGCATGGAGACGATGCCGTCCAGCTTGTGCTCCTCCACCAGCATCTTGCGCAAAGCCTTGTGCGCGTTGCTGGAGCCGAACAACACGCCATCGGGCACGATCACTGCAGCGCGGCCGCCGGGCTTGAGAAGGCGCAGGAACAGGGCGAGGAACAGCAACTCGGTCTTCTTGGTCTTGACCATCTGCTGCAGGTCCTTCGCAGTGCTCTCGTAGTCGAGCGAGCCGGCGAAGGGCGGATTGGCTAGGATCAGGCTGAACTGACCTTCGACGCCGGCATGGCTCTGGCTCAGCGAATCGCGGTTCTCGATGGCCGGGTTCTCCACGCCGTGCAGCAGCATGTTCATCGAGCCGACGCGTAGCATCGTGCTATCGAAATCGAAACCGTGGAAGGTATCGTGGTTAAAGCGCCTCGCGGACTTCTTGTCCTTGTAGATTTCAGCTTGGTGATGCTTTTCCAGATACTCCGCTGCTGCAACGAGAAACCCAGCCGTTCCGCACGCTGGATCACAGATGGTGTCGGACGGCTTCGGCGCCATCATTTCCACTATCAACTTAATGATGTGGCGCGGGGTGCGGAACTGGCCGTTCTGTCCGGCGCTTGCGATCTTGCTGAGCATGTACTCGTACAAATCACCCTTGGTATCCCGGTCAACCATCGGAATTGCATCCAGCATATCCACCACCTTAGCCAGCAGAGCCGGCTTATCGATGGTGAAGCGGGCGTCTTTCATATGCGCAGCGTAAGTAGATTCGTCCGCACCAAGGTTTTTGATGAACGGAAACACCTTGTTGGCAACCACATCGTACATCGCGGCAGGATCGCCCATCTGCTTGAATACCGACCAGCGCAGCTTCTGCTGCTTGCTGTTGAAGATGGGTTCTTCAATCTCGCGCTTAAGACGGTTAGCTTTCTTCTCCCGCGCGGTGTGCAGTTCATCCAATCGCTTGATGAACAGCAAATAGGTCATCTGCTCGATGATCTCCATGGGATTGGAGATGCCGCCGCTCCAGAAGGCGTCCCAGATACGATCGACTTGACTTTTTACGGTTCCAACAATCACAGATTAGTACCCACTTTCAAAATGAATGCAAAGAAAAAACTTAATGTTCGTCCTTCAGGCTGGACCATCAGAGTTTCGGAAAGCTTGCGAATCAAATGGCCCGTCCTGACCTTGGTTATATCCGCCACAGAACTTCCCCCAAAAATGATCCCGGCACTTTACGCGTTGTTAGCGTTGCCCGCGAGCAGGGGACCAAACGCCCAGCGCACAGCCTCAATCGACGCCACTTTGTTTTCCTATTGCTCGCGTTTCATCGGAAGGACCTATTCCCAAAAATTTCTTTCTACTTAAACCAATTCCGCCAACTGGCGCATTCGTCCATACACCACCTCCGCGCGGTCGGCATCAGCGATGAGTCCGGGCAGGCAATCGACAAAATCAGGATGATCCAAGAGCCGTGCCAGGATCCCCGCCACAGCACTTCGCAGCTCTGCGGGAGCAGTCCGTAGTTCGTCCAGCAGTTCGATACGGCCGTCTATCACCGTCAGGACATCCTCCAGATCATGGCTCGCCAGGAAGTCTCCTTTACCTCGGTCGATAAAGGCTTCCAGCTTTGTTGCGATGAACGCTGGTGCCGCCGCCACGCGAATCTCGATGTCATCGGCGATTCGTATCGTGCGGGCACTCCTAACGGCTTCTTCATACCAACGATTTGAAAAACCCAGCACTTTTGCGTCCACCGGCATCAAGTCGAATATCCCTCCGGAAGGTGGATGCCTCCATCGGCATATCACGTCGCTGTCGGCGTCGCGTAGAAAACCTTGCGCGCCAAGGGCCGTCTCAATCCGATAAAAGTGCATCAGGCTGTCAGCCTGGACGATCGCATCCACATCTATCGTTGGCCTGACTCCTTCTGCCAACGGATCGGTCAGCAGAAGGCCTGCGGCGGACCCGCCTACGAACACTACCTGTTCGCGCAGTCCGCCTAATGCCCGGGCAATGGTAAGTAGTTGCGGGAAGTTGGGATCAAATCGCGGCATTCACCGCTCCCAGTTCCTCAGTCATGCACCTTGCTGCTATATCGCGCTCGCGTGCCCGCCCCATGCGTAGCGCATCCAAAAGAGCCAGTAGGCGATGCAAGGCCGGATCGGACAGCGCCGCCTGCGGCGCCGTCCGGTAAATGGGAGACAGGCTGGGCCCTTTGTGCTTCCCCTCCGGGTAAGCCCAGACGGGCGCTTCCTCTTGGCCCGCAGACAGCAGGCTCGCCAGGGGTTCCACGCCGAAACTTGTGGCCACCCCCCGTTTGACCGGCCCGAGCGTGGCCGGAAACGCATAGCGCACGCCATGCTGCAAGAATTCAAGCAATGCGGGCCTGACCGGCGACCAGTTGCCCCGCCCGCGCGACACTGCCAAGCCTGCATTTACCGCGCGCTTCACGCTGGCATGGACTTCGGCGGAGCTCATGGATAGCTCTTCCGCCAGGGTGGCATATGTAAATCGCCGTTCAGGGTGAGCGACGGCCTTCAGCAAGATCAGAAGTTCCTGCGGCTTAAGTTCCACGGTAACCCGCCATTCGCTATTCGCAAATAGCGAATATCCATATTTTTAAGACGTTTTGCAAGGGCGTAGACCTGGTTAGCACAAACCGAAGCACAAACAGAAATGGCGGGCCTGTTCGAGCCCCTCCCCGCAGAACATCACTCAGCACATCAGGGCGGTCTCGAGGAAGAAGACTGGGCCGAGGCGGCAACTTGTAAGAATTGCCTACAAGTTCGGCGACAGACAGCCGCGAGAAGGCGAACGTGCTGTTCTTCGACGCAAGTCCAAGGACGGCGGGACCCACACTAAGGGTGTATGGACCTATGACCTACTCCGCCTATCTCAGCTTTCATCAAAGTAGTCAGAATCGATTCGCTTTAGCTCATAAGTACCGATGGTAGAAACGCCCACGCCATGGTCGACCAGCAAGGCTGCTAACTGTCCACCATCAATCAAAATAATCTTTGTGTTGATGAGTTCCACGTAGTCTCTTGCCTCGCGGGAATACGAGGATGTCGTAATGAAAACTCCTTTGCTCGCTCGGTGCCCTTGCAGGGCACCGGCGAACTTCTGGATTTCCGGCCTACCTACTGTACCTTCCCAGCGCTTTGCCTGGATGTAGATGGCGTCGAGGCCCAGCCTGTCCTCTTTGATGATGCCGTCTATCCCACCGTCGCCGCTTTTCCCTATTGCTCGCCCGGCATCTTTTCGCGAACCGCCATATCCCATTGTTACCAGCAGATCTACGACAAGCCGCTCGAAGAAGGCTGGTGATGCCAACTTTATTTGGTCGAGAAGCTCAGTTTCCAGAGTGTCGCGAATAGAACGATAAGCAGACGCAAGTCTATCTTCAGGCGTTTCCGATTCCATCGTCTCTTTCACAGGGACATACGGAATGGAGGGCGAATCAACCTCTTGGTCGCGACGCCTACTGCGGAAATCCCTAAAGGCTTCGTACTTCAACAACGTTTCCAAGCCGACAAAAGTTGGGTTGGTCTTTATAAGCTGAGCACCGGCGTCACTGATCCGCAGATAGCCTCTTCGAGGGGACGCGATCAATCCGGCTTGTTTGAGATACGTATTGGCCCATCCCACTCGATTGGTAAACAGTGGCGCCGTTCCACTCGGAAGGAGCTCATTTCGCTCCTCTTCGCTCAACTCATAGTGTTCTGCAAGCCTTTCGACCACGTCGCGAAAGCGATGCTCAGCTCCATCTTCCGCAATACGCAGTAGCGGAAGCATCAAGGTCTGATAGTCAGGTATACCCATTACGTCCCCCCACAGAAAATGCTTGGCAAGGTTAGCAATACTGCAGATCAATGGCACCTGCGCGGGCTCCAGCGCGGGTACCTACCGCACTCCTACCCAAGGACCGCAAGATACTCTTCATCTTCCATCCACTTTCCGCCGCATTTCAGAACGCCATTAACTCTCGGACTTACTGCACTACTCGTGCGCACGGCGCACGCTACGCGATACCCGGCAAGTCGCGCGCCTTGCCGGGCAAGTGAAGCATCCGTCAATGCCGCTCAGTAGCTGGAATGCCTCACGAAAGCAAAATTCACCTTTGGTAGTACCATTACCGCACGTGACCAGATACTCACCGCATGCAGGGACCTGACATTCAGCGCGGCCAGCTCTCTACCGGGATGCCGCATATCCTGGTGGTCGACGATGATGCCGAGATCGGGCAAATACTGTCGCGTTACCTGACCGGGCAAGGCATGCGCGTGAGCCTGGCCGAGAACGGGGCGCAGTTGCGGGCGACCATGAGCGGCCATGACGTCGATGTCGTTCTGCTCGATCTTGGGTTGCCGGGAGAGGACGGCTTGGTCCTGATCCGCGAACTGCGCGGCTACTGGCATGGGCCGGTGATCATCATCAGCGGTCGTGGCGAGTCGGTGGAACGCGTGGTGGGTCTGGAACTGGGTGCCGACGATTACGTCACCAAGCCATTCGACCTGCGCGAACTGCTCGCGCGCATCCGCTCCGTGCTGCGCCGAAGCCAGCCGGCACCCGCTGCTGCCGGATCAGCGTCGCGGGGTTTCGAATTCGAAGGCCTGCGCCTGGATATCCCCGCGCGGCGGCTGACCGGGGCCGACGGCAACGAGATTCCTCTTACCTCCGGCGAGTTCGATCTGCTGCTCGCGTTCGTGGAACGCCCCCACCAGGTCCTGACCCGCGACCAGTTGATGAATACCGTGCATGGCCGCGATGCCGGGCCGTATGACCGCGCCATCGACGTCCAGATCGGTCGCCTGCGGCGCAAGCTTGAAGAAGATCCCGCCAATCCCCGCATTATCAAGTCCGTGCGCGGTGCCGGCTATCTGTTCGCCCCGCAGGTGCGCCCCGCATGAAAGCCTCGATGTTTCCGCAACTGTTCGATACCGTGCCCGACGCATTGATCGTCGTCGACGACACCGGCCGGATAGAAATGGCCAACCGCCAGGCCGAGCAGCTATTCGGATATCCCAGCAAAAGCCTCGATGGCCTGCCGGTGGAACAGCTGATGCCCGAGAGCGTGCGCGGCCGCCATCACGCGCATCGTTCTGGCTATATGGCCGCGCCGCGAATCCGGCCGATGGGCGGCGGTGGCATGGCGCTGGTGGGGCAGCGCCGCGACGGCCAGCAGTTTCCGGTCGAGATCGCGCTGAGTCCGCTCGAAACCGATCACGGCCTGCGCTATCTCGCTTCGATCCGCGACATCTCCGAAACCCAGCGCGCACGCCAGGCGCTGATCCGGGCACGCTACGACGCATTGGTCGCACGCATCGGCCAGCAGGCGCTGGAGTCGGCGGACGAGGTCCACGTGATGGCGGGACTGCCGGAGCTGCTCGCCGAGGCGCTGAACATCGAAGCCGTTGCGCTGGCGCTGCTTCGCGAACACGGTGGCCTGGAAATCCGCGCAGGGGTCGGCTTCGACGAAACCGCGCTTGATCCGCAGCAGCGGCAGGATGCGACCGAGGTAATCGCGCGCGGCCAGTTGCTGGTGATCAACGACGACCGCGATACCGAGAAGTTTCCACTGTTCGAGGCAGGCAGTGGCGCGGTAGTGCCGTTGGTGGGGCGCGACCGACCGATGGGCGCCCTGATCGCATGGTCGCGGGAGTCGCGCCGTTTCGACCATGACGCCCTGCACCTGTTGCAGTCGACCGCCAATCTGCTGGCGGCACTGATGCAGCGCCGGCGCACCGAGGAACAGCTGGCGCATTCGCAACGGCTGGACGCGATCGGCCAGTTGACCGGCGGCATCGCGCACGACTTCAACAACCTGCTGACGGTGATGTCCGGCAGCCTGCAACTGCTTGAGATGGAATGCGGCCAGCGCCCGGAAGCGGCCGAGCTCATCGCCAGTGCCTTGCGTTCGGCCACCCGTGGCGCAGAGCTGACCGGCAAGCTGCTGGCGTTCGCCCGCCGGCAACGGCTGAGTCCAAGCGCGGTCTCGCCGGTGCGCCTGTTGCGCGATCTGGAACTGATGCTGCGCCGCACGTTGGGCGACACCATCCGCTTGGAGGTCGATTGCCCGGAAGACATGCCGGCGGTCTACGCCGATGCCTCACAGCTCGACGCCGCGCTGCTCAATCTCGCTCTCAACGCGCGAGATGCCATGCCGCGCGGTGGCGAAATCACCATCTCGGTCGAGAAACGTTACGTCGCCGGGGAGAGCATGCGCCCGGAGCTCAAGCCGGGGCAGTACATCGTGTTCTCGGTCACCGACACCGGCATGGGCATGACGCCGGAGACCCTGACCAGGGCGATCGAGCCGTTTTACACCACCAAGGGTTCGGGCCGGGGAAGCGGCCTTGGCTTGAGCATGGTGTACGGCTTTGTCGAGCAGAGCGGCGGGCAATTCCAGATCGACAGCCGGCTCGGTTACGGCACCCGGGTGGAGCTTGCGTTGCCCGCGGCGCGCACCAGCGCATCGGAATCGATAACCACGTCGGAGGGATTGTCCGCCGGCCAAGGCGAGCGCGTGCTGGTGGTCGAGGACGAACCGGACGTGCGCAATATCGCCTCGGCCTTCGTACGCTCGCTGGGTTACCGCGTGCACGCCGTGGCCAACGCGGCCGAAGCGCTGCGGTGCCTGGAGGAGGATCCGACGGTCGCGATGCTTTTCAGCGACGTCATGCTGGGACCGGGCATGAACGGAGAGGAGCTCGCGCTGGCTGCCCGCCGTTTGCGGCCAATGTTGCCGGTGCTGCTTACCTCCGGCTACGAAGACACCGAGCTGGCCGGCGATGAGGGCTCGGCCTTCGAGTTGCTGCGCAAGCCATACCAGCGCGAACAACTGGCGGCGGCTTTGCGGCGCACATTCGCCAATCGCCCGGATTGATCATCGGCCCGGCGCGAAGCCGGCTTGTTATGCCGCTGGTTAGTGGGGGCCGGACATCATCGCGCGCAGCCCGGTGGCGTCCTGGATACGGATTTGGCGGCGGTCGACCGCGATCATGCCCGCGGTCTGCAAGCGCGACAGCGCACGGGTGACCGTTTCCAGCTGCAGCGACAGGAAGTTGCCGATCTCGGCGCGGGTCATGTGCAGCATCAGCGAGCGGGCGCTGAAGCCCAGGCGTTCCAGGCGTTCGCCGAAATCGAGCAGGAACGCGATCACGCGTTGCTCGGCACTCAAGGTACCCAGGGCCAGCATCCAGCTCCAGTCGCGGCGGATCTCGCCAGCCAGGATCGCGGTAAGACGCTCCTGGAACAGCGGCAGGCGGTCACGCAGCTGCGCCACCGGCAGTTCGAATACCTCGCCCACGTCCAGGGCGATCGCGTCGCAGGCGTAGGTTTCCATGTCCAGCGCATCGATGCCCAGCAGGTCGCCGCGCATGCGGAAGCCGGTGATCTTCTCGCGGCCGTCCACACTGTTCACGCAGGTCTTGAAGAAACCGGCGTGAATCAGGAACAGCGAATCGCGCTTTTGTCCGGCGCGGAACAGGTACTCGCGCGCCTTCAGCTTGCGCCGGCGCAGCGGCAGCCCCTGCAACAGGGTTTCCAGGTCAAGCGGCCGCTCGTGCCGCGCCAGCGGGATAGCGAATTCGGTAGCGGAAGCCGGCATCGGCTCGGCGGCGACGGTGGAAACATCAAACATGGCGGCATCCCCTCTTGTGTATGGGACGCAAGATAGAGAACGTCTGAAACAGGACGATGCCCGCTGCGTAACCGTTTGTAACAGTCGGTAAGCCGCCCGCCGGATGGCGCACGGTTGACCTCGATCAATACCGGCAGGCACGGGCTGCGGGAGATTGGCGACGACTCACTGACGCCTCAGGTCCCTGCGCGTGCTCCGCCCCACCCAATTTACCCACCCTATCGCCGTCGAGACCTGGGATGCCGTCTTCCGTTGGCGTGCGGGACGCGAGCTGCGCGACGTCACTGTCGACGACACCTGGTGGCGGGTCGCCGAGGCCGTTACCGCGCAATGCGGCTCCCAGGCGTCGCTGTGGGCACACCGCTACGTCGATGCCTTCAGCCAGTGGCGGTTGCTGCCGGACGAGCGCCTGCTACGCTGCGCAGGCACCGATGAGCGCCCCGACATAAGAACTCCTCCGGCGGCGGTTTTGAACGTGGCGGCCTTCGTCAGCGCGCCGTTCGGGATTGCGCCTTCTTTCAAGAAAACGCTGTTCGAAGAAACCGCGGCAATGGCCGTGCGCCTGCTCGACGACGCCGTGCAAGCCAGCGGCGGCACCCACGATGCCGGGCTGCGGATCGGGGTGATCGGATTCGGCGATGCGCTGCGCCGGCTGGGCGTGTCCTACCTGTCCGATGAAGCCTGGACGCACGCCGAAACCATCGCTCGTGCGTTGGCCGAGGGATGCCTGCGCGGTGCCTGCGATCTCGCCGAAGAACGCGGCCTTGCACATGGCAGTGAGGAGAGCACCGCTATCGCCGCGCAATGGCGCCAGCGCGGCGTATCCGAGTCGCTCATCGCGCGCATCCAGCGCGTCGGGGTGCGCCACACCTCGCTCACCGCGATTCAGTCACACCCACTTCTCGCTCGCCTGGCCAACGGCGCCAGCGACGGGATCGATCCTTTGCCGCTAGTGGGAGGTGGAGCCGATGCCATCTTCGAAGTCGCACGCGAAGGCATCCGCGCTGCGATGCGGCCATGGATCGATGTGCCGTTGGAGGAAGTTCCGCTCGACGAGGGGGCGGTCGCAACGGCAACGGCAGGTCCGCTCAAAGCGAGCTTGGATCGGCAGCCGGTCTAGCGGCTGTCATCAATCAATAGCCATCCGCGCTGCAGCGGCCGCTAGACGGTGCTGCATGGAAGTGCGAAGCCATCCTGGCATTCGCGGCCGTTCCCAACACACATCGTCGCACTGCATTGCGTTGACTCAGATCAAGGCGTGCGGATCCTTCCGTCCTACGCTGTCGCCATGAACACCGCCCTGCCCGTTTTCGACGCCGACCTGCTGCGCAGCTACGACCAGCCTGTCCCGCGCTATACCTCGTACCCCACTGCGCCGCAGTTCCATGCCGGCTTCGGCGAGGCCGAGTTGCGTGACGCGGCCGATGCCAGCAATGGCGATCCGATCCCGCGCCGGCTGTCGTTGTATGTGCATATTCCGTTTTGCACGAGCCCCTGCTTCTACTGCGGCTGCAATCGGATCATCACCCGCGACAAATCCCGTTCGGAGGGTTATCTGGCGCGGCTGTATCGCGAGATCGCACTCACTGCAGAATTGTTCGACCGGGACCGCGAGGTGATCCAACTGCACTTCGGCGGCGGCACCCCCAACTTCCTTTCCCCCGACCAGCTACGTGAAGTGGTGGATGCCCTGCGCCGTCAGTTCCATTTCTCCGCCGCGTCCGACCGCGATATCTCGATCGAACTCGATCCGCGCTTCGTGAGCCCCGAGGAGATCGCCGAACTTGCCGCGATCGGATTCAACCGCGCCAGCTTCGGCGTGCAGGATTTCGACCATGACGTGCAGGTGGCGGTGAATCGCATCCAAAGCATCGAGGAAACCCGGGCGGTGGTCGATGCATGCCGCGCCAGCGGTTTTCGCTCGGTCAACGTCGACCTGATCTACGGTCTGCCGAAGCAGAACCGCGAGGGCTTCGCGAAAACTCTCGACACGGTCGTTGCGATGCGTCCTGACCGTATCGCCGTGTACAGCTATGCGCATCTGCCACAACTCTTCAAGCCGCAGCGACAGATCAACGCCGAGGATCTTCCGGATGCGGAAACCAAACTGGCGCTGCTGCAACTGGCGATCGAGAAATTATCCGCCGCAGGCTATGTCTACATCGGCATGGATCACTTCGCCCTGCCCGACGACGACTTGGCGCAAGCACAACAACGCGGCGGCCTGCACCGCAATTTCATGGGCTATACCACGCATGCCGACAGCGACCTGATCGGCCTGGGCGTGAGTGCGATCAGCCACATTGGCGACAGTTTCAGCCAGAACCCGCGCGACTTGCCGAGCTGGCAGGCGGCGCTGGACGAAGGCCGCCTGCCGGTGTTCCGCGGCATGCGCCTGAGCGAGGACGACCAACTCCGCGCCGATCTGATCCAGCAGCTGATGTGCCAGGGCGAGATCCCCATACGTGCACTGGAGCGACGCTATACGATCGACTTCAAGCGCTATTTCGCCGATGCGCTCGAACGCCTGCGGCCACTGCAGGGCGACCGCCTGGTGCGGGTGGAGCCCGAGCGCATCACGGTAACGCCGCGAGGACGCCTGCTGTTGAGGAATATCGCCGCATGCTTCGACCGCTACATCGCGCCCTCCACGCCGGTAGCGGCGCCGCGCTTCTCGCGGGCGATCTGATGGGCACGTCCGCTCTGCAACCGGTGGCGTTTCCGCGCACCGATGAACGCATCATCGCCGACGACGGCGACGAGCTGCACTTCTGCTCCACCTGCGCCTTTTCCCAGGCCTGCCTGTCCGAAGGCATGGACAAGGGTGCGTTGAACGACCTGCACGTACTGGTCGAGCACGTCGGTCCTTTCCATGCCGGCGAGCACGTGTTTCGCGAAGGCGATGCCTTCGATGCGATCGCGGCGGTGCGCGCGGGCACGGTGAAGACCTATGTGATCGACCGCGAAGGACGCGAGCATGTCCTCGGCTTTCATCTGCCAGGCGAAGTCATCGGACTGAACGCGATCGATGGCGATCACTACCCTTGCAACGCGGTGGCGCTGGACACGGTGATGTTGTGCCGCTTCTCTTTCCCGAAGATCGCCGTGCTGGCAACACGCCTGCCCGGTCTTCAGCGGCAGCTGTTCCGGCTGTTGAGCCGCGACATCGGCCGTGCTGCATTGCTCGCGGGCGACTGGTCGGCGGACCAGCGGATGGCAGCGTTCCTGCTTGGGGTGTCGCGCCGGCTGGCAGCGCGCGGGTTCTCGCCGACGCGTTTCGCGCTGACGATGGCGCGCACCGACATCGCCAACTACTTGCGTCTGGCGCCGGAAACGGTAAGCCGGGTGCTGCGACGGTTCCAGGAAGAAGGCTGGCTGCGGGTGGAGCGACGCGAGCTCGAGATCCTGAACATCAACGCCCTGCAGATGTTGGCCGCGCCGATCCTGCGCGACTGATCTTTTCCCTGCAGGACATGCGCGCTTCCGCATTTCGGTGCCGCGCCATTTGCCCGCCGCCCTCTCTTCCCATACGCGCACAATGCGGCCGCATCCTTCTCTCGGAGCTCGCCTCGTCCACGCCAAGACTTGATGTGAGTCAATGCAGTCTCCCTGTTCGCGGCAGACCATGGCCTGGCTAATTGGGAGAACCTTCATGAGCAACACGAGAAAGCTTTGGCTGGGCCTGGCCATCCTGCTCGTCGCCTCGTTCTCGGTACTGCTGTGGGCGGGGGGAGAGATCTTCCGCGCCGCACCGCCGATACCGGAAAAGGTGGTGAGCGAGAACGGCGAGGTGATTTACACGCGTGCCGACATCGAACGCGGCCGCCAGGTATGGCAGTCGATGGGAGGCATGCAACTTGGCTCGATCTGGGGCCACGGCGGATATGTCGCGCCGGATTGGAGTGCGGACTGGCTGCACCGCGAGGCGGTAGGAATCCTCGACCTGTGGGCGCGCGCCGACGGCAGCGTGGCGAGCTATGCCCAGTTGCCCGCCGAGAACCAAGCTGCGTTGCGTGGGCGCCTCACCCAACTGATGCGCAGGAACACCTACGACGCGGCCACCGGCACCATCACGCTGTCGCGCGACCGTATCGCCGCGGTTTCCAACGTCGCCGCGCACTACGAAAGCCTGTTCGGCAACGATCCGGCCACCGCGGAACTGCGCGAAGCGTACGCGATGAAGAACAACACGGTGCCCGACGCCGAACATCGGCGCGCGCTCACCGCGTTTTTCTGGTGGACTGCGTGGGCCGCCGGTACCGAGCGGCCCACCGAACCTGCCGATGCCTTGGCATCGGGCGGAAGCGGTGTTGCCGACGGCGGAGTCGTCGAAAAGCAGGTCACCTACACCAACAACTGGCCTAGCGAGCCGCTGATCGAGAACACGCCACCCGCGCCACTGTGGCTGTGGTCGGCATTCAGCGTGCTGTTCCTGATCGCCGGCATCGGCCTGCTTGGCTGGCATTACGCCCGCACGCATGCGCACGGCGAACCTTTGCACACGATTCCGGCCAGCGATCCGATGGCTTCCTTGCGCATCACGCCATCGATGCGCGCTACGGCGAAATACTTCTGGGTCGTACTGGCGCTGTTCCTGGTCCAGATCCTGCTGGGGGCGATGACCGCCCACTACCAAGTGGAGGGCCAGGAAGCCTACGGATTCATGCTGTCCGACGTGCTGCCCTACTCGATCACGCGCACCTGGCACACGCAGCTTGCGGTGCTGTGGATCGCGGTGGCGTGGCTGGGCACCGGCCTGTATATCGCGCCGGCGCTTTCCGGGCATGAGCCGAAGTTCCAACGTTTGGGGGTCAACTTCCTGTTCGTGTGCCTGCTGGTGATCGTGGTCGGCTCGTTCGCCGGCCAGTGGTTGGCGGTCATGCAGAAGTTGGGGCTCGACAAGAACTTCTGGTGGGGCCATCAGGGCTGGGAATATGCCGATATGGGCCGCTTCTGGCAGTGGTTCCTGTTCATCGGCCTGATCCTGTGGCTGAGCCTGGTGGGCCGCGCGCTATGGCCGGTACTGCGTGGACCGCAGACCGACACAAGGCCATCGTCGGGCTGCTGTTCCTGTCCACCGTGTGCATCGGGCTGTTCTTCGGCGCGGCACTGATGTGGGGCGAGCACACGCACATCTCCGAAGTGGAGTACTGGCGCTGGTGGCTGGTGCATCTTTGGGTGGAAGGCTTCTTCGAAGTATTCGCCACCGCGGTAATGGCGCTGATCTTCACCCGCCTGGGCCTGATCGAACCCAAGTCGGCTACCACCGCCGTGCTGTTCGCCACGATCGTGTTCATGGCCGGTGGCGTGCTGGGCACCCTGCACCACCTGTACTTCGTCGGCACACCGACGGCGGTCGTAGCACTGGGTGCGAGCTTCAGTGCGCTGGAAGTCGTGCCGCTGGCCTATATCGGCTTCGAGGCATACCACACCTACAAGCTCGGCAAGGCGACACCGTGGATGGTCCGTTATCGCTGGCCGATCCTGTTCTTCGTCGCGGTGTCTTTCTGGAACCTGGTCGGCGCGGGACTGTTCGGGTTCCTGATCAATCCGCCGCTGTCGCTGTACTTCATGCAAGGCTTGAACCTGACACCACTGCATGGCCACACCGCCTTGTTCGGTGTGTACGGAATGCTGGGTATCGCACTGATGCTGTTCTGCATGCGCGGCCTGCGTGGGCAGATGGTGTGGAATACCGGCGCGCTTAAGGTGGCGTTCTGGAGCTTCAACATCGGCTTGGCGATGATGGCGGTGTTCACCTTGCTGCCGCTGGGCACGATGCAACTGGTGGCGGCGATCGAACACGGTTACGCCTACGCGCGCTCCGCCGAGTTCATGCAGCAACCCATCGTCGACATGCTGGTGTGGATGCGAGTGCCGGGCGATACGATATTCAGCGTAGGTGCTGTGGCACTGGCCTGGTTCGTGCTGCGGCTGTGGATCGCACCGCGACGGCTGCCTGCGGCAGGCCAGGCCGATCCGGCCGAGGTCTGATTCCTGCGATAAGTATCGTTCGATATGTGTCATTGCGGAGCGGCGCCAGCCGCTCCGTTTTTTTTGGATGCAAGAGCAGCGACGCTGCGGCCATCGGCGCTCCGGCTTGATCTGGATCAGCGCCAACCCGCCTGCGTTTGGCCACGATTGCTGCACACCATCTGTGCGCGCTTCGGCGCATCGCAACGTACAACAGAGAGACAGATCATGGAATACAAGGTCTATACGAACGGAGCCCGCCCCGATATCGATGGAATCAAGCGGATGATCGTCGAAGCGGATCCCGCGGCACTTGTCGACACCGACCGTTGGGGTCAGGTCCTGCGCGTGTCCACCGTACTCGATGACGGCGAACTTCTTACCCTGGTCAACCAGGCCGGTTGCGCGGCAAAACCACAGCAAATCGAACGCGTGCCCTCGGTGTGCTGCGGCGGATGCGGCGGCTGAGCACTCGGTTCGTCCAGATCGGCATGATCGGCTACCGGCAGGCGATCAGATGATCGAACTCGTTCCTTCAAGACTGATCCATATCAAACGTCTTCGTGCTTCCGCACTGGATACTTCGCCGCATGAACGCGAATAAGACGCTGCGCCTACGGCCAGTACCCACCCTGTTGGCCGAGGCGCCGCACCGGCTGATGTTCTTCGTCGGCGCCAGCAATGTGATGCTGGCGATGCTGTGGTGGGCGGCGTGGCTGGTCGCGACGCGGTGGCCGGGCGTGCTTTCGATGCACCAGCCACCGCAGTACGCCGGTTGGCTGCATGCCTTCATCATGCAATACCAGATGCTGGCGAGTTTCGTCTTCGGCTTCCTGCTGACGGTGTTCCCGCGCTGGATGGGGCTGCGCGAAATAGAGCGCTGGCGCTACGTGCCCGTAGGTCTGGGCTTGTTCGGCGGCCATGTCGCGACGCTGTTGGGAATATTGGGCTGGGAAGCCGGCATCGTCGTAGGCCTGCTGATGACGCTGGCAGGATGGCTCTCGGGCATCGTCACGCTGGCACCGATGCTCTGGCGCGAGAAAGGCGCGACCTGGCATGCACGGTCCTGTTTCGCCGCACTGATGCTCGGACTGTTTGGGCTTATCGGCTGGACGGTATTCGTGCTGGGGGGTTCGGCGTTATGGGCTTTCCTCAGCATCAAGATAGGCAGCTTCGGCTTCCTGCTGCCGATGTATGTAACGGTGGCGCACAGGATGTTCCCGTTCTTTGCCGGCAACGTGGTGCCCGGCTACGCACCTTGGCGCCCATCGGGACTGCTGGCGGTGTTCTGGGGACTGGCCATCGTCCATCTCGTCTTGGAACTCCTGCACGCATACGGCTGGCTGTGGCTGGCGGATGTGCCGCTATTGGTGTTTACCGCTGCGCTGTGCGTGAACTGGTGGCCGAGTGGCCGCAAACCTGGCTTGCTGACCGCACTGTTCCTTGGCCTGTTGTGGCTGCCGATCACCTTTGCACTGTATTCGGCGCAAAGCATCGGCTACCTGCTCACCGGCGTTTACGAATTCGGGCGCGCACCCGCGCATGCGCTGTTCGTCGGCTTTTTCGGCAGTGTGCTGGTGGCGATGGTGACACGCGTGACCCAAGGCCATTCCGGCCGCGCGTTGGTGATGCCGAAAACGGCATGGTTCGCCTTCGGCGCGATCCAACTGGTCACTGCGATACGCATCGGCGCCGAACTGGCCAATGACAGCATGTCATGGCAGGCGATTGCCGCGGTCGGCTGGCTGGTGGCGCTGACGCCCTGGGCGGCACGAATCGGGTGGATCTATCTTTCGCCACGCGTGGATGGCAAACCGGGATGAATCCCACTGCGTGGACAAGGCATCCGACTGCACGCACACGACAAGTGAACCCATGATCGAGTTCTATCCCCAGATCAAGCAGTTCCACATCTTCCTGGCCCTGCTGAGCGGCTCGCTGTTCGCGCTGCGTGGCGCCTTCGTGCTGGGCGGGGCGCATTGGCCGAATGCGCTGGCGGTGAAATGGCTCAGTTACGCCGTGGATACTGCGCTGCTCACCGCGGCGATGATGCTGCTGACCATCCTGCCCGGCGCGATGTTCGCCAATGGCTGGTTGTGGGCAAAGATCGGTCTGTTGGTCGCCTATGTCGTGCTGGGCGTGTTCGCGCTGCGCCGGGCGAAGACCTCACGCGGCCGCTGGCTGGCCTACTTGGCCGCCCTGGCGGCCTTCTTGGCGGTGTATTCGATCGCCCGCGCGCATCATCCTCTGGGCTTTTACTCTTGGTGGTTCAGCTAAGAAGCTGAACATCGGCCGGCCGATACGGCGAAGTTGATCGATATCAACAGCCGCCGCAGGCCCGTCCCTATCCTTGTCTCCAGCAGCCAAGCACCGCTGCATTTCCGATAGAAGAGACAAGCGATGAACGCCCTAATTACCCCCATTGTCCAGACGCCCGCCACCGTGGAGCTGGATACCCACCACACCACCCGCGATTGGTCCGACCGCGTCGCCCTGGGAATTACCCGCGCGCTGCGCTTCATGGCCGATACCTTCTTCGCCAAGCGCTACGGCAACCGGGCGATCGTGCTCGAAACCGTGGCCGCCGTGCCGGGCCTGGTCGGTGCGGCGCTGATCCATCTGCGCTGCTTGCGCTGGATGCGCCACGACCACGGCTGGATCCGTGCACTGATGGAAGAAGCCGAGAACGAGCGCATGCATCTGATGACCTTCATCGAGATCGCACGCCCGAACCTGCTGGAACGCGCGCTGGTGCTGGTCGCCCAGGCCGGCTTCTTCACCTTCTTCCTGCTGCTTTACCTGCTGTCGCCACGCACCGCGCACCGGTTGGTCGGTTACTTCGAGGAGCAGGCCGTCGTGAGCTATAGCCAATACTTGCAGGAAATCGACAGTGGCCGCGTGGAGAACGTGCCCGCGCCGCGGATCGCCCGCGACTACTGGCAGTTGCCGGCAGACGCACGCCTGCGGGAAGTCGTGCTCGCGGTCCGCGCCGACGAAGCCGGCCATCGCGACGTGAATCACGGCTTTGCCGATCAACTGTTCCCGGCGGCAAAAGCAACCAGGTCGCTGTCCCGCTGAAGAAGGCGGCGAACCCATAGGTAACGCTGTCAGCGGGCTTCGCAAGAAGCCCGCTTTCTTTCCCAGACCCGTCATGAACATCTCATCCGCGCTCACCCAATACGCGACCGCACGCGACACGACCCAGCCTATTCCCGAACGTGGGCCAAGACGGGCTCTACTTCGACTACTTGGCCACTCGCGTTTGCGGGTTGGCCTGATGCAATGCGCATGACGCCTCGGACCGCTCCTTCTACCGTGCTCGATACGACCTATGCCGCCAAGGAAACACCGGAGCGCAGGGCCCAGCACGAATGGGGACGAGCGGCATTGACCAAGCTGCGGCAAGAAGCCGCACGCTCGGACCCCGCCGAGGTGCATGCACGTGCTGCCTGGCACGCCGCACGCGGTGCCTACCACCTCGATCAATTCAACCTGGCTGAGCGCGCCACCGACTGGCGCGGCAACAACAATATCGCCGAGTCGATTCTCCAGCAGATGGCGCGCGAGCCCAATCCGGAACCGGCATGGATCGTGTGCGGCGCAGGCACTGGTGGCACCTCGGCCACGATAGGTCGCTATCTCCGCTACTGCGGACTGCGCACTCGATTGTGCGTTGCCGAACCGACAGGCGGCGGCTTCGCGCATGGCTGGCGCACACGCGACCTGCAAGCGCGCGCCAGCCAGCCGACGTTGATCGAGGGTATCGGGCGACCACGGGTGGAAGCGAGTTTTGTGTTCGATGTGGTCGACCATCTGATCGAAGTGACGGACGAATACTCCATCGGCGCGGCGTGGTTGCTCCAGGATCTGCTGGGACACCGCTATGGCGGTTCATCCGGCACCAACTTCGTGGCCTGCCTGCAACTGGCTGCCGCAATGCGCGCACGCGGCCAGAGCGGCAACATCGTCAGTCTGCTGTGCGACCGCGGTGAGCGCTATGAGCAGACCCTATTCTCTCCAAGCTGGTTGCGCACACGCGGCATCGAACCAACGCATGCGCTCGCCGACCTCGGTCGATGCGCCGCCACCGGTACGTGGCTATTTCCATAGAAGTCCTCGTGAACACCCGATCCGACCTGCTGCCGGGATACTGGCAGTCGCTCCGCGCGTTGGCCGCCCGCGGCTGGAGCGTGCCCGAAGACTGCCGTGGCGCACACGCAATATTGGTGCAATCGCGGATCCGCGCGATGTCGTCGGTGCTCGCCGCCGCCACCCTGATGTGGATTCCGGTCGACGTCGCCTGGCTTGGCGCGTTGTCGCTTCAACGGTCCTTGCCGCTGCGCCTTGGAATCGCGGCCTCGCTGTTGCTGGCTGCATATACCGCGCCACGCGTACGCACCTACGTCGCGGTGCATGCGTTCCTGTGGCCACAGGCCATCGGCTTTGGCTTGCTGCAATGGCTGGTCGATCCCGCGCACGACAGCGCACTGGAAATCGGCTATGGCCTGTTCCCTTTCGTCCTGGTCGCTCAGTTGGCGGTACTACCGTTGCCGTGGAAACGCGCGCTCATCGCCGCGCTCGTGCCCGCATTGCAACTCGCAGCGGTGATGTTCGCCAGCGGAAAGCACGGCGCCGCACTCTGGAACGACGTTTGGCTGTTCGTCCTGTTGGCGCTGGTCGCCGCATGGGCCGGCCATGCGCAGCTGCGGTTGCTGGTGGATTTGCTCGGTGCGCGCCGGGATGCCGCCCACGACTCCCTGACCGGTCTACCGAACCGCCGCGCAGCGACGCAGCGGCTGGAAGCCGAACGCAAGCGGGCGATGCGCCTGGGCGAGCCGTTGTCGGTACTGATGCTGGACCTCGACCGCTTCAAGCAAGTCAATGATCGCTGGGGCCATGCCAGCGGCGATCGCGTGCTGGTGGCGGTGGCGGAGGTACTGCGCGACGAGTTGCGCGGCATGGACTCGCCCTCGCGCCACGGTGGCGAGGAGTTCCTGGCGATCCTGCCCAATACCGATGCGGCTCAGGCGATGATCACCGCCGAACGCATCCGCAAACGCATCGCGGGGCTACGCATCGAGGTGCCGGCCACCAAGGCCACGGCAGTCATCTCCACCACCATCAGCATCGGTGTCGCCATGCTGGCGCAGGGCGAGACGGTGGCTGGACTGGTAGCCCGCGCGGATGCGGCGCTGTACGCCGCCAAGAACGCTGGCCGCAACTGTTGCGCCCTGGCCAGCAATGATGCAGCGGCTTCGGCGCCGGAGCCTGTCGGAGCGTGACGGTTGGCCTGGCACGCAGGCGGTGCCTTCGGCTTTCCCGGTCCCGGATCAACCGCAGTTGCTGCTACAGCCGCAGCTTTCGCCTTCGTCGGTACTTCCAGCGGCAACAGTGAAATCGATCACGACGCCACCGGTTTCGCGCGCGCGGTATTGGATAAGCAGCGCGTCGCCATAACGCTCGTACAACTGCGCCAGCAGCGGCAGCGGATCGTGATCGTTGACGAAGCGCATCGTCTCACCGGGATTGAGGACGTCGAGCGCACCGAAGATGGCGGCGTGGCGAAAGCGCTTGCCCACGCCACGAGCATCGAAGGGAAAAACCTGTGGAACGGTAGTGGAGGCGATCATCGGGATTGGTCACTTCTTCTTGCGGAGAGCGGTCAGCATCGCGCGCTATCGACGCGTTGCCATTGATTTGGATCAGGCGCAGACGGATCGATTGGAGGAAGACGAACAACGGTGGGTCCTCAGGCATGCGCGGACGCCGGCGAAGCTTCCGCGCCTGACCGACGTCAGGGCATATCTGCAGCGCCATATCGGCATCAAATCAGCAGCAAGGACGCCGGCCATGGGCATTTGCCCGGCCGCCCTTGACGCAAGTCAAGCGTGCCCCGCAACCCGGCGGGCGCAGCGCCGCAGTTTGATCCAGATCAGGGAGATGGCCGAAACGACCGCACAGACTGCCGCCATCGAAGAACCCATTGGTTCTTCCGCCTCGAAAGCCAGGAGCCCACAGTGAACGACCTGAGTACGTATGCCCTCTGCTGCGCCGCGGCCCTCGTCGCCGCGATCGCGGTGGCGGGCTTGATCATCAGCACGGCCGAGCCGCCGCCCCTTGCTTCGACCGTATCGGCCGAGCCGCAGAGCGTGGCTGTCCAAAGCGATGCGCGCATCGCAGCCACCATGAACATTCCGTTCTAACCGACAGGAGCCGGCAATGAAGACATGGACCTCTGTAGTGATCCTGGCCGCTGCTTTCTCGGCGCTCGTGTTGAGCGGTTGCGAACGTTCACAGGACACGCCCGAAAAAGAGACCAAGCAAAACGCCGCCACCGATAGTGGCGGTTCGAAGGCCGGCGATTTCGGACCGCCGGTGGGCGAACCGGTCAAGGCGGTATTGACCTCGCCTCCGCTGGTGCCGCCAGCGACCGGCCGCACCGCGCCGGCCAAGGTGATCGTCGAACTCGATGTGATCGAGAAGGAACTGCCCATCTCCGAAGGCGTCACCTACACCTTCTGGACTTTCGGCGGCACGGTGCCCGGCAGCTTCATCCGCGTGCGCCAGGGCGACACGGTGGAATTCCACCTGCGCAACATGCCCGACAGCAAGATGCCGCACAACATCGATCTGCATGGCGTCACCGGCCCCGGTGGCGGCGCAGCGTCCAGCTTCACCGCGCCTGGCCACAAGTCGCGCTTCACCTTCAAGGCGCTCAATGCCGGTCTCTACGTCTACCACTGCGCCACCGCGCCGGTCGGCATGCACGTCGCCAATGGCATGTACGGCCTGATTCTGGTCGAGCCACCGGAAGGCATGCCGAAGGTCGACAAGGAGTACTACGTGATGCAAGGCGACTTCTACACGACCACCAAGTTCCGCGAGAAAGGCCATGCGCCATTCGACATGGAAAAGGCGATCGACGAGAGGCCGACCTATGTGCTGTTCAACGGTAGCGAGGGTGCGCTCACCGGCGACAAGGCGCTCACCGCCAAGGTCGGCGAGTCCGTACGCCTGTACGTCGGCAACGGTGGCCCGAACCTGGTCTCTAGCTTCCACGTCATCGGCGAGATCTTCGACAAGGTGTGGTTCGAAGGCGGCAGCCGGTACCAGGAGAATGTACAGACCACGCTGATTCCTGCCGGTGGCGCCGCGATCATGGACTTCCATATGGAAGTACCCGGAAGTTACGTGCTGGTCGACCACAGCTTGTTCCGCGCTTTCAACAAGGGCGCACTGGGCATCCTCAAGGCCGATGGTCCGGAGAACAAGGCGATCTACTCCGGCAAGGAAGTCGATGAGGTTTACCTGGGCGACCGCGCCGGCGCCAACCTGCAGGCGGTCGCCACCGCCGCCGCGTCGGCCAAGACCGGCGACCTGACCCAAGCCGAACAGATCGAAGCAGGCAAAGCACTGTTCGCCGGCACCTGCTCGACCTGCCACCAGGCCAATGGCCAGGGCATGGAAGGGGTGTTCCCGCCGCTGGCGAAGTCCGATTACATCGCCGCCGATCCCAAGCGTGTTGCCACTGCAGTCCTGCACGGCCTGGTCGGGCCGGTGAAGGTCAACGGCAAGGACTACAACTCGAACATGCCGCCGATGAGCCAGCTCACCGACGACGAGGTGGCCAACATCTCCACCTACGTGCTCAACAGCTGGGGCAATCCGGGTGGCCGCGTGACCAAGGCCGAAGCCGCGGCGATCCGCGCGCAGAAACCGGCCAATGCCTCGGGCGGTCACTAAGCCTCCCATGCGCGCCGCCTTCGCCGCCCTGCTGCTCGCACTCCCGCTCGCCGGCTTTGCCGGCGACGCGGGATCGCGCTATGTCGGTCTGCCGGGCGGCGCTTTCACCTCCGCGCTGCAATACGAGGACGCAAAAAGCGGCGTGCGGATCGCGCCGTTCGCGCTTATGCGCAAACCGGTCACGAACGCCGATTTCCTCGCGTTCGTGCAGGAAAATCCGCAGTGGCGGCGCGATCGCGTTGCCAGCGTGCTTGCCGAGCCGCGCTACCTTTCGCATTGGGCCTCGGCGACCGAACTGGGCGCACAGGCCCTGCCGCAGCAGCCGGTGGTGTGGGTCAGCTGGTTCGCGGCGAATGCGTACTGCGAATCGATCGATGCACGCCTGCCGACGTGGTCGGAATGGGAATACGCCGCGGCCGCCGACGAGAAACGCAAGGACGCACGCACCGACCCCGCCTGGCGCGAACGCATCCTCGCCTGGTACTCGCGTCCTTCCAACCAAACCCTCCCCCGCGCCGGCCTGCAGGCGCCCAACGCCTGGGGCGTTCAGGACTTGCACGGATTGGTGTGGGAATGGACCGACGACTATTCGTCGCTGCTGGTATCTGGCGATAACCGCAATCAGGGCGACGCCGACAAAGCCAAATTCTGTGGCGCGGGCGCACTGTCGATGAACGACCGCGAGAACTACGCCGTGCTGATGCGCGTCGCGATGCTGTCTTCGCTGGAAGCCAACAACGCCACTGCCAACCTTGGATTCCGCTGCGCGAGGAGCGCACGATGAAACTAATCAGGATTCTCTCGAAAACAATCTCGACCCTCGCGGTAGCCATGCTGCTAGGCACAACGGCATATGCGGGGAAGCCCGCGCCGTTGCCGCGCGATTCGGTGTATCAGTTGCCGCTCACGCTTACCGACCAAGCCGGGCGCGCGAGCGACTGGCGTACGCGGCGCGGCAAGCCGCAATTGGTGTCGATGTTCTATACCTCATGCCAATACATCTGCCCGCTGATCGTCGATTCCGGCAAGGCGATCGAAAAGCAGCTCACTCCGGCGCAGCAGCAGCGCCTCGGGATTCTGCTGGTCAGCATGGATCCTGCGCGCGACGATCCGGCAGCGTTGAAGTCCGTCGCCGACAAACGCAAACTCGATCCCCAACGCTGGACACTGGCCGCGCCGCCTGCAGCCGACGTGCGCGCAGTGGCCGGTGTGCTTGGCATTCGCTATCGTCAGCTCGCCGATGGCGAGTTCAACCACACCAGCACGTTGGTATTGCTGGACCAGGATGGACGCATCCTCGCCCGCACCGAACAGGTGGGCAGCCGCCCGGACCCCGAGTTCCTCGCCGCGGTACAAAAGGCCACCCACCCGTAGGCAGTCTTGATCCGCCAGCAGAATGAACCCATCGATCCCGCCATCAACCGCAGCCTCCCCGAAAATACGAGACTAATCATCATGAAACATGCACCCGCCCTCCTCGCCGCTGCGCTCCTGAGCGTCTCGTCGTATGCCTACGCGGCACCGAATTGCACGGTCAGCCTCAAGGGCAACGATGCGATGCAGTTCGATCTGAAAACCGCGACGGTCTCGGCCTCGTGCCCCAAGATCACGGTGGAGCTGGTCCACACCGGAAAGCTCGCAGCCAACGTGATGGGCCACAATGTCGTGGTCAGCCAGGCCGCCGACATGAATGCGATCAACATGGCTGGCATGAAGGCCGGAGCGGCCGCCGGCTACGTCGCCAAGGGCGATGCGAAGGTTATCGCCGCCTCACCGGTGATCGGCGGCGGTGCCAGCACCAAAACGACATTCGCCGGCAATAAGCTCAAGGCTGGCGGCGACTACGTCTTCTTCTGTTCCTTCCCCGGCCACGCCGGCCTGATGAAGGGCAAGCTGGTCGTGACCAAGTAAGCGTCGCCGTCGGCTCGACCCGCTACGGCTTGTCGACCCACCACGAAATCGCCACGCGTCGCGGCGCCCGCCAGCCTCCATTCGCCGGGGCTGGCCGGCGCAAACCTTCGTTCGCGCCTATCCGGCGTATGTCGACCTCATTGGCAAGCGCGGGCATTGGCGAACGGCCAAGCGTCTCCCTAGCTGGGCCGGTTCATCCGCAAAACTCCTCGTCCGTTGGTCCAGGAGCGGTCAATCCGCTCGCTTTTGGCCGTGCGCGACGCGGCATGGCAAGCGGCGACCGGTTGATTTGATCCAGATCAAGTGGCGGCTGCGGGCGCACCGGAAAAATAGACGCACCCGAAACCGCAGCGTCGTGCCATGAACTACGAAACAGTCGCCCCCGCAAGCGATACCGCCATACGCCAAGCCGCCGCGCCCACCACCGCCGGGGTTGCCGGCTACGGCTTCTACAACGACAAGGTGGTGCGCCAATTCGCGGTCGCGACCGTGATCTGGGGCATCGTCGGCATGGCCGTGGGCGTGCTCATCGCCGCCCAGCTGTATTGGCCGACGATCGGCGAAGGCGTCCCCTGGCTCGGCTACGGCCGCCTGCGCCCACTGCATACCAATGCGGTGATCTTCGCCTTCGGCGGCAGCGCCTTGTTCGCCACTTCGCTGCATGTGGTACAGCGCACCTGCCACGTTCGCCTGCTCAGCGACAAATTGGCGGCTTTCGTGTTCTGGGGCTGGCAGGCGGTGATTCTGGCCGCGGCCATCACGCTGCCGATGGGCCTGACCCAGGGCAAGGAATACGCCGAACTGGAATGGCCGATCGATCTATTGATCACCGTGGTATGGGTTGCCTACGCGGTGCTGTTCTTCGGCACCATCGCCAAGCGCCGGGTGAGGCACATCTACGTCGCCAATTGGTTCTACGGCGCCTACATCATCGCCATCGCGCTGTTGCATATCGTCAACAACATCGCCATCCCGGCCGGCTGGGACAAGTCGTATCCGGTCTACAGCGGCGCGGTCGACGCGATGGTGCAGTGGTGGTACGGCCACAACGCGGTGGGTTTCCTGCTGACCGCCGGCTTCCTGGGGATGATGTACTACTTCGTGCCCAAGCAGGCCGGGCGCCCGGTGTACTCGTACCGCCTGTCGATCGTGCACTTCTGGGCCTTGATCGCGGTGTACATGTGGGCCGGCCCGCATCACCTGCAATACACCGCCCTGCCCGATTGGGCGCAGTCGGTAGGCATGGTGTTCTCGCTGATCCTGCTGGCGCCGTCGTGGGGCGGCGCAATGAACGGCGTGCTCACTCTTTCGGGCGTGTGGCACAAGCTGCGTACCGACCCGATCCTGAAGTTTCTCATCGTCGCGATCAGCTTCTACATGATCGCCACCTTCGAGGGACCGATGATGTCGATCAAGACCGTCAACTCGCTGTCGCACTACACCGACTGGACCGTCGGCCACGTCCACGCCGGCGCGCTCGGCTGGGTGGCGATGATCTCGGTAGGCTCGATCTACGCGCTGCTTCCGCGCCTGCTCGGCCAGCAACAGATGTATTCGACGAAATGGATCGACACCCATTTCTGGATGCACACGCTAGGCGTCCTGCTCTACATCGCCTCGATGTGGATCGCCGGTGTCATGCAAGGCCTGATGTGGCGGGCTACCAACGCCGACGGCACGCTGACCTACAGCTTCGTCGAGGCGCTCAACGCCACCTATCCCTATTACCTGGTGCGCTTGGGCGGCGGCCTGCTGGTGCTCGCCGGCATGGGCTTGATGGCGCTCAACACCTGGAAGACCTTCGCCGCTGCGCGCAATCCCGCGCCGCAACCGGTGCTCGCCCCCGATACCGCCGATGCGCGCGCCTGAGGAACTGCACGTGAGCGACAAACACAACAAGAACAACAACAGCCCTTCCCAGAACGGCCACCAGAAGGTCGAGAAGAACGTCGGCTTGATGGCGGTACTGATCGCGATCGCGGTGTCGTTCGGCGGCCTTGCCGAGATCGTCCCGCTGATGTTCCAGGCCGAGGCGATCCAACCGCTGCCTGGCGTGAAACCCTACCCGGCTTTGCAGCTCGCCGGCCGCGACGTATACGTGCGGGAGGGTTGCTACAACTGCCATTCGCAGATGGTGCGCACGCTGCGCTTTGAAACAGAACGCTACGGGCACTACTCGCTGGCCGGCGAATCCGTCTACGACCGCCCGTTCCAGTGGGGCTCCAAGCGCACCGGACCGGACCTGGCGCGCGTAGGCGGCCGCTATTCGGACGACTGGCATCGGGTGCACCTGCTCAACCCGCGCGACCTGGTGCCCGAATCGAACATGCCGTCCTTCCCATGGCTGGCGAAGAACCGGGTGGATGGCGCCCGGGTCGCCGAGCGCATGAAGTCGCTGCAGACGCTGGGCGACCCCTACTCGGACGCGGAAATCAGCAAGGCGTCGGAGGACGTCTCCGGCAAGACCGAACTCGACGCCGTGGTCGCCTACCTGCAGGCGCTCGGCAAGCACGCACCACGGGGAGGTTGAAAGATGTTTTCGGGAATCGTGACGACGGCATTACTCGTGGTTTTCATCGGTGGATGGGTGTGGGCGTGGAGCCCGCGCCGCCGCCATGAATTCGAGGAAGCGGCACGCCTGCCGCTGGATGACGGCAACGTGGAGAGTGAACGATGAGTAGCGCCTGGTCGTGGTATGTGATCGCGCTGATCGTGCTCAACATAGCCGGCTGCGCATGGTTGCTGTGGTGGACGGCAAAGCGCCGGCCCGGCGATCCGAAGCCGGAGGACACCAGCCATGTCTGGGATGGCGATCTCACGGAGTACAACAAGCCGCTGCCGAAGTGGTGGATCAACTTGTTCTGGCTGACCATCGTGTTCGGCGTCGGCTACCTGGCGTGGTATCCGGGGCTGGGCAATGTCATCGGCTACGGCCAATGGACCTCGCAGAAAGAGCATGCGGCGCGCAAGGCAGTGGAAGATGCAAAACTGGAAGCCACGTTCGCGGCGTACAAGGGACGCCCGATCGACGCGTTGGCGTCGGATCCATCGGCGCGCCAGCTCGGCCGTTCCATCTTCAACAACACCTGCGCCACCTGCCATGGTTCGTCCGCACAAGGCGCGACGGGTTATCCCAACCTCGCCGACGACATATGGCATTGGGGCGGCACGCCCGACCGCGTGCTGGAGACGGTGCTGGACGGCCGAGAAGGCGTGATGCCCGAATGGGGCACCGTGCTCACCGGCATGGGCGGCGACAAGGCAGTCGATTACGTCGCCGCCTACGTGCGTGCACTTCGCAGCAAGGATCCGTCGCTCCACAACGACTACATGGCGGCGCAGGGCAAGAAACTTTACGAGGGCGTCTGCGTGGCTTGCCACGGCGTGGGCGGCAAAGGCAACACCGCGATGGGCGCGCCCGATCTCACCGACGACTACTGGCTGTACGGCAGCAGCAACGAATCGCTGCGCCAGACCATCGCCAATGGCCGCCACGGCATCATGCCGCCGCACCGTGAGCTGTTGGGCGAGACGCGTGCACGCTTGGTCGCCGCTTATGTCTGGTCGCTGTCCCATGGTGATGACTCCGCCAGCGGAACCGCGCAGGCGGGTAAGGCCGCGCAATGAGCATCCCGGGCCAGCCTGCGTTCGACCATCCGCCGCGCCCCATGGCGCAGCGGATCGGCGCGATCGTGTG
The DNA here is from genome assembly GCA_965653375.1 of uncultured Pseudoxanthomonas sp. Lineage (GTDB taxonomy): Bacteria > Pseudomonadota > Gammaproteobacteria > Xanthomonadales > Xanthomonadaceae > Pseudoxanthomonas_A. The sequence goes on from CBFGZY010000003.1 coordinate 68,270, forward strand.
GCCCAGCTTCTTCGCCGCGGGCATCGCGACGATGGTCTTTTTCGCTTTTGTCGACCCATTACAGTTGCGCGACATGACATTCCCCGCAATCGAGATCAGCCGCGGGCTTGGTTACAGCATCGGCTTCTTCACGTTCTGGCTGGCTACGGCGGCGTCGAGCCTGTTCACCTGGATTCTGCTGAGGCCGGCAAGCCGCTTCAACCGTCCGTTGCCGGAGCGCTGAGCGATGGGCGCGAAGATCGACATCGACCTGGTCGACACGACCAGTTCGTTCTACGTCAGCGAACGCAAGGTCTATCCGCGCGATGTCAGCGGTCGCTACGACCGCTTGCGCAAACTCGCGGTGGTGTGGCTGCTGGGGATGTTCTACCTGTTTCCCTGGCTGCACTGGGACGGACGCCAAGCGGTGCTGTTCGACTTGCCGGCTCGCAAGTTCTACGTATTCGGACTGACGTTCTGGCCGCAGGATTTCCTGTTCCTGGCACTCTTGCTGATCATTGCCGGACTTGTCCTGTTCTTCTTCACAGCATTGGCCGGGCGGCTGTGGTGCGGCTACGCGTGCCCACAGACAGTGTGGACCGAAGTTTTCCTGTGGATGGAGCGCTGGACGGAGGGCAATCGCAATGCGCGGATAAAGCTGGACGCCGCGCCGTGGTCGCGCGACAAGCTGCTACGCAAAGGCGGCAAGCACTTGCTATGGCTTGCGTTCGCGTTGTGGACCGGCTTCACGTTCGTGGCTTTCTTTACCCCCGTGATCGACTTGGGCAGACGTTTGGTGCCGTTCGAGTGGGGCGGTTGGGAAACGTTCTGGGTGCTGTTCTACGCATTGGCCACCTGGGGAAACGCCGGCTTTCTGCGTGAACAAGTCTGCAAGTACATGTGTCCCTACGCGCGCTTCCAAAGCGCGATGTTCGACCGCAACACGCTGCTGATCGCCTACGACCCGATGCGCGGCGAACCGCGTGGTCCGCGCAAGCGTGGGCTGGGCGACGTGATGGAGCGCGGGCGCGGTTTGCTCGGCAAGGCATTGGCCTACGACTATGTCTTCCGCGCCTCGAAGAACCCCACTGCCGCGGACCAACAGGTACAGACGCGCGGCACGATCACCTTCGACGCCGGCGAAGCCGCGCCCCTGCCGAAATTCGCCCCGGAGGAGCTGGGCGATTGCATCGACTGCACGATCTGCGTGCAGGTCTGTCCCACCGGCATCGACATCCGCAATGGGCTGCAGTACGAATGCATCGCCTGCGGCGCCTGCATCGACGCTTGTGCCGAAGTGATGAAGAAGATGGGTTTCGCGCAAGGCCTGATCCGCTATACCACGCAGAATGCGATCGACGGCAGCCCTACCCGCGTACTGCGGCCGCGCGTCCTCGTCTACGGAATGCTGTTGCTGACGGCGATGAGCGTATTCACCTGGGGCGTCGGCGCACGCAGCACGCTGATCGCCGAGGTGCTGCGCGACCGCAATGCGCTGTATCGCGAGACAGCAGCGGGCATCGAGAACGGTTACACGCTCAAGCTGGTCAACAAGGACGATCGGGCGCAACGCTACATCGTGACGTTGCGGGCAGGCAATGCCGGTCTGGTCCTGCGCGACACACCGCAGATCGAGGTCGCAGGTGGCGATGTCGCTTCCGTGCCGTTGACCGTACTCGCTCCCGCGAAAGTACGCGGCCGCCATGCTGTGCAGTTCGATATCCGTGCCGCCGACGATGCGGCGCACGAGGTGGTCGAAAGCAGCTTCTTTGGACCGATGTGACATGAGCCAGGACAATCGCAATCGCGAAACCGAAAAGCGCCCCGCATGGCGCGAGCCGATGGTGTGGCTGGTGACAGCGATTCCCGCTACCGCGGTGATCGGCACCATCGCATTGTTGATCGCTGCGTCGCGTTCGGCGGGCACCGATGATTCGGTTGCCGATCGCGTGCAGCGTACGGCACAGGTGCAGGTCGCGGATCTCGGTCCGGATGCGGTAGCGAAGCAACGCGGATTGACCGCGGTGGTGCGCAGCGGCGGCGGTGTGGTCGAGGTGCTGCCGGTGGCTGGCGAGTTCGAGCGGTCGGCCACGCTTGCGCTGGCGCTCAACCACCCCATGCGGGCCGATCTCGACCGCCGCCTCCTGCTGGTTCCGACCAGTACCGGCTGGCGGACCGAAAGCAGCATCGATCTGGCTCACGATTGGAATGTGCGGCTCGGGCCTGCCGATGACCAATGGCGACTCCAAGGTCGCTGGGCCGCGGGCGAGCAAGCAGCCTATTTGCGGCCTGCGGTGGAAGGAAGGCCGTGAACGGCGCGACAGCTATCGCCCACGCAGGCCTCGGTATCTCCGGACAGACGGGGGAGCGCAAAGATGCGCGTACATCCGCGGCATGCTTTCACTGCGGCGAGGCGCTGCCTGCTGCGCCCGCGCATCTACTGGTCGACAACACCGAACAGAGCTTCTGCTGCACCGGCTGCGCGGCCGCGGCGCAATGGATCCGCGACTCCAACCTTGACGACTATTACCGTCTGCGCAACATGCCGGCAGCGCGCGTGGACCTTGGCCATGCGGATCTGGCCCTGTGGGACCGCGCGGAAGTGCTTGCGGAACACGCCCGCATCATCGACGGTGGCCGCGAACTGACTCTGCTCACCGACGGAATGCGCTGCGCCGCCTGCGCCTGGCTGATCGATCGGGCACTCGCACGCGAGCCGGGCGTGCTGGAGGTCTGCGCCAACGCCGTTACCGGGCGCATCCGCATCGCTTGGGATCCCGCGCGAACGCCGCTATCGGCACCACTGCGGCGCTTGCTGTCGCTGGGCTATCGACCTTACTTGGCCACCGGCGAGGCGCGCGAGCAGGCCCGGCGCGCCGAGCGCAACCGCTGGCTGCTGCGGCTGGGCCTTGCCGGGCTGGGCTCGATGCAGGCGATGATGTTCGCCGAAGCGCTATACCTCGACACCGCCGCCGCGATGTCGCTGCCGATGCGCGATTTCTTGCGCTGGGTGACCTTCCTCGTGTCGACGCCGGTGGTGTTCTACGCGGGTTGGCCATTCCTCGCCGGCGCGTGGCACGAGTTGCGCGAACGCCGCCTCGGCATGGACACGCTTATCGCCACCTCGACGTTGCTCGCCTATTTCGCCAGCGTGGTCGAAACCCTCCGCGGCGGCGCACACGTGTGGTACGACGCGGCGGTGATGTTCGTCTTCCTGCTGCTCGCCGCGCGCATGCTCGAACAGCGCGTACGCAGCGCGGCCACCGCGCAGGTGGATGCCCTCGCCCGCGCCAAGCCGGCGTTTGCTACGCGCGAACTTGCCGATGGCTCGCGCGAAGCCATTCCGGTGAGCGCGCTGGCATCCGGCGATGTCATCTGCGTGGCCGCGGGCGAAGCCGTCTCCGCCGACGGCGAATTGCTCGACGACCAAGCGAGCTTCGAGGAGTCGTTGCTCACCGGCGAACCGCTTCCGGTGCATAAAACCCTCGGCGCGCCGGTGTTCGCCGGCACCGTTTGCCGGGAACGCCCTGCACGGCTGCGCGTTACCGCAACCGGCAGCGGCACCAGGCTGTCGCAACTGGCCGCACTGGTCGAACGCGCACAGGCGCATCGCCCACCGCTGGCGCAAGCTGCCGACCGCGTTGCCGGATGGTTCGTCCTGGCGCTGCTGGTGGCCACCGCGTGCATATACCTTGCTTGGCGTGTATACGATCCGGCGCGCGCATTCGAAGTAGCGCTCGCCCTGCTGGTGGTGAGCTGCCCCTGTGCATTGTCACTGTCGGTACCTGCCGCGCTGGCGGCCGCCAACGGCGCATTGGCAAGACTGGGCGTGCTGCCCCTGCGCGCAGATGCACTAGGCCGGCTGGCACGGATCAGCGATGTCGTGTTCGACAAGACGGGAACGCTGAGCGATGGCAAACCGTCGCTGGCGGAAGTAACCACGTTTCACGGTTTCGATCGCGCACAGGCACTCCGTGTCGCCGCGGCGTTGGAGCGCGACAGCGGGCATCCGCTGGCCGTTGCTTTCGCGAGGGCGGAGGCAGAAACGACAGCCAGTGCGGCGAAGGCGAATTTTTCGACCGCTTCCACTGCCGGCGAGGTGACGACTAGGCCTGGCCTGGGTATCGAAGGCATGGTCGATGGCGTCCGCTGGCGCCTGGGTCAAGCGCCCTACGCCTGCGGCGGTGAGGACGACGGTGCGCTGTGGCTCGGTGATGGCCGACAGGCGGCTGCGCGCTTCGTTGTGCGTGAGCGCGAACGCGCCGACGCAGCGGCTACCGTCAATGCGCTACATGCACAAGGGCTGGCACTTCATCTGTCCAGCGGCGACGCGCCCGCCGCGGTAGCCCGCTTCGCACAGGCATTGCGGATCGACATGGTGCGCGCCCGGCAGACACCCGAATCCAAACTCGCCTATGTGCGCGAACTGCAGCGCGACGGCCGCGTCGTCGCCATGATCGGCGATGGCCTCAACGATGCACCGGTGCTTGCCGGCGCCGACGTGTCTTTCGCGATCGGCGAAGGCGCAGCCCTCGCACAGCGCTCCGCCGATCTGGTGCTTTCCTCGCCACTGTTGGCAAACATCCCGGCGGCCATCGAATTGTCGCGGCGCACCCAACGCGTCATTCGGCAGAATCTCGCCTGGGCGGTGGCGTACAACGTTTGCGCCTTGCCGTTGGCGGCGCTGGGCCTGGTGACTCCTTGGCTCGCGGCGTTGGGCATGACGGCATCCTCTCTCACCGTCACCCTCAACGCCCTGCGCCTCGCGCGCAGAGAACAGCCATGAACATTCTTCTGCTGCTGATCCCGCTCAGCCTGATGCTGGTAAGCGCGGCGGCCTGGGCGTTTGCGTGGGCGATCAGGCGCGGCCAGTTCGACGATCTGGATACACCGGCGCTGGACATCCTCGCCGACGATCAGCCCGTGGCTGCGCCCATGGCCCAGACGCCCGATGCGCGAGATAGCAGCGATGCCATTTGATTGGCTGGTAATTGGCGCCGCCCTGCTGAGCGGACTTCTCGGTGGCGCACATTGCGCGGCGATGTGTGGTGGTATCGCCACCGGTCTTTCGGTGCATCAGCGTGGCGGCTGGTGGATGGCGCTGCAACCGAACCTGGGCCGGGTGCTCGGATATACCGCCGCAGGCACAGTCGTGGGCGGCTTCGGCCACGCTCTCCTGGATATCACGAGGATGCCAGGATTGGCGATCGCATTGCGTGCAGCGGTGGGCGCGATTCTGATCGTCGCTGCGTTGCGCTTGCTTGACCGTCACGGCTATCTCGCATTCTTGCGTGTACCGGGTAGCCAGCTTTGGCAGCGGCTACGTCCGCTGCAACGCCGCCTACTGCCCGCCAACACGCCGGGCAAACGGATTGCCTTGGGCCTGCTCTGGGGTTGGATGCCCTGCGGCCTGAGCACCACCTTACTTGCCGCCGCGTGGCTACAGGCCAGTGCGCTGCACGGCGGCCTGACCATGGCCGCGTTCGGCATCGGCACCCTGCCAATGATGTTGCCGCTGACCTGGGCCGGCGCGCGTTTTGGGCAACGTTTGCAACGCGGCGGTTGGCGCACGGCGATGGGGCTGTGCGTGATGCTGGCCGGCCTGGTGACCCTGGGTGCTCCGCTGCTGATGCATGCGCCTTCGCTGCACGGCCTTCTCGCGATGCTGGGCTGCCGCAGTCTGCCGTTGAACTAGGGCCTATAAACCGTCAACGCAGCCATTCCAAGCTCTCAGGCGAGCCATCCGGATGCGCAAAGCCGCGTACGTAGTTGTAGCCGTTCGGGCAGCTTTCGCCTTGCGTATGCGATGTCAGCTTGGTGCGTAGCCAGGTCACCCGTTCGCGATAGCAACTACCAGCACTGTCATTGAAATAATGGCTGCGTGCGCCGTACCAATCGGTACTGGTGTCGGTCAGCGCATCATACGAACGACTGCCCACGAAGTTGGCGTACAGTCGGTTGGCATAGGTGCCTTCGGGTCGATAGAAGGCCCGCTGTTGATGATGGCCTTGCACTACCGCGGCGCTGGCCCGTTCTATGTACGAATCACTATTGCCATTTGCGGCGCCGCCGGTTGCCTGGTAGTCGATCTTGAGCGGATAGTGGTAGCGCTCCTTGTCCATGCTCAGCACTTGCGTGCCTTTCCGGCGCAGGCTGCTGCGCATCGTCGTGCTGACGAAATCCAAGTTCTGCGCGTAGGTGTGGCGCTCAAAGTTGGATATGTCCTCCATCCGTATCACCTGCGCATTGGTCAGCACATGCTCATGCTTGACCTGGGTATCGATGCGTCCGCGCGACGTGTTGATGTAGCCGGCGATTTCGTACTGGCGTCGGTAGTGGTTCTCCACATCGCCATAGAGTGCGTCACCCTCCGCACGCCATTCGTTGCGTACCTCGGTCGCCTCCACCTGCGCCGTGGTGACGGGATCTCCCACTGCCAAGGTGTTGGTGGTCACTGCTCCGGTGATTTGTTGCGTGCCGTGGTCCAGATAAACAAGCACTTGCTTCAGTCTATAAGCCGCCTCATACCGAAACCCGCCGGGCTCGTCGTAAAAGACCGACATCGTGTGGGGGGCACCGTCACTCAGCAAGGCAGCGAACGGGGTCAGATCCACGCGGACCGGCATCAGGTTGATCGATTGCGTTGTGGGGACCGGCACATCGACGCTGTGAGGAAAGCGGATATTCAAATTGCTGTTCAACCAGGGGTACAGCGTCGCAACACCCGCTGGCCGTCCATCTAGCAACACGACCGCATCCAGATAGGTCGCGACCTGACAACCGTGCGGGTTGTTCTCGTAGAAATCGTAGACGTCCCCCATCGCGACGGGGGTACGCAGGAGTATCGGATAGTCAGCGGCTGCCGATTTGGGTACACAACTGAACCATGTCGAGCGCCACGGCTGCAGATACAGGTCCACGTAAGCGCGCTCGACATTGCGCGGGAAAATCATCCCATAACCGCCGGAATAGACCGCATCGGGCACGTCGGGAGCAGGATGGGCCGCCGTTGCCGGATAGAAGATCAAACGGCCGGTGGCGATGGCGGACTGGCAGCCAGAACATGGAAACTTGAAGAAATTGTCAGTGTTCATCGCGAAGCCACGGCGCGCGGCATAGAACAGCGAGCTGTACTCGGTTACATCGCGCTCCACACGCCACTTCGGCGCCCCGTCGTTGATTTGCGGGGTGGCCACCATCAGCTCAATGGCGTTAGTAGGCTCGCGGCTGCCGTCTCCTAGCGAGATCATCAGGTTATCCAGCGCCGCATAGTAAGGAGGAAGCAAGCGAGGAACACTCAGATCGACACTTATTATGACCTTCGCCCAAGGGCCAGGGCAGCCGGCGGGAGGTGTGTAATCAAACGTTTCGAACGGCCCTTCTTCGCTACCGTTCCTGATGGTCAGATCGCGAAACAGTTCCACCACGCACGGGGTGATGTCCAGGCGCGGTACGCGCGGTTCTACCGATAACGCATTCATTGGCGGCGCCGCAGCCATGATACCGACGCCTTCCTGCGCCACACCCGGCGAACCTGCGCTAAGCGCCCCCAACACCGCGATAGCGCCACCTGTCAAAAACGCACGTCCCGACCGCTTCTGCGTATTCATGTGGACCTCGCTTCGACGAGGCATCGCTCGCCGGATTTACCGTGTTGAGGATGTAGCGGGCGAGAGTATTTTGTCGCGCACGTGATCCGTGCGTGATCGGAAAGGGGAAAACCAGCTGTGGATATGCCGTTCGTCGGATGGGCGCCAAGCGACACGGAAATGCTTTGCTGGTGAGGCGAATACTGGCTTTCTGAATTCGCGATCGACGCGTTGCGGCTCGCTTCACGTAGAGAGCGGAAGCCTGCCCGCAAATAGCACCGAGTCAGCAGAGAAGCCATGGACCAGAGGCCAGGAATCGGAGAAAAAGACGGCACGCATCACCGCTTTTCCTAACCTCTGGTCGCTACTGACTCGGTGCCATCGAGAGGCGCAGCTCGGCTCTGCGTGGGCGCCTGTTTATCTGAAGACCGGTGCGAGATGCGCTGCCGCGTCTAGAACGTCACCTTCACCGAAGGCGCGCTGCGTTGTGCTTCGCCGTGATACACGGCTTCGATGTTGTTGCCATCCGGATCCAACACGAACGCAGCGTAGTAACCGGGATGGTATGGCCGCTCGCCGGGTGCGCCATTGTCTTTGCCGCCGTTGGCCAGCGCCGCCTTGTGGAAGGCATCGACCATGGCCCTATCCTGCGCTTGGAACGCCAGATGATGGCGGCCGGTCAGATCTCCCTGGGCCGCTTCACTGTCAGCGGTGGAAACGAATAGTTCGTCCGCCCAGAAATATCCTTCTCCTGTGCCGCCCATCGGTACTTTCAACACGTCGAACACGGCTTGATAGAAAGCCTGGCTGGCGGCGAGATCGCGTACCACCAACTGGAGATGATCGATCAAACGGCCGCGATGAAGTTCCTGCGTTTCCATGCTGTTCTCCCAGGTGAAAGTGAGGGCGTTTTTATAACAGCGGACGCTGGCGCCTGTCTTCACGCCACCGCAACTGCCGGGCGGCCGGACAGTTATCTGCAGGTTTAGCCGTCACTCCGCGTATTGGAGTGGCCTGACCCGGAACACCGCACTCATTCGCGGCCCCACCGCTTTGGCGGTCTTGGGAATACCGTGCTCATGGGTGAGCTGGGATGCATGGCTCATGACGAGCAGACTGCCGGGTTCAAGGTCGATGCCGATGGCGCGGCCGCCGCCGTTCTTGGCGCGTATGTTCATCCGTCGCGCGTTGCCAAGAGAAATCAATGAAATGGGAAAGCCGGGAAGAATGGTATGCAACTTGTCGTTATGCATGGCCACACTGTCGCGGCCATCGCGATACAGATTCAGGCCTACCGCGTTGTACGGCGCCGGCGCACGGGTTTGCACTATCGCCAGCATTTCTTGCAACGGCAGTTTCGACGGCCATTCCTCGATGCGGTAAGAGGCCAGCAAGCGCGGGACGTCCACGACCCGGTCGTACATGGGCCGCCGTTGTGCTTGCCAGGCTGCACCGTCGCGTAATGTTTCGAACCACGCCTGCGCGCGCTCCGCATCCACCACGTCCGGCCAATAGCGGATGCCGCCCTCGGCATCTTCCACCAGGATTTGCGGCGCGTCGACGGGAGAAAACAGGTCCATGGTTCGGATATGGGGCTGATTACAACCGCTACCAGCGCTGCGGGCTGGTGGTTCTTGGAGGGTTAGTCGCGTCGTTGCCTTCCGTTCGGATTATGGGTGTCGGGAATCTCCTCGGTTGAGAACGCGCTGCGGATCGAATTAATCGGCTCCGTTAACAAACCCTAGGACGTCGCACAAGCAAAAGCCCCGCTGAGCGGGGCTTTTTTTTACCAATGGCGTCGCTGGCCGTTACGCCGCCTCTCCCAAAGGAGAGAGACAGAGGCTTACGCGAACGGGTCCTGCAGCACCATGGTGTGGTCGCGATCCGGGCCGGTGGAGACGATAGCCAGCGGGCAGCCGGACAGTTCTTCCAACGCGCGCAGGTAGGCGCGGGCTGCGGGTGGCAGCTTTTCCCATTCGGTGATGCCGTGGGTGTTTTCGCTCCAGCCAGGGAACTCCAGATATACCGGTTCGCATTCGTCCCAGCCCTGCGCGTCCAGCGGGGCGTATTCGGTTTCTTTGCCGCGGTAGCGGTAGGCGATGCACATCTTCAGCTTCTCCATGCCGTCCAGCACGTCAAGCTTGGTGATGCACAGGCCGGAGATGCCGTTGATGGCCACGGCGCGCTTCAACGCCACGATGTCGATCCAACCGCAGCGGCGCGGGCGGCCGGTAGTGGCGCCGTATTCCTGGCCGCGGTCGCGGATGCCCTGCCCGACTTCGTCATCCAATTCGGTCGGAAACGGACCGCCGCCCACGCGCGTGGCGTAGGCCTTGGCGATGCCCAGCACGTAGTCGATGGCGTCGGCACCCACGCCGGTGCCCGCCAGCGCGCCGCCCACGGTGGTGTTGCTGGAGGTGACGTAGGGATAGGTACCGTGATCGATATCCAGCAGCGAACCCTGCGCGCCTTCGAACAGCACGCGCTTACCCTGCTTGCGCAAGTCGTGCAGGATGCCGGCCACGTCGTACTTCATGGGCTGCACGTACTCGCCGAATTCCAGCGCTTCGTCCAGCGTCTTCTGGAAATCGACGGCGTCGGTGTTGAGGTACTTGGTGAGCACGAAGTTGTGGTAATCCAACGCCGTGCGCAGCAGTTCGGCCAATTGCTGCGGGTAGTGCAGGTCGGCGATGCGGATGCCGCGGCGCGCCACTTTGTCTTCGTAGGCCGGACCGATGCCGCGGCCGGTGGTGCCGATGGCCTTGCCGCCGGCAGCTTTCTCGCGCGCCTGATCCAGCACGATGTGGTACGGCATGATCAGCGGCGCGGCCGGGGAAATCTTCAGGCGCGAACGCACTTCCACGCCGTTGCTCTCCAGCTCCTCGATCTCCTTGCGCAACGCGGCCGGCGAGATCACCACGCCGTTGCCGATCAGGCACAGCGCGTCGTCGCGCAGGATGCCGGAGGGAATCAGGTGCAGCACGGTCTTCTTGCCACCGATCACCAGGGTATGGCCGGCGTTGTGGCCGCCCTGGAAGCGCACCACCGCACCAATCCGCTCGGTCAGCAGATCGACGATTTTGCCCTTGCCTTCATCGCCCCATTGGGCACCGAGAACGACGACTGACTGACCCATTGCGCAAGCTCCAGAAAAGTTTGTTGTGGGGTGGCTGGACTGCGGCGGGCCGCTGCTGCGGCCTTTGGCACTGCGGTCGCGACTCATGTCGCTTCTACAAACCGCCCCGTAGACACGGAAAAAGCCGGAAGGGTGCGGCTCTTTTGAGCTGGCCCATCCGGCTTTTGTGCATTATCCGGGTTTCGGGTGGCCGGGGCCACCCCTGCGGGGCATTTTGGGTCCAGGGAGGCGTCACGACGGCCGATCTGGCGGAATAGGCGTCCTTTGGACAGTCGGAACGAGCCATCGGCCAGCGCCCCTACCGCTCCTGTATTCAGGCTTCTGTAGGAGCGACGTAAGTCGCGACGGGTTTTACGGGTAAAGCCCATCGCGACTTACGTCGCTCCTACAGGGCAGCGCCGATGCGATGAATTCGCGCTGCTAGTGCCGCACCCACCAAAGCGCCAGCAATCCCACGGCCAGGATCACCCCGCCAAACGCTCGCAGATGGCGGTCAGGCAACAACAGCAGCTGCTCGGCGGCGCGCTTCCAGCCGCCAGGCGCCACGAACAGGAACAGACCCTCGAGGACGGCCACCAGGCAGAGCGCGGCAATCAGTTCTTTCATGGGAAACCGGGAGGAGGAAGGAGTTTGTCTGCAATCGATGCCGGACTACCGGGAACGGGAAACCGTCGCTCCCGGTTCCCCGCTTCCTGTTCCTCGACCTCTGCTTACTTGTCGCTGCGCAGGTACTGCAGGAACGGATCGTCGCGATCCAGCACGATCACGCCGTTGCCGTCGGCGAAGGAATTGCGGTACGCCTCCAGACTACGCTGGAACGCATAGAACGCAGGGTCGCGATTGGCCGCTTCGGCATAGACGCGCGCCGCGGTGGCGTCGCCTTCACCACGCAGGCGTTGCGCGTCGCGCTCGGCCTCGGCCAACAACACGGTCTGGTCGCGATCGGCTTCGGCGCGAATCGTGCGCGCCTGCTCTTCACCTTCCGCACGCAAGCGGCTAGCCACCTGTTTGCGCTGTGCACTCATGCGGTTGTAGACATCGGTGATCACCTGGCTATCGGTGGGCAGGTCGATCTGCTTCAGCCGGATGTCGGTGATGTGCATGCCCAAGGTGGCCGCACCCTCGTTGATCGCTTTCAGCTGCTGGGCGATGACTTCGTTACGGTCGCCGGAAACCAATTGCGTCAGCGTGCGGGCGTTGATCTCGTTACGCAGCGAATCGGTGATGATCGGCGCCAGGCGCGCGTTGGCCAGTTTCTCGTCGCCGCCGGTGGCACGATAGAACGCACGCGCGTCGGAGATGAAACCGACGGCGAAGAAGTCGATGCTGACGTCCTTGCGCTCGGAGGTCAGGTAGCGCTCCGGTGGGGTTTCCAGCACTTGGAAGCGGCGATCGAATACCCGCGCCGATTCGACCAGCGGCCATTTGAAATGCAGGCCAGGCTTGATGTCGGCGCGCACCACGCGGCCCAGGTTGAGCACCAGCGCGGTCTGGTCTTCGCGCACCACGTACACCGAACCCAGCAAGGCCAGCACCGCGGCCACCACTATGGCCACCAGAAGGGACATTCTCATCGTTCTACTCCTTCACGGCCGGTCGGTCGGGGACTGCGCTCCGCGCTGCGGATCGAAGACGGCGTGCTTTCAACGGTCGGCATTACGGCTTCCGGCGGCAACACCGGCGGCGCGGCGGCGGCGGCGGGATTGCTAGGCTGCGCCGGCATGGGCACATAGATCAGCTGACGGCCATCGCCGCCAACCACCTTGCGGTTTCCGGCCAGCACCTGCTGCACGGTTTCCAGCCAGAGGCGCTTGCGGGTGACTTCCGGCGCGTTCTTGTATTGATCCTGCAGCAGGCTGAAACGTTCCGCATCACCGGTGGCCTTGGCGATCTTGGCGGTCTTGTAGCCTTCGGCGGTGGTACGCAGGCGCGCGGCTTCACCGCGGGCTTCCGGCACCACGCGAGCGGCATAGGCCTGCGCTTCGTTGACCAGGCTCTCGCGAACCTGCTGGGCGCTGTTCACCTCATCGAAGGCCGGCTGCACTTCCGTCGGCGGACGCGCATCGGGGAGGTTCAATTCAGTCACCACCAGTCCGGTGCGGTAGGCATCCAACGAAGCCTGCAAGCGCTCCTTGGCGGACGCCGCCAGCGGACCACGCACACCCAGCACGGTATCCAGATCGGACCGGCCTACCTGCTCGCGCACGGCGCTTTGCGAGGCCTGCTTCAATACTTCATCGGCATTGCGCGAACCATAGAGGTACTTCTCGGGATCACCCACGCGGTACTGCACGTTCAGCGACACGGTGACGATGTTCTCGTCGCGCGTCAGCACCGGCACGGTGTTGCTGAAGGTTTCGATCTTGGTGGCGTTGACCTTGGTGACGCTCTCGATGGGCCAAGGCCACTTGAAATTGGGGCCGGGCTGCATGACACGGGAAAACTGGCCAAAGCGCAGCACGACACCGCGCTGCTGTTCGCCGATCAACTGGAAGCTGCTGAACAGGATGAGCAAACCCAGGCCGATGGCCACCCAGCGCAGCGGATTGCCGCCGCTGCCGCCAAACATGCCGCGCAAGCGGTCCAACAGATCGCCCAGGCCATTGCCGCCGCCATTGCGCGGCTTCCACGGATTGCGCTTGCCGTTATTGGAACCGTTGCCGTTGTTGCCAGATCCGCCGCCACTACCAGGGGTGTTCCAGGCCATGCCCACTCCGTATTGAATGATTCCCGCGGGGCAAAGCCCGGTGCGGGTTCGATTCTACTAGATGGGGCCGCCCTACCCGCGGACAAGTGCCGAAAGCTGGCCGCAGGCCGGAGAACACTGGCTTCGGCGGCCCCGTCCTTTGCTATTCGTGCTCGGCCACCGGCGGCAATAGCGATTCCAGCGGCGCACCGCCGGCCTCCGTGGACAGGCGGCGGGCATCGGTCAGCGGCAGGTCGATGGTGATATGCCAGCCCGCTTCATCGTGTCGCTCGGTGCGCACGGCACCCATGGCGTGCAACCGCGAACGCAACCGCGCCGAATGCGCCGGCAGGTGCAGCTCGCCGTTGACGCGTTCCAGTCCCAACCACTGCCCCAACGCTTTTTGCAGCAGATCCAGGCCGGCGCCATCGCGCGCGGACATCCATACCCGCTGGCGGCCTTCGTTGGGCAGGTCGTGGCGCGGTTGCGCGCCCTCGACGCGATCGATCTTGTTGAACACCAGGATCTGCGGAATGTCGCCGGCGCCGATTTCCTGCAACACCTCGTCCACCTGCGCGATGCGCTCCTCGCGGATGGGATCGGCCGCATCGACGACGTGCAACAACAGATCCGCTTCGCGCGCTTCGGACAACGTGGAGCGGAACGCTGCCACTAGTTCATGCGGCAGGTCGCGGACAAATCCCACGGTATCGGCTAGCACGATGCTGCCGCCCGGCATATCCACTCGGCGCACGGTGGGATCCAAGGTGGCGAACAGCTGATCGGCCGCATAGGCATCGGCACCGGTCAGTGCATTGAACAGCGTGGATTTACCCGCGTTGGTGTAACCCACCAACGCCACTCGCGGCAGTTCGCTGCGCACGCGCGCACGGCGCATCTGGGTGCGCTGCACTTCCACTTCCTCGAGCCGCTTCTGCAATTGCTCCACACGTTTTTGCAGCAGGCGCCGGTCGGTTTCCAACTGGGTTTCACCCGGGCCGCGCAGGCCGATGGAACCGCCGCGTTGACGCTCCAAGTGGGTCCAGCCGCGCACCAGCCGCGTGGCCATATGACGCAGCTGCGCGAGCTCTACCTGCAATTTGCCTTCATGACTGCGCGCGCGCTGGGCGAAGATGTCCAGGATCAGTCCGGTACGGTCCAGTACTCGGCGCTCCAGGAATTTCTCAAGGTTGCGTTCCTGGCCGGGCGACAGGGCGAAGTTGACCAGCACCAGATCGGCACCGGTGGCGTCGGCGGCGGCCTTCACCTCTTCCAACTTGCCGCTGCCGATCAGTGTCGATGGGCTGGGCCGGTCGATACGCGCCGTCAGCAACGCTGCCACGCTGGCTCCGGCAGAGCGGGCCAGATCGGCGAATTCTTCCAAGGCACCATCGTCCGGCGGACCGCCGGCGTGGGGTTGAATCAAGAGCGCGTTTTCGCCCTTACGGGATCTTTCAAACATGGATCAAGTGTGGGGGCGGCGGCGGGATTTAAAAGGCCAACCCGTGAATCCGGGGAGCACGGAGCGGAAAGCGGGGAATCAGGAGCCGGGAGCCGAGAGCCGCGGCTGAGCGCGGCCGCGTCGGGTGCGTATTCGGAATCAGCAGCTCGCCGTCCCGGCGCAGGCCGGGATAACGTCGAAAAAGTTTGGATTACTGCAGCGAACCGGTGGCGGGCGGCCTACTCGTTCTCTTCTTCGCCCGCGCCGTCTTCACCCGATTGCACATAGCCGCCGCCCGGTCCCACGCGCACGTTGCGCGCCGGCACCACCGTGGAAATGGCGTGCTTGTAGACCATCTGGCTGACGGTATTGCGCAGCAATACGACGAATTGGTCGAAGGACTCGATGGTGCCCTGCAATTTGATGCCGTTGACCAGATAGACCGAAACCGGCACACGCTCGCGCCGTAGTGCGTTCAGGAAAGGATCCTGCAAGGATTGTCCCTTGGACATGTCGTGCTCCCGCTTAATTGTTCTTATAGATATGGGTGGTTCTTCGTAACCGATCCGGGTACGGCGTTGGACTCCCCTGCCGCGGCCCCGAGGCTCCGATGTTACACAACATCGGACGCTTGACCAGCTACCGGTTTCCCAGAAAGAGATGCAGCGCCTGTTCCAGCGATTTTGTGCCTTGGGCAGGATCGAACCAGCGGGCATCCCATTCGCCCCTCAGCCAGGTCAGCTGCCGCTTCGCCAGTTGGCGGGTGGCGAAGATGGCGCGGTCGCGGAATTCCTCACGGGAGATCACCCCATCCAGGTATTCCCAGGCCTGCCGGTAACCGACCGCGCGGATGGCAGGCAAATCCAGCGGCTTGGCCACTGCCTGCAGCTCGGGCAAAGCGCGCAGCCGCTGCATTTCCTCCAGGAAACCGGCTTCCAGCATGCTGTCGAAGCGCTGTTCGATGCGGGCGTGCAGGACGGCACGCTCGCAGGGCGCCAGTACCAGCTTGAGCACCCGCAGCGGCAGACGGTCCCGCTTGGGTTCGCGCTGCCATTCGCTGATCGGCTTTCCGGTCAGCCGAAACACCTCCAAAGCTCGCTGGATACGTTGCGGATCGGTCGGCTTGATCTTGGCGCTGGCCGACGGGTCTATTTCCGCCAGTTCCGCGTGCAACGCAGGCCAGCCGCGTATCTGCGCATCGGCCGTAATCACCGCTCGCAGATCGGGATCGGCTTCGGGCATGGGCGCCAGGCCTTCCAGCAGCGCTTGGAAATACAGACCGGTGCCGCCGGCCAGGATCGGCAGCTTGCCGCGCGCCACGATGTCGGCGATGGCGCGGCGCGCGTCGACCGCGAATTCCGCGGCCGAATACGCCCGCCACGGATCGCATATGTCGATCAGGTGATGCCGTACCCGCGCCTGCATGGCGGCATCGGGCTTGGCCGCACCGATATCCAGTCCGCGATAGACCAGCGCCGAATCGACACTGACGATCTCACCATCGAACCGCTCGGCCGTCTCCAACGCGAACGCGGTCTTGCCCGAGGCGGTAGGCCCCATGATGGCAATGGCAAGTGGACGGGAATCGAGCATGGAATCGGCGACGGGAGGAACACAAAGAACGCACAGCTTAGCGTGCTGGCGGGAGGCGGCACCTGTAGGAGCGACGGTTTTTAACAGCCGAATGGCTGGTCAAGTCGCGATAAAACTTTACCGATAAAGCTTCATCGCGACTCACGTCGCTCCTACAGTTCATACAATCCGATTTTTCAGTCGTCGTCAGGCCAGCGGATGGCGGGCGTCACCGACGCCGTCCGTGGTGTCGGCACTGCCGCCACCGCATTCCACACCTTCAGCGCATCCACCGTGGCGGCCACATCGTGCACGCGCAGGATCTTTGCACCGCGCTGGGCTGCGATCAGATGCGCCGCCACGGAACCGGCCACTCGTTCGGCCGGCAGATCGCGACCGGTGATTTCGCCGATGCTGCGCTTGCGCGACAAGCCGGCAAGTACTGGAACCCCTAGCTCCGCAATGCGCTCCAACTGCGCGAGCAAGGTCAGGTTGTGTTGAGTGTTCTTGCCGAAGCCGAAACCCGGATCGACGACGATGTTCTTCTTGGCGATGCCGGACATTTCCGCCGCGAAGATGCGCTCTGCCAGAAAGCGATGCACATCGCCGACCACGTCGTCGTAGTCAGGCGCTTCCTGCATCGAGCGCGGCTCGCCCTGCATATGCATCAACACCACCGGCACACCGAGAGCAGCCGCGGCTTCCAATGCACCTTCACGACGCAAGCCATAAACGTCGTTGATCATGCCGGCACCCGCCTGCACCACCGCGCGCATCACTTCCGGCTTGGAGGTGTCGATACTGATCGGCAGTGAAGTTTCCTTCACCAGGCGTTCAATCACCGCCACCACCCGGCGCAGCTCTTCTTCCAACGGCACAGCCTCCGCACCGGGGCGGGTGGACTCGCCACCGATATCCAACAGATCGGCGCCTTCATCAGCCAACTTCAGGCCGTGCGCCACTGCCGCTTCCAACGTGTCGTGCGCGCCGCCATCGGAGAACGAATCGGGCGTGACATTGACGATGCCCATGACCTGCGGGCGATCGAGTTTGAGAATGCGGCCAGCGCAATCGAGCTGAGGAGTGGTATCGAACATCATCAAACCCCTGCGGGTGGAAGGAAGTCATTATGTCGGACATTCCATGGCCGCTGTCATGATCGCCTTGCATGGACCATGTGGAGAAACTGTAGGAGCGATGTGAGTCGCGACGGGGCTTTCATGGGAAAGCTTCATCGCGACTCACGTCGCTCCTACATTCTTCGGCTTTGGCCAAGATCGCAAACAAAAAAAGGCCAGAGCGAGCTCTGGCCTTTCCGGTTTTGTTGGCTAGCCGCTCAGGTCTGAGCGGCGGGCCCACCGATCGGCGGCAGCGGCCGCGATTCGGTCTTGTCGTTGGACTTGTTCCACCCCATCGGCGGCGGCGGGTCGCGGCCGTCCATAATGGCGTCGATCTGCGGCACGTCGATGGTTTCGTATTCCAGCAACAGCTTGGCCATCGTGTGCAGCTTGTCCAGGTTCTCGGTCAGGATCTTGGTAGTACGTGCGTACGCTTTTTCCAGGATGCCTCGCACCACTTCGTCGATCTTGCGCGCGGTGTCGTCGGAGACGTTCTTGTGCTGGGTGACCGAACGCCCCAGGAACACCTCGTCCTCTTCCTCGCCGTAAGCGATCGGGCCGAGCTCATCCGACAAGCCCCACTTGGTGACCATGTTGCGGGCCATCTTGGTGGCGCGCTCGATGTCGTTGGACGCACCGGTGGTGACCTTGTCGGCGCCGAAGATCAGCTCCTCGGCGACGCGGCCGCCATACAGCGAGCACAGCTGCGATTCGATAGCGGTGCGGTTGTAGCTGTACTTGTCGCCTTCCGGCAGATACATGGTCACGCCAAGGGCGCGGCCGCGCGGAATGATGGTGACCTTGTAGACCGGGTCGTGCTCGGGCACCAGGCGGCCGACGATGGCGTGGCCGGCTTCGTGATAGGCGGTCAGCGTCTTCTCGTCTTCGCTCATCGCCATCGAACGGCGTTCGGCGCCCATCAGAATCTTGTCGCGGGCACGGTCGAAGTGGTCCATGCGGACTTCCTTCTCGTTGCCACGCGCGGCGAACAGTGCGGCCTCGTTGGCGAGATTGGCCAGATCGGCGCCACTGAAGCCTGGCGTACCGCGGGCGATGGTCATCGGCTCCACATCGTCGGCCAGCGGCAGCTTGCGCATGTGCACGCGCAGGATCTGTTCGCGGCCCTTCACGTCCGGCAGGCCGACCACCACCTGGCGATCGAAACGGCCCGGACGCAGCAGCGCCGGGTCCAGCACGTCCGGCCGGTTGGTCGCCGCGATGACGATCACGCCTTCGCCGCCTTCAAAGCCGTCCATCTCCACCAGCAACTGGTTGAGGGTCTGCTCACGCTCATCGTGACCGCCGCCCAGGCCGGCACCGCGGTGACGGCCCACCGCATCGATTTCGTCGATGAAGATGATGCAGGGCGCATGCTTCTTGGCCTGCTCGAACATGTCGCGCACGCGGCTGGCACCGACGCCGACGAACATTTCGACGAAATCGGAACCGGAAATACTGAAGAACGGCACCTTGGCCTCGCCCGCGATGGCCTTGGCCAGCAGCGTCTTGCCGGTACCCGGCGGACCCACCATCAGCACGCCGCGGGGAATCTTGCCGCCCAGCCGCTGGAACTTGGAGGGATCGCGCAGGAATTCGACCAGTTCGCCGACTTCTTCCTTGGCTTCATCGCAACCGGCGACATCGGCGAAGGTGATCTTCACCTGGTCCTCGCCCTGCAGCTTGGCGCGCGACTTGCCGAAGCTCATGGCGCCTTTGGCACCGCCGCCGCCGCCCTGCATCTGCCGCATGATGAAGATCCAGAAGCCGATGATCAGCAGCACCGGCAGGAAATTCAGCAGGATCACGCCCAGCGAGATGCCGCTTTCGGGCTTGTCGCGGGTGATCTGCACATTCTTGTTGACCAGCACGTCGACCAGCTTGTCGTCCTGCGGACCGTAGACGGTACCGCTGGTGCCGTCCTTGCGCTTGTAGTTGATCGCGTTGGTGACCAGGTTGCTGTCGTTGGTGAATTGCACCGACGACACCCGCCCGCTATCGATCTCCTGCAGGAATTCTGAATAGGTGATCTCGCCACCGCCGGCAGCGCCACCCAGACGGGGCGAAAAGCTCTGGAACACCACCATCAGTACGACGGCGACGACTACCCACAGCAGAAGATTCTTGGTCAAGTCGTTCATCCTCATTGACTCCGGTGTTCCCGTTTCATGTTGCCCAACAACTCAAATTACATCCGGCTAAGTTACTTCATCTGGACGCGTTTGCCTTGACCCAGCGCATAAACCTCGGGCGAACGCTTGCGCGAGGCATCCGGTTTCCGGATGACTACCCGGTCGTAACGGCGACGCAATTCGCGTACGTAGTCGTCAAAACCGGTGCCCTGGAACAACTTGATCAGGAAAGCACCTCCTGGCTTCAAGTGGTTATCGGCAAAATCCATCGCCAATTCAGCCAGATGCATCGCCCGCGGCTGGTCGACCGCGTCCACACCACTCTTATTGGGGGCCATATCCGACAGCACAAGGTCCACTTGCTGGCCGTTCAACATGGCTTCCAACTGCGATAGAACGTCATCGTCCCTGAAATCCCCATGAAGGAACTCCACCCCCGCCAGCGGCGGCATTTCCAGGATGTCCATGGCCACGACCCGGCCCTTGTCTCCCAGCGCCTGGCGGACATATTGCGACCAGCCGCCGGGTGCGGCGCCCAGGTCGACCACCACCATGCCGGGCTTGAGCAGGCGGTCGCGCTCCAGCAGTTCTTCCAGTTTGTAGGCCGCGCGCGAACGCATTCCCTCGGCCTGGGCCTTCTTCACGTATGGATCGGCGAAGTGTTCGCGGAGCCAGCGTTGGCTGCTTTTGCTGCGGGTGGCCATGAGGTCTGGTCTTCGCCGCGGTGGCAGCGAGGGGGCGGTGAAGCCGTTCGGATAAGGCGCCATGATACCCTGAACGCCCTTCCGGACCCGTACCGTAGCGCATGTCCCTTGTCTTGACCTCCGCCCAAACCCGTTTCCTGCGCGGCCACGCCCATGACCTGAAGGCGCTGCTGCAGATCGGCGGCAAGGGGCTGACCCCCGCTTTCGTCGCGGAACTGGACCTGGCGCTGGAACACCACGAGCTGGTCAAGGTGAAGGTGGCGGCGGAAGACCGCGAAGCTCGCGATGCGGTGATCGCCGAGCTGACCGGGCAAACCGGCGCCGCGCTGGTGCAGCGCATCGGCCATACCGCGGTGCTGTACCGGCCCAGCAAGGACCATCGGCAGATTGTGCTACCGAGAGGGTGAATAGAGAATCGGGCATGGAGAATGGTAAAAGCCCAGCCTGCGTTGCTCCCATTCCCTATTCCCCATTCCCCGTTCCCGTCGTTCCATGCAACTGAGCCACGAACTCCCCGACTATGCTTTCGCGCTTCGGGCCGCCGACGGCCGCAGCGCCAAGGTCAACGACCGTATCCTGCTCTCCAGCTTCATTCTGTCGCCGGAGCAACTGGTCGAAGATTGGCCGCCGCGCGACAGCGCCGCGTTGACGCCTGACGACCTCGCACCGCTGCTGGCGATGCGGCCGGAACTCATTCTGCTGGGCACAGGCGAACGCCAGGTGTTCCCGCCCGCCGCTGTCATGGCCGCCTGTCTCACCCGCGGCATCGGCATCGAAGTGATGGCCAATGCCGCCGCCGCCCGCACGTTCAATGTGCTGGCAGGAGAAAGCCGGCGCGTGGTGGCGGGGTTTCTGATTGCAGCGGGGAACGAGTAACGCCTTGTAGGAGCGACGGTTTTTAACAGCCGAATGGCTGGTCAAGTCGCGATGAAGTTTTACCGCTAAAGCTTCATCGCGACTCACCGGTGCCGGCACCACTCCTACAATGTTTTATTCAGGGCGTTACGCGTTCCAGCTTTGCCCACATCCCGTAATGATCCGATGGCCAGGCGCCATCGCTATCCGGCTGATTCAAGATAATTCGCGCGCCATCGACACGAAAAGCGTCCTTCTGAAAAAACACATGATCGATGCGTATCGGGGGATGTCCCAGATGGGGATTCAGCGTCGCATGCTCAGGGGCATTCACCGTTTCACCCGGGTGAGCCGCCGCGTATGCATCGGTGAAGGTCGCCGATAACGGCTGCAGTTCCGGGGCATCGGCACCGATATTGAAATCCCCAGCCAACACCGATGGTGCGTCGCCGCGCGTCGATGCGATGAACTCCAGCAAGCTGGCTACCTGCTGCGCACGGATATCGCCGCCCTTTGGCGCGTAGTGCAGATGGGTGACATAGAGATTCAAGGGACGGCCGGAGATTTCGATGCGCATCCAACCCGCATTGCGATAGTCGTCCAGCGGCAGCAGCTTGAATTCCTGCATGCGCTGCGGAGGAGTCCGGGTGAGTATGGCGTTGCCATAGCGGCGAATCTGCTGCGGCGGGTCCACGGAAAAGAAACGGTAGTGATAGCCCAGCCGCTCGGCCAGCGTCGCGGCCTGGTTCGGTAGCGCTGCATCTTGCAGTACTTCCTGCAGCAGGATGGCATCGGGCTTAAGCGCTTGTAGTTCGCGCACGATCATGTCCTGGCGTTTCGGCCAGTCCTGCTTGTCATGCCACAGATTCAAGCTGACGACGCTCAGCGAAGTCGTCTGCGGTGCTGCCCGCGTCGCGGTGGGGTCGGCGCTCGGCACGGATTGGCATGCCGACAGCGCCATCAGGGTCGCTGAAACAATTCCCCATGCGACCACCGACCCAATTCGGAATTTCAGCATGGCGAACCTACGGGTAAAGGCGTTAGCGCTTGGGCAGATATTGCTGCGGATCCACCGGCTTGCCGTTGTAGCGAATCTCGAAGTGCAGCATCTCGCGCGACGCGCCGCTGCTGCCCATCTCGGCGATCTGCTGGCCGGCCTTCACGTTCTGCCCTTCGTTGACCAGACGCTTGCGGTTGTGGCCATACGCGGACAACCAGGACTCGCTGTGCTTGACGATGATCAATTCGCCATAACCAACCAGTCCGGCACCCGAATAAACCACCACGCCATCCGCGGACGCGCGCACCGGCTGACCGCCGCTACCGGCGATATCGACACCCTGCTTGGTGGCGTCGTTGGCCACGAAACGGCCAATGACATGCCCGTCGGCGGGCCAGCGCCAGGAAATGCCGCTATTGATCGGCGCAGGCGTAGGTGCGGGTGTGGTGGGCGTTGCGGGCTTGGTAGTAGTGGGACGAGCCGGTGTCGGCGTGGTGGTGGCAGGACGCGTGGACGATGAAGCCGAAGCGCCGCCGGGGTACAGCTTGATGGTCTGCCCGGGATAGATGGTGTAAGGCGAAGGAATGCCGTTCCAACTGGCCAGGTCGCGCACGTTGATGCCGTTGCGGGAGGCAATCCCGAACAACGTATCGCCGCGCTGTACGCGCACCGTGATGCCCGGCTTAGGTTGCGACGCCGCCGCACGCGAAGTGCCGGAAGAAGATTCCCGCACCACGGTGCTCGAACAAGCCACGAGTACCAGCGAGGCAAAGCCTGCGATCAGGAAACCAAGCCACTGCCCGGAACGGATATTCATGGTCATGCGTTTGTCGTGCCCTCCGGAATCATGGTCCTGCATGCCAATCAACCGGTGAAGCGCTGCAGAAGCCCATGCGCTGCCACTCCACCGCCACCAATCAGCACACCGAAGTAGATGATCGTCCCGATATTGGAAAGATGCCCCAGCAATACCGCTCCGCCATCGCGCTGCATGAAGCCGATGGCGTACAGCAGCAGCGCCAAGGCTGGCAGGGTGTTGCTGAATGGCACGAATCCGAAAGGCGCCATCAGCAAGAGCGCCGCAAGAATGAAAGCCAAATTATTGAGCACATCGGGCATGCGCCCATCGACGATGCCGCGTAGCCGATGCGGCCGGCTGATCTTTTCCATGCGCCGCACCCACACCATGCCGGCGGTCAGGCCGGGGCGCAGGCGGTTGGCGGGCAATTGCTTATGCATGAGTTTGGCGGGCAACCACAGCGGCCGCTTCAGCAGCCGGCTCACGCCGATCAACAGAATCGCCGCGCCGAACACCGTGCTGACGCCCGGTATAGACACCGGGATCAGGAACACCAGCGTCAGCAGGATCGTCAGCAACAGCATGCCTTCATCGCTGAAGGTGTCCAGCAGCTCGCCCAGCGTCAGCTTGTCTTCGGGAAGCCGTTCGATGATCCCGGCCAGTTGTTCTCCCAAAGGAGCTGCGGAACCCGACGCGTCAGGAGAATGCGGATGCGGCATCGAGCTCAATCCAATGTGCCGGACAACAACGGGACGAACACCACCGGCGCCAAGGTGGTTTCCGTCACCGAGCCATCGGCCTGTTTGCTCAGCATGAGCAACGACTGCGAAGCGGCGCCGCCGACCGGGGCGATGAGATTGCCTCCCACCGCCAACTGTTCGATCAACGCGCTCACCAGCGCGGGCGCGGCGGCAGTCACCAGGATGCCGTCATAAGGTGCATGCTCCGGCCATCCGGCGCGGCCATCGTCGTGCTTGCTACGCACGTTCATGCCCAGTTGCCGCAGGCGCTTGCGTGCCTGGCGCAACAGATCGCCGATGCGTTCGACCGTGTAGACCTCCAGCCCCAACGCTGCCAGCACGGCAGCCTGATAGCCCGATCCGGTGCCGATTTCCAGAACCTTCTTTGGCGAGTTCAGCAGCAGCGCCTCGGTCATGCGTGCAACCACCCATGGCTGCGAAATCGTCTGGCTGTGGCCGATTGGCAATGCCGTGTCTTCATAGGCGCGGGTAGCGAGCGCCTCATCGACGAACAGGTGCCGTGGCACGGTACGGATGGCGTTGAGAACTCGCTCGTCGCGGATGCCGCCGCCACCCCCGCTGGCGGTGCCGTCGCGCAGGCGCTCGACCAGGCGGTCACGGACGCGTTGCGATGTCATCCCCACGCCGGCGGCTTCCGGCTGCAGGCGAAGCCTGGGCGTCACGCCGGGATCTCCAGCGCGGCACTCAGCCCGTCCACCCAACTGGCGACTTTTTCCAGCGCCTGGTAACGAGTCAGGTCTACGTGGATCGGCGTGATCGAGATGTTGCCGGTACGCACGGCATGGAAATCGGTGCCGGGGCCTGCATCCTGCTCCGGGCCGGCGGGGCCGATCCAATAGACCGTGCGGCCGCGCGGATCCGATTGCGGGACGCAAGGCTCGGAGCGATGGCGGTTGCCCAGGCGGGTTACTTCGAAACCGGCGACGTCGGACCAGGCTAGGTCGGGCACGTTGACGTTCAGGATGGTATCGGCCGGCAAAGGATCGGCCTTCAGCCGCGCCACGATCTCAACCGCCGCGCGCGCCGCCGTCTCGAAGTGCTTGGGATCATGATTGTGGGTCACCAACGACATCGCCACCGCCGGCAGACCCAGGAAGCGCCCTTCCATGGCCGCGGAGACGGTGCCGGAATAGATCACGTCATCGCCCAGATTGGCCGAGTTGTTGATGCCGGACACCACGATGTCGGGCTCGAACTCCAGCATGCCGGTCAGCGCCAGATGCACGCAGTCGGTCGGCGTGCCCGCGATGCTGCAGGTGTATTGGTCGATCCGCTTCAAGCGGATCGGCAAATCCAGCGTCAACGAATTGCTCGCGCCGGAACGGTCGCGGTCCGGCGCGACCACGAATACTTCATGGCCGGCGGCTCGCAGGCCTTCTGCCAAGATTCGGATGCCGGGGGCGTCGACGCCATCGTCGTTGCTGACCAATACGCGCATGGGGGTCCTCGAAAACCGCCCCATGATACCGGAAGCGCCTGTTTCATTCTGCGTCTGCTCGATTCCTGTGAGGCCGCGCTTCTGTGAGGCTCGCTTCTATTGAAGCCTGTTTCTATGAGGCTCGCTTCTGTGAGGCACTCCCGTGCTTGCGTCACACTGCGATGCCGCTACGCTGTCCGCATGGCCCATCCCCCTGGCGACAAAGACGAAGATCAGGACGACGCCGCACTGTTCCGCGCGGCCATCGGCAGCGTCAAACCTTTAGGCGAGGTTCCTGCACCGCCGGCGAAGCCGCGCCCAAAGCCCGCCGCGCGCATGGCGGAAAAGGATGAGATCGACGCACGCAGCGAGTTCCAGCGCGGCCTGGATGAACTGGCGCTGCTGGATGCCGGCGATGTGTTGAGCTACCGGCGCGAAAACGTGCCGGCGCGTGTGTTCCAACGCCTCAAGCGCGGCCAGTTTTCGGTACAAGACGAATTGGATCTGCATGGTGCGACGGCACTACAGGCCGAATCGCTGATCCGGCGCTTCCTGGCCGAAGCGCACGATCACGAGTTCGGCTGCGTGCGGATCATCCATGGCAAGGGACAACGTTCCGATCGCGAGGCGCCGGTGCTGAAAAATCTGGTGGACCGGATCTTGCGCCAACGCGCGGACGTGCTGGCGTTCCACTCCGCCCCGCCGATGCAAGGCGGAACGGGCGCGGCGGTGGTCTTGCTCGCCCGACGAAATTAAAAGAAAAACAAAGTGTCCTAGCCCTCAATGAAGAGGGCTACGGAGCGACGCGCCTGAGTACGCGTTACTTCTTGTTGCCTGACGTCTTTGGTGGGTTCACCCAGGTCAGTTGTATGCCACGGCGCTTGGCGATGCGCTCGACATAAGCGATGTAAAGCTGGTCGCTGGTCGGTTCAGGCCGGTCTTGCGGGTCGGGCGCTGGCGCTCCGGTCGAAGTCATTTCGTGAGTGCCCGCGCAGGCGCCCAGCAACATGACCGCGAACGAGATGGCAGCGATGCGAAGCGATGCTTTCATGACGATCCCTCCGTAGTGTTTCCGCGTTGGTCTAGCGACGCTTGGCACTTCCGAAGTCCACGAATCGCCAAGCCCGCAACTCGGCTTATACGCCGGCCATCGCCGCCTACCAGTGCCCCTATATGCTTTCCGACGAACGGTGCCGGACGCCGCCGCAATCGGTGGTAAGGCTCACCGGCTGGGAACGGTCGCCCGCTGCCGAACGCCCCGGATTGGTGCGGGCGGCTACTCCAAGCGATCAGCTGCCCGTGTGGCCCAGCTCATGCAGCACCGCGGTGGCGTAGCTGCCCGGCGGCAGGACGAAACTGAGGCGGAGCGTGGCGGGATCCTGCCATTCCCATTGCAGCGCTTCCGGCCGTAACCGCAGTGCGCGGCGCTCCTGTTTCAAGCCGGCTTGCTCCAACCCACTGCGGATCGTCAGCGCGTCGGCATCCGACAGGGCGTCCAGTTCGATCTGTGCCGCACGGCCTTGGCTGCGCAGCTCGCCTGCGCCCCACAGCGGACCGGAAGGATGGATGTCGAAGACTGCCAGGCGCTGGGCCAGGACATCGCTCCAGGGCTCCGGCCCAAATACGCTGCGGCTGCCGTCCAACGCCCAGACTTCTCCCTCCAGACCGCTATCCCAGCTGCCATCGGCCAAACGCGCCGCCAACACCCGATTGAACAGTTCCGAGCGCGCTGCCGAAAGCAGAATGGAACGTTGCTCGCGACGCACTCGCTGCCCTCCGAACATGGCAATGGCAGCCGCGACGTTGCCGCCATCACGGCCAAAGCGTTGCTCGCCGAACCAATTGGGCAGACCACGCGCGCCAATCTGAGCCAGGCGCTCTTCGATAGCGGTCCGGTCACCCTCAACCTGTCGCAGCACCAACACGAATCGATTGCCGGCCAAGGCACCGCGCGGCAGCTTGCGGTTGTGCCAAGTGGCTTCCAGCACTCGCAGGTCATCCGACTGCAGTGCTGCCACCTCCGGCGCCACCCGCTTTGGCAGGTGCACACTGAAGCGCTGGCGCGTCACCGCATGGCGGTCCTTCAGCCCGGCGTAACCGATCGCGTGTTCCGGCAGGCCGGCCCATGCCGCGATGCGCTTGGCGGCGAACGCGGTATTCATGCCGCGCTTTTCCACCGTCAGCAACAAGTGTTCGCCCTCGCCGGTCGGCTCGAAGCCGGCGATCTCCTCAACCAGGAAATCCTCGGGTGTGCTGCGGATATCCGCCTTCAGTACCGATTCGCCGAAGGCGCGCGGCAGCGTGTCGCTCACGCTTGCACCAGCAGGACCACTGCTTGCGCGGCGATGCCTTCGCCGCGTCCGGTAAAGCCCAGCTTTTCGCTGGTGGTCGCTTTCACGCTGATATCGCTGGCCGCGATACCCATGTCTTCGGCCAGCAACGAGCACATCGCTTCGGCGTGCGGGCCCACCTTGGGGCGCTCGCAGATAACGGTAACGTCGGCATTGCCGACTCGCCAGCCGCCGTTGGTGCTCAGCAATTCGCGGCAATGACGCAGAAATTGCCGGCTGTCGGCGCCTTTCCACTGCGGATCGGACGGCGGGAAATGCTTGCCGATATCGCCCAGCGCCAATGCGCCCAGCATTGCGTCGCACAAGGCATGGATGACGACATCGCCATCGCTATGCGCCAACACGCCGCGGTCATGCGGCACACGAACGCCGCCAAGCACGACGTGGTCGCCTTCGCCAAACGCGTGGACATCAAAGCCTTGGCCGATGCGAATCTGAGGCAACATTGGTTTCTTACTCCGTATGTGCGCGCTGCTCTAGCCGCGCGATCGCTTTTAGGACCGCCGGCCGCATCCGCGCGGACGTGAGCCAGGCCGGCAGGCGCGCGAAGTAGCTCATGCCGGCGGCACTGCTCCGTTCGCGCAGCGTGGCGACAACGAAGCGCTTGAGTTCAGACAGATGCGCGGCGTTGAACGCCCACAATGTCCGCGCCCTGCCCAGGGATTCGGTTAGTGCCAACGGGAGACCAAACAGCGGTTCGCGGCCTGCGGCAGCATCCGGATGGCGAACCCATTCGACGGTCACCGCTTGCTGCCGCCCGCATTGCGGGCATACCGCATCCAATACAGCAGGCAAGGGGTGGCCATCGAACACACGCTGCGCTTGCGCTCTGACCCAGCGGCCACCGCAATATCCGCAAGCGCGAGCGCCGCGAGCGCAGTAGTCGCCATACCACGGCGCATCGGTCGCAAAGCGCCGTTGTTCGTAGAAATAGGCGGGTGCGGACTCCAGGGCCAGCGCACAACCGCCACAGCGGAAGCTGGCGCGCCAACGGCGAGATTCGACGGGAACATAGGCCACGTCGCCTGGCCGCCCGCACTTCGGGCACAGCACCCGGCATCCCTCCGCCAGAAAAGCTCCCAAGTGGCGTCCGTCGTCACGGTGGCGCAAGCGGCCAGCGGAAACCACCGTGCCTCGATGCGACACTGAGGCGGTCATCGCTACGGGTACGATCATCGCCGCGAAAGCTCGAATTCGAACCGCGCCAGGTCCGTCGGCGTAGTGATCTTGAAGTTGTCTTCCGAACCGTCGACCAGCAGCGGTCGCAGCCCCAGCCGCTCCATCGCCATCGACTCGTCGGTGCATTCCACGCCGGCGGCGTCGGCCGCTTCCAGTGCGCGCGACAGCTGCAGTCGGCGGAACAGTTGCGGGGTGAACGCACGCCACAACCGCGAACGGGGTTCGGTTCCGTCGATGCCGCCATCATCGCCGGCGCGCTTGAGCGTATCGCGTACGGGCGCCGCGAGGATCGCGCCGACCGGATCGTTGCGCCCGCGTTCCAGCAACTGCTCCAGATCGGTGGCGGACAAGTTGGGGCGCGCGGCATCGTGCACCAATACGAAATCATCCGAACGCACCGTGTCCGGCAGCGCGTTCAACCCCGCAAGGACCGACTGCGCGCGCGTAGCGCCGCCGATGCAGGTCAGCACCGGTTTGTCTGCGTAATGGGTCCAGCCCGGCCAGTCGGCGTCGTTTTCCGAGAGCACCACCATCGCACCCTCCACCGCCGGATGCGCGAGCAGCGCCGATAGCGCATGGGCGATCAATGGCTGACCGCCGACGCGAAGATATTGCTTGGGGATTTCTCCGCCGAAACGCAAACCTCGTCCAGCCGCCGGAATCACTACCCAGATCGCCGGCATCAGTGCGTCTCCGCCTCGGGCTCGGAAGCACCGTCGTCGCTATTTTCATTCAGCGGTGCGGACGAGACGGGTTCGACCACGCGGTAGAACTTTTCGCCCGGCTTGATCATCCCCAGTTCGCTACGCGCGCGTTCTTCCACTGCCGCCTCGCCGGATTTCAGGTCTTCGACTTCCGCGGCCAGCGCGTCGTTGCGTTCCTGCAGACCGGTGTTCTCGCGCTTCTGGTGGGCGACCTGATTTTCCAGTGCGACGACTTGGCCCGAACTGGCGGCGCCGAACCAGAACCGGTACTGCAGCCATCCCAGCAGCAGTACCAGTACCAGCAGTAGCCAGCGGACTCCCCGCACGCTAGGCCCTACTTCTTCAGCGATACGAAGGCTTGCCGGCCGGCGTACTTGGCCGCGCTGCCCAGCGTTTCTTCGATGCGCAGCAACTGGTTGTACTTGGCCACGCGATCGCTGCGGCACAGCGAGCCGGTCTTGATCTGGGTGGCGGTCGTCGCCACCGCAATGTCGGCGATGGTGGTGTCTTCGGTTTCGCCGGAACGATGCGAGACGATGGCCGCGTAGTTGGCGTGGTGTGCCATGGCGATGGCTTCCAAGGTCTCGCTGAGCGTGCCGATCTGGTTGACCTTGATCAGGATGGCGTTGGCGGTGCCGGACTCGATGCCTTCCTTGAAGATCTTGGGATTGGTGACGAACAAGTCGTCGCCCACCAACTGCACCTTCTTGCCGATGCGGTCGGTCAGCAGCTTCCAGCCGGCCCAATCGTCCTCGGCCAGACCGTCTTCGATGGTGATGATGGGGTATTGCGCGGACCAGTCGGCCAGGAAATCGACGAACTGCTCGCTGGTCAGGCGCTTGCCCTCGCCCACCAAGTGGTATTTGCCGTTGTCGAAGAATTCGCTGGAGGCCACATCCAGGCCCAGCAGCACGTCTTCGCCCGCGGTGTAGCCAGCCTTGCCGATGGCTTCCAGAATCGTGTCCAGCGCCTCGACATTGCTGCGGAAGTCCGGGGCGAAACCGCCTTCATCGCCGACCGCCGTGCTCAGGCCGTGGCCCTTCAGCACCGACTTCAGCGAATGGAAGATCTCGGTGCCGGCACGCAGCGATTCGGCGAACGAATCGAAACCGACCGGCAGGACCATGAACTCCTGGAAGTCCACATTGTTGTCGGCATGCGCACCGCCGTTGATGATGTTCATCATTGGCACCGGCAGGGTGACGTCCTTGCCGCCGGCCAGGTGCTGCCACAGCGGCATCTTGCGGGAAGCGGCCACCGCGTGCGCGTTGGCCAGCGAAACACCCAGCAGCGCGTTGGCGCCCAGGCGGCCTTTGTTCTCAGTGCCGTCCAGATCGATCAGCCGGCGGTCCAGGCCTTCCTGGTCGTTCGCGTCGAAATCCTTCAGCGCCGTGGCGATCGCGCCGTTGACGTTGGCAACCGCGTTGCGCACGCCTTTACCCAGGTAGCGGGTCTTGTCGCCGTCGCGCAACTCCACCGCCTCCTTGGTGCCGGTGGAAGCGCCTGACGGCACCATGGCGCGGCCAAACGAGCCGTCCGCCAGCGTGACCTCGGCTTCGAGGGTGGGATTACCGCGGCTGTCGAGGATTTCACGGGCGTGGATCTTGGCGATGTTGGTCATGTTGTGTGGTCTTGGCTCATGAGATGAAGACGGTCAGCAGCTCATCGGCACTGGCGGCATCTGGACTGGCGTGAATCGATTGATGGCCGATCCAGTCCAATACCAATCCTTCCGATGAAGTTTCTGGGTGCAAAGATTAGCGCGGTTTTCTCACGTTATCCCGATGGATCGGCTATGAGCGGGCGATACACCGTGATGGAAGACCGGAAAACACGCCGATCGCAACCTATATCCATTGACCATCACGCACGCGAAATACCCGCGAACCGACGGCCATCTTTCAGACCGTGCTTTCCAAAAAGCCGTTCTTCTTGGTGATCGAATCCAGCGCCAACAGGGTTTCCAGCAGCGCTTCCATCTTGTCCAGCGGCCAGGCATTCGGGCCGTCGGACAGCGCCTTGGCCGGATCCGGATGGGTTTCGGCGAACAAACCGGCCACGCCCACGGCCACCGCGGCGCGCGCCAGCACCGGCACGAACTCGCGCTGGCCGCCGGAACTGCTGCCCTGTCCGCCCGGCAACTGCACCGAATGGGTAGCGTCGAACACCACCGGGCAGCCGGTCTCGCGCATCACGCTGAGGCTGCGCATATCGCTGACCAGGTTGTTATAGCCGAAGCTGGCGCCGCGCTCGCAAACCATGATCGCCTGGTTGCCGGTGGACTTGGCCTTCTCGACGACCGGTTTCATGTCCCATGGGGACAGGAACTGACCCTTCTTGATGTTGACGGGTTTGCCCGCCGCACAGACCTTCTTGATGAAATCGGTTTGCCGCACCAGGAAGGCCGGTGTCTGCAGCACATCGACCACCGCCGCGACTTCATCCATCGGTGTGTATTCGTGCACGTCGGTCAACACCGGCACACCGATCTGTTTCTTCACTTCGGCCAGCACCTTCAAACCTTCTTCCATGCCGGGGCCACGGAAGCTGGTGCCGGAGGTGCGATTGGCCTTGTCGAAGCTGGATTTGAAGATGAAGTTCATCCCCAGCTTGCCGGTGATCTCCTTCAAGCGGCCGGCGACATCGAGCTGCAACTGCATCGACTCGATCACGCACGGACCGGCGATCAGAAACAAGGGTTGGTCCAGACCGACTTCAAAGCCACAGAGTTTCATAGCGCGTCCTGTTTTAGCCCCTCTCCCGCCGGGAGAGGGGTTGGGGTGAGGGTACGGCGAAGACAAGAGCGCTCGAACATCCGGGATTCCGCCGAACCCTCATCCGGCGCTTCGCGCCACCTTCTCCCGGGGGGAGAAGGAAACGAAATCACGTCGCTCACGCCCGTGCTTCCTTCAGCAACTTGCCACCGGCCTTCTTTTCGCGCGCGGCGCGGATGAAGCCGACGAACAGCGGATGGCCGTCACGGGGAGTGGACAGGAATTCCGGGTGCGCCTGGCACGCCAGGAACCACGGGTGCTGGTTGCGCGGCAGTTCGATCATTTCCACCAGCAGGTCGTCCATGGACTTGGCCGAAATCACCAGGCCGGCATCTTCCAACTGGGTCCGATAGCGATTGTTGAACTCGTAACGGTGGCGGTGGCGTTCCGAAACCACGTCCTTGCCGTACAACTCGCGCGCCAATGAGCCCGGCTTCAGGCGTGCTTCCTGCAGACCCAGCCGCATGGTGCCGCCCAGGTCGGATTTCTCGTCGCGCTTCTCGACGTCGCCACTGGCGGTACGCCATTCGGTGATCAGGCCGATGACCGGGTGCGGCGATTGCTTGTCGTTCTCGGTACTGTTGGCGCCCGTCAGGCCAGCGACATGCCGGGCATAGTCGACCACCGCCGCCTGCATGCCGTAGCAGATGCCGAAATACGGCACGCGCTGCTCGCGTGCGAAACGCGAAGTAATCACCTTGCCCTCGAAGCCGCGATCGCCAAAACCACCCGGCACCAGGATGCCGTCCACGCCCTGCAACAGGGACATGTCGGTGCCTTCCAGTTCCTGGGCTTCGATCCACTTCAGCTTGACCCGCGTGCGCTGGCGCAAACCGCCGTGTTTCAGCGCCTCGCCGACGGATTTGTAGGCGTCCTGGTGGTCGACGTACTTGCCGACCACGGCAATCGTCACTTCGTCCAGCGGATTGAGGGTGGCATCGACGGCGGCTTCCCATTCGGAAAGATCGGCCGGCTTGGTCACTTCCAAGCGCAGTTGGCGGATGGCGATGTCGTCCAGCCCTTGGTCGTGCAGGCTCAACGGAATCTTGTACAGCACGTCCACATCGGGAACGCTGATGACCGCGCGCTCGGGCACGTTGGTGAACAGCGAGATCTTGCGGCGCTCCGAATCGGGGATGACTTGCTCGGAGCGGCATAGCAGCACATCGGGCTGGATACCGATGGAGCGCAGTTCCTTGACCGAATGCTGAGTGGGCTTGGTCTTCAGCTCGCCGGCCGCGGCGACGAACGGCACCAGGGTCAGGTGCATGAACAGCGCCTTTTCCGGGCCGCGTTCGGTGCGAATCTGGCGGATCGCCTCCAGGAACGGCAGCGACTCGATGTCGCCCACCGTACCGCCGATTTCCACCAGCGCGACATCGAAGCCTTCGGTAGCCTCGTCGATGCAGCGGCGAATCTCGTCGGTGATGTGCGGAATCACCTGCACGGTCGCGCCAAGATAGTCTCCGCGACGTTCCTTGCGGATGACGTTCTCGTAGATGCGGCCAGTGGTGATGGAGTTCTTGCGCGAGAGCCGGGTGCGGACGAAGCGCTCGTAATGGCCCAGGTCCAGATCGGTTTCGGCGCCGTCGTCGGTGACGTACACCTCACCGTGCTGGAACGGGCTCATGGTGCCCGGATCGACGTTGATGTAGGGGTCCAGCTTCATCATCGTGACCTTCAGGCCACGTGCTTCCAAGATGGACGCAAGCGAAGCGGCGGCGATGCCCTTGCCTAGCGAGGACACTACGCCGCCGGTAACAAAAATGAGGGGAGTCATTTGGCAGGGCTCCGGAAAGCCATAGTCTACCGGCAAGGCCGGCTTTCTCAAAGCGCGACGCCCCGACAAAGCGGGGCGCCAGCTATCGCCGCATCGGCCGGAAAGCCTTGTGCGGCAAGGGGTTCAGCGGAACATACAGACTTGAATCAAGGCTCGCCGAATCAAGGCTTGCGCTCTTCTTCCTCTTCCTGCGATCCGGACTTCTTGCCCTCGTCGCCTTGTTTCTTGGCGCGCGCCGCAGCCGCGGCTTCGTTGGCCGCCCGGCGCTTGGCTTTCTTGTCGGCCTCGGAATCGTCGGACTGCGACTTGCCCTGATCGCTGTTCTGGCCGCCCGCGCTCGACTGGGCGAGACTTGCCGCCGCGGCCAGCACAGCCGTGATCGCGGTGGTAAGCAGTAGGATTTTGCGCAGTTTCATTGACGTTCTCCGGTAACACAGAATCTCAGCTGGATAGACACAACCCCGCTAAAGTTGCATGACTTTAGCCCCCCACTCCCGACTTGTCGGTGAACGTGCAAAAAAAGCCGCCAGGCCGCACACTTCCGCGCCGACCGCAGCCGCCCATGCGCGCCAGTCCCGGAAGCCGCATACATCAGTGATCCGAGAAACGAAACAAACCCTATGAGCAGTCGCTACAACGCCGCCGATATCGAAGTCCTCTCCGGCCTGGACCCCGTCAAACGCCGTCCTGGCATGTATACCGATACCACCCGCCCCAACCATCTGGCGCAGGAAGTCATCGACAACGCCGTGGACGAGGCTCTGGCCGGCCATGCCGGCCAGATCGAGGTGACGCTGTTCAAGGACGGCAGTTGCGAAGTGAGCGACGATGGCCGCGGCATGCCGGTGGACATCCATCCGGAAGAGAAGATTCCCGGCGTCGAGTTGATCCTGACCCGGCTGCACGCCGGCGGCAAGTTCAACAACCGAAACTACACCTTCAGCGGCGGCTTGCATGGCGTCGGCGTCAGCGTGGTCAATGCGTTGTCGAAGAAAGTGGAACTCTTCATCAAGCGCGACGGCAACGAATACCGCATGGAGTTTCGCGACGGCGACGCCGCGTCCAAGCTGGAAACCGTAGGCACCGTGGGCAAGAAAAACACCGGCACGCGCCTGCGTTTCTGGGCCGACCCGAAATACTTTGACACGCCCAAG
Source organism: uncultured Pseudoxanthomonas sp. (assembly GCA_965653375.1). Taxonomy (GTDB): domain Bacteria; phylum Pseudomonadota; class Gammaproteobacteria; order Xanthomonadales; family Xanthomonadaceae; genus Pseudoxanthomonas_A. The sequence continues at coordinate 103,398 of CBFGZY010000003.1, forward strand.
TTCAATGCCCGCGCCCTGCGCCACCTGCTGCGCGCCAAGGCCGTGCTTTGCCCGGGCTTGAATGTCAGCCTGTTCGACGAGGCCACCGGCGAGCGCGATTCATGGCGTTACGAGGATGGCCTGCGCGACTACCTGAAAGGCGAGATGCAGGGCCGCGAGCTGCTGCCACAGGAGTTGTTCGTCGGACAGTTGAAGAAGGATATGGAAATCGTCGATTGGGCCGTGGCCTGGGTGCCGGAAGGCGAACTGGTGCAGGAAAGCTACGTCAACCTGATTCCCACTGCTCAACACGGCACCCACGTCAACGGTTTGCGCAGCGGTTTGACCGATGCGTTGCGCGAGTTCTGCGACTTCCGCAACTTGCTGCCGCGCGGCGTCAAACTGGCGCCGGAAGATGTCTGGGACCGAGTCGCCTTCGTGTTGTCGCTGAAGCTGACCGATCCGCAATTCAGCGGCCAGACCAAGGAGCGATTGAGTTCGCGCCAGGCTGCCGGCTTCATCGAAGGTGCGGCGCACGATGCGTTTTCGCTATGGCTGAACCAGCACGTCGAAATCGGCGAGAAGATCGCGCAGATCGCCATCGATCGCGCCAGCGCACGCTTGAAGACGGAAAAACAAATCGTCCGCAAGAAGGTCACCCAAGGCCCTGCCCTGCCCGGCAAGTTGGCGGACTGCATCAGCCAGGATCTTTCGCGCACTGAATTGTTCCTGGTGGAAGGCGACTCCGCCGGTGGCAGCGCCAAACAGGCACGCGACAAGGATTTCCAGGCCATCCTGCCGCTGCGCGGCAAGATATTGAATACCTGGGAAGTCGCTTCGACCGGCGTGCTGGCGTCGAGCGAAGTGCACGACCTGGCTGTGGCCATCGGCTGCGATCCAGGCAAAGAGGACATCACCGGCCTGCGCTACGGCAAGGTCATCATCCTGGCCGACGCCGACTCCGACGGTTTGCACATCGCTACATTGCTCACCGCGCTGTTCCTGCGTCACTTCCCCGCATTGGTCGACGCCGGCCACGTCTTCGTCGCCATGCCGCCACTGTTCCGCGTGGACGTGGGCAAGCAGGTGTTCTACGCGCTGGACGAGGAAGAGAAGCGTCTTCTGCTGGACAAGATCGAGCGCGAGAAGATCCGCGGCGCGATCAACGTCACCCGCTTCAAAGGCCTGGGCGAGATGAATGCACCACAGCTGCGCGAGTCTACGATCCACCCGGACACAAGGCGATTGGTGCAACTGACGGTCGACGACGTCGGCGAAACGCGATCACTGATGGATATGCTGCTGGCGAAGAAGCGAGCGGGCGATCGGAAGACTTGGCTGGAGAACAAGGGCGATCTGGCCTCGTTGGAGGTCTGACACGAGCTGTCGGCGGCCACTCGCCGAGCGCTGGCGGCGACGATTGCCAACCGCTAAGAAACCGCTTGGCGTGGCTTCGCTGTACGCTTGATTGGCTGCCAAGCACATGATCCTTTGCCGACGTGACTGAATAGGTAGACGTACTGCTACAGCGGTCCCCACGAGATTTCCCGTGCGGGTGCAGGTTCGAGCCCTGCCGTCGGCGATTCGGTTCATGGGAAGAACTCGTAGGATGGGTTGAGCGCAGTGATACCCATCGAACCGCCCGACCTGATGGGTATCGCTGCGCTCAACCCATCCTACATTGCCTACGTTGCTGGGCCTGCCACCGCCCCGTTGAACGAATCGTTCACCAGCGCGATGCGATAACGATGCCGCGTTACCGCGCTGGGAGAACGGATGCACGACCATCCCTACACCTTCGGCATCGAAGAAGAATATTTCCTGATCCGCCGCAATGCGCGGCGGCTTCGGCATATGCCACGCGCCTTCTTCGACGAATGCGTGCAGACGCTGGGCGAGCGTTTCGGCAGCGAGATGCTGCAGACCCAGGTGGAAGTGCAGACGACGGTGCACCACTCCCCCAACGACGCACTGGCCGATCTCACCGACATGCGCGGCAGGCTGGGCGAGATCGCGGGACGCCACGGTTTGGCCATCGTCGCCGCAGGCACTCATCCACTGGGCTTCTGGCGTGGCCAACGCAGCACCGACAAGCCGCATTACGACCAAGTCATGGACGAACTGCAGATGCTCGGGCAACGCAATCTGCTGTGCGGCCTGCATGTGCACGTGCAGCCCGCGGAACAGGCCTCGCGAATCGGCCTGCTGGGCCGATTGCAGCCCTTCTTGCCTCTGCTGCTGGCGCTCAGCACATCCTCGCCGTTCTGGATGGGCCACCCCACCGGGCTGATGGGCTACCGGCAGACCGCCTATCAGGAAATACCGCGCTCCGGACTCCCACCACTGTTCCAGAGCGAGCGCGAGTACGACCAGTACGTGCAGCGCCTGACCCAGGGCGGCGCGATCAAGAACGCCAGCTTCCTGTGGTGGGCGTTACGTCCATCGCTGGCGTTTCCCACGGTGGAACTCCGGGTCACCGATTGCTGCACCGATCTGCGCGATGGACTGGCGATCGCGCAGTTGTTCCGCTGCCTGGTCCGGCACCTCGAACACCATCCCGAGCTGCACCGCTCACTGGATGCCGGTGGCCAAGCGGTGATCGACGAAAACCTCTGGCGTGCGCAACGCTATGGATTCGACGCGGGACTGATCGATCTATCCAGCAGCCGGCTGGTCTCCGTGCGGGAAATGTTGCATAGCACCTTGGATGCGTTGGCTGACGACATCCAGGCGTTGGATTGTGCTGAGCAGATAGAACGACTGTGGGCCATCATGGCCGACGGCAGTAGCGCGCATCGGCAACTGGCGCTCTACCGCGAACAACGCACGCTAGGACGAAACCGTACCGAAGCATTGCAAGCGGTGGTCGATTGGCTCGCCGAGGCGAGCGTCGCGGTTTGATTTTTTGCGCGCGGGTTGGCTCCCATGGAACCAATCAGGACGTCTTCTGCCTGGAAACCACAAAAACGCCGGCCATCACCAGCACCGTGCCGGCTACCTGCCAAGGACCCATCGGTTCGTTCAAAAGCAGCACGCTCAATACGATGGTGGATACCGGGCCGATCATGCCGATCTGCGATGCCAGCGAGGAACCGATGCGTGCGATCGCCATCATCACCGCCAATACCGGCAGCACCGTGCACAGCGTGCCGTTGAGCAGTGAGAGCCAGTAGACCTCGGCAGGCAGCGACAAAGCACTGAACGGTCGCAACACCAGGAACTGGCCGATGCACAGCACGCTTGCGACTCCGCTGGCGTAGGCGGTCAGGCGCACCGCGCCGACGCGCGCCACCAGTTCGCCGCTGCCGACCAGATAAAGCGCGTAGGCCAACGCACTGCCAAACACCAGCATGCTGCCCAAGGCGATATTGCCGCCGCCCAACCGGAGGTCGTGGCCGAACGCGAGCGCCACGCCGATATAGCTGATGAAAAGTGCGGTCAACTGACGGCCGGTAGCGCGACGCTTGAACACGACCATTCCGATCAGCAGCACCAGCGTCGGGGTGAGATACAGGATCAACCGTTCCAACGTGGCGCTGATATAAGCCAATCCTGCGAAGTCCAGGAAACTGGCGAGGTAATAGCCGAAAAAGCCCAGCGCTAATATCTTGCCGCGGTCGCCCGCCTGCAAAGGCTGCGAACGGCGCGCAGTCCACACACCCATCAGCAAGAAGAAAGGAAGCGCAACCAGCATTCGCAGCGCCAACAACGTAACGGCGTCGGCGCCGTAGCGATAGCCCAGCTTGACGATGATGGCCTTGCCCGAGAACGCAATGGCGCCGAAAGCGGCCAGCAGCAGGCCGCTTCGGCTGACCGCATGCAACGCCCGCGAAGGTGGCGGACTTTCTGGAACCTCGGCGGGCGCGATATCCAGCGCCTGCACCAGCTCGCCGTCCTGATCCGGCCTCCCCATCACGCGTCGATCATTGCAGCGTCAGCTCCAACAGCCTACGAATCAGCATCTGTGTCTTTTCTGCGCGCTCAGGCAAGTACTCAAAACTGTCTTCGTCCATGTAGTTCAACTGCGCCAGTTCCAACTGAACGGTTTCCACGCCAGCGGCGATGTCGCTGTAATGGCGAGTGATATAGCCGCCACGAAAACGTCCATCCACGACGAAGCTGTAATCGGCCTGCGTTTCCAGCGCCTGCACCAATCGATGCCGCAGTGCCGGCGAGCAACTGTCGCCTCCCGCTGTCCCCAGGTTGAAATCGGGCAACCTGCCTTCGAACAGGAATGGCACCACGCTGCGGATGGAATGGCCCTCCCACAGCACCACGCGGCCATGGGTGGCGCGAATGCGCGCGATCTCTTCGGTCAACGCCCGGTGATAAGGACGCCAATAGCGATCGACACGCGCGGCGATTTCGTCGGGTGTTGGCTGCTGCTCATCGCGATACACCGGCTCGCCGGTGAACTGCACGATCGGGCAAAGCCCGGTGGTGTTCTGTCCCGGATAAAGCGATACATCGTCTTCCGGACGATTGAGGTCGACCACGTAGCGAGAGTACTGCGGCACCAGAATCGAAGCACCCAAGACACGGGCGAAATCGTATAGCCGCGCGACATGCCAATCGGTATCGGGAACCCGCTTGGCGGTGTCGGTGAGGCGCGCTGCGATGTCGTCGGGTAAGGCGGTGCCATTGTGCGGCAAGCTGATCAGCAGGGGCGCGGAACCCCGATGCAGAGTGAAAGTATCCATGCCGATATTTTAGCGCTCACCGGCAGCGGTTCTGCGAACAAGTTTTTTCTTCGCGGCGCCCGCGACCTTGGAAGACGGACCGGCATCTCGCACCGCTTCCAGTTCGCGCATGCGTTTCTGGCCGTATTCCCAGTCCAGCTGTGTGGCCTCCGCCAGCAAGGCTTCCACTATGGCCATCAGCGCCACGCTCGAATCCCACACTGAAGGCACCGCTACCCGCGCCGGCAGCACATGCGCCGCCAGCCGTGAAATCGGCGACAGCCATTGGTCGGTGACCAGGACCAGCCGCGCCTGCCGCTTGGCGGCGGCTTCGGCCAACCGCAGCAGGCTCGGCTGGTATCGACGGATGTCGAACACCAACAGCACGTCACGTTTGCCCATATCCAATACTTGGTCGTACCAGTTGTCTTCCTGATCCTCCAGGTGATTGACGCCCGGGCGAATGATGCGCAGCTGTGCCGACAGATAGCGCGCCAGCGCGTCGGTGAAACGGCCGCCGATCAGGTGCAGGCGCAGGCGCCGGTCGGCCAGCAATCGCACCACCTGGTCGAACTCGGCGGTCGGCAGATGGGTAAAGGTCTCGTGCAGGTTGCCCTCCAGCACGGTGACGAACTTCTGCAGGCGCGGCGCCACTGTCGTGCCGGTTTGCCGGCGCGTCGCCGCGGGCGACTTGCTGAGCGGGGAGCTGAGCTGGGCGGTCAGCTCTTCGCGCATTACTCGCTGGAAATCCGGATACGAGGCAAAGCCCATGCGCGCCACCATCCGCAGCACGGACGGCGCGCTCACCCCGACATCGCGGGCCAGATCGCTGGCGCTCTGCAGCCCGGCGACCGGGTAATCGGCCAATATCCGGTGCGCTATCCGCCGCTCCGTGGCGGGAAAAGCGGCCAGTCCGTCGCGCAGTCTCTCCATTACCGTCCGCATGGTCTTGAGGTCCCAGTTGACAATCGGCCCCAATTGTTAGACTTTTTTCGGGAAAGGCAATCTCTTCGTGTTCTGTACTTTTCATTACAGGGCGACAAACGGCCATGGCGGACGCGGCAAATACCGAAGCGGGGCAAGACGGGAGCACGGTGCGAATCGTGGGTGCGGACCGTCGTGGCGGCTTCGTCATTACCTGCGACCACGCCAGCCACTACATACCCCCGCACTACCGGGGACTGGGCCTGGCCGATGCCGACCTGCTTCGCCACATCGCATGGGATATCGGCGCGCTGGCGCTTTCCGAACATCTTGCCGAAGCGCTGGACGCCCCCTTGCTGCATCCGACCCTGTCACGCTTGCTGCTGGATGTGAACCGCCATCCGGACGCACACGACGCCATTCCGGAACGTAGCGAGAACACCGTAATCCCCGGCAATGTCGGCCTCGACGCCGCCGAACGCCGGCACCGTCAAGACCGCATATACACGCCCTACCACGACGCCATCGCCGAACTGATCGCCAAGCGCGAGAAACAGCGGCAGCCCACCGCCGTCATCGCCGTCCATTCCTTCACGCCCGTCTATCGCGACCATGCGCGCCCCTGGCAAATCGGTGTGCTTTCGCATCGCGACCGTCGCATGGCCGATTCACTGCTGGCTGCGTTACGCGCCAGCGACGCGACACTGGAAGTCGGCGACAACGAACCCTATGCGCCGGAGAACGGCGTCTACCACACCCTGGATCGCCACGCCGAAGCACATGGATTGCCTTGCGTGATGATCGAAGTCCGCAACGATCTGATTTCCCAACCATCCGGCCAGCGCGCGTGGGCAGCCCGCCTCGCGCCACTGCTGGTGCACGCACTCCAGGATGCCACCGCCGGCCAGGAGGCCATCGAACGCTACTAGCCTTCCATCGCTGTAACCACCGCAAGGGGATTCGCATGTCTCAGCAATCGGGTATCAGCTACACCAAGGTCGATCAGGCGTACTTCGAAAAACGCGGCTTGCGACGATATGCCGGCGTGTGGTCGTTATGGGCGCTGGGCGTGGGCGCGGTGATTTCCGGGCATTTTTCCGGCTGGAATCTGGGCTTGGCCAATGGTTGGGGCAGCATGCTGGTGGCCGGCATCATCATCGCGGTGATGTACCTGGGGCTGACTTTTTCCATCGCCGAGATGAGTCCCGCCCTGCCGCACACCGGCGCGGCTTATTCGTTCGCGCGCACGGCGATGGGACCGTGGGGCGGATTCCTGACCGGCCTTTCGGAAAACGTGGAGTACGTACTCACGCCCGCGGTCATCGTGTTCTTCATCGGCAGCTACATGGGCGGAATATTCGGCACCCCCGACGCCGCGCAGCCGCTATGGTGGATAGGTTTCTACATCCTGTTCGTCGGCTTGAACGTCGTTGGCGTGGAGCTTTCCTTCCGCATCACCTTGGTAGTCACCCTGCTCGCCCTGGGCTGTTTGGTGGTGTTCTGGGTCAGCGCGCTACCGCATATCGACTTCAACCGTTGGGCGTTGAACGTAGGCGCCGGTCCTGATGGCGCACCCGTCGAACTGCCTGAGGGTGGCGGTTCGTTGTTCCCGTTCGGCATCCACGGCGTACTGGCGACCCTGCCATTCGCGGTGTGGTTGTTCCTGGCTATCGAGCAGTTGCCGCTGGCCGCCGAGGAATCGGTGGACCCGAAACGCGATATGCCCAAAGGCATCATCTTGGGCATGTTCACCCTGATCGTGTCGGCTTTCATGATCATGTGGCTGAATCCCTCCGTCGCCGGCATCGGCGCCTTCAAGCTGGGCACTTCGGGCGAACCGTTGCTGGACGGTTTCAAGGCGATCTACGGCGAAGGCACTGCCAAGCTGCTGTCCACCGTGGCGGTGCTGGGGCTGGTGGCCAGTTTCCACACCATCATCTTCGCCAAGGGCCGGCAGGTCTATTCGCTCGCCCGCGCCGGCTACTTCCCGCCCGCACTGTCGATCACTCATGGCACTCGCAAGACACCGCATGTGGCCATGATCTTCGGCTCGGTCATCGCACTGGCGGTGATGTTCGCGCTGTGGTTCGGACTGGGCTCGGAAGAAGGCGGAAAGAAGATCGGCGGCATACTGCTGAACATGGCGGTATTCGGCGCGATGTTCAGCTACTTCATGCAGGCGCTGTCGTTCATCGTGTTGCGCAAGAAGCTGCCGCATATCCATCGCCCTTACCGCAGTCCGTTTGGCGTATTCGGCGCCGCGCTGACCATGATCATCGCCGTCGTCACGCTTTTCTATCAGATACAGGACCCCGCCTACAGCACCGCGGTGATGTGGGTAGCGATCTGGTTCGTGGTCGGCATCCTCTACTTTGCCGTACGTGGCCGCCACCGCCTGATCCTGTCGCCCGAAGAAGAATTCGCGCTGGAGCACAAGAAGCAGGCAGCCGTCTGAGCAGATCGCCACAGCGGCGGCGCAACCGCGCCGCCGAATGGTTTCCCGCTCACGGGACATCCTTCCACTCTCGGAAATGAGCAATGACCGCACCTTTGAGCTATGCCGATCTGAAACGCGCTGTCGCCGACGGCAGCATCGACACCGTATTGGCCTGCATGGTGGATATGCAGGGCCGGCTGATCGGCAAGCGCTTCCAGGCCGAGTTCTTCCTGGATAGCGCGCACGACGAAACCCACGGCTGCAACTATCTGTTGGCCGACGACATCGACATGGAACCGGTGCCCGGCTATGCCGCGGCCAGTTGGTCCAAGGGGTACGGCGACTTCGCGTTGAAACCGGACTTGTCCACGCTGCGTCGCATTCCTTGGCTGGAGGGCACGGCGCTGGTGCTGTGCGATGTGCTGGATCATCACCACAACGATCTTCCGCACAGCCCACGGGCGATACTGAAGAAGCAAATCGCTCGCTTGAAAGAACGCGGCTATGTGGGGATGTTCGCTTCGGAACTGGAGTTCTATCTGTTCGACGAAACCTACGAGGCGTTGAATGCACGCGACTACCACAACCCCAAAACCGCCGGTTACTACATCGAGGACTACCACATTCTGCAGACCACCCGCGAAGAACCGGTAATGCGGGCGATGCGCCGTGGCATGCAGGCTGCCGGGATTCCGGTGGAGAACACCAAGGGCGAATGGGGGCCGGGGCAGGAAGAAATCAACGTGCGCTATGCCGAAGCGCTGGAAATGGCCGACCGCCACGTCATCATGAAGAACGGCTGCAAGGAGATCGCCATGCAGCACGGAAAGGCGATTACCTTCATGGCCAAATGGAAATACGACCTGGCCGGATCCAGCAGCCACATCCACAACTCGTTGTGGGACGCCAAGACCGGCAAGCCCAGGTTCCACGACCCCAAGGGCGAGCACGGCATGTCCGAGTTGATGCGGCAATGGGTCGCCGGCCAGATGAAGTACGCGCGCGACATCACCTGGTTCCTGGCCCCGTACATCAATTCCTACAAGCGCTTCCAGGCGGGCACGTTCGCACCCACCAAAGCCATCTGGAGCGTCGACAATCGCACAGCGGGTTTTCGGCTGTGCGGCGAAGGCGGCAAAGGCATCCGTATCGAATGCCGCATCGGCGGCGCCGACCTCAACCCCTATCTCGCCTACGCCGCACTGATCGCCGCCGGATTGGCCGGCATCGACGAAAAACTGAAACTGGGCAAGCCGCACGATGGCGACGCCTACCATGGCGATAAACTCCCCGAAGTGCCCAAGACGCTGCGCGATGCCACCGATGCGTTACGCGGCTCGAAGATGCTGCGTAAAGCGTTGGGAGACGAAGTGGTCGATCACTATGTCCACACGGCCGAATGGGAACAATTCGAGTACGACCGGCGAGTGACCGACTGGGAAGTCCGCCGCGGCTTTGAGCGGTATTGAAAAAAAGTGCCGTGTAGGAGCGACGTGAGTCGCGATGAAGCTTTATGCCCCATCCATCGCGACTCACCGCTGCCGGCAGCACCCGTGACGTGGCAAGGCTTGGAGAATGGAAGAATGATCTGGTTTGATGCAGTCCTGGATGAACCCGCGGGCGATGACATGCTTCGACAGGGCGTCGCGGCGATGCTCGGCGTGGCCGAAGACAAGGTGAAGATCGTTCACAACATCGAGGATATCGACGCGGCTGCGATCACTTGCGTAGCCGAGGATTCGACCGCCGATACCCACCCCCAACTAATCACTTTCTACTTGCCCGAGACCTTTCCAAGCGCGGACATTCTCGAGAGTTCCGCGCGCCTGGCCGCTGCGCTTGGCCGGTCGCTGCTGCTGCCGGATGACACCACAGCCAACCCATATTCTTTCGTACATGTATCAGCTACTGGACAGCCATCCGTCGTATTGGTGGATCCTGACCAGCTCGACGAGAGAGGACGCTACGTGATTCGGGAGGCGACCACCGAAGCCGGATGAATTCGGCGCAGGCATAGGTTCCGGTGCGCGGTCACGACACACGAACACGGCGGCATCCGGGCAAACAGGTTTCGATAACATTGAGGGCCGCATGACCAACGAAGTAAAGCTGATTTCGCCCGTGGACGGACGCGTCTATGCCGAACGCCGCTATGCCGGCGACGACACTGTCGCCGCCGCGCTGGATGCGGCCAGCCATGCGCAACGTGCGTGGAAGCAGGTTCCGCTGGCCGATCGCGCGGCGTACTGCCATGCCGCTATCGATGCGATGCTGGCGATGCGCGAAGAGATCGCGCCGGAACTGGCGTGGCAGATGGGTCGCCCGGTGCGCTACGGCGCCGGCGAACTGCGTGGCTTCGAAGAACGCGCTCGCCACATGATCGATATCGCGCCCGCAGCACTCGCCGATATCCATCCAGAACCGAAGTCGGGCTTCCGCCGTTACATCCGGCGCGAACCGCTGGGCACGGTGTTCGTTATCGCACCTTGGAACTACCCTTACCTGACCGCCGTCAACTCCATCATTCCCGCGCTGATGGCGGGTAATGCGGTCATCCTGAAGCATGCCACGCAGACACTGCTGGTCGGCGAACGTTTCGAGCAGGCTTTCCGCGAAGCCGGCCTTCCGCCGGGCCTGTTCCGCAATTTACTACTGGACCATGATCAGTCCGCGCGCCTTATCGGATCGGGCCGGGTGCAACAGGTCAACTTCACCGGTTCGGTGGAAGGCGGACGCGCGATGGAACGCGCCGCGGGTGGGCATTTCCTGGGGCTAGGCTTGGAATTGGGCGGCAAGGATCCGGCCTACGTACGCGCCGACGCCGATCTCGCCTTCACTGTCGAGAACCTGGTGGATGGCAGCTTCTTCAACTCGGGACAGAGTTGTTGCGGCATCGAGCGCATCTATGTGGCCAGGGAGTTGTACTCCGATTTCGTCGAACGCTTTGCCGAACTGACCCGCACTTACGTGTTGGGCGATCCATTGGACAAGGCCACCACCTTGGGTCCGATGGTCAAGGCCTCCAGTGCGGATTTTGTACGCGCACAGATCGCCGAAGCCATCGGCCATGGCGCACGCGCACTGATCGACGCAACCACTTTCACTGCCGATGCCATCGGCACACCGTATCTGGCCCCGCAGGTGTTGATCGACGTGGACCACTCGATGTCGGTGATGCGCGAAGAAAGCTTCGGCCCGGTTGTCGGCATCATGGCGGTCGAGGACGACGAACAAGCCGTGCAGCTGATGAACGATAGCGCCTACGGCCTGACCGCTTCGCTGTGGACGCGCGACCTCGATGCTGCCGAAAGCATTGGCGACGCCATCGCCACCGGTACCGTCTACATGAATCGTTGCGACTATCTGGACCCGGCGCTGGCATGGACCGGCGTCAAACATACCGGACGCGGTGCGACGCTATCGCGGGTCGGCTACGAAACGCTGACCCGTCCCAAGTCGTTTCATCTTCGCCACGAGATCACCCAATGAGGGGCTTTGCATGAGTTCGCGCGCCAACTGGAATTACCCCACCGCGATCCGCTTCGGAGCCGGCCGCATCGCCGAGCTCGCCGAAGCTTGCCTGGTCAGCGGCATTCGCAAACCGCTGCTGGTCACCGATGCCGGGCTGGCGTCCTCGCCCATCACCATCGGCGCACTCGCCGGCCTGCGTGCAGCCGGCTTGGATGCCGAACTGTTCGCCGACCTCAAATCCAATCCGGTGGAAGCCAATCTCAACGCTGGCCTGCTGGCTTACCGCGATGGCGGCCATGACGGCGTGGTGGCGTTCGGCGGCGGCAGCGGATTGGATACCGGCAAGCTGATCGCCTTCATGAGCGGACAGTCGCGGCCGATCTGGGACTTCGAAGACATCGGCGACTGGTGGACGCGCGCGGATCCGGACGGCATCGCGCCGATCGTTGCGGTTCCCACCACCGCGGGCACCGGCTCGGAAGTCGGACGCGCCGGCGTATTGACGGATGAAACGACCCACACCAAGAAGATTATCTTCCACCCGAAGATGATGCCGCGCGTGGTGATCTGCGACCCGCAGCTGACCATCGGCATGCCGCCGCGCATCACCGCCGGCACCGGCATGGATGCGCTGTCGCATTGCCTGGAAGCGTATTGCGCGCCGGGTTATCACCCGATGGCGGATGGCATTGCGGTGGAAGGCATGCGCCTGGTGAAACAAGCCCTGCCCCGCGCGTATGCGCAGCCTGGCGACATCGACGCACGCGGCGACATGATGACCGCCGCGGCAATGGGCGCCACCGCCTTCCAGAAAGGTCTTGGCGGCATGCATGCCTTGTCGCATCCGGTGGGTGCGCTGTACGACACCCATCACGGCATGACCAATGCGGTGTTCATGCCGTATGTGTTGTCTTTCAACCGCAGCGCCATCGAAGAGCGTATTGCGCGCCTGGCCGCCTATCTGCAACTGAAGCGGACCGACTTCACCGGTTTCCTGGACTTCGTATTGGAATTGCGCGCAGAACTGGGCGTACCGCACACGTTGCCGGAATTCGGCGTGGACGGAAACCGCGCAGGAGAAATTGCGACGATGGCCGAAGCGGATCCTTCGGCGGGCGGCAATCCGGTCAAGTTCGACGCAGCAGCGGCGGCGAAGGTGCTGGATGCAGCGTTGAGCGGGCGTGTGTAGTTCCTTCTCCCGAAGGGAGAAGGAAAACGCCTCACCGTATCAACACCACTTCTTCCGCACTGGTCGGATGAATGGCCATCGTGTCGTGCAGGTCGGACAGGGTGATGCCCTTCTTTATCGCTACCGCGAAGCCCTGCAGGATTTCGTCCGCGCCCTCGCCCAGCAGATGCAGTCCCACCACGCGTTCGTCGGGTCCCGCGCAAACCAGCTTGAACAAGCTGCGCTGCGGTGAATCAGCCAACGCGTGCAGCATGGGGCGGAAACGCGTCCGATAGACGGTAATGCCGTCGCCGTAATGGTCCCGCGCCTCCTGTTCGGTCAATCCGATCTTGCCGATGGGCGGATGCGAGAACACCACGGTTGCGATATCCGAATATTCCAGCTTCGCTTCGGCCTTTCCCTTGATGACGCGATCCATCAGCCGCCGCGCCGCTGCGATCGCCACCGGCGTCAGCGCAGGCCGGTCAGTGACATCGCCTACGGCATAGATGCCGGACGCTGTCGTGTTCTGATATTCGTCGACCTGGACATAGCCGGCCGGATCCAGTTCGACGCCCGCGTGTTCCAACCCCAGGCCTTGCGTGGTCGCGCGACGCCCGGTGGCGAAAATCAGACTGTCGAAACGTTCGCTGCGTACTTGCGCGGCATCGATCAGCAGGACACCCTGGTCCGCCGTCGACTCCACGCCCGCCAGCGAGTAACCGAAGCGCGCACGAATGCCGTGCTGCTTCGCATCCTCGAGCAGTTCGGTGCTCAGATCGCGATCGAAGCTTTCCAACAACCGCTGGCCACGCACGAACAATTCGACCTGGCTCCCGAGCGCCTGCAGCACGCCAGCCAACTCCACGGCGATATAGCCGGCGCCGACGATGGCCACGCGCCGTGGCGCATCGCAGAAGTTGAAGAAATCATCGGAGATCAAGCCGTGTTCCGCACCAGGCACCGGCGGTCGCCACGGCTTGCCGCCGGTGGCGATCAAGATGTGCGGCGCCGTCAGCCGTGCGCCATCCTCGCTCTCGACCGTATGGCCATCGATCAGCCGTCCGCGGCAAGGCATCCAGACAATGCCGTTCTCATCCAAGCGCTTGCGATAGCTGGTGTGGATGCCGGCGATATAGCGCTGGCGATGGACGATGAACTCGCGCCAGTCCAACTTTGGTGGCGCCGCATCAAATCCCAATTCCGCGGCCAGTGTGATGTTCTGCGAGAGTTCCGCCGCCAGCCACATCGCCTTCTTGGGCACGCAACCCACATTGACGCAGGTACCGCCCAGTTCGCCCGGCTCCAGCAGCGCCACGCGGGCGCCATGCGCCGCCGCGCGAAACGCGCCCGCCAGGCCACCGGAACCGCCGCCGATGACGATCAGATCGAAATCGCTCATGCGAAGCGCTCTATACGATAAGGCGCTGGATCGAAGGCCGGCGCGCGTTGCGTAATCAAATCCGCCATCAGTTGTCCCGTAGCCGTGCTCATGCTGATCCCAAGCATGCCATGGCCGGCGGCAAGCCACAGTCGCGGATGGTGGGGCACGCGTCCCAGCAGCGGCAGATCGTCGTAGGTCATCGGCCGCCAGCCGTACCAGCGTTCGTGCACCATCTCGCCCACGGGTTCGCGCAGGTATTCGCGCGCGGCACGCTCCAGGGCGGCCAGGCGGGTCGTGTTGAGTGTGGTGTCGGGACCGGAGAATTCCATGGTGCTGCCCAGGCGGAAACCGCTGTCCCACACGGTCACGCACACCGAACGATCCTTCAGCACCATCGGACGCTGCGGAACCTGCGCCGGCCGCGAGTAAGTGATCGAATAGCCTTTGCCCGGCTGGATCGGCAGCTTCAGGCCCAATGGCTTGGCGAATGCAGTTGACCATGCGCCGAGAGCGATGACGGCATCGCGGCCGCGACGGCGGCCGAGGGATGTTTCGACAACGACGCCGCTTTCGTTCGAGTTCAGATGTTCGACGCGGCACTGTTCTTCGATGATGCCGCCACGCTCGCGCACTGCGCGTGCGAGTTCGGCCACATAGCGGTCCGGCCGCAAGCGCGCGTCGCCGGGAAATCGGATGGCGCCGGCCACGCCAGGCAATACCGCTGGCTCAATGCGTTCGTAGTCCTTCCCGCCGATGACCTCGCTGGCGATACCGAATTCGCGCAAGGCTTCGCATTCGGCGATATAGCGTTCGAAATTGCCCGACTCGCGGAAGACGTAGTCCAGGCCTTCCTGTTCGAACTCGCAGTCCAATCGGTAGCGTTCCACCCAATCGACCAGGCGCGTCCGCGCATCGTTGAGCAGCACGGATCGCGCCGAGGTGCTTTGTCGCCAGTCGCGCAGGTTGCAGCGCGCAGCGAAGTGCGCGAGCCAGCGCCAAAGTGCGGGGTCTACCCGTGGTTTCAGATACAGCGGCGCATCCGGGACGAACATCCAACGCAACGCCTGCACGACGACACCAGGAGCAGCCAGCGGTGGCGCATGACTGGGCGTGATGGTGCCGCAATTGCCATGCGACGCGCCGCTTCCCATCGTGGCGGCTTCCAATACGCGAACGCCGCGGCCGGACTCCAATAACGCCAAAGCCGTGGCGAGGCCGATCGCACCACCGCCGATGATCAGCACGTCGTCTTGCAAAGGAATGTCTTGAGCGCTCACCTGCGCAGTTTAGAGCGTACCAAGAACTTTGGGATGAGATGCTGTGTTGTCGTAGCCGGGCATTGCGACTCCATCACGCGACCGGAGAGCCGCGCATCGGCTGCGGCTTGAGATAGGTCAACGAGCGCCACAGCCATTCCATGGGGCCAAAGCGATAACGCTTGAGCCATGCATGACTGAGCAACACCTGCACGACGAACAGCACCAACACGAACGGTACCTGCCAGGCGCGCGGAAGCCGCTCGAAGTAGCCAAGCCCGTAGCCATAGAAAATCGACGTGCATACCAGCGACTGCAGCAAATAGTTGCTCAGCGCCATTCGGCCAGCCGGCGCCAACCATCGCAGCAACCGTTCCCAGAACGGCGAATGCAGTCCGCGCACGACCCAGGCCATGTATCCCAGGCACATCAGCGCGCTGCCGACGGCGTTCAAGGCAAAGGCAATGGCGGTAGTAAGCGTGAAGGTGGCGAAATCCATGGTGGGTTCCAGCGCATAGGACCCCAGCATTGCCGCCAGGCCCAGCGGCAACGCCAACCAGCGCAACCGTCCGAACAGAACCGGGTGCTGTTCGGGCCGTGCCATGGCTCCGCTTTTCACGAACCAGCTGCCCAGCAAGAACATGCCGAGTACCGAGAACCCCATCATCGGCAAATTGCTGAGCATGAATCCGGTGTCTTCGAAACGTTGTGCGGTCGCCTCCAGGAATGTCCCCGTCGCGTACGCGTTTCGTTCGCCTTCCCGCAGCGCATCCATCTGTGCGGCGAGTTCGGTCATGGACTTGTTCCATTCCGCCGCCGCCGTGGGTTCCAACTGCATCAATGAGCCCAACGCACCGATCGCCCCCATGAAGGCCACCGGCAGCAGATAGACACCCGCCGCCAACCACGGCAACCATTTTTGCGGAGCAGGACGGAAAGCCAGCAGCATGAACGACACCAGCGCATACATCACCAGGATGTCGCCGGCCCAGATCAACAACGCGTGCAACAGCCCGATGCCCAGCAAGACCAGGCCGCGGCGCCAGTACAACCCGGCAAAGGGCCGCCTCGCCACCTCGGCACGCTGCGACATCACCGCGAATCCCATGCCGAACAGCAATGAGAACAGCGTGTAGAACTTGCCCTGCACCAGTACGTAGATGACGGCATCGACCCATTTGTCCGCGCCGGTCAGCGCCGGATCGAGCCCGGTGAGGGCGCCGACCAACGGGCCGGCGAATCCTTCGATATTCATCAGCAGGATGCCCAAGAGGGCAAATCCACGAAGCACATCCAGCGCTTCGATGCGATCGGCGGCTGCGATCGGCGATAGGTTGCGGATAGTGGATGGTTCCATGGCCTGCTGCTTTTTCCTAACCGCACCGATTCCATCGATTAGAGCACGGTGCCCCGCTCCAATACGACAGCCCCAATACGGGACCACTTCAATACGACGGCGCCGGATACGCTTCCCAGATACGACAACGGTCCGACATGCGGACCGTTGCAGCGGATTACTTAGCGAAACCGATCAGTGGTGGTGCCCGCCGTCGCCGTGCACGTGACCATGCTCAAGTTCTTCCTTGCTGGCTTCGCGCACGTCGACGATTTCCACTTCGAAATGCAGATCCTTGCCGGCCATCGGATGGTTCAAATCCACGTCCACCACGCTCATGCCGATCTTTTCGATCGTCACGGCGCGCGGACCGAAGTTGGTCTGCAGGACGACCTGCTGCCCCGGGACGAGCTTCTGGTTGCCGAAATGCTTCTTCGGCACGCGCTGGCTCAAGCCGTCGCGGCGCTCGCCGTAGGCGTCCGCAGCTGCCACGTCCACGCCGAAGCTTTCGCCGGCTTCGCGGTCCTGCATGGCGTTTTCCAGGCCGGGGATGATGTTGCCGTGACCGATCAGCACGGCCAGCGGCTCGCGCTCCTTGGAAGTTTCCAGCGGCTCCTGGCCCTGCTCGTGGGCGGAGCGCTCGGATACGGAGTAATGGAAACGGACAACGCTGTCTTTTGCGATTTTCATACTGGACTCTGAAATGAGCTGCCGCTGGGCAGGCAGGAGGGGCAAGCAGAAGCGGCTTGTAGGCCGCGATGGATTGAGGCGAAGATGCGCCACGATGAAGACCGCCCATTATCCCGGCTTGACCGCCCGCACGCCACCGATCAGGCGCGGGTCGCCGTGCATTCGCCGCATCATCCTGCCGTGCCTTGGCCTCGCCTTCGCGTTGCTGCTGGCCGGCTGCGGCGGCAACAGCAACACCCGCCCGTCCTCCGCTCCGGCCCCGCAACGTACCTGGCCGGCCGTGGCCGCCGCCGATCCGGCCGGTGCCAACGCAGTGTTGATG
This sequence comes from uncultured Pseudoxanthomonas sp., assembly GCA_965653375.1. Classification (GTDB taxonomy): domain Bacteria; phylum Pseudomonadota; class Gammaproteobacteria; order Xanthomonadales; family Xanthomonadaceae; genus Pseudoxanthomonas_A. The sequence continues at coordinate 121,044 of CBFGZY010000003.1, forward strand.
CGGGCCATCGGACTGGTCGGAACCCCTTACCGATACGGCGGCAACACACCCGAGTCGGGCTTCGACTGCAGCGGCCTGGTGGCCTACGTCTACCGGGACGTGCTGGATCTGCGGCTACCGCGCACTTCGCGAGAACTGGCTCAGGTGCAGGGGCCGCGCATCGCACCGCGCGAGCTGGCACCGGCCGACCTGGTGTTCTTCGGCAGCAGCGGCAATGTCAGCCATGTCGGTATCTATGTCGGCGAAGGACGTTTCGTTCATGCCCCCAGCACCGGCGGCACGGTTCGCCTGGACCATCTGGATGACAGCTACTGGCGGGACCACTACACCGGCGCGAAACGCGTTTTGAAGTAATTGATGGCCAAATCTGTGACGTGGCGGCGCATTATTTAATGTAATTTTAACAATTTGTGAACAAAATGAAGGCGTTATGAAGGCATCATCGCCGCTTCGCATGTAACCAGCCCGCCCCGAGTGACCGACGACGACCTGCCAACAGGCCTGCCTGCCGCCACCTATCGCATCCCGAAGGGCCGCGCTTCTAACCGCCTGATTTCACATAGCCGCGCTTTAAACCGCCACGCTTACCGCCTGATCTCAAACAGCACCTCGCGCTTCGTCGCGGCCGCTTTTCTCATTGTTTTCAGTGCTGCAGCCTGGGCTCAGACCAGGCCTGCCGAAGTTCCGGCCGAAGCCGCCGTCGAACCAGTCGCCGCGACTGCCGACGTGGTGACCATCCAAGCCATCGAAGCCAGGCCGAAAACCACATCGACCATAGGCAATGTCAAAGCCAAGGCGACCGAAGCCGCCGCCGCCACCCTGACCGCCCTGCTGCCGCGCCTGGCCGCCAGCGATACGGTGCCGCTGCTGGATCGATCGACCATGGTCGCCGGCGACCTCAGCCGCCTGCTCGCCAGCTACGACCTGGCCGGTGACGGTGTCATTGCACAGGAAGAGGAAGGCAGCAAGGTCCAGTCGCTGCTCAAGCGCGCGCTGACCCTGATGGGTACTCCTTATCGCTGGGGCGGCAACTCGCCCGACAGCGGATTCGATTGCAGCGGCCTGGTGGGTTATGTGTTCCAGACCGCCCTGGGCATCGAGCTGCCGCGCGTCTCGCGCGAGATGGCCGCCAAGGCCGACGCGGAGCTGATCAAGAATCGCGAAGACCTCAAGCAAGGCGATCTGGTGTTCTTCGGCCTGAAGGGCCGGGTCAACCATGTGGGCATCTATGTCGGTGAAGGCCGCTTCCTGCATTCGCCCAGCCGCGGCAAGGACGTGCGCGTGGACAGCCTGACCACCGGCTACTGGGGCAATCGTTTCCTGCAGGCGCGCCGCGTCGCGCTGTAAGCCCGCACCTACCTGCTACGCGTTTTTTGTAAACGAAGGCCGCCGTCAGGCGGCCTTTATCGTTGCGGCATCCTGGTAGTGCGCGACGGTCTGTTCGATGTTCTTGCTCAGTTCCATCACCTTGGTGGCGTATTCGGCCAACTGGCAATCTTCCGGCGCCTGCGGCCGCCACGACGGCACCGTCGTCGGCTTGCCTTCCACGGCATCCAGCGCAACGAACACGATGATGCAATGAGTGCACAGACGGCTATCGCCACCCATCGGGTCGCGCGCCCGCACATCCACGGCGAAATGCATGCTGCTGGTGCCGGTGTAGACCAGTTTCGCCGATACCGTCACCAGGTCGCTGATGCGGATAGGCGACACGAAGCGGATGCCGCCCACGGCCACGGTGACGCTGTAATGCCCGCTCCAGCCAACCGCCGCCGCATAACCCACCTGGTCGATCCATTTCATGACCACGCCGCCGTGTACCTTGCCGCCGTAGTTAACGTCAGTGGGCTCGGCCAGGAAACGGAAAGTCAATTCGCGCTGCTCGCCACTCATTAGTTCTTCTCCTTGGATCGGGGGCGTGTCATCTACAGAAGACAGGTTACGCCGCCTTGCGGCGTTATGGGTTAGCCGCCATGCTTCGCCAACCCCGGAGAGCCTTACTCAGGAGCCGTACGCGATGCAAGCATCACTGCTGACGAATCTGCTGTTACCGCTTGCCTTGGGAATCATCATGCTGGGCCTGGGTTTGGGCCTGACCATTGAAGATTTCCGCCGTGTTGCCCGCTATCCGCGAGCGGTGCTGACCGGATTGAGTTTGCAAACGCTGGTGCTCCCATGGGCAGCGTTCGCACTGGCACTGGGCTTCGGCTTGCCGCCCGAGCTCGCGGTGGGCCTGATGCTGTTGGCGGCATCGCCAGGTGGTGCAACCGCCAATATCTACAGCCATCTGGCGCGCGGCGACGTGGCACTGAACATCACGCTGACTGCCATCAACAGCCTGCTTTGCCTGCTCACCCTGCCGCTGATCCTGAATCTTTCCTTGGAATATTTCCTGGGTGCCGGCCAATACGTGCCGCCGCCGACAAAAAAGGTCATCGAAGTCGCGGTCATCATCGTACTGCCGGTGGCACTGGGCATGCTGATCCGGGCCAAGGCGCCCCGCTTCGCCGCGCGCGCGGAAAAGCCGCTTCGCTTGCTTTCGGTGTTGGTGCTGGCGTTGCTGATCGTCGCGGCTGTGAGGCAGGAATGGAACACGTTGACGCGCTACTTCGCCGTCGTCGGGTTGGCCTGCCTGTCGTTCAACCTGATCAGCATGGCAGCCGGTTACGCCGCTCCGCGCGCATTGAAGCTGCCCAAGCGGCAAGCGGTCGCCATTGCCATGGAAATCGGAATCCACAACGGCACGCTGGCGATCTTCATCGCCCTCAATGTCCTGCAAAATCCCACCGTGTCCGTGCCAGCCGCGGTCTATAGCCTGCTGATGTTCTTTACTGCGGCGCTGTTCGCTTTTTGGTCGGTGCGGGGAAAAGAAGGCAGCTAGGTGGGAGGTGGGAGGCGACAAGGCTCTAGCTTTACCTCCCCCTTTTAAAAAGGGGGACTAAGGGGGATTTGCTTTTGCTCAGAAAAAACAAAAGCAAAAAACTCGCCTTACTAGGTAACCACCCTCAACGCCGGACCGTGTAATCCATCCCCACCGAAGCCGGCCCGACGTCAGCAAAGCCGAATCGCGCATACAAATGCTTGGCGTCGCCATCGGCGATCAGCGAGACGTTGGAGCTGTCAGGCGCGTTCGCACGCAGCCAAGCGTCCAGTGCCGACATGATGCACTTGCCCAGGCCACGGCCCTGATGCTCGGGCTCCACCGCGATATCGACCACGACAAAGAAACAGCCGCCATCGCCAATCACCCGGCCCATGCCAACCACAGGCTGATCGGGCAACGCGTCGTGCAGCACGCTGACGCCATACAAGGTGTTGGGCAATCCACGCGCCGCGGCCTCCGCCGAACGCGGCGCCATTCCAGCCGCCGAGCGCAGGCGCCGATAGTCGTCGGCCTGCGGAAACCGATCCAGCAATCGATAGCCGTCTGGCAGTTGGCTCATAACGTCTTTCCGGTCGCTTCGGAATCCTCCAGACCGACATTGGACGATGCCGTGTCATAGACCTGTTTATCCAGCATGCCGGTTTCCTTGGCCACCAGTACCGGTACCAGCATCTGGCCGGTTACGTTCGTCATCGTGCGCATCATGTCCAACACGCGATCGATGGCATACAGATAACCGATCGTTTCCAGCGGCAAACCCGCCGCGCTTAACACCACCGTCGCCATAACCACTGCAGTGCCGGGTACGCCGGCAGTACCGAAGCTGCCGAGCACCGACGCGATCAGCACGATGAGGTATTGGTCCGGTGTCAGTGCATGCCCGGTGTATTGGGCAATGAACACCGCGCACAACGCCGGATAGATGGCGCCGCAGCCATCCATCTTGATGCTGGCGCCCAGCGGTACCGCAAACGCCGCGTAGTCCTTGTCGACGCCCAGGTTGTGGGTGACCGCGCGGAGCGCCGCCGGCATCGCGGCAAAACTGGACGAACTGACGAAAGCCACCTGCATGCCCGGCGCAGCGCCACGGAAGAACTTCAGCGGATTCAAGCGGTGCGACAACAACAGGCCGCTATAGACGACCACGATGTGCAGGGCACAAGCGATGTAAAGCGCGCCGACGAAGTTGGCAAGCGGTAGCAGTTTGCTGAAACCGTACGTCCCCACCAGCGACGCGATAAGGCCGAAGGTACCCAGCGGCGTGATTTCCAACACGAAGCGCGTGATCTGGATCATGATCTCGCTCGCTTCGCCGGTCAGCTTGCGCGCACCGGCAACGCGTTCGCCCAGTTTCACCATCGCAAAACCGATCAGCCCAGCGAAGAAAATCACCGGCAGGATCGAGCCCCTGCCTGCCGCCAATACGGTTTCGCCGGCCGCGTTCTTGACCGTGCCTATCCCCGTAAGGGCCTGGAACGGATTGGCAGGCACGACGTTCAGCAGCACCTGGATAGGCCGCGGAATATCCTTGGGCACGTAACCCGGGTCGACTTGCAGGCTGCCGAGGCCCACGCCGGGCTGCATCACGGTGCCCACCGCCAAACCGATACAGACCGCCAACACAGCGGTAATCACGAACCACAGGAAGGTGCGGCCGCCCAACGCCGCCACCGACTTTTGCCCGTGCAGGCTGGACACCGCGTTGATCACCGCGAAGAACACCAGCGGCACTGCGATCATCTTGATTAACGTGACATACAAGGTACCCAGCGGACCGAACCAGGTATCGGCGGCCGGACCCATCAGCCAACCGGCCAACGCACCCAATACGAAACCAGCGAGCACGCGCTGCCAGAACGGAATTTTGAACCAAGCGGCAACCAACTTCATGCCATCAACCTCGACAGATGCAGCACCCGATAGTCCGAATGCCTTCTTTTTTTGCCCTCCCTGCGTCGCAGGAAAGGGCTTGCGTGGGGAATTGATTCGGTCGAACCAATAGGGGTCCCCGCACCATAGCCCACCGCGCCACGCGAGGCGACCGCACCATTGGAATACCGGCGTGTCATCAGCGGGACACTGTGGGCACGGCATAATCGGCGTTCGTCCTTTCTTCGGTACCCGTATGCGTCGCACCCGATTCGCCTTGCCAGTGCTCGGCACGACTTTGCTCACCCTGCTCGCCGGCTGCGCTTCCGGCCCCGGCCGCGTCGACACTGCCAAGACCTACCAGGTCGACGTCACACCTGTCACACATCCGCAGGGCGAAACGCCCGCATGGTGGTATCGCAGCGGCGCTGCCCGTGCGGCCGGCAACGGTGCCATGCAGGGACGCGCGAAGAACGTCATCCTGTTCCTGGGCGACGGCATGAGTCTCACCACGGTCGCTGCCGCCCGCATTCTGCAGGGACAGCGCAAAGGCCAGCCCGGCGAAGAAAACCTGCTGTCCTGGGAACACTTTCCGCACACCGCGCTCAGCAAGACCTACAACACCGATTCGCAGACACCCGACTCGGCCGGCACCATGACCGCGATCGCCAGTGGCGTGAAGACGCACATGGGTGCGATTGGCGTTTCCTCCGGCCGCCGCAACGACTGCGCCGACAGTTTGCAAAAGCCGCTCCTCACTTGGCTGGAACTGGCCGATAGCGCCGGCATGGCGACGGGTGTCGTCTCCACCGCGCGCCTCACCCACGCCACGCCCGCCGCGATGTATGCGCACTCGCCGGATCGCAACTGGGAAAACGACACCGACCTGCCCGCCACCGCCGTGACGCAAGGCTGCAAGGACATCGCTCAACAATTGTTGACGGCTTCGCGCTTCGGCCAAGGCCCGACCGTCGCGCTAGGCGGCGGTCGCGCCGAATTCACCAGTACCGAGCAACGCGACCCCGAGTACGACGACAAAGTCGGCGAACGCCTGGATGGACGCGACCTGACCGAAGAATGGAAGCGTGCCAATCCGCAAGGCGCGTACGTCTGGAATGCGCAACAACTGCAAACGGCCAAGAACGCGCCGAAGCTGCTGGGCCTGTTCGAACCGGATCATATGCAGTTCGAACACGATCGCCCCAAGGACGCCGCCGGAGAACCTTCGTTGGCCGAGCTCACCCGTGCGGCCATCGGTGTGCTGTCGAACAATCCGGACGGTTACGTGCTGATGGTCGAAGGCGCGCGCATCGATCACGCCAACCACTACGGCAACGCCTACCGCGCACTGGACGAAACCATCGCCATGTCCGATGCGGTGCAGGCTGCGCTGGAAGCCACCTCGCGCGAGGACACCCTGATCATCGTCACCGCCGATCATTCGCACACATTGAATTTCGTCGGCTATCCCGTGCGCGGCAATCCCATCCTGGGCAAGGTCCGCGGCCAGGGCAGCGAAGATGACACGCCGGGGGATTGGGCCCGCGATCAAACCGGGCAGACATTCACCACGCTCACCTACGCCAACGGGCCCGGCTATGCCGGCGCCAGCAATCAGCAGCCCGCCGGACCCAAGCACTTCCTGCATGCGCCCAGCAATGTCGAGGCGGCGGAAGGCCGTCCCGACCTGAGCCACGTCGATACCGAGCATCCCGATTACCTGCAGGAAGCGCTGGTGCCACTGAAATCCGAATCGCATGGCGGCGACGACGTCGGCATCTGGGCTATCGGCCCCGGCAGCGAAGCCGTCCGCGGCACGGTGGAACAGAACGTGATCTACCACTTCGTCGTACAAGCCACGCCCAAGCTGCGCGAACGTCTATGCGCCGCCAACACGTGCAATGCCGACGGCGTACCGGTGGAGCTGCCCAAGCCGGTGGATTTCGAGAAGAAGGATTAGCCCTTGTAGAGCCGAGATCCTATGTCGGCTTGCCAATCCATCATGGTGCGGTGTCGACGTAGGCAACCTTGTGGGAGCGACGTAAGTCGCGACGTAATGTTTCCGGTCGCGACTTACGTCGCTCCCACAAGGCTCTTCCCGAGCCGAGCTTGTTCAAATCCCTTAGGGGTGGCTCGGCTGCTTCCAGTCGCTAACTAAAACGGCTTCGCCAATACCAGCCAAACCACACCGATCAATAGCAACAACGGCGCTTCATTGAACAGCCGCAGCTTGAACGAAGAAGGCAATACCCGGCCTTTCTCGGCGCCCTTCAGCCAACGCCCCGCGATGATGAAGTGCACAAGCAACAGCACCACCAATGTCAGCTTGGCGTGCAACCAACCACCCGCGATACCGAAGTACAGCCACAGCACCAGGCCCAAGATCATCGCGATGCCAAACATGTTGTGGCCAAACCGATAAAGCTTCCGCCCCATCATCAGAAGCCGCGCCTGCGTTTCCGGTTGCCCTTGCGTTTCCGTCAGATTGACCAAGATGCGCGGCAGATAGAACACGGTTGCCATCCACGCGATTACGAAAACGAGATGGAAAGTCTTGACCCAAGGGTAGAGCATCGCTTTATCCACGCTGGCCGTCTCCATTGCTGGCAATTGGGCCTGGATTCTCCGCTATCGATGTTGGAGCTGTCCAACGCGGTGAGCGGTGAGCGGTGAGCGGTGAGCGGTGAGCGGTGAGCGGTGAGCGGTGAGCGGGAAAGCATGCGGCTTTTGCCCCCTTTGTAAAGGGGGCTACGGGGGATTTGCTGTTGCTTTTGTTTTTTAAGAGCAAAAGCAAATCCCCCTCAAATGCTTTTCAACCCCCGAATGGCGGGTCATCCCCCTTTTACGCTTTTAACAGCCGAATGGCTGGTCAAGGGGGAGGCAAAGCCGCATGCTTTCCCGCTCACCGCTTCACCGCTTCCCCGCTCCCCACCCATGCCCAAACAATACGACCAACACTACTTCCAGCATTGGTACCGCCAGAAAGACATCGGCGGGCCGCAGCGGCTTGCGAGGAAAGTTGCCTTGGCGGTCTCTACCGCTGAGTACTATCTGGAGCGTCCCATCCGGAGCGTGTTGGACATCGGCTGTGGCGAAGGTGCTTGGCGTGCGCCGCTGTTGAAGCTGCGGCCGAAAGTGCGATACCTGGGATTCGATAGCAGCGAGTACGCCATTGCCCGCTATGGTCGTACCCGCAACCTGCGGTTCGCCCGATTCGGCGATTTCGAATTCCTGCGTCCCTGCCCTCCCGTGGATCTGCTGGTCTGTGCCGATGTGCTGCATTACCTGCCGTCGCGCGAGCTCCAGCGCGGCCTGTCGGGGCTGGCCGAGCTTTGCGGCGGCATTGCCTTCCTGGAGACCTTCACCCGCGAGGACGAGTTCGAAGGCGACCACGCCGGTTTCCAGCCCCGCACGGCGGCCTGGTACCGCGCGCAACTCCAAAGACATGGCCTGCGCGCGGCCGGTTCGCATTGCTGGCTGTCGCCAGCCCTGGCCGGCGAGGCCGCTGCGCTGGAGTCGTACTGACATCACCCCCTCGTACCTGAACAGGCGCCACTCCGGCGGACCGGCTTTGCGGTATGCTGCGACGCAGCACTTTGCACCAAATCCGGGATTTCCCAACGCTATGAATCTTTACCAACTGCACGAGCTGGGCCGCGCATGGATGGCACCGCTGGTTTACATGGCCGAAGCGAACGCACATATGTTTTCCACGCCGAGCAGTTGGCTGTCCGGTGTGCCGGGCGCCGATCGCATCGCCGCAAGCAACGAACTGATCTACCGCATCGGCAAGGATTACGAAAAACCGGCCTGGGAAATCCATGAGATCGAAGCCAACGGACACACCGTGCCCGTGGTCGAGCAGGAAGTGCTGAAGAAGCCGTTCTGCCGTCTGCTGCGCTTCAAGCGTTACACCGACGACGTCGAAAGCATCGCGGCACTGAAAGACGATCCTCCGGTACTGGTGGTGGCGCCGCTCTCCGGCCATCACGCCACCCTGCTGCGAGACACCGTGCGCACGCTGTTGCGCGACCACAAGGTCTACGTCACCGACTGGGTCGACGCACGCATGGTGCCCGCCGAAGAAGGCGCGTTCCGCTTGGACGACTACGTGGCCTATGTGGAGGAGTTCATCCGCCACATCGGTGCCGAGAAGTTGCACGTCATCAGCGTCTGCCAACCCACCGTGCCGGTGCTGGCGGCGGTCTCGCTGATGGCCGCGCGCGGCGAAACGACTCCGCGCTCATTGGTGATGATGGGCGGCCCGATCGATGCGCGGCTCAATCCCACCCAGGTCAATGGCCTGGCCACACGCAATCCGTTGTCGTGGTTCGAGAACAACGTCATCCACACCGTACCGATGCCCTACCCGGGCCAAGGCCGCCAGGTGTACCCGGGTTTCCTGCAGCATGCGGGCTTCATCGCCATGAATCCCAGTCGCCACTTCATGTCGCACTGGGATTTCTACTCAAATCTGATCAAGGGCGACCTGCAGGATGCCGAATCGCACCGCCGCTTCTACGACGAGTACAACGCGGTGTTGGACATGCCGGCCGAGTATTACCTGGACACCATCCGCACTGTGTTCCAGGAGTTCCTGCTGCCGCGCGGCAAGTGGAAGGTCAACGGCGAACTGGTGAATCCGGCTGCCATCAAGAAGACAGCGCTGCTCAGCATCGAAGGCGAACTGGACGATATCTCCGGCCTGGGACAAACCGCCGCCGCGCACGATTTGTGCACCGGCATTCCCAAGGCGCGCCACCAGCAGATGGTGGTGGAAGGCGCCGGCCATTACGGCATCTTCAGCGGCCGCCGCTGGCGCGAGAAAGTCTATCCGCAGGTACGCGATTTCATCGCCAAATACGCGGCCTAGGCACGACGCGCAAGTAAAAAAGAAACCCCGCTGACGCGGGGTTTCTTTTTTTTTGGAGTCCGCGGCGCTCAGCTTTCCGAGCGGCAGCCCTGGATGAAGACCTTGTTGTCGGTGGCAACACCCCAACGGCCGTCGGCGGCGCCGCAACCGGCGGTCCATGACCCGACAAGCGCGCCTTCCTCATCGTAGTACAGCCACGTGCCCTGCCAATTTGCCGAGACGTTGAACGAAGCTGCGGCCGGCAAGACCAACAGCAAAGCGACTGCGAGGTTCCTGATACGACGCATTTACCTTCTCCTTTGGGTGATGCGGCTTACCTGCCGCGTCGCCAAGGTAAGTGGGCTGGTGTGGTGGTCGTGTCAACTTCGCCCGCAAGCCGTAACTCAGACCACCGGGTTGCGCACCAGCAAGAGCTTGGCGAACAGGCTATGTACCTTGCCGACGCCACGCGCCAGGTGCAACGTGACGAACAGCATCAGGATGCCGACGATGCTCACCAATGGCAGCAGCCACGGCGCCTCTTCGGTCAAGCTCCAGTTGAACCACATGACGTCGAAGTACTGCGGCGACAACAGGCTCAGCGGCGCGGCAACAAAGCTCAACGACACGCTCAGACACGTGATCATCAGGGTGAAGTACAAGATGCCCAGCGGCAACATCAGCAGCATGTACAGCATGGCGGTCCATGTGCGGGCATCGGTGAACAGTTCGCCGATCCGAGTCAGCCATGGCTTGTCGCGTTGCGTATACAGCGGCCGGCGCGGCATGCGTTCGCCCAGCAGCACTTCCACCATGCGTCCCTCGACCAGCGACAACAACCGCACCGATGCCAGGAACAGCAACAACAACGGAACGCCGACGATCAGGATCAGCAAGCTGCCCGACACGCTGGCACCGGTCACCACCCAGGTGAAATAGAAGATGCCCGTCGCCAGCGACAACAGCATGTAAAACAGCGAGCCATAGGTGCGCGGATCGGCGGCAACGCCGAAGAAGCGACCCAGCACCGATTGGCGCTTGGGCGGAACCGGCGGCCGCAGCGCGCGCGCCACCGTGACTTCGGTATCGCGATAGATGTCGGCTACTTCCTCCGGCGCGCCGTAGCTGCTTGCGACCGAAGCAATGACTTCCGCTTCGCTCTTGCCGGGCTGCTCGGCCAGCTCGGCGCGCAGATATTCCTCGGCGTCGTAGAGCGCATCCTGGATCATCGCCGGGTCGGCACCTTTCAGCGCAGCGCGCAGCTGCTCCAGGTACTCGGGAATCGTGGTGGGCAAGGCGGTGGTGTTCATTCTGGAATCCCCATCAGGACGGAATCGACGGAATCGCGGGTCGCGCGCCAGGCAGCGGCCCATTCGCGCAGGGTGTGCCGCCCTGCCTCGGTCATGCGGTAGTAGCGGCGCGGCGGCCCGGATACGGAAGGCTCGACGAAGCTGTCCAGCAACCCGGCCCCCTCCAGGTTTCGCAGCACCGGATAGAGCGCGCTCTGCTTGCCGCTAAGCACGCCCTCGCCCACGCGTTCCAGCTGCTTGGCGATCACGTAGCCGTACATCGGCTCCTCCGCGCGCTCCAGGACGGCCAGCAGCGCCAGCGATACCGTGCCGGCACTCAGCTCCTTCTGGAACTTCTTCAGCTGTGTGTCTAACCCATTCATGGTCCCTCCCATCCGGCTGGATGACTAGGTTGGAGGCCATACTATTGTTGAGTTAGACATAGTGAATGTGCCATTGGTCACCGGGAGGGTTTACCCATCTCCCTGCCTTGAAGATGCGCTCAAGAAATCCCTTCGGCGGATAGCCGGTCAGGATGGATTGGACGTTCCTCTCCCCCAAAGACGTCGGTCGTCAGCGTGACTCTGCCGTGCGGACCAGGCGAGCGAGGACGGCGATGCGCGCTTGGAGTTCGCGACACGTACTAAGGAATTCGATAGTTTCCGTGCGCAGGTCAGGCTTTAATGAGCCGTTCGGACGGGCGGTGGGCTCGCCTGGGGTTGCCATGTCGGAATTCACGATCAATTCGCTGCTGGATACAGGGACGATCTCGGTGAAGGACGTCCTTTGCCAGGGTAATTGCCGTCACCGCAGTGCCGAAGAATGCTCGCGCGCCACGCACCTTGTGTTTCCCTACCGGGGGCTTTATCTGCGCCATGTCGGTAGCGATCAGTCCGTCGCCGACGCCAATCACGTGCTGTTCTTCAACGCGGGCGAAGGCTACCAGGTCAGCCATCCGGTCGAGGGCGGGGATTCGAGCCTGGTGCTCGCCATAGCACCGGAACTCTTGCGCGAGCTGGTGCCCACCGCGTTATTGAGCCGGCCAGAGGAGCCGAGACTGCGCATGCAATCCTTGCGTATCGATCCGCGCGCGCAAGCGCTTGTAGCGCTGCTTCGCCATAGCCTCAGTCATGGCAGCATCGAACCCCTGGAAGCGGAAAGCCTCGCATTGACTCTGGTCTGTCGCAGCCTGGGTCCGCGTACGGCCCACGCCACCGGTGCCACGCAAAGCCGGCGGAGGCTCGTCGATCGCGTGAAGGTATTGCTCGCCAACGATCTTGGCCGGCAATGGAAGCTGGCCGATATCGCTAACGAGATCGGCGGCTCGCCGGTATACCTGACCCAGGCCTTCCAACAAGTCGAAGGCATTCCGTTGCATCGTTATCACTTGCGTCTGCGGCTGGCCCGCGCACTCGACCGCTTGGCGTATTGCGAAGACATGTCGGCACTCGCGATGGATTTGGGATTCTCAAGCCACAGCCATTTCACCGCCGCCTTCAAACAGGCCTATGGGCGCACGCCTTCGCAGTTCCGCGCATCGGCGTTGTCCAAGAGCGCCTGAGCAGTTCGCTCAACGAAACGCTCATTCCAATGATTCGCTAAATATTTCGACAGCGACGCAGTCGACACGATGGTCTTCTATGCATGCCCGAACCGCGGGCACGACGGAGAATAGAGATGAGTGAGAAAACCTGTGCCGCGTGCGATTACCCGCTGGACGAAAACGCCATCCAGGTAACCATCGGCGGACGCACCGTGGAAGTGTGCTGCGAGGAATGCGCGCAGAAGCTTGGCGAAGCCGAGGCAAGCAAGTAATGGACGCGCGCGAATTCTTCAGCGGTCGCAAGACCGTGACCACGCCTTCGGGCGTGATCAGCTACGTCGAGCGTGGAAGTGGCCCAGCGGCATTTTTCGTCCACGGCGTGCTGCTCAACGGCTATTTATGGCGCCACCAACTGGCGGAACTGAGCGACACGCGCCGATGCATCGCGGTGGACCTGTTGGCGCACGGCCACACCCAGGCCAACGAAGGCCAAGAGGTGTCGGTCACTGCCAATGCGCAGATGCTGGCGGAGTTTCTGGATGCCTTGGCGATCGATCAAGTGGACCTGGTCGGCAACGACAGCGGCGGAGGGATCTGCCAGATATTCGCGGCGGCACACCCGCATAGATTGCGCAGCCTGACGCTCACCAACTGCGACGCGCACGACAACTGGCCGCCCGAAGCTTTCCAGCCGTTCGTGACGATGGTGGCGGCAGGCGGGCTGGAGGATACGTTGCGAGCGATGCGCGCCGACAAAGCGGTGTACCGGGAAGCGCTGGCGCCCGCGTACGAACGGCCACAAGACGTGAGCGATGAAATTATCGAGACCTATATCGGGCCGTTCCTGGATTCCTCCAAACGTCTCAAAGAGCTCGAACGTTTCGTCAATGCCTTCGATTGCCGCCATACGCTGGCTATCGAGGATAGTCTACGGAAACTGCAAACGCCTACGCTGGTCGCCTGGGGTACCGACGATGTGTACTTCCCGCCGGAATGGTCCCGCTGGCTGCAGCAAACCATTCCGGGAACGCGGCGACGGGTCGATTTCGAAGGCGCGCGTATTTTCTTCCCCGAGGAACGCTGGGCGGACTTCAACCGAGAGCTACGCGAGCATTTTGCTGCGACCAGCACGGCGCTGAAGCAGCCGGCGATGGCGTAGAGCCAACAGATGGATAGGAGGAATCCCCTGGGCGCATGCCGGGGCGGTGCAAGTGAGCCCGGGTAAGGCCAAAGGCCGCACCCGGGAATCATTGGTCTCGGTACAACCGATTCATTACGACTATTCGCCATCCTAACGAGCTGCCGCTCGTATTCGCGGTGCCAACTTGTCGATCTCTCGCACGGAAACGCTTCTTCGGGTGCGGCCTTTGGCCTTACCCGAACCATTCGCGCATCGACTCGTCAGTTAACGCACATATCCGCCACTGACTGCACTGAAACTTTCTTTTTCTCAAACTGATTCGAAAACAGATCCGAAGCCCGTTTGTCTAATGCAACCAGGTCTGCCGCTGTCAGGAAGCGTGCGGCGTTCGTGGCTTGATAGCCGTGCTGCGATTCATCAGCGGCATCAGGCGCTCCCTGCTGCGCGAGTCTTGCGAGTAGGTAAGCGTCCTGTGCAGAGAATATCGCGCTGGTGTGTAAGCTGTTTTCTTCCTGACTTGCTTGATATGCCGCCAACACGATTGGCCAACTGCCCGTTTTCAACCCCTCCTGTAGGAAACGTCTTGCATAAGTGTCATAGGCCTTTATCACGTCTTTATGATAAGGACTTCGCTCACCAGGCTTCTGCCATGCGGCTAGCAAGAAGCAAGCGGCGGCGTTCTGGTCGCCCCGGATCGCCGCCTGCAGGGAGGCGTCATAAATTTGTGCATTTGCCAGATCCTGAGGCGTGACCTCAAGCCACGAGTTACAGGACTGCCGGTGCTGATCCAAGAAGCGCGAAGTTTCTAGCAACTTAGAGCGCCGCTCTGGGTCTGCTGCTGCAAGCGCCTCTGGATTGCTCAACGGCCAGTTCGGATCGGCAGCCTTCTCCCGATAGAACGCGTCGAAATGACGAAATTTCGCGCAGTCCTTGGCGAAGGCGTAACGCCGAGCAGGATCTCGTACAACGCCAACCGGGAATCCCACAAACATGGCGACATCTGGAGTCGTTGCGGGTGAGGCTGACGCCACAGGCATGGCGCGCGATAGGGACGCATCAGCTTTCACCAGCTGCTGTTCGGCTGAGTGCTCCGGCGCGGAAGAATCGATGGCAAGCAACGTACGCCAAAGCACCAGGAGCGCGATGCCAATCGCAACCACTATGAGGAAACCATGCGCACGCCGATGTTTCGTATCCGTCATAGATCAGCCAGACTCCATTCAAGAGTTGCTAGGAAACTCTGTAGTGACCATCGCGTGTAGCTTCAATAGGACGCGGCAGGCTCAGTGTCAAGCAGCTATTCTCAACGTTGTGAATAGCAAGTAGCCCGGGTAAGGCCGCAGGCCGCACCCGGGAATTGTCGGACTCGGCGCAACGATTCATACGACTGTTCGCCATTCTGACGACCAAAGCGCGTTTTTTGTTCTGCGCTCTGGACTATCTCTTTCGCGGAAATTCTACGTTCTCCCGGGTGCGGCCTTTGCCTTACCCGGGCTACTTGCTACCTAATATCAAGGCGTACCGGCTCGCATATGTGGAATCACTGGTCAGGCCTAATCCCACGCAATATCACCAAAATCACAGATACCGCGAAGCAAATCCAACCTATGCCCTTGAGCACGCGTCCGGCATACCAGTAGTTATACTCATTGTCGCGACGATCGTAGTGATCGACGATAACTAACAACATGATCAGGCAAGCGCATACGATGGCGCCATACATGCTCCAGGCTGACAGGTCATGCAAATGCACTCCGCCTCGCCGGCCGGGCAAGTAAAGGTCGTTGACCCACACGCCGTAGGTTCCATAGGCCAGAAGAAGTGTCGAAAAAATGAGGCAGCTAGTGCGCTCTCCATAAGGAATATGGTTTGGCACATAGCGTCCGCCTTCATCGTATTGCTGCTGCGGCGGGAGCTCGTCCGCGAACTCGTCAGCCTTCTCAGAAAGATCCTCCGACGGCGGCGGAGGCCTCGACGTCAACGCTTCATAGGCAGAACGGAGATTCGCGTAGTTCAAGGGATGTACGTCCTTCTTTATCCCTGCCAACGCCTCTTCCATTTCTTGCTGCGTATACCTGGAGTAATCGATATCTCCGTCTTTCATGATGCGCTTGGCAGTCCCCGTTCAAACTGAGCTTATTCAGGCCCTGCCACGTAATCAAGCAACAATTAGCCCGGGTCGGCCAAAGCCACACCGGCGATCGAGTAGAGTTTCTGTACAAGCATCCAAAGGAACATACCACCATGGCATTCGACCTCAGCCTCTCCTACCCGCAATGGCAAGGATCGGGACGGCACGAGAACCTGCCGCGCGGTGCCGCGGCGGCGGCTGAGGTCTGTGGGCGATTTGCGCCGCTGGTTCGGGTGGTGCCGAGCGACGGCAACGCGGAGGATGCGCACGGCGTGAATCGCTGGGACGCCATCTTTGCGCAGTTCCGCAGCGCTCAAGACGTGCTCGCGCGCTCCGATGCCAGGCGGGTGCTGACTGCCGGCGGCGATTGCGCGGTGGATGTCGCGGTGATCGATTATCTCAACCGTGTCCATCCCGATCTCCAGGTGATCTGGATCGACGCGCATCTCGACGCCAATACGCCAGAGACATCCCCCAGTGGCAACTTCCATGGCATGCCGGTAAGCGCGATCCTGGGGCGTGCGCCCGAACCGATGCGCCCGTTCCTGGGTAAGCCTATCGATCCGTCCCGATTCCGCTATTTCGGCGTCCACATCGGCGATGACGGGGATTGGGCATTGCAACGCGAACTGGATTTGAAGTTGCTGGACCCGCAGACACCGATCAGCGGGCCGGTGCATATCCATTTCGACCTGGACTCGCTCAACGAGCACGAGTTCCCTTACGTGGCCTATCCCGACGGCGTGATCGCGGTGGAAGATGCGATCGCCTTGGTGAGCCGTATTGCCCGCAAAGCCGACGTAGTCGGCCTGACCATCACCGAATTCGCTCCGGCCGACGACGACGAAGCCCGCGATGGCAGCCGGGTGATTGCGAGGCTGTGCCAGGCAGCCAGCGATCCAAAAAGCCAGTAGGCGCGCCCCGCGGCCACACCGTACCGACGGCAATCCGGCCGTCGCAACGGTAAGCGATAACGAATAGTCAAGCATCGGCGCGCCGAATACGGTCCACGGCTAGCATTCGCGGAACCCGGCACTCGCGGTTCTGCCCGTTGGCCTTGATACTGTGCCCCTGGCGTCCGCGCCGGTATCCCGCCGATACGGCGGGGCGCCGACCAATGCTTCACTGCGTATTCCCATTACCCGCACCACAAGGCCCGATCATCCACATGCACAACACCTCGGTAGAAGACACGTCCAAGCCCGGACTGGGGCACCAACTGAAGTCCAGGCAGCTCACTATGATGGGCCTTGGCAGCGCCATCGGCGCCGGTCTTTTCCTGGGTTCCGGCATCGGCGTGCAGACCGCGGGACCGGCTGTTCTGCTGTCCTATCTGGTGGCCGGCATGTTGGTCATCATCGTCATGACCGCACTCGGCGAAATGGTCGCCGCCAAGCCGGTGAGCGGCGCTTTCTCCGTCTATGCCGGCGACGCCATGGGTGCCGCGGCGGGCGCGACGGTGGGTTGGCTGTGGGCGCTCCAGTTGATCATCGTGATCGCCGCCGAATCGGTCGGCGCGGCCAGCCTGCTGGCCACCCTGTGGCCGTCGCTGTCGGTGCCGATGGCTTCGCTCACCTTCATGGTCTTCTTCACCGCGGTCAACCTGCTGGGAGTCAAGAACTTCGGCGAATTCGAATTCTGGTTCGCCATCCTGAAGGTCGTCGCCATCATTGCCTTCATTCTCATAGGCGTGTTGTTGCTGTGCGGCCTGTTGCCCGAAGTGCCATCGCCGGGACTGGACAACTTCTTTGCCAACCAGGGCTTCGCGCCCAAGGGGATAAGCGGCATCGGCGCAGCGCTGCTGGTGGTGGTCTTCGCCTTCGGGGGCACCGAAATCGTCGCGGTCGCCGCCGCCGAAACGCGCGACCCGGAACGCAGCATCGCGCGCGCAGTTCGCACAGTGGCCTGGCGCATTCTGGTGTTCTACATCGGGTCCGTCAGCATCATCATCGCCGTCGTTCCGTGGACGAGCTCGGCGCTGGCCTCGCCGTTCGCGGCGGTATTGCAGGTAGCCCGGATCCCCGGAGCGAGTACCGCAATCACCCTGGTCGCGGTGATTGCATTGTTGTCGGCCCTCAACGCAAACTTGTATGGCGCTTCGCGCATGATCTACTCGCTGGCCGAACGCGGCGAGGCGCCTCGCGCGCTGACCCGGCTAAGTGCGCGCCAGGTTCCGGTACTCGCCGTGTTCTCGTGCGTCCTCTTCGGCTTCATCGCAACGGCACTGGAACTGATCTACCCGCAACGCGTGCTGCCGCTGCTGCTGAGCGTGGTGGGATCCACCTGCCTGGTCGTCTGGACCAGTTCGCTGGTGTCGCAGCTCATCCTGCGCCGCCGTGCGAACCGGTTGGGTACACCCCTGCCCTATCGCATGAGCGGATTCCCGTTCCTGACCATACTGGCCCTGACCATTCTCGGCGCGATATTCGCCTTGCTGTTGGCCTCGCCGGAAACACGCTTCCAGCTGCTTGCCATCCTGGTCCTGATCGCTGCGATCGCGGCCATCAGTGAAATTCGTCGACGCACAGGTTCGCAATCCGCGTCGGCGTGAGTGCTCCAACAGGGACATGATCGGTGCGCCAGGGGTTTTATTTGTACGGTCCCGGGCCGCGCCAGACCAGTTCCCCCTGTTTGTAGACCTGGAGCATGATGACGACCTTGCGGGCGTCGCCTACGGCCTGCATTTCCGGCGAGTCCGGATCGAGCGCACGGCATTTGCCGGAGCTTCGCTTCAGCGCGATCTCCAACGGGCAGACCATGTAGTACCGGGTTCCCGGCAAGGGGATAAAGAGTTCCTTGATGCCCTGGTCGGCCCAGGCCTGCAGCTTGGTTTCGCTGAGCACGTCGTAATAGACCAAGTAGCCGCCCAGCTCCATGCTGGGCCCGGCAGCGGTGACGTCGCGCCCGCGGCCGTTCTGGATGGCGGGGCTGTTGGCCAGCCCGGCGTTCTCGGGAGCGGCGTCTTCCTCCAGCAGGCCGGGCGGACGCCCCGTCCAGGTTTCGGGTCGGCGCCGTGCCGACGGTGGCGGACTCGTGGCGGGGTTCTGCGCCTGGCTCTGCACCGAATCGTCCTGAGCAGGCAGCGGTTGAGGCTCGCTTGGACGCGCGATGGGCTCCGCCAGCTTGGGCGTGTCGGGCGGCACCGGGTTATCGCTGTGCTCGACCAGTGTGGACTGCACGCGCGAGGCCGCCGGCGGCGGGACGGGCGCTCGCCGAGGTGGCGGGTTTTCGGGCGCCTGCGTGGGTTGCTCGGACTGGCGCGGCTCGCCGATGAAGTCCACTTTCACCCTGCTGCCGCCAGCAGCGCTCTGCGACGTCGTGATGATGGGCTTGGAGGCGTACAACAGGATGAGCAACATCAGCAGATGCAGCAGCGCGCTGAAGAGCGCGGCGATCCACGACTGCAAGCGTTCTGTCTTCGGTTCGGTCCAGGTCGCCGCGCGGCTCAAGGCGTCGCTCATGCCGCCGGAGGTAGGTGGAGGGTGCAGGCCTTCATGGGGGGAATCGACAGCATGCGACGTGGGAAGTGCCGCATCGTAACGCGTCGGCGCCCGGGGACGTAGGGTTTCGATGAAAGCAGGGTAAAGCTGAAGGCGCGCTTGGGGTAGAACGCGGACGTCACTGCGTGAATTTGCCGACGATTACGACCTGAATCACACCGCTACTCTGATCGCCCTGACGCCGCTTGCGGCTGTATTTCTCTTCGTGTTAATTGGCGTTTGCCCAACGACGGGCATGGCGGGATTGAAGGAGTCTGCCGTATGCAGCGCATAGGGATACTTGTTGCATTGACTGTCGCACTGTTGCCTATGACCTCGTTGGCGCAATCGCAGCCGGAGATGGAAGAGATTGCCGCAAGTAGCTATGCGAAAGAGAACGACGTTTCCATAGAGGAGGCGACGAAGCGCCTGAAGATCCAGCTCGCAATGAATGATGTGGACATGCTCGGGCTTCGCAGCGAGTTCGAGCCGCGTTTCGCTGGTATGTTCCTCGCCCATAAGCCGGACCAACATATGGTTGTAAGGCTGGTTGGCTCGTCACCAGTCGCGCCACGGGTCATAAAGACAAGCGAAGGAGATCTACGAGTCGTTTTCCGTGTAGATCAAAAACATACCCATGCGGAGCTGGAAAAGATTATCTCGGGATTTAATGCTGAGTTGTCGTCTATTCCTGGAATACAAGGAATGTACATTGACGATAGAACGGGCGAGATAGTTCTACGGGTTGCTGCTCCTGACGAAGAAAAGGCTGTGTACGAAAACAAGAAGAAACAACTTGAAAATGCCTTGGGTGCGCCCATTCGTTTCGACGTTTCGAGAAGCCCCCTCGTACCTCTGGCGAAGGTCGAAAGCCATTCCTGGCGAACGGAAGTTTCCGTGTAAAGCACCTCCGGGCGCGCTTCGCTTATCCCGGCTACGCTGGCTACGTCGGCTTGATGATTCCAAGCCATTCAGTTGCAGCGAGACATCGCGCACTGCGCGGCAGCCGCTCAACGTTCGATGCTGCCGATATCAGGCGCCCCACCCTTGACCCTCGGGAATCCCGGGCCGCGCTGGTCGTAGGCTCGATCAAGCAGGTTGCTGCCACGCTCAAGCACCGGACTGTCGGCTAGCGGCATGTGCGTGGCGGAATACCCGCCGTTGTCGGTCAGCGCGCCGAGCCGGGGATCGACCGCCAGCGTGTCGGCGGGCACCGGGACCAGCGGATACTCGATCAGGTTGTTTTCACCGATCACCGAGCCCGTATTCGCACTGATGTCATAACCGACCGGACCGGCGACGCAGCTGTTGCGCGCGACGATGGTGCTTTCCAGGTGCAGCACGTCGGCGCCCAGGGCGCCACGGAGTTCGCATGGTCTGAGTGGGTCCTCGTCCCCTGTCCAATTCGTGATCTCGGCGTTATAGACGATGGTGCTGTTGTAAACGTCGAGGGTGCCGTCCGAGGATCCAGCGCTGGCAGAGTGCGCGCGGTTGTTCGAGATCGTGCTGTCGATGATCGTGTGCCTGCCCTCGCCACTGAAGTGGAAGCCGCCTGCGCCGCCGTAGTCGAATCGCCAGATGTCGATGGCCACGTTGTTGGAGATCGTCGACTTGTTGATGAACACGTCCGACGGCAGTCCGAAGCTTGAGCTCACGTACAGCCCGGCGCCGTACGCGGCGCGATTGCGGTAGATGCGCGAGTAGGTGACGCTCGCCCCGCGTTCGGCCATGATGCCGCCGGCGAGGTAGCTCGTATTCTGGTAGACCTGGCTGTGATGGAGCGTCACGCGCCCCTTCGCATAGATGCCACCGCCGTAACTGTTCTCAAGCGCCTGATTGTCGAACACGGCGCTCCAGGTCAGATGCACGTCGCCCTCGGCGCTGATGCCGCCGCCAAAAGTGGGGGGCGCCTCGAGGAATCCTTGTTGCAGGGCGCGGCACGAGTGCACCCATGCCTGGTGGAGCGCCACGTTCCCTTGCGAGTAGATGCAACCGCCGTACTCAGGTATGCCGCCCTCCGGGTCGAGCATCCGGCGCTCGCCATTGGCGACCGACACGTGGCTTATCCGCAGCGTCCCCGTACCCGTGTGCAGGAACACCCGGTCGTTACGGTTACCGTCGATGGTAAGTCCGTAGCGCGTCCGGCCTAGAATCGTCAGGCTGGCCTGCGGCACGGCGATGGACCCGCTGGTGAGCAGGATCTTGCTGCAGGTTAGTTTGCGCAGGTCGATGACATCGCCACTCGCGGCCGCCGCGACTACGGCGCGCAGGCTCCCGGCACCGCTGTCGCTGCAGTTGCCGACGACGCGCGTCGCGGCGTTCGCCACGCCGACCGGAATGCAGGTGCCTGCGAGCAGCACCAGCGCGCCGACGATCGGTGCAGGCGTGAAATGTGCAATGCGGTACATGGCGTTACTGCCTCGATGCACGCCGGCATGCAGGCTCGGCGTGGTCGATACGCTGTTTACGCTTCATGACGTCGGCGCGCCGTGAATTTCATTTGCCGACGCCACAAAGAAGTGCCTTGAATTCCGCCGACATACGCCGCCAGGAACGGCGCAGCGCCGACAGGCGTTCGGGCCTGCGGCAACTAGTCCTGCGGAGAGCAGACCAGCCGGACGCCATCTCCATAGTCGGTCGTCGGGACGAGGGTGTCCGCCGGCACCTCGCCATCCTCGTTCACCAAGTCCACAACCACACCCTTACCTGCAGCCCAGCCTACGAACACCGCAACCAGATGGCCGCGAGCGTCGAAAATCGTTCGCTGGTACAGGGGCTTGGCCGCCACCGCGTTGAACTCGGGCGCGACAGCGACTCCGTATCTGCCGGGGAGATCGGGCGGCGTGCCTGGCCTCACCAGCGTGTGGACCTCACCGAGCTCCCCCGCATCGAACAAGCGCTGAACAGTCGCCTTCAGCTGCTCGCGATACGCAGTATCGGAGAGCGCTTTGCCGGCAGCCGCGCAGTCGGGATCTTCCCGCGTACAGCCAACGAGTGTGGCTATCAGCAGGACTGCGCAAGCCATGTAGACGATCCTGTTTCGCATTGGGTGCCTCGCGAGTTGGGTGAGAATGGGAAGCAGACACAGGCTGTGGCTGTCCTCTACATGGATACAGATACATCATTGCGAAACGCAGTCGGGTCCTTCCACTGCACTTCGTCGTCAGCTGTCTCGTTCTTGCCGAATTGAACGAGTTGTTAGGCGCCATTCGCGACCTTAGGCAGCAGGAAATAAGCAATGACCAAAGTCGTGACGCAGAACAACGATAGAAAATAATTGATGGCCGCAGCAAGGGTGACCGCGAAGGACTTGACGTCACGGGATTTGGTGCTGCGCCAGTAGTACACAGCAACTGCAATAGACGCCAACGCAGCGAAGCCAATACCGGCTGGGGCATACGGCAGCCATTGAGCATGCGTTTCACTTGTTGCCGGGATGATGGAACCGAAGGTCTGGAAGTGGTTGGCGGGATAAGCAGTGAGGACGTGCGAAATCAGACTGGCGGACGCCAAGGCAGCAGCCAAGCTGCCCAGAAAGATCCACACAGCCAAGATGACTCGAACCATGGCACCTACCCCCTGGATTAAGCCGACCCGCGAACAGAGTTCAGTTTGAACGAATTATTAGGCCTCAGCCGGGATACCGTCCCAGCCGCGCCTGTCCCAAACCTGCCGCACTCTATGCCAGATTTCATCTGTCATTTGGAATTGCCAGACCCCGCCCAGCAGCGACGCGAATTGGGGACACCTGCGAGCTAGTGTCTCAACGCGGTCAATGAATGCCACGCCATGGAAGGAAAGTAAGTCCTCCAGCGGGCCAGCGGCGAGGACGGCAAAGTGCTCTGAGCATTGAGGGCTGTCAAGCGCAAAAAGAATGCACTGCCACGCTCTTTCGGGGTTATCCCGAGCATCATCGACGGGCTCCATGCATGCCCAGCCGTACTCTGCCTTCTCAACAGGGTCGGATGACCATCCGCGAGCCCAGCACTGCATAAGGTAATCGACAGGTCGGCCAAGCTCTTTATAGCGGCGGTAAGAGTTCATGAGGCCTAACCCCCTGAATTAAGCCGGCCAGCGAAGCTGGTCGGTTTGAATGAGTTATTAAGCACTGGCTGACCACCATGCCCAAAGAGAAGCCATCAATAACGTCCAACCTGCGAAACTAATTACCTGATAAAAAATCTTGTAGTGACGCTCATTGTCTCGTCTGTCGTAGTGATCGATCACGATAGAGAGCATGATGAAGCATGAACATATTAGCGCCCCACTAGCCGCCAGGGCATCAGCACCATGCAGATGCAACCAGGAGGCTCCGTCACGGGTTCTAAGCCAGATTGGTAATGCGAAATCGCTTCGCCAAATGCTCCATGCACCATAAGCAAACAACAGGAGCGAGCTCACCAAGAGCAATCTCCGGCGAGCTCGTGGGATTTTGTTTGGAATGTACTTAGCTTTCATTCCGGCACCTAACGACCGAAATAAACCGACTTGCGAGGCAAGGTCGGTTTGATTGAATTGTTAGACTGCGACCGCGCCATACAACTGCAAAGCGGAACCGACCAGTACGAATAGAAACCCAATTAGCTGCTGCCGGAACTGTCCGCCTACCTCATGCGCCAAGTCCGCGACGATAGAACTGAAATTGTCGTACGTGACCTGAGCGTTGTATTTAGCAAGTTTCCGAGAAGTCCTCAGAGACTGGAAGACGAGAAAGATCGCACCCAACACCTGAAGGATGATTCCAATGACCGTCATGCAGGTTTGAGTTGTCATAGCAGCCTAACGCCTTATGTCTTGAATTTTCCCTACTGTAGTGGCCGAGAGCCCGGTGCG
>CBFGZY010000004.1:0-136672 GCA_965653375.1 uncultured Pseudoxanthomonas sp.
TCACCGGCCGCATCAGCGGCAAGGTCAAGGGCGGCTTCACCGTCGACATCAAGGACGTCCGTGCGTTCCTGCCGGGCTCGCTGGTCGACGTGCGTCCCGTGCGCGACCCGGGTTATCTGGAAGGCAAGGAACTCGAGTTCAAGCTCATCAAGCTGGATCGCAAGCGCAACAATGTGGTCGTCTCCCGCCGTGCGGTGGTCGAGAGCGAGCATTCGGAAGAGCGCGAGCAGCTGATGGACAAGCTGCAGGAAGGCGTGGTGCTGAAGGGTGTGGTCAAGAACCTCACCGATTACGGCGCGTTCGTCGACCTGGGCGGCATCGATGGCCTGCTGCATATCACCGACATGGCGTGGAAGCGCGTGCGTCACCCGTCCGAAGTCGTGGAAGTCGGCCAGGAGCTGGATGTCCGCGTGCTGAAGTACGACCGCGAGCGTAACCGCGTCAGCCTTGGCCTGAAGCAGCTGGGCGAGGATCCGTGGGACAACATCGCGCGCCGTTACCCGGCCAACAGCCGCGTGTTCGGCAAGGTCTCCAACGTCACCGATTACGGCGCGTTCGTGGAGATCGAGCCGGGCGTGGAAGGCCTGGTGCACGTCTCCGAAATGGATTGGACCAACAAGAACGTCAATCCGTCCAAGGTTGTGCAGGTCGGCGACGATGTCGAAGTGATGGTGCTGGACGTGGACGAAGAGCGTCGCCGCATCTCGCTGGGCATGAAGCAGGTTGCCGCCAATCCGTGGGAAACCTTCGCTGCCACCCACAAGAAGGGCGACAAGGTGTCGGGCCAGATCAAGTCGATCACCGACTTCGGCATCTTCATCGGCCTGGACGGCGGCATCGATGGTTTGATCCACTTGTCCGACATCAGCTGGAACACCACTGGCGAAGACATCGTCCGCAACTTCAAGAAGGGCGATACGCTGGAAGCCGTGGTGCTGGCAGTCGATCCGGAACGCGAGCGCATCAGCCTGGGCGTCAAGCAGCTGGAGCAGGATCCGTTCGGCCAGTACATGGCCGCGCATCCGAAGGGCTCGAAGGTCGAAGGCGTGGTGAAGGAAGTCGACGCCAAGGGCGCGACGATCGAACTGGCCGACGGCATCGAAGGCTATGTGTCGGCACGCGATGTCGCCAACGAGCGCGTGGACGACGCCAGTCAGCATCTGAAGGTTGGCGACAAGGTCGAAGCCAAGTTCATCGGCATGGACCGCAAGGGCCGTACGCTGCAGCTGTCGATCAAGGCTAAGGACGATGCCGAGATGCGCGAAGTGCTGGAGGAATACCAGTCCGCTTCGGGTGGCACCACCCAGTTGGGCGCGCTGCTGCGCGCACAGCTGGACGGCAACAAGTCCGAGTAAGCACAGCAAGTCCAATCCCAGCCGGCCCGGGTTTTCCCGGGCCGGTCTTGGGTGTATCCGCCCGACGCCGTAAGCGATGACCAAATCCGAACTCATCGAAATCCTGGCCCGCCGCCAACCGCATCTGAAGGCCGAAGACGTCGATCTCGCCGTCAAGGCGCTTTTGGAGATGATGGGCGGAGCGCTGGCGCAGGGCGACCGCATCGAAATCCGCGGATTCGGCAGTTTTTCGCTGCACTATCGTCCACCGCGTCTGGGGCGTAATCCCAAGACAGGCGATTCGGTTGCATTGCCGGCCAAGCATGTCCCGCACTTCAAACCGGGCAAAGAGTTGCGCGAGCGCGTCAGTAGCGTCACGCCAATCGAAGAGAACGGCGAATAAAGCAGTCCTTGGGGCCGTTGACCTGCCATGTTCGGCGAAGAGCGTCTCGGCTAAGCTAGGCATCCGATCGCAAGGAGCTGCCTGATGAATATCTTCCGTTTGATCGTCGCGCTGGTTTTTCTGGTCGCCGGTTTGATCATTGGGTTTCTCAACGACAGTCCCGCCATCACGCTGGATCTGGTCTTCTTCCGGTGGTCGACGACCCCGGGCAACGCCATCATTCTTTCGCTGCTGACCGGCGTAGTCGTCGGCGGGGCGATCGTTTTCGCGACCTTGGTGCTACCGCTGTATGCCAAGCTTCGCAAAGCAGCCAAAGCTCAACCATCCGCTCCGGCGCCCACTCCCAATGCAGGCGTTTGAACGATGGCGTTTCTCACCGAATGGTTCTGGTTTTTCCTGTTTCTCCCGCTGGCCGCATTGAGTGGCTGGGTGATTGGGCGGCGAGGCGGGCAGCGCCACGGCGATACCCAGGTCAGTCGGTTATCGAGCACCTATTTCCGTGGCTTGAATTACCTGCTCAACGAGCAGCCGGACAAGGCAATCGAACTATTCCTGCATATCGCCGAACTGGACAAGGAGACCTTTGAAACCCAGGTGGCCTTGGGACACCTGTTCCGTCGCCGCGGCGAAGTGGATCGGGCAATCCGTCTCCATCAGGGCTTGGTGCAGCGGTCCGACTTGAACGACCAGCAGAAGGTGCAGGCACTGTTGGCGCTAGGCGAGGACTACATGCGCTCCGGACTGCTGGACCGTGCGGAAACGGTTTTCAGCGATCTGGCCCAGATCGATCAGCGCGCGCCGCAAGCGTTGAAGCATTTGATCGGCATCTACCAAGCCGAGCGCGACTGGGAAAAAGCCATCGACAACGCCCTTCGCTATGAGGAAGTCACCGGGGAGCCCATGGGCAAGCTGGTGGCACAGTTCGAATGCGAATTGGGCGAACGGCATCGCACCGCGAACCAGATCGATGCCGCGCGAAAAGCCATCGCCAGAGCATACCAAGCGGATGCCGGCTGCGTACGGGCCGGCATATTGGAAGGCCGTATCGAGACGGATGCGGGTAATCATGAAGCCGCTATTCGCGCCTTTGAGCGCGCGGCTCGACATGATCCCGACTATCTGCCGGAGGTTTTGCCCGGCTTGCTCGCCAACTACGAGCGCGTCGGCGACCTGTCAGGTGCGCGCGCATTCCTTTCGGAAATGTGCGAGCACTACCGTGGCATCGCTCCGGTGTTGGCCTTGACCAAGTTGGTCGAAAGCCAGGACGGCGTGACGGCGGCGCGGGCTTATCTGGCGCGACAACTGAAAGATCGTCCTTCGGTGCGCGGCGAAGCTGCATTGATTGATCTGACTCTCGCCGAAGGCGCTGACGCTGAAGCCACGCTACACGATCTCAAGCACATCACCGACCAGCTATTGGTCCGAAATCCGAGTTATCGCTGCTCACGTTGCGGCTTCGGCGCGCGCACCCATCACTGGCAATGTCCCAGCTGCAAGGAGTGGGGCACGATCAAGCCGCTGTTGAATTACGCGGTGGTGTAATGCCGAAAACGATGTTCTGGCTTCTGCTGCACTTCGTGGTCGCGGCGGTGGTCACCTGGCTGGCCCGGCACTACGCGCTGCGGAGCAACCTGCTGGATCAACCTGGCGAGCGCCGCAGCCATCAAGTCGCGACACCGCGCGGCGGCGGAATTTCCATCGTTGTCGTATTGCTGTTGGGCGGCACCTATCTCTGGTGGCGTGCTCCCGGTGGCGAGTTGATGCTGCCTGCGTTCCTCGTGGGATTGCTGTTGACGGCAGGGGTTGGCTGGTGGGACGACCACCGTCCGCTGTCGCCTTGGTGGCGATTGGCGGTGCATGGGGTGGCGGCAGCCATCTTGGCGGCGGCGGTTTATCGCACCACTGGGAACTGGATGCATGCCGCGGCCGCGGCAGCCTCGGTCATGGTGCTGGTCAATGTCTGGAATTTCATGGACGGCATCGACGGCCTCGCGGCCAGCCAGGCGGCTATCGCAGCAGTCGCCTTCGCGTTGGCGTTGACCGGCCCCTGGTCGTGGTTGGCAGCGGCATTGTTGGCAGCCTGCTGTGGTTTCCTACCGTTCAACTTCCCAAAGGCACGGATATTTCTGGGGGACGTGGGAAGTGGCGCTCTGGGATTCGCACTGGCGGGTCTGCTGACTGCTGGGTTGTCTGCCTCGAGCCTTGCTTGGCCATTGCTGCTTCTACCCCTGAGCGCTTTCCTTGTAGACGCGGGCTTCACACTAGCGTCACGCATTCTGCGTAAACAGCGGTGGTGGACGCCACATGTCGAGCATTTGTATCAGCGTCTATCTCGACGGTACGGGCACGTAACTGTGACGGCCATCTACGGCGTCTTTGGACTTGTTACTTTGGCGTTAATCTTGGTGTTGTCTAATGTTACGCTGTTAAACGCGGTGATCGTCGCGTCGGTTTCGTATCTGACAACGCTTGCGCTTAGGGCAGGGGTTGCCAGTATGGTGCGGGAATAATGCTAGGGAGAGTGATGTAATGAGTTCGTGGCGGGACCGGGTTGCCAGTGCACTGCCACGCTTGGCCGTAGCGAGCCATGACCTTTTCATGGTGTGGCTATGCTGGCAAGTATTGCATCGCTTGCGCTACGCGATGCTGCCAGAGGCACCGGACTTCCCACTCTGGTCCAATGAAATCGCCATCGTCCTGCTGGGGCAGGGCTTGGTGTTCTGGTGGATGGGCCTTTATCGCGGCTTATGGCGGTTCGCCAGTCTTCCC
Source organism: uncultured Pseudoxanthomonas sp. (assembly GCA_965653375.1). GTDB lineage: Bacteria > Pseudomonadota > Gammaproteobacteria > Xanthomonadales > Xanthomonadaceae > Pseudoxanthomonas_A. The sequence goes on from CBFGZY010000004.1 coordinate 4,507, forward strand.
GATCTGTGGAATCTGCTCAAAGCCTCCGCGCTCGGTTCGCTGGCGGTGGTCGCCGGTCTGTTTTTCTACAATCGGTTCGGGTCGGTACCGCGTGCGGTGTTGGGCCTCTATCCTTTTGTACTGATAGGCTTTCTGGGTTTGCCGCGCCTGGTCTACCGGGCATGGAAAGATAATCAGGCCAACCGTTCCCATGAGGCCGCCTCGCGTGTGCTGATCCTGGGTGCCGGACGTGCAGGAGAAGCGCTAGTTCGAGAGCTGCGCCGCACGGGGGTTTACTACCCGGTGGCGTTCCTGGATGACGCGGCCAGGCTGCATGGGTCCAAGCTTCAGGGCGTTCCCGTCCTAGGTGGGTTGGAAAGCGCCGCGGCGATCGCCCGCGAAACTGCAGCCAAGATGCTGGTTATCGCCATGCCCTCGCTGGACGCACCGGCCATGCAGCGGGTGGTTGCCATCTGCGAAAGTACGGGATTGCCCTTCCGCATGGTGCCCCGCCTGGTCAACGTGCTGGAAGGGCAATCGATGCCTGGCGATCTCAAAGAGGTCGCCATCGAGGACCTGCTGGGTCGCAAATCGGTTACGCCGGATTGGAAGCTGATTCGCGGCTGGTTGGGTGGCCGTACCGTGCTGGTGACCGGCGCCGGTGGTTCGATTGGTTCTGAGCTTTGCCGCCAATGTGCTCGTCACGGAGCGCAGCGCATCGCGTTGCTGGAGATCGACGAGCTGGCGTTGATCACGATCCAAGGCGACCTGCAGCGTGCCTTCCCGGATCTGGAGATTCTTCCCGTGCTGGGCAACTGCGGCGATCCAGCGGTGATCGCGCATGCGCTGAAGATTTCCGAGCCGGACGCGGTTTTCCACGCGGCTGCTTACAAGCAGGTGCCGTTGCTGGAGCAACACCTGCGCGAGGCGATTGGCAACAACGTGCTGGCGACTGAGACCGTGGCTCGTGCGTGCCGCGACACGGGCGTGGCGACGTTCGTGTTGATCTCCACGGATAAGGCGGTCGACCCGGTGAACGTCCTTGGCGCAACCAAACGACTCGCCGAGATGGCTTGCCAAGCGCTGGACGATGGGCGCGCCAGTACGCGATATGTCACCGTGCGTTTCGGCAATGTGCTGGATTCCGCCGGCAGCGTGGTGCCGTTGTTCCGCGAACAGATCCGCAAGGGCGGTCCAGTAACGGTGACCGACCCGGAAGTCACTCGCTATTTCATGACGATTCCCGAGGCCAGCCAGCTGATTCTGCAGGCTGCCGCGGGCGCCGCGCACGCATCCATCTACACGCTGGACATGGGCGAGCCGGTGCCGATCCGGCTGCTCGCCGAACAGATGATCCGGTTGGCGGGCAAGCAGCCTGGCCGGGATATAGCGATCACCTACACCGGTTTGCGCCCGGGTGAGAAGCTGCATGAAAACCTCTTTCATGCCGACGAGCGTTACCGCCCGACGTCGCACTCAAAAATCATGCAAGCCGAAGCTCGCGAAGTGTCTCCCGAGTTCATCGAGTTGGCGCTACAACGTCTGCGCGGTGCCTTTGGTCGCTATGACACGACGGAACTGCAGGAAATCCTGCGTGTGGCGGTGCCGGACTTCAAGCCGCTCGTGCGTGAAGAAGGCGCAGACGAAGCCTCGGCTAACATTGTTGTCTTCCCCGCTCGTGAGGCAAGAAAGACCCGATGACGCAGCGCATACGAAAGGCAGTATTCCCGGTAGCCGGGTTGGGCACGCGATTCCTTCCAGCGACAAAAACGGTTCCCAAGGAGATGCTGCCGATCATCGACAGGCCGCTGATCCAATATGCCGTCGATGAAGCGATAGAAGCGGGATGCGACACGCTGATCTTCGTCACCAACCGCTACAAGCATTCCGTCGCGGACTATTTCGATAAAGCCTACGAGTTGGAACAGAAACTCGAGAGGGCGGGAAAAACCGAGCAATTGGAGCTGGTGCGCAACGTGCTGCCGCCGCATGTGCGCGCGGTATTCGTGACCCAGGCCGAGGCGCTGGGGTTGGGCCATGCGGTGCTTTGCGCCAAGCCGATCGTCGGCGACGAGCCGTTCGCGGTATTGCTGCCGGACGATTTGATTTGGAATCGTGGCGGGGCCGGCGCGCTGAAGCAGATGGCGGACGCCGCCGAGGCCACTGGTGCCAGCATCATCGCGGTGCAGGACGTCCCGCACGATCAGACCGGTAGCTATGGAATCGTGGCGACCGAGCCGTTCGAAGGACGCTCAGGGCGCATTACCGCCATGGTGGAAAAGCCCAAGCCCGACGTAGCTCCCAGCAATCTGGCGGTAGTCGGTCGGTATGTACTGGATTCGCGCATTTTTTCGTTGCTCGAAAGCACCACGCCCGGTGCTGGCGGTGAGATCCAGCTGACCGATGCCATCGCGACCCTGCTGTCGGAGTCGCGCGTGCACGCCTATCGCTTTCAGGGCACTCGCTTCGATTGCGGCACGCACATCGGCTTGATCGAAGCCACGATCCGCTACGCGCTCGATCATGAAAAATTGAGCGACGCTGCCCGCAGCATGATGCAGGATGCCTTGAGCGAACTGGGTGTGCAGGACCTGCAGTAGGGAATGGAACTGCTCCGCGCGGGCGGTGCAGTCTTTTTACTTGATATTGCTACCTGCCAGGAAAGCCCGTGGCCCAGGCCCTTATAGCGTGGCTGCTGCAACAGCCACGAGGGTGAGATATCCCCAATGCCTGAGGTAGGCTAGGCGCTGCGCAACAAGCTGCAGCGCCTGGTCGATATGCCGACGCCACCTCTTAATTATTACCAAGCCACTGTCGCGGATGCCCCTGCTTTTGCCCGTTTGGAAGGCAAGCGTGAGGCGAGCGTGTGCATCGTTGGCGGTGGATTCGCTGGACTGAATACCGCGTTGGGGCTGGCCGAGCGCGGCATGACCGGCGTGGCGGTGGTGGAATCCGCACACGTGGGCTTCGGGGCGTCGGGTCGCAATGGAGGATTCGTTTTCGCCGGTTTCTCGCGTGGCGAGGAAGCCTTGCTTCGGGAACTTGGTCCGCAGCGGGCGAGGGCACTGTATGCGGGTACCCGCGACGCGGTGGAAACCATTCGTCGCCGTGTTGGTCACTACCGCATCGACTGCGATGTCTCCGAGGCCGGGGCGATCTGGGCGAACTGGTTCCGCGACCCACAGATACTGCGCGCACGTCAGCGTCTGCTCTCGGAACATTACGACGCCCATTGGCAATGGCTACCGCAAGCCGAAGTGCGTGAAAAGATCCGCAGTGAGCGCTATCACGACGCGTTGTTCGAGGCGCAAGGATTTCACTTCCATCCGCTGAAATATGCGCACGGCGTGGCACGCGCCGCGGCCGATCAGGGTGTTGCCATCTTCGAACAGACGCCGGCCATCGCTTTGCAGCGAGAAGGCAACGCTTGGCGCATCCAAACGCCGAGCGGTGAAATCCATGCGCAGCATGTGGTGCTGGCCTGTGGGGGCTATCTGGCTCGACTGCTACGCCGAGTCGATGCGGGTGTGTTGCCTATCGCTACGTATGTGATGGTCACCGAGCCATTGGGCGACCGCCTGCAGACAGCCCTGACGACCGGCGCTGCTATCTACGACACCCGCTTTGCCTTCGATTACTACCGGCCGCTTCCAGATACGCGGCTGTTGTGGGGTGGTCGGATATCGGTACTGGATCGGTCGCCACAGGCGGTCAAAAGGTTGCTGTATCGGGATTTGATGAAGGTGTTTCCGCAGTTGGAAGGCACCGCCATCGACTACGCCTGGTCAGGCTTGATGAGCTATGCACGCCATCAGATGCCGCAGATCGGCCGCATCGATAACGGACTCTGGTTGGCACAGGCCTTTGGCGGTCACGGTGTGGCGCCAACCACCTTTGCGGGCGAGGTGCTGGCCACCGCCATTGCGGAAGGCGACGAGCGCTGGCGTGATTTTTCCGACTACGGATTGGTGTCGGCTTTGAAGCCGGCGGGATTCATCGGCGCACAGTTGGGATACTGGTGGGCCGAATTCAAAGATGCTTGGAAAGACCGCATGGAAAAGCGAGCCGACGCATGAGTCAGAACGACACGATTACCTGGGAACATTTCGAGAAAGTGCTGATCTGCGCCGGCACTGTGGTTCGGGTGGAAGAATTCCCGGAAGCGCGCAAGCCTGCCTGGAAATTGTGGGTCGACTTCGGCCCGCACGGCATCAAGAAGACCAGCGCGCAAGTGAAGGATCTTTATCGCGCTGAAGAACTGATGGGGCGCCAGATTGTCGGGGTGATCAATCTGGCGCCCAAGCAGGTAGGGCCGTTCGTTTCCGAGTTCCTGTTGACCGGCTTTCCTACCGAAGAGGGTGTGGTGGTAACCGCGATTGAGCGGCCGGTACCCGACGGCACTCGGTTGGCATAGCGGCAAGGTCGAACCGAAGAAGCCGCGCGGCGGCTAGGCACCGGCGATCTGCCATAGCAAATAAAAACGGGCAGCCTGAGCTGCCCGTCGCTTTACGGCTGATCCCGCCTCAGAGCGCTTCGAAAATACCCGCCGCGCCCATTCCGGTGCCGATGCACATGGTCACCATGCCGTACTTCTGCTGCCGGCGGCGCAGGCCGTGCACGATGGTGGCGGTGCGTACCGCGCCGGTGGCACCCAGCGGATGGCCCAGTGCAATCGCGCCGCCCAGCGGGTTGACCTTGGCAGGATCCAATCCGGAGTCCCGGATCACTGCCAACGCTTGCGCGGCAAAGGCCTCGTTGAGTTCGATCCAGTCCAGTTGATCCTTGGTCAACCCGGCCTGCTTCAGCGCCTTGGGAATCGCCGCAATGGGGCCGATTCCCATCACTTCCGGCCGAACCCCGGCGACGGAGAAGCTCACGAAACGGGCCAGCGGAGTCAGTCCGTAATCCTTGATCGCCTGTTCCGAAGCCAGCAGCACCGCACCGGCGCCGTCGCTCATCTGCGAGCTGTTGCCCGCGGTGACGCTGCCGCCGAATTGGCCGTTGCGGAACACCGGGCGCAGCTTGGCCAAGCCCTCAGCCGAGGAGTCCGGGCGCGGACCTTCGTCATTTTCCACCAGTGCTTTCTTCAGGCGGATCGTGTTTCCGGCCAGATCAGGCAGGTGCGAAATCACCTCGTAAGGCGATATTTCGCTCTTGAACTCGCCGGCCTGGATTGCCGCGATGGCCTTCTGATGGGAAGCCAGGGCGAAGGCGTCCTGATCTTCGCGCGAAATCTTCCATTCCTCGGCCACTTTCTCGGCGGTGATGCCCATGCCGTACGCGATGGCGATGTTCTCGTCCTTGGCGAAGACGCTGGGGCTCAGGGCGACCTTGTTGCCCATCATCGGCACCATCGACATCGATTCGGTACCGCCAGCCAGCATCAGATCGGCATTGCCCAGCCGGATCTGATCGGCCGCCAGCGCGACGGCCTGCAAGCCGGAAGAACAGAAGCGGTTGATGGTCTGCGCCGCGATCGTATTGGGCAGGCCTGCGAGCAACACGCCGATGCGTGCCACGTTCATGCCTTGCTCGCCTTCAGGCATCGCGCAACCGATGATCGCATCGTCGATGCGGTTGACGTCGATGCCCGGTGCCTGCGCGATCACGGCTTTCAGCACGTGCGCCAGCATATCGTCCGGGCGGGTATTGCGGAAAACGCCTTTCGGCGCCTTGCCGACCGGCGTACGGGTGGCAGCGACGATATAGGCTTCTTGGATCTGTTTGCTCATTTGGCTTTCTCCGAAAGCCGGGAATGGGGAATGGAGATTCGGGAATCGTGGCAGCGGATTCGCGTGGTCTCGGACATTCCGGATTACCGGCGGAAATTGGGTAGGAAGAGGGCGTCGGGTTGTCTATTCCCGACTCCCCGTTCCCGATTCTCAGTTCCTCAACGGCTTACCCGTCTTCAACATATGACCGATGCGCGCCTGGGTCTTTTCCTGCTGGGCCAGTTCAACGAAATGTTTGCGTTCGAGTTTCAGCAGCCACTCTTCGTCCACCAGCGAGCCGCGATCGATTTCGCCGCCGCAGATGACGGTGGCGATGCGGGTGGCGATTTCGTAGTCGTATTCGCTGATGAAGCGGCCTTCCAGCATGTTGACCAGCATCATCTTGAACGTGGCGATGCCGACGTCGCCGGCCACCTGGATACGGCGGGCGGGCAGGGGCGGGCGGTAGCCGCTCTCAGCCATCGCCAGCACTTGCTGCTTGGCCACGTACAACTGTTCGTAGGCGTTGAAGACCACGTGATCGGTGGCGCGCAGCAGTCCCAGTTCCTTGGCTTCGAAGGCAGAGGTGGATACTTTGGCCATCGCCACGGTTTCGAAAGTGCGCTTGAGCTCGGCGAATACGTCGCCGCCCGGGCCGGCGGCTTGCGACGCACGCACTGCGATTTCCTTGAGGCCGCCGCCCGCCGGCAGCAGACCCACGCCGGCTTCGACCAGGCCGATATAGCTTTCCAGCGAAGCCACCGTCCTCGCACTGTGCATCTGGAATTCGCAACCGCCGCCCAGCGCCAAGCCGCGCACTGCGGCGACGACCGGCACCAGCGAATACTTGATGCGCTGACTGGTTGCCTGGAAATTGGCCACCATCGCCTCGAACTCGGCGATCTTGCCCGCCTGCAGCGCACCCAGCGCACCGGCCAGGTCGGCGCCGGCGGAGAAGGGTTCCTTCTGTTGCCAGATCACCAATCCCTTGAAGTCCTGTTCGGCTTTGCCGATGGCGGTTTGCAAGCCGTCCAGCACAGCATCGGAAACAGTGTTCATCTTGGTCTTGAAGCCAACCACCGCCACGCCATCGCCATCGGTCCACATGCGCACGCCGTCGTTCTCATAGACGGTTTCGCCCTGCGGGAAAGCTTCGCCCAACAGCGGATCGGGGAAGCGCTGGCGCTGGTAGACCGGCAGCGCGGAGCGGGGCAGTTTGGCGTTCTTGACGGGGCTGTAGCTGCCTTCGGCGGCATGCACGCCTTCGCGGCCATCGAACACCCAATCCGGCAGCGGTGCATTGCTCATGGCCTTGCCGGCGACGATATCGTCGGCAATCCACTGTGCCACCTGCTTCCACCCGGCAGCCTGCCAGGTTTCGAACGGGCCCAGCGACCAGCCGTAGCCCCAGCGAATGGCCAGATCGACATCGCGCGCGGTATGGGCGATGTCGGCCAAGTGGTACGCGCTGTAGTGGAACAGATCGCGGAACACCGCCCACAAGAACTTCGCCTGCGGATGCTGGCTCTCGCGCAGCTTGGCGAACTTCTCGGCAGGATTCCTGATCTTCAGTATTTCGACGACTTCCGGAGCGGCTGCACGGTCTGCGGGACGGTAGTCCTGCTTCTCCAGGTCCAGCACCACGATGTCTTTGCCTACCTTGCGGAAGATGCCGGCGCCGGTCTTCTGGCCCAGGGCTCCCTTGCCGATCAGCGCCTGCAGCCATTTCGGCGCGGCGAAATATGGGTGCCACGGATCGTTGGGCAGGGTATCGGCCATGGTCTTGATGACATGCGCCATCGTGTCCAGGCCGACCACGTCGGAGGTCCGGTAGGTGGCGGATTTGGGCCGGCCGATCAGCGGACCGGTAACAGCGTCCACTTCGTCGAAGCCCAGGCCGTTCTCGGCCGTGTGGTGGATGGTGGCCAGGATCGAGAACACGCCGATGCGGTTGCCGATGAAGTTCGGCGTGTCCTTGGCGTAGACCACGCCTTTGCCCAGCGTGGTGGTGAGGAAGGTTTCCAGACCTTCCAGCACCGCCGCGTCGGTGGTCTTGGCCGGGATCAGTTCGGCCAGATGCATGTAGCGCGGCGGATTGAAGAAATGCACGCCGCAGAAACGATGCCGCAGTTGCTCGGGCAACACTTCGGACAGCGCGTTGATGCCCAGGCCCGAGGTGTTGCTGGCCAGCACCGCATGATCGGCCACGAACGGTGCGATCTTCTTGTACAGATCCTGTTTCCAGTCCATCCGCTCGGCGATCGCCTCGATGATCAGGTCGCAGCTTTTCAGCTGCTCCAGGCTGCTGCTGTCGTCGGGTGTGCCGTAGTTGGCCGGGGTGATGGCCTCAGCAAGGGCTTTGGAGCCCAGCGGAGCGGGGCTGAGCTTGCCCAGGTTGGCGATCGCTTTCAGCACGATGCCGTCGGGATGGCCTTCCTTTGCGGGCAAGTCGAAAAGCACCGTGTCAACGCCGGCATTGGTCAGGTGAGCAGCGATCTGCGCGCCCATGACCCCGGCGCCCAGGACGGCCGCCCTGCGTACAAGCAACTTGTTGGACATTTGGATGAACCCTATCTGTTGGTTGATTACTTCACGTGGTCGGCGCGGAGGCCGGCCTCGGCAAAACGGATCAGTTCGCGGGCAGCGCGCTCACGATGCGCGGCTTCGCTGACACCGGAGGGACGTTTGATCAGGCCAAAGTCCGCCATGGCATAGGTCAAGGCGCCGGAGAAGAAGTCCAGCCGCCAGTACAGCTCTTCCTTGCTCAGTCCGGGCACGCAGGCCGAGATGGCCTTGCCGAACTCGCGCAGCACGTGCCCGTAATGGTCGGACAAGAACTGGCGCAGGCCGTCGTTCTTTTCGGCGTAGGCACGGGCGATAACGCGCACGAAGGCACCGCCGCCATGGCGGTCCTGTGCCAATGCCAGCGCAGGCTGGACGAACGCGGCCAGGATGGGCTCCAACTCGCCGGGGTGTTGTTCCAGGGCGGCTCTGAGCTGACCCAGGCGCTGCGCCGTCATGTCGTCCATGCGGCGGCGGAAAACCTCATTGACCAGGTTCTCCTTGGAGCCGAAGTGGTAGTTGACGGCCGCGATATTCACGTCGGCGCGGCTGGTGACCTGGCGCAGCGAGGTGCCGGCGAAGCCGAACTGGGCGAACAGCTCTTCGGCGGCGCCGAGGATGCGGTCCTTGGTGGAGAAGTGAGCTGCATTGCCCATGGAGTAACTCCAGTTAATCAAACGCTTGTTTGATTCTGGGCGCGACGGCCAGCAATGTCATGCTGCTGTGCAGCATTGTTGGGCCCGGGTTATATGAAGCCTGTGGGGAATACGTTAGAATCCCGCTACGCTTGTTAGGCTAAGCCCGCGTTTCGACGCGGGTTTTTTCATGTTAACCTTGGGCCTTTAGTGGCCCGCCCAACGGAGAAATCCCCATGGCGCTGGAGCGCACACTGTCAATCGTCAAGCCCGATGCCGTCGCCAAGAACGTCATCGGTGAGATTTATTCGCGTTTCGAAAAGGCCGGCCTGAAGATCGTCGCCGCCAAGATGAAGCACCTGTCGCGTCGCGAGGCAGAAGGTTTTTATGCCGTGCATCGCGAGCGCCCGTTCTTCAACGCGCTGGTCGAGTTCATGATTTCCGGTCCGGTTGCCATCCAAGTGCTGGAAGGCGAGAACGCTGTGCTGAAGCACCGCGAGATCCTGGGCGCCACCAATCCGAAGGAAGCAGCGCCGGGCACGATCCGCGCCGATTTCGCCGATTCCATCGATGCCAATGCCGCGCACGGTTCGGATTCGGTTGAAAACGCGAACAACGAGATCGCGTATTTCTTCGCCGCCACCGAAGTGTCGTCGCGGTAAGCAGCAGGCAATGAGCAGTCACGATCTGCCGCCGATCGAGTTGAAGTTGGACACGGGTGCGCAACCCGTGTCTCTCGGCGTGCCCGTGTCGGCGAAACAAAACCTGCTCGACCTCGATCGCGAGGGCATGGAGCACTTCTTCGTCGAAACTCTCGGCGAGCAGAAGTTCCGCGCCCATCAGGTGATGAAGTGGATACACCACCGCTACGTCACCGACTTCGAACAGATGACCGACCTCGGTAAGGCGCTGCGTGCCAAGCTGCATGCGCGTGCCGAGGTCGTCGTCCCCAACATCGTGTTCGACAAGCCCTCGACCGACGGCACGCACAAGTGGCTGCTCGGCATGGGCGTAGACGGCAAAAACGCCGTCGAAACCGTATATATCCCCGATAAGAGTCGCGGCACGCTGTGCGTGTCGTCGCAGGTCGGCTGCGGACTGAATTGCTCGTTCTGCTCGACCGCCACTCAAGGCTTCAACCGCAACCTCAGTACCGCCGAGATCATCGGGCAGGTCTGGGTCACGGCGCGCCACCTCGGCAACGTGCCAGCGCAGAACCGCCGCCTCACCAACGTGGTGATGATGGGCATGGGCGAGCCGCTGATGAATTTCGACAATGTCGTGCGCGCCATGAACATCATGCGCGACGACTTGGGCTACGGCCTGGCCAGCAAGCGAGTCACGCTATCGACATCCGGCCTGGTGCCGATGATCGACCGCCTGTCCACCGAAACCGACGTATCGCTGGCCGTTTCGCTGCACGCGCCCAACGATGAGCTGCGCACTGAGCTGGTGCCGCTCAATAAAAAATATCCCATCGAAGAGTTGATGGCCGCTTGTGCGCGCTACCTGCGCCACAACAAGAAGCGCGATTCGGTCACTTTCGAATACACGTTGATGAAAGGCGTGAATGACAAGCCCGAGCATGCGCGTCAACTGGCCAAGTTGATTCGCCAGTTCGACAATGCGGTGCAATCCAAGGATGCGGGCAAGGTCAACCTGATCCCATTCAATCCGTTCCCTGGCACTCGCTACGAGCGGTCGGGCGAAACCGACATCCGCTCCTTTCAGAAGATATTGCTGGACGCGCAGGTGCTGACGATGGTGCGGCGCACGCGTGGCGACGACATCGACGCCGCCTGCGGGCAGTTGAAGGGCCAGGTGGAAGACCGTACTCGCCGCCAGGCCGAGTTCCGGCGCCAGCTTGAGGCGCGGGGCATCAGTGATGCTGCTGCATAAGCTCGCGCTGCTGCTGGTCATCCCCATGCTGCTTGCCGCCGGCTGCAGTCGTCTCACCTTTATCAAGCCCAAGATGCAACGCAAGGATGGCGAGCAGATCGCCCCCGACTATCACGTCAGCGATACCCCGGCGACCAAGCAGCGCATGGCGGCCAGGGAGCAGATGAGCAAGGCCATGCAGTATCTGCAAGCAGGTCAGTTGGATGCGGCCGAGCAGAGCACCAAGGCCGTATTGAAAGCCCAGCCGGATTCGGCCGATGCGACCACGCTGATGGCGGTGATCGAAGACCGACGCGGTCGAAGTACCCAGGCTGGCGCTTACTACAAGCGCGCCGCGGAGCTGCCCCCCCTGGATGGCGGTCGTCAGAACAACTATGGTGCGTGGCTGTGCGCCAATGGATATGCTGCCGAATCGCTGGTCTGGTTCGACCGGGCTTTGAGTGCCCCGAACTATGCGACTCCGGCGGCGGCCCTGGCCAATGCGGGTGGCTGTGCCGCCAAGGTTGGCCAGTACGAGCGGGCAGAGCGCGACTTGCGTCGGGCGCTGACGTTGGATCCACGGAATCCGTATGCGCTGGGGGCGATGGCGGAGAACGAGTATCGCAATCAGCGTTTTTTCGAGGCAAGGGCTTTTGTGGAAAGGCGTCTGGCGGCGGCGCAAGCCAGCCCCAGTGTGTTGAAACTCGCATCACAGATCGAAGAAAGGCTAGGCGACAAGGCGGCTGCCGGCCGATATGTTCAACAGTTACGGGCGGAGTTTCCCGACGCGGTCGAGGCTAATCTTGGGGGAAGTGCAGGACCATGACGGATTCAAACTCGTTTGACACGCAGCAATTTGGGGGCTGCGGAGCGTTTCTGAGAGCAGCACGCGAAGAGGCGGGGCTTAGCTTGTCGGAAGTCGGTAGCCGGTTGAAGATGCCTGTGAAAGTGTTGCAGGCGCTCGAAGGGGAGCAATGGCAGCAACTTGGCGCGCCCGTATTCGTGCGTGGGCAACTGCGCAGCTATGCCAGGCTGCTGAAGGTCGATGTCGAGCCTTATCTCCAGCAGGCCCAACTGGATACGGTGCAGCCGGTCGAGTTGATCAGTCGCAGCTATACGCCGAAGTACCAGCGGCTTATGGAGAGCGCGCAGCGCCGGGCCATCTATGTGGTGATCACACTGTGCTTCTTCGCCGTTCCCGCTTGGCTGGCCATCCAGTCGCGCAACGGCGATGGCGGTGTCGCCACCGCATCCCTGGACACCGTGCCACCGGTCGCGGTGCCGACAGGTGGCGAAGAAGCGGCGCCCAAGGAGCGGGATCGTCCTGCTCTTCCGGCAGCACCTTATGTCGCTTCGATGGCGCCCCCCATCTCGCGCCCATCCATGCCGTCTCTCAATCTGCGTTTCAGGGGAGAGAGCTGGGTGCAGATCACCGCACCCGATGGCACCAGTATCGAGAAGGCGCTGTTGAAGGCCGGCGACGAGCGCAGTTACAGCAAAGGGCAGGTGGGCCGGATCGTGTTGGGAAATGCGGCTGCGGTCGAGGTTCAGCATGCGGGTAGTACGGTGGACCTGACACCGTTCCAGCGAGCGAATGTTGCGCGCTTTGCGGTATCCTCTGAGGGTTCCCTAGTGCCGGTCGCAGACTGACCCGCGCGCGGGTCTGTCCACCCAATACCAAGACCCCGCTAGACGGGGCAAGAGTACGCATGGCGATTGACGATCTGCTCGACGAACACGAACAAAGCGAACGCGTCCGCACTTGGCTCAGGAACAACGGCGTAGGCCTGATCGGCGGCGTTGGCCTGGGCCTTGCGGTTATTTTTGGCTGGCAATGGTGGCAGAAGGAACAGGCGCACAAGAACGCGCAGGCCCATCTGGAGTACCAGGCGGCTGTCGAAAGCCTGTCTGGTGATCCTGCCAAGGCGAAAGCCGCAACGGCCAAGCTCAAGAGTAGTGAGGCCCAGATATATGCCGATCTGGCCGGATTGCAGCTGGCCAAAACACAAATCGATGCCGGGCTCCGGGATGAGGCGATCGCCACCCTGCGCGGCTTGAATCCCGATGCATCGCTGCGCCCACTGGTCAATCTGCGGCTTGCTCGTTTGCTGATCGATGCTGGTAAAGCGGATGAGGCACTCAAGGTGCTGGGACAGGCCGACGATTCGGCTGGTCTGGAAGTCCGTGGCGATGCCTTGCTGGCAGCCGGCAAGCGCGAAGAAGCCCGTGATGCCTATACCAAGGCTTTGACTGGCCTCGACGTGGCGGCGCCTCAGCGGCGCCTGGTGGAGCTGAAACTTACCGACGCGGGCGGCACGCCTCCTAAGTCCGGAGAGCCGACTTAATGAGGCCGCAATTGATGTTCAAACGAATCGCCATCATCGCCGTCTTGGCGCTGGTGTTGTCCGGCTGCAGCACCGTGAAGGGCTGGTTTGGCGGGAAAGACAAGGAAAACGAGAAACCCACGGAGCCGGCGGAACTGGTCGACTTCACTCCCAGCCTCACGGTCTCCAAGCTGTGGAGCGCCAATGCGGGCAAGGGCGAGGACAAGCTGGGTCTGCAGCAGACCCCGGTCGTCGAAGACGGCAAGGTCTATGCGGCTGCCGTGGAAGGCGGCGTGCGCGTCTTCGATCTGCAGACTGGCAAGAAGGTCTGGGAATACGAGCCCGAGAAAGAAAAGAAAAAGCCAGAGCTGCGCCTTTCGGGCGGCCCCGGCGTGGGCGAAGGCTTGGTGGTCATCGGTACCCTCGAAGGGCAGGTGATCGTGCTCGAAGCGGCCACCGGCACCGAAAAATGGCGTGCCAAAGTGCCGAACGAAGTCATCACTGCGCCGGCCATCGGGCAGGGCTTGGTGTTCGTGCGTACCAACGACGGCCGTGTATCTGCGTTCGACGCCACCAATGGCGAGCGCCGCTGGTTTCATAACCAGGAACCGCCCAATTTGACGGTACGCGGCAATGCCTCGTTGACGCTGGGACCGGGCGTCCTGTTCGTCGGCAACGACGACGGTACGGTTTCTGCGCTGGCGGTCAACGATGGCCGCGAAATATGGAACCAGACGGTAGGCGTTCCCAGTGGCCGCACCGAACTGGAACGCATGGCCGATGTCGACGGTGCCCCGGTGCTGGACGGCACCACGCTGTTCGCGACCAGTTTCAAGAAGGAAACCGTTGCGCTGGAAGGTCCCAGTGGCCGGCCGCTGTGGGCGCGTGAAAACGGCGGTGTCGGTGGCGTGGGCATAACCAGCAGCAGCGTGATCGTCTCCGATCCGGCTGGCACGGTATGGGCGCTGGACAAGTACAGCGGTGCGCCGATGTGGTCCAACCCTTCGCTGGCTCGCCGTTCGTTGACCGGCCCTAGCGTCCACGGCGACTACGCAGTGGTAGGCGACCTGGATGGCTATGTGCATTGGTTGAAGGTCGACAACGGCGAAGTGGCCGCGCGTGAGCGCGCTGGTCGCAAGCCGCTGCGTGGCAAGCCTGTCGTGGCAGACGGCATCCTGATTGTCCAGAACGTCAACGGCGAACTGACCGCCTTCCGCCTCCAGTAATACCGGCCAGTTCCCGCCGGGTTGGCGGTCGCAAACCAGGAAATTCCCGCGCGGCGCCAACAGGCGCCGCGACGTACAGGCCTTTTCCCGATACCATGGCGCCCTCGTTCGCGATCGCGGCGCCGGCAAGCCATTGGCTTGGCTGCTCCGCTTCCCATTTCGTTTCCGGTCTTCGGCACCTTTCATGCTTCCCCTTGTCGCCCTTGTGGGCCGTCCCAACGTCGGCAAATCGACGCTATTCAATGCGCTGACGCGCAGCCGCGATGCGCTGGTGCACGACGAGCCAGGCGTCACTCGCGACCGTAACTACGGTGTTTGCCGGCTCGAGCCGGACCGGCATTTCGCTGTCGTGGATACCGGCGGTATCGCGGGGCAGGAAGAAGGGCTGGCTGGTGCCACGGCGCGCCAGGCCCGTGCCGCCGCCGAAGAGGCGGACCTGGTGCTGTTCATCGTCGACGGCCGCGAGGGCGCCTCGTCGCTGGACGACGAGATCCTAGCTTGGCTGCGCAAGACTGCGCGGCCGACGATGCTGGTGATCAACAAGATCGACGGCCTGGAGGAATCCACGGCGCGGTCGGATTTCGCGCGCTACGGCTTCAGCGACGTCATCGCCGTTTCCGCCGCCCACCGGCAAGGCATCGATGATCTGCTGGAAGAAGTGCTGGGACGCTTGCCTGAAGAAGGCGCGGCCGAGGTGCTCGACGACGACCCCGCCCGCGTGCGCATCGCATTCGTCGGCCGTCCCAACGTAGGCAAATCCACCCTGGTCAATCGCCTGCTGGGCGAGGAGCGGATGATCGCTTCGGAAGTCCCGGGTACGACGCGCGACTCCATCGCGGTGGACATGGAACGTGACGGCCGCCAATACCGGTTGGTCGATACCGCAGGCTTGCGCCGCAAGTCCAAAGTGGACGAGGCGGTGGAGAAGTTTTCCATCGTCAAGACCTTGCAGGCCATCGAACAATGCCAAGTCGCAGTGTTGCTGCTGGACGCCACCGAAGGCGTCACCGATCAGGATGCCAGCGTGCTGGGCGCGATCCTCGATGCCGGTCGTGCCTTGGTGGTCGCAATAAATAAATGGGATGGGCTGACTACCTATCAACGCGAACAAGCCGAGGCGCTGTTGGCGCGCAAGCTCAGCTTCGTCGAATGGGCCGAAGCCGTTCGGATCTCGGCCAAGCACGGCTCCGGATTGCGCGAGCTGTTCCGCGCGATCCACCGCGCGCATGCGTCGGCGACCAAGGAACTGGGCACCAGCGAGGTCAACAAAGCGCTGGAGATCGCATACGAAACCAATCCGCCGCCCAGCATTCGCGGCCATGTGTCCAAGTTGCGCTTTGTGCATCCCGGCGGCACCAATCCGCCCACGTTCATCGTGCACGGAACGCGCCTCAAGGTGTTGCCGGAATCCTACAAGCGCTATCTGGAAAATTTCTTCCGCAAGCGCTTCAAGCTGGTCGGTACTCCCGTGCGCTTCATCTTCAAGGAAGGCGTGAACCCGTACGAAGGCAAGAAGAATGTCTTGACCGAGAAGCAAGTGGCCAAGAAACGGCGTTTGATCCGCCACGTCAAGCGCGGTAAATAGGCGGCTTTCCAGCCGCTGCACGCCAGCAACCGATGAGCGAATTCCCCACTCGCATCGCTTACGAGCAAGCCCTGGCGATTGTCCAGCGGGTCGCCAGCGAGTGGCGACTGCCGAGCGAGCGGATCGCAATCCGTCGCGCGGACGGTCGCGTTCTGGCCGAGCCGATTCGGGCGCCGATCTCTCTGCCGGCATTCGACAACAGTCGCATGGATGGTTTTGCGATTCGTCACGCAGACGCTGAAATGGACGGAGAAATCCGCCTGCGCATCGTGGGTGAGCAATTCGCTGGCTATGACACCGGTCTGCGCATTGGCGCGGGAGAGTGCGCGCGCATCACCACCGGCGCGCCATTGCCTGCCGGTGCGGATACGGTCGTTATCAAAGAAAACGTCCGCGAACACGATGGCGTCATCGACCTGTCGACCATTCCCTCACTGGGCGCGGACATCCGTCGGGCTGGCGAGGACGTGGCCATCGGCGACGTGGTGTTGCAAACAGGTCAGGCGCTGACGCCGGCGCGGTTGAGCCTGATAGCCGCGCTAGGCATTGCGGATGTGGCGGTTTCGCGGCGGCCGACGGTCGCGGTTTTCACCACCGGTGACGAACTGGTGGAGCCAGGCTTGCCTTTGGCGCCGGGTCAGATCTACAACAGCAATCGCGAGTTGCTGATGGGACTGTTGCGCGCGCAAGGCCTGGAGCCCACCGCCTGGCCGAGCCTGCCGGACGATCCTGCCCGCGTAGAGTCGCAATTGCGCGATGCCGCTTCCGCCTTCGACGTCGTGATCACCTGCGGCGGCGTTTCCGCTGGCGAAAAAGACCTGCTTCCGGCGATGGTGTCGGCGCACGGTCGGATTCATTTCTGGAAAGTACGGATGAAGCCGGGTATGCCGGTCTTGTTCGGCACCTTGGAGCGCGCTGCTTTTCTGGGGCTGCCCGGCAATCCGGTATCGGTGCTGGCGACCTTCAGCAGCTTCGGGAGGGCCTTGCTGGACGGCTTGCAGGGCAGGGGAGAACCGCAGCCGCGCTGGTTCGCCGCGCTTGGCGGTGGCTGGAGCAAGACGCATGATCGGCATGAATTCCTGCGCGGCCAATTGAGTTGCGGCCAGGATGGACGGTTGACGGTCATGCCGCATCCCGCCGATGCCTCCCACCGCCTGCGCGGTGCGGCCGAGAGCGATGTGCTGATCGTGATGCCCGAGGGCGCGCGCGATTATGCGATTGGCGACGTGGTGGAAGTGATCGGTTATTGAGCGGCGTTTGCGGGATAATTCCGGCATGGATATCCGCGAAATCAACCCGTCCGATGTTGGCGAATACCTCACGCGTGGCGCGCTGTTTTTCGATGTGCGCGAGGACCACGAAAGGGCAAGCGGGCAGGCCGAAGGCGCGCGCGGCGTCGCCAAGGCGCTCCTGGAGGCCAATCCTGCGGCGCACGCACCGGACCGCGACGCGGAGGTCGTACTCATCTGCCAGAAAGGCGGACGTTCGCTGGAAACGGCGCGCGTGCTGCATGCAGCCGGCTACAGCCGTGTGGCGTCGGTCGCCGGCGGCACTTCGCGGTGGATCGAAGAGCGGCTGCCAGTGGTCAAGCCGCAGCTCGATGCCGACCAGCAGGACTTTTACGAACGTTATTCGCGCCACTTGCTACTGCCGGAAGTAGGCGTGGCAGGTCAACGCCGGCTACAACAGGCACGAGTGCTGATGATCGGTGCCGGTGGCCTGGGTTCGCCGGCAGGGTTCTATCTGGCCGCGGCGGGTGTGGGCCATCTGCGCATCGCCGATGACGACATAGTGGACCGCAGCAACCTGCAGCGGCAGATCCTGCATACCGAAGCACGCATCGGTACGCCGAAAGTGTCGTCCGCCCAGGCCACGCTTTCCGCGCTCAACCCGCGCACACAGGTGGAAGCGGTCGCCGAACGGGTGACGTCCGACAACATCGATCGACTGCTCGACGGCGTGGATGTGGTGCTGGACGGTGCGGACAATTTCCCGGTGCGCTATCTGCTCAACGATGCGTGCATCAAACACGGCAAGCCGCTGGTATATGGCGCCGTGCAGCGGTTCGAGGGACAGGTCAGCGTATTCGACGCCGGGCGGCATCGTGGGCAGGCACCGTGCTATCGCTGCCTGTTCCCGGAACCGCCGCCGCCGGAGTTCGCCCCCAATTGCGCGGAAGCGGGCGTGCTGGGCGTGCTGCCAGGCATCATCGGTCTGTTGCAGGCCAACGAGACGATCAAACTCGTCCTGGGAATAGGCGAGTCGCTGTCGGGCCGGCTGCTTAACTTCGATGCCTTGTCCATGCATTTTCGCGAAGTGCGGCTACGGCCGGATCCTGGCTGTCCGGTGTGTGCGGTAGGCGTGCCGTTTCCGGGCTACATCGACTATCAACGTTTCTGCGCAGTGTCACCGCACGCGGAGTAGGCGGAGCTCGGCGCTGGCATCACAGGTCAGTTCGCCACTGTCGTTGGTTGCATGAACGCGCGAAGCGACCCCCAGTAACGCGGATCCTCGGACAGGTTGTTATGGTCCGCTTGCGGGAACTCGACGATCTCAGGTTTCCGCGGCAATTCGGCGATCAGCCGATCCGTATGGCGTGCAGGAATCACCGCATCCTTCGGCGCGCGTATGACCATCAGAGGTCCTGGGTATTGCGGCAGATGGCGGAACGACTCATACCGGTCGCGAACCAGCCAGCGCACAGGGAAGAGCGGGTAGTGGGTTTGCCCGACATCGGCCAGGCTATCGAATGGGGTTACCAATACCAGTCGGTCGACCGGACGTTGCGAGGCCAGGTAGCTGGCGATGCCGCTGCCCAGGCTGCGGCCTATCACTGCGATGGGAGCTTGCGGATGACGTTGCCGGACATGGTCGTAGATCGCCAGCGCATCTGCGAATAGCGCATCTTGGCTGGGCTGTCCTTCACTGGCGCCGTAACCGCGATAGGCGATCAGATAGGTGCTGCATTCCGGGAAATGCTGGGCGAAGTCGCCCCTGTTCAACTCGACGCTTTCACCGTTGCCACCGAAATAGAGAATGGCGCGTTGACGGCCAGGATTGACCACCCAGCCGCGCAAGACGGCATCGCCCCGGTCGATACTGATGTCGGTCTGCGCAGCGGCTACCCGTGTCGCCTCGGGGAAGTAGATCAATGCGCGCTGCTTGGCATAAAGCAGAGCGCATAGCGCCATGTACAACAGCGCGGAAATCGCGAGAAAGATCAGCAGCGTTTTGCTGAGCATCTAGTGCCTGTTCTGCGTCGCTTCAAAGGCGGCGAGTTGTTCCGGCGTTGCGTCCTTCTGGTGTTTCGCCTTCCACTGCGCGAACGGCATGCCATATATGCGCTCGCGGGCTTGCTCCTTATCCATCGGCTGGCCGGCGGCTTCGGCCGCTTCGCGATACCAATCGGCCAGGCAGTTTCGGCAGAAACCGGCGAGGATCATCAGATCGATGTTCTGCACATCGGTGCGATCCTGGTTGAGATGCTTGAGCAATCGGCGGAAAGCAGCGGCTTCCAGGGCGGTGGTATCAGCGGCGTCGGTCATGTTCGGGTTCCTGTGGGAGTGCCTCATGGGGGCGAGTTCTTGAATTGTCGATTGTCTCTTCTTGGCCGAATCATCGTGAAAAACTCACGTCCTATAAGAAGCGGTCTTAGCGGCCATTCGCTATCGCCTGCCGTTGCGACGGCCTCATTGCGACAGAGGGCCGATGCTATCGCGGGGCACCTCCTACAACCTTGCTTGCGAATCGGGGACAATACACGCCGAGACTTTACACCTGATCCCTCTGATGACCGCGCGAATCCTCGATGGCCGCCGTATCGCCGAAGACCTGCTGGACGACCTGAAAACCAAGGTCGATGTGCGCATTGCCGCCGGTTTGCCGCGCCCCGGATTGGCCGTGGTCCTGGTGGGCGGCGATCCCGCTTCGGCCGTCTACGTGCGCAATAAGCGGCGCGCCGCGGAAAAAGTCGGGATCGCCGCGTACGACTACGATCTGCCGGCCGGCACCGGCGAGGGCGAGCTGCTGGCGCTGATCGACCAGCTGAATGCGGACCCGAAGATTCACGGCATCCTGGTGCAACTACCGCTGCCAGGCATTCCCGATGCCAGCCGCCTGATCCACCAGATCGACCCGCGCAAGGACGTGGACGGCTTCCATCCTGAAAACGTCGGCCATCTGGCCCTGCGCCAGTTCGGCCTGCGCCCATGCACGCCGCGTGGCATCACCACGCTGCTGGCCTATACCGATCAACCCGTGCGCGGGCAGAACGCCACCATCGTCGGCGTCAGCAATCACGTCGGCCGGCCGATGGCGCTGGAGCTTCTCATCGCGGGTTGCACGGTGACCAGTTGTCACAAGTTCACTCCGCCCGACGTGCTGCGTAGCCGGGTCGGCGATGCCGATATTCTGGTAGTGGCCGCCGGCAAACCGGGGCTGATTCCGGGCGAGTGGGTCAAGCCCGGCGCCGTCGTCATCGACGTGGGCATCAACCGGCTGGACGACGGCCGCCTGGTCGGTGACGTGGGCTTCGACGAAGCCGCCAAGCGCGCCAGCTGGATTACCCCGGTACCCGGCGGGGTCGGCCCGATGACGGTCGCCACGCTGATGCAGAACACCCTGGAAGCGGCTGAGGCGGCGTGACGCGGGTTTGAGGAAGCTGCGGCTACGCGGCCGGTAAAGGTTAATTCGGCCCGCGGCGGGCCTGCAAAGTCGAATACCACCTCTGCCGGCTGGCGGTGCGACAAGCGTGAATTGCTCCTTTGCAGCCCGCATCGCGCGCGGCTTTCCGTTGCTCCACGCGACACACCGTTGCCCGAACAGGCTGCCGCAAATTCCAATCGATGCGGCAAACAAGGTACAATGTCGCGCTTCCCCAACTACCGGGTCCGCCGATGCTACGCATCCAGGCTGAAGCACTCACCTACGACGACGTTTCGCTCGTCCCCGCTCATTCCATCGTCCTGCCCAAAGACGTCGACCTGGGTACGCGCCTGACGCGCAACCTGAGTTTGAAGCTGCCGATCGTCTCGGCCGCCATGGATACCGTCACCGAAGCGCGTCTGGCCATCGCCATGGCCCAGCTGGGCGGCATCGGCATCATCCACAAGAACCTGACCGTCGAGCAGCAGGCCGCCGAAGTGGCCAAGGTCAAGAAGTTCGAAGCCGGCGTCATCAAGGAGCCTTTCACGGTCGGTCCGGAAACCACGATCGGCGAGGTGCTGAAGCTGACCCGCGCCCGCAACATCTCCGGCGTGCCGGTGGTGGACGGCGGTCAGTTGGTGGGCATCGTCACCAGCCGCGACATGCGTTTCGAGACCAAGCTTGACGATCCGGTCCGCCACATCATGACCAAGAAGGACCGCCTGGTCACCGTCAAGGAAGGCGCTACCGATGAGGAAGTGCTGCAGCTCCTGCACAAGCACCGCATCGAGAAGATCCTGGTGGTCAACGATGGCTTCGACCTGCGCGGACTGATCACCGTCAAGGACATCCAGAAGAAGACCGACAACCCCAATGCCGCCAAGGACAGCGCCAGCCGATTGATGGTGGGCGCGGCCGTTGGCGTGGGCGGCGACACCGACCAGCGTATCGAAGCACTGGCGGCTGCGGGTGTGGACCTGGTGATCGTCGATACCGCGCATGGCCATTCGCAGGGCGTGATCGATCGCGTGGCCTGGGCCAAGAAGCATTTCCCGCAACTGCAGGTCATCGGCGGCAACATCGTCACCGGCGACGCTGCGCTGGCACTGATGGACGCAGGCGCCGACGCGGTGAAGGTCGGTGTGGGCCCCGGCTCCATCTGCACCACTCGCATGGTGGCCGGCGTCGGCGTGCCGCAGATCACGGCCGTCAGCATGGTGGCTGAAGCCTTGCAGGATCGTATTCCGCTGATCGCCGACGGCGGCATCCGCTATTCCGGCGACATCGGCAAGGCCATCGTGGCGGGCGCTTCGACGGTGATGATCGGCGGCCTATTCGCCGGTACCGAGGAAGCGCCGGGCGAAGTGGAACTGTTCCAGGGCCGCAGCTACAAGAGTTATCGCGGCATGGGCAGCCTGGGTGCGATGGAGAAGGGCAGCAAGGACCGCTATTTCCAGGATGCCAGCGACGCCGACAAACTGGTGCCGGAAGGCATCGAAGGCCGCGTTCCGTATCGCGGACCGCTCAGCGGCATCATCCATCAGCTGGTTGGCGGCTTGCGCGCGACCATGGGTTACGTGGGCTGCGCCACCATCGAAGAGATGCAGAAAAAGCCGCAGTTCGTGACCATTACCGGTGCCGGCCAGCGCGAAAGCCACGTGCACGACGTGCAGATCACCAAGGAACCGCCGAATTATCGGATGGGCTGAACGCCCATCCGGGAATGGGGAGTCGGGAATCGGGAATCGATGAACCCCCAGTGCTTTAGCGCTTCATCGATTCCCGATTCTCTACTCTCGATTCCCGGCCTCATGACGAACATCCACAGCGACAAGATCCTCATCCTCGATTTCGGCGCGCAGTACACGCAGCTCATCGCACGGCGCATTCGCGAGATCGGTGTGTACTGCGAAATCTGGGCCTGGGATCATGATCCTGAGGAAATCGCGAAGTTCGGCGCCAAGGGCATCATCCTGTCCGGCGGTCCCGAGTCGACCACGTTGCCGGGAGCACCGGCGGCGCCGCAGCAGGTGTTCGACAGCGGCTTGCCTATCCTGGGCATCTGCTACGGCATGCAGACGCTGGCCGCACAGCTGGGCGGCGCCACCGAAGCCGCGGATGCGCGCGAGTTCGGTCATGCGGAAGTGGAAATCGTCGCCCCCGATGCGTTGTTTTCAGGCCTCAGCGATCACGGTGGCGAGCCGCGCTTGAACGTCTGGATGAGCCATGGCGATCACGTCGCCCAGGCGCCGCCGGGCTTCACCGTCACCGCAAAGACCGATCGTATTCCGGTCGCGGCGATGTCCAACGAAGCCAAGCGCTGGTACGGCGTGCAGTTTCATCCGGAGGTGACGCACACCTTGCAGGGCGAAACCCTATTGCGCCGCTTTGCCGTGGAAATTTGCGGTTGCA
The DNA here is from genome assembly GCA_965653375.1 of uncultured Pseudoxanthomonas sp. Lineage (GTDB taxonomy): Bacteria > Pseudomonadota > Gammaproteobacteria > Xanthomonadales > Xanthomonadaceae > Pseudoxanthomonas_A. The sequence continues at coordinate 27,463 of CBFGZY010000004.1, forward strand.
AGACGCTGTGGACCGCCGCCAACATCATCGAAGACCAGATCGCCCGCGTGCGCGAGCAGGTCGGTTCGGATGAAGTGATTCTCGGATTGTCCGGCGGCGTGGACTCGTCGGTCGTCGCCGCGTTGCTGCACAAGGCCATCGGCGATCAGCTGACCTGCGTGTTCGTCGATACCGGCCTGCTGCGCTGGCAGGAAGGCGACCAGGTGATGGCGATGTTCGCTGAGCACATGGGCGTCAAGGTGATCCGAGTAAACGCTGCCGACCGCTACTTCGAGGCACTGGCCGGCGTGGCCGATCCGGAAGCCAAACGCAAGATCATCGGTAACCTGTTCGTCGACATCTTCGATGAAGAGGCCGGCAAGCTGGCCAACGCCAAATGGTTGGCGCAGGGCACCATCTATCCCGACGTGATCGAGTCTGCCGGAAGCAAGACCGGCAAGGCTCATGTCATCAAGAGCCACCACAACGTCGGCGGCCTGCCGGCGCATATGAAGCTCGGTTTGGTGGAACCGCTGCGTGAGCTGTTCAAGGACGAAGTGCGTCGCCTCGGCGTCGAACTTGGCCTGCCGCGCAGCATGGTCTACCGCCATCCGTTCCCCGGCCCGGGCTTGGGCGTGCGGATCCTGGGCGAAGTGAAGCGCGAATATGCCGAGTTGCTGGCCAAGGCCGATGCGATCTTCATCGAAGAGCTGCGAAAGGACGACCTGTACGACAAGACCAGCCAGGCGTTCGCGGTATTCCTGCCGGTGAAATCTGTCGGCGTGGTCGGCGACGCCCGCGCCTACGAATGGGTCATCGCACTACGCGCGGTGGAAACCATCGACTTCATGACCGCGCATTGGGCGCACTTGCCTTACGACTTCCTGGGTACGGTTTCCAACCGCATCATCAACGAGTTGAGAGGCATCTCTCGCGTGGTCTACGACATCAGCGGCAAGCCGCCAGCGACGATCGAGTGGGAATGATTGGGCGGATTTTAGTCGCGCTGCGTAAGCATCTCGCGACGGATGAATGCGATTAGGGCACTCTCGATCATCGCCATCGCCAGCCCCTGTCGCTGGCGAATGAACATATAGATCTTCTTTCTGCACAATGCCCGCCGGGAATCCGGCGGGCTGTGGGTCCGAATCAGCAGAATCGACAGGCGCGATACAATCATCCCCTTGTTGGCTGCCTGTGTTCCTACTTTGTCCTCGATGTCGCCGCCTTCCACCTCCGACGAAGACTGGATGCGCCATGCGTTCGCACTGGCCGATCAGGCGGAGCGGGAATTCGACGAGGTTCCGGTGGGCGCTGTACTCGTCAGTGCAGAAGGGGAAATCCTTGGCGAGGGCTGGAACCGCAACCTGGCCGAAAGCGACCCCAGCGCTCATGCCGAGATCGTCGCGATGCGGCAGGCCGGGCGGAAACTGGGCAATCACCGACTGATCGGCACCACCTTGTACGTGACCCTGGAGCCCTGCGCGATGTGCGCCATGGCGATGGTGCATGCAAGGGTGAGCCGGCTGGTGTTCGCAGCCAGCGATCCCAAGACCGGCGCCTGCGGCAGTGTGTTCGATCTGATTGCCGATCCACGCCACAACCATCGGGTAGCGGTGCAGGGCGGGGTGCTGGGGGAAGAAGCCAGCCGCCGGCTGAGTAACTACTTCCGCGCCAAACGCGGCAAGCCGCCATTGCCGTAGCGTGCGCCGTGCGCACGATGTGCTGGCGCGAGTTATCGGACAGGCGTCTTGCGACGGAAATGGCGGTGGTCCATTTCCTCGTTGATCGCGGTGACCGCCAGGGTCGATTCGCGCGCCAGCAGCAGGCTGGCGGCCAGCATCGCAAGAACGCCGAGTGCGGCCAGCACGGTCGGCATGACCCCCAGGCGGTACTCAAAAAAGGTATCCACCGCCACTGCCAGGCTGGTGCCTACGAACAAGCTGATGGCCGCGTAAAGCAGCTGGCCGGCGCGCAGGATGATCATGCTGCGCTTGCGTTGCAGGGCGATGCGCCGCTCGTAGAGGGTGCGTTCGGCCTCATCCTCGATGTCCACCAGCTCCCGCAGGAGGGTACGGGCGCGGTCGATGATGCGGGCCAGGCGGTTGTTGGCCGACAGCAGCAGCGAAGCCGTCGCGGTAAGGAAAAAGGCCGGGGCCAGCATCGCGGTGAGCACGGCGTAATGAGCGAAGTTATTCATGGGCCGGTGGTGGTGATGGTCTGCGTTATCATGCCATGACAAGGATTTTTTCCGTGCCCCGGATCGAATCTCCAGGACATGCTAAACATTGCGGCCAAACATCTACGGGAAGGTGCATGACAGTCAGCCACGCGAACAACGACCGTCTTATCTGGATAGACCTGGAAATGACCGGGCTGGACACCGGCAAGGACTCCATCTTGGAGATCGCGACGGTGGTGACGGATTCCCATTTGAACGTGCTGGCCGAAGGTCCGGAACTCGCCATTTCGCATACGCTGGACGTGTTGAACGCGATGGACGATTGGAACCGCAACCAGCACCGCAAGTCGGGGCTGTGGCAGCGGGTGCTGGAAAGCCAAGTCAACCTGGCGCAGGCCGAGGCCCAGACGGTCGACTTCCTGTCGCGATGGGTGCCGCCGAATGCATCGCCGATGTGCGGCAACTCCATCTGCCAGGATCGGCGTTTCATGCACCGGTTGATGCCGCGGCTGGAAAAGTACTTCCACTACCGCAACCTGGACGTCAGCACCCTCAAGGAGCTCGCGCGCCGCTGGGCCCCGGCGGTTCTGGAAGGCGTCCGCAAGCAGTCCTCGCACACAGCCTTGAGCGACGTCCGCGACTCCATCGAAGAGCTACGCCATTACCGCAGGCATTTGGGGGAGTTGGCGGGAGGCTGAGGGCTGCTAGCCGGTAGCGGTGAGCGGGAGAGGCTCCTGGCTTCACCTCCTCCTTTTTCGCTTTCAACAGCCGAATGGCTGGTCAAGGGGACTGAGGGGATTTGCTTTTGCTCTTAAAGAGAACAGCAAGGCAAAAGCAAATCCCCCGTAGCCCCCTTTTATAAAGGGGGCAAAGCCGCACGCTTTTCCCGCTTCCCGCTTCCCGCTTCCCGCTTCCCGCTTCCGGTTACCGGCTCAGCTCACGCCTCATCAGCCCCAGGCTTCGCAAGTTTCGTCAACAGCGTGTCCGGAGGCGCGTCGCTGCCTTGCGCCATGTGGTGATACATGTGCACGTCGCGCTGCGGGTAGGGGATGCGAATGCCTGCGTTGTCGTAGGCTTTCTTGATGCGTTCCAACAGTTCGCATTTGGTGGCGAAGAAATCGTCATTGCGGACATGGCAGCGGATGCCCAGGCTGACACTGCTCTCGGCCAAGGCGTAAACCAGCACATCGGCGGGCGGATCGGTCAGCACGCGTTTGTCGGCGGCGATCACTTCAAGCGCTGTGGCGCGTGCGGTATCGATGTCGTCGGAGTAGGAAATACCGACGATCATTTCGATGCGGCGCATGTAGTCGGGCGTCAGATTGACGATGGAATCGCCGGTGATCAGGCTGTTGGGCAGCACGATGAGCTGGTTGTCCGCTCCGCGCAGTTGTGTCTGAAAGATACTGACTGCTTCGACCTTGCCTGATTCGCCGGCGATCTTCACGATATCGCCGACGCGAAAGGGTTTGAGCGATACCAGCATCACACCCGAGGCCACGTTGGACAACGAGTCTTTCAGCGCCAAGCCGATTGCCAGGCCTGCCGCGCCCACTACCGCTATCAGCGAAGTCGGTGCCACGCCGAACACCACCTGTAGAACGCCGAGCACCACCACTACCAACAGCACGACGTAGATGACCTTGCGCAAGAACAAGGCGGCGGTGGGTTCCAATTTTGCCCGGGTCATGGCTTTGCTGGTCAGCTGCGCGGCCCACTTGGCCAGCCGGAAACCGATGTAAAGCGCCAGTACTCCTATCGTGATGCGCAGGCCCACCGACAGCAGGACATGCATCAACGCGTCGTCATTCAGGTCCTTCCACCAAGCTTCCAGTTCTTTCCACCGAGGGTTCACGTTATCTCCTTCGCTAATGAGCAGCCCCGCAGAGCGGGGCTAGTTTCGACGCGAATTCTAACGCGCGAGCTCTCGGCGAGGATCAGGCCGATTTCAGCTTGGCCAACCGCAGCCAGGTGTCCACGACGGTGTCGGGATTGAGCGAGACTGATTCGATGCCTTCCTGCATCAACCACTCGGCCAGATCGGGATGATCGGAAGGACCCTGGCCACAGATGCCGATGTATTTGCCTTTGGCGCGCGCACTCTTGATTGCCATCGACAGCAGCTTTTTCACCGCAGGATTCCGCTCGTCGAACAGGTCGGCGACGATGCTGGAATCGCGATCCAGGCCAAGGGTCAGCTGGGTCAGGTCGTTGGAGCCGATCGAGAAGCCGTCGAAGATATCCAGGAATTCGTCGGCCAGTAGTGCATTGGACGGCACTTCGCACATCATGATGATCTTCAGGCCCGGCTTGTCGCCGGTAGCGCCATCCCCCTGGCGCAGACCGTGCTTGGCCAGCACCTCGATGACCTTGCGGCCTTCTTCCAGCGTGCGTACGAACGGAATCATCACCCACAGATTGTCCAGGCCCATCTCGTCGCGCACACGCCGCACAGCCCGGCATTCGAGTGCGAAGGCGGGTTCGAAGCCCGGGTCGACATAGCGGCTGGCGCCACGGAAGCCGATCATCGGATTCTCTTCGTGCGGCTCATAACGCTCGCCGCCGATCAGATTTGCGTACTCGTTGGACTTGAAGTCCGACAACCGCACGATGACCGGATTCGGCGCCACCGACGCGGTAATCGTCGCGATGCCTTCGGCCAGGCGATCGACGTAGAAGCTGACCGGGTCGCCGTAGCCGGCAATCTTCTCGTCGATCTTCTTGCGTATGGCCAGATCCTGCCGGTCGTACTCCAGCAGCGCGTTGGGATGGATGCCGATATGGCTGGCGATGATCATTTCCAGGCGCGCCAGGCCGATACCGGCGTTGGGCAACTGGCCGAAATCGAAGGCGCGTTCGGGATTGGCGACGTTCATCATGATCTTGAGCGGCGCCGGCGGCATGTTGCCCAGATCGGTGGTGGTGCGCTCGAAGGGCAGTGCGCCGTCATAGATGTAGCCGGTATCGCCCTCGGCGCAACTGATCGTCACTTCCTGGCCATTCGCGATGAGATCCAGCGCGTTGCCGGTGCCGACCACGGCCGGCACGCCCAGCTCGCGCGCGATGATGGCGGCGTGGCAAGTGCGCCCGCCGCGATTGGTGACGATGGCCGAAGCGCGCTTCATTACCGGTTCCCAATCCGGGTCGGTCATGTCGGCCACCAGCACGTCGCCGGGCTGCACTTGGCTCATATCGCTCAGGCTGCGCACCACGCGCGCCACGCCGCTGCCGATCTTGTGTCCGATAGCGCGACCCTCGGCCACGACTCGGCCGCGCTTGCCCAGGGCATAGCGTTCGATCTGGGTGACCTTGCCACGCGATTTCACGGTTTCCGGACGGGCCTGCACGACGAACAGCTTGCCGCTGACGCCGTCCTTGGCCCACTCGATGTCCATCGGCCGGCCGTAGTGTTGTTCGATCACCAGGGCCTGCTTGGAGAGTTCCTGCACGTCTTCGTCGGTGATGGAGAAGCGCTGGCGCAGGTCGGCGGGCGTGTCTTCGTTACGCACGCGCTCGCCCGGCCGGTCCGAATAGACCATGCGGATCTGTTTGCTGCCCAAGGTGCGGCGCAGGATTGCTGGCTTGCCTTGCCGCAAGGTGGGCTTGTAGACGTAGAACTCGTCCGGGTTGACCGCGCCCTGGACCACGTTTTCGCCCAGGCCATAGCTGGAAGTGACGAAGACGACGTCGCGGAATCCGGATTCGGTGTCCAGCGTAAACAGTACGCCGGAAGCGCCCACGTCCGAGCGCACCATCAGCTGCACGCCGGCCGAGAGGAATACATCTTCGTGCTTGAAACCGTGATGGACCCGGTAGGCAATTGCGCGATCGTTGTACAGCGACGCGAACACTTCCTTGACCTTGTGCACCACATCATCGGCGCCGGTCACGTTGAGGAAGGTTTCCTGCTGGCCGGCGAAACTGGCATCGGGCAGGTCTTCGGCGGTGGCCGAGGAGCGTACCGCGACCGCCACTTCGCCACCGCCGTTGTCGCCGCACAGCTTCTGGTAAGCGCTACGGATATCCGCGTCCAGGTCCGCCTGCAACGGCGCATCGGTCACCCAGCGGCGGATTTCCTTGCCGGCCTGGGTCAGCGCGTCAACGTCCTCCACGTCCAGCGTGGCCAGCTTGTCGAAGATGCGGGTGTAAAGATCGTTATGAGCAATGAAGGCTTTGAAGGCTTCGGCGGTGGTGGCGTACCCGCCGGGTACCGAGACGCCGAGGTTGGCCAAATGGCCGATCATTTCCCCGAGGGAGGAGTTCTTGCCGCCCACGCGGGCCAGGTCGGACAAACGCAACTCGTGCAGCCACAGGATATTCTCGTTCAAGCGCAATGCTCCAAAGCAGACTGTCCGCCGCGCCGCGCGAAGACCGACGGCGGGGGCCGTGTCCATGGGGGAAGAGCGGATATGATGCAGTGCATACCAATTGCAGACAAGCTTGAATCGGCGGGGTTTTCGTGGTGAACGAGGAAAAGATGATGACGCCCAGCCTTCGGCCGGTCTTTTACGTGTCTGATGGCACCGGTATCACCGCCGAGACCATCGGCCACAGCCTGTTGACCCAGTTTTCGGGTTTCAGCTTCCAGACCGACCGTATTTCCTTTGTCGACGATGTCGAAAAGGCCCACGATGCCGCCGACCGCATCCGCCGGGTGGGGCTGAAACTCGGGGTCCGCCCCATCGTGGTGAACTCCTGCGTGGACCCGCAGTTGAGCATCGTGCTGGCCGAAAGCGGCGCGCTGATGCTCGACGTGTTCGCACCATTCATCGAGCCGCTGGAGCGGGAGCTGGGTACCCCGAGGCAATCCCGGGTGGGACAGGCGCACGGCCTGGTCGACTTCGAGACCTACCACCGCCGCATCAATGCCATGAACTTCGCGCTGACCCACGATGACGGCATCGCGATCAACTACGACGAGGCCGACGTCATCCTGGTGGCGGTTTCGCGCGCGGGAAAAACGCCCACGTGCGTCTATCTGGCGCTGCATTACGGCGTCCGCGCGGCTAACTACCCGCTGACGGATCAGGACCTGGAAACCGATCGTTTGCCGCCGCGTCTGCGCCCTTATCGGCGCAAGCTATTCGGGTTGACCATCGATCCGGAACGCTTGCATCAAATCCGTCAGGAGCGCCGGCCCAACTCCGGCTACGCCAATCTGGCGACCTGCAAGACCGAAGTTGCGGCGGCCGAGGCGATGTTCCAGGTGGAGCGCATTCCTACGCTCAGCACCACCAATAAATCCATCGAGGAAATTTCCAGCAAAGTGCTGTCTACGCTGGGCTTGCAGCGCGAGATGTTCTAGGCAGTCCAGTAAATCCGACTGGTAAACCCGTGAACACGGGCTAGAAAAACAGCCGCGTGGAATGCTTAACTTAGGCCTCATGCGGGCTTTCGTCAATGCTGCCGAAAAGCGATTTCTGCGTGTAGCATCGACGCCATGACACAGGCTCTTACCCGTGCCGCGCGCATCCCCAAACTCAGCCGTTTCGGCTGGCTGATGGCGCTGTATGCGGAAAATCATGCGCGGCTGGCGCGTCTGCTCGCGCCGGAACATTTGACGACCGGCACCTATCTCTCTTCGGTGGGAGACGGGCTGGACCTGAGGCTGGATGTCATCGAGACACACCGCTATACGGTGGAGCTGCGCTTGACCTACGACATGCGCGATCCGCAGACCGGCGAGCCCGATCCATCCGCGTTCGTGCGCATGTATCGCGACGCGCGCCAGGCCGAGGCGACGCATTGCTATGTGGGGCGGCGCTGGCAGGACGTGATCGGCCTGTATCCGCCACCGGCGGAAGTGATCAGCCACCGCATGCGAATGAACACCTTCCTCGGCAAATGGCTGGAATACCTGGCCGAACAGGGTCACGGCGTGGCGACGCTGCGCCAGATCGACACAGCGGTGCCGCAAGTCGCCTGAGCACCTTCAAGGCTGTACTTAGATTCTTTTCGCCAATAGACCGATTACGAAAGCCGCACTCGTAGAACGGAGCTTGCTCCGCTGCTTTTGCTTTTATTTGATAGCTGCAGTTCACGGAAAAGCAGCGGAGTCCCCAAAGGATTAACAGTTCTGCGCTACAGGAAGCGCCTCCTGGCCATTTGCTATCACTTGCCGTTGCGACGGCCTCACTGCTATCGGTACGGCAACGCCGCGGGGCGCGCTAAAGCAGTCGGATGAAACGAATCGCATTGAGGCGATTAGCTTCCCGAGTCATGTTCATTACGTCGACGGAGCCGTGGGTTTCCAGTTCGAGTACCCGTTGCGCTACCGCGTCGAAAGCCGCCTGGTCCAGGCCAAGCCCGCGAGCTGTCCAACTGGTATCGCGGTTGATCGGTAGTTGCGATAACAGCTCGTCGGCAAGAGTAAGAGAATCGTAGGTCATGACTGCGGGCTCCAGAAAGGGGACAGCTTGAACGACACTTGTCTCAACAGCTGAGTCAGGCAGAGCGCGGTAGGGGGCCAGGGCTCGCACCTCTGATTACTACGGCAATCCTGGTGAGTTTTTTGTAAAGCCTTTCCGGGTAGGTTTCTCAAGGCTTTGGCAGGGGCGGTGACGTCGAGAAGAGCGTCGGGGCGCCAGTCGATGGCCGATAGATGCCGGCCTTTTGGCCGCACCATTGGGTCTCCACTGCGCATTAACGCTGCGCCGCTAAAGTGTCGGCATGTCCATGCGGACAGGGACGGGTTCGTCCACTGTCCTCCCACGCGAGCGGATTTCGCAGGGCGGATCGCTTGCAGTACGAAGGTCCGTTCGCAGGTGCGCGCTCCGGAGGCAGACCGATGCCACGAGACAGATCGCCCACAGGCCCTTCGGAAGCGCGGGCTTGGCTTTCCGAACTGATGAAACGTGTCCCGTGGCGCTGGATCATTGTCGCCGCGGCGGTACTGGCAGCGCTGTGGCTGATCGGTCGGGGAACCGGTGGGAGCTAAAGAATATTGCGGGTGTGCACCACGGACTCGTCGCAGACCGCGGCTCGCGACAATCCTCAAGTAGCGTGCGCGGTACCGCCTTGACTTCGCTTTTACATCCTCCGCACCAGTCTTGCCGGACTACTGCCCAGGAGCCGTCGAATGGCTTATAGCAACGAATCCGTTGTCGGCACAGGCACCGGCACCGGCGTCGACATTCTGCCCAACGACCTGCTCAACGACGGGCGCCAGTTCAAGATGCTGGTCGATGGCGTTACCGACTATGCGATCTACATGCTGGACCCGGCCGGTCATATCGCCAGTTGGAACGCCGGCGGTGAACGCATCAAGGGGTATCAAGCGTCCGAAGTGCTGGGCTGTCATTTTTCCCTGTTCTACACCGAAGAAGACCGTGCCGCTGGCGTGCCCGACGGGGCCTTGTCGCAGGCCGCACGGGAAGGCAGGTGCGAAATGGAAGGATGGCGCGTGCGCAAGGACGGCACCCGCTTTTGGGCCAATGCGGTCCTGGATGCCATATGGGAGCAGGGCAGATTGGTGGGTTTCGCCAAGATCACCCGCGACATCACCGAGCGACGGAATGCCGAACAGGCGCTGCTGGACGCGCACCAGGCTTTACTGAAGTCGCAGAAGATGGAAGCCATCGGTCAACTGACGTACGGACTGGCGCACGATTTCAACAACCTGCTCACGGTCATCATCAACAGTCTGGATCGGCTGGCCTACGCCGATTCCTTTTCCAGCCAGCATCAAGTCGCCGCCGCCCAGCGCGCCGCTGCGCGAGGTTCGTTGTTGACGCGGCAATTGCTGGCCTTCTCTCGTGGACAGACCTTGCGGCCGAAGAGCTGCGACATCAATGCGCTCATCCAGGGATCCGAAGAGCTGCTGCGGCGCGCGTGCGACGAACACACGGAAATGTCGATAGAACTGCAGCCACAGCTGCCGCAAGTGCAGGTCGACGAAGTTCAGTTCGAAAGTTCGCTACTGAACCTGATCATCAATGCCAGGGACGCCATGCCGCAGGGAGGACGCATTCGCATCGTCACGCGCGTGGACAATTCGACGCCTCGCGTTGGGGAGCATGACGCTGCACCCATGGTGAGGATCTCGGTCAGCGACGAGGGCATTGGCATGGCACCGGAGGTGGCCAGCAAGGCATTCGAACCGTTTTTCACCACCAAGGAAATCGGCAAGGGCACCGGCTTGGGTTTGAGCCAGGTGTATGGATTCGTCACCCAATCCGGGGGGCAGATCGAGATCGACAGCGTGCCCGGTGTGGGAACTACGGTTACCTTGTGGCTACCCATCCATGAAACCACTGGCGACGACGTTTCGGGCCGAAAGCTGAAAATCCTGATGGTGGACGACGATGAGAACATCCTCGAAGTGGTCGAGGAAACGCTGCGCGATATGGGTTTCGATGTCATCGCTGCACGGCGCGGTGCCGAAGCATTGCAGATACTTCAGCAGCATGACGACATCGACTTGCTGTTCACCGATGTGGCGATGCCAGGCAGCCTTTCAGGTATCGAGCTGGCCCACCGCGCACGCGAAGCGCATCCGCATTTGATGATCCTGCTGGCCTCCGGATACGCCAGCAACTCGTTGCCCGAACTGCCGGCAAGGTGCGAATTCGTTTCCAAGCCATACCGGGTTATCGATTTATCCAAGAAGTTTGCGGAGATGGCGCAGCGGGACTATTGATTCGCGGTCAGCAGAGCCTGGAATCCAAGCTTACGTTCTTGACCGAAATCACCGCCAACAACGCGAAATCCGGATGCGCGGGGTTGATCAGCATGTTGAGTTCATCGGGACAAACCGCGCTGGGTACTTTCAGTGCCAATGATTCGCGGCGCTCCGCCCAAGTATCTCCGACCGCCTGCACCTCCTTTCGGTAGGGCCGCTCTTCCCAGCACGGCGGCGGATCGGAGAGGTTCTGGACGCCGGCGACCGGGAGCCGCGCCGTCGCCAGACTGATGTCTTCGGTGAGGGTGCTTTCGCGATGCACCAGGAATTCGAGCATTGCGCCGCCGGGCGAAAGTGAGGCGTACACCACTGAAGATGTTTTGGAAGTCCAGCGCGCGTCGCGCTGGCTCGGCGCAAAGGGTTTGTCTCGTTCGTGCGCCAGTACGACGCGATATACCTGCACTGTCTCGCTTTGCGGATCGGTCATTCGGTTACCTCGTCATGAAGGAGAGCGGATGTGCGCCTGCGATGGGTGCTGCGGTTCTGTCGCGGCTCCCTCCCAGCCGCGGCTGCGCGCATTGACCCATTTCGATGCCCAGCGCATGCCGTCGGCAATGGAACGCACCACGATCTTCGGCGTTGGTTGCGATTCGCCGACCGGCGCCGCCATCACCAGCCAGCCGCTCCGTTTCGGCACCACGCTGAGAACGCGTTTGCCGTTGCGTTCCAGCGCCATGCCTTCGGCAGGCGGATCTTGTTCGGACAAGTCGACCCAGCGGCATCCTGCCGGAAGCTTTGTTGAAAGCGTCTTGGCCATACGTCACCTCCTTGACTACTTTTACTGCGGTAGGTCCGCACGGTTTGTGTTCCTGGTTAACTCTCCACTCGGTCGGCGGCACCCCGCACACCCATCCGAGTAGCGCAATGCGCGCAGCAGAAAAACCGGCCAGCGCTTTCCACACCGTGGCCGATGATCTTGCAACCGCAGTGGTCGCATTCCGGGGCGAAGGCATGGATGGCGCATTCGAAGCTGTCGAACGTGCCTTGGCGCTCGCCCTGTCGCAACGTAAACGCCTTGTCGTAGTCGTTTCCGCAAACATCGCATTTGCTCATTGGCTTTCTCCTTGTATCGCAGCACTCAAATAGTTGAAGTGCTTTTTTTCCCTCCCTTGCATCGCGGGTAGAGGGCAAGGGTGGGTAACTGGTTCGATCGATTTGTCCCGGCGCCGTTCATGGTGTCAGCACGACCTTGCGGCATTCCTGTTGACGGTTGTTGAAGATCTGATAGCCGATGGCCGCGTCGCTCAGGCTCATACGGTGCGAGATGATCAGCTCCGGTTTCAGTCTGCCTTCCTCGATGCATTCCAGCAGTTCAGGCATGTATTGCTGTACGTGGGTTTGGCCCATCTTGAACGTCAGTCCTTTGTCGAACGCATCGCCGAACAGGAAGCCATGCAGGAAGCCCACGTAAACGCCCGGTACGCTGACCACGCCGCCGCGGCGGGTGGCGGCGATGCACTGGCGCAGGGCCTTGCCGCTGCTTCCTTCCAGCTTTACCGCGGTCAATAGCGATTCGGCGGTGGAACCCTTGGCTTCGAACCCTACCGCGTCGATGCTGGTATCCACGCCGCGGCCGCCGGTGCTGTCGATGATCAGTGCCGCGGGGTCGTCCTCTCGGTCGAAGTGGATGGTTTCCGCGTCGTAGGTAGCCTTGGCGAACTCAAGCCGGTAGTCGTGATGGTCGACCATGAAAATGCGCTCGGCGCCCAGCATCCTGCAGCACGCGGCGGCCATCATGCCCACCGGACCGGCACCGAAGATCGCCACCGTACTGCCCAGCTTGACGCCGCCGTACAGCGCCGCCTGATAGCCGGTTGGAAGGATGTCGGACAGAAACAGCACCTGCTCGTCCGACAAGCCGCTTTCGATCCTGAAAGGCCCCGCGTTGGCCTTGGGCACTCTGACCAGTTCCGCTTGTCCGCCAGGAATGCCGCCGTACAGGCGGCTATAGCCGAACAGCGCGGCCGGCGGCGTGATGCCTTTGCCGTTCAATGCTGCGCCCTCGCCGGGATTGGTGCGTTCGCAGGCGGCGTACTCGTTGAGTTTGCAGAAGAAACATTCGCCGCATGCGACGACGAACGGCACCACCACGCGATCTCCCACGCGCAAATCCTTCACGCCGTCGCCAACGGCTTCCACCGTGCCCATGAACTCATGGCCCAGGATGTCGCCTTCCTTCAAGCCGGGTACCTTGCCGCGATACAGGTGCAGATCCGAGCCGCAGATCGCGGTGGCGGTGACGCGCAGGACGATGTCGTCGTCTTCCTGCAGCCCCGGGTCCGGCACTGTTTCCACACGTACATCTTTCGCGCCGTGGTAGGTGAGTGCTCGCATGTCGATGTCCGTCAACGCGACGCAGTCCGTTCCGCCGCTACTGCAGCGGAACGGAACCGTGCATGCCATCCTTAGTGATGGGGCGTCCTGGTTGTCGTGGACTCGCCAGTGCGGCCGGTGCTCTTGCCGCTGGTGGACGTTTCGGATGCCTCCGAAATGCCTCCTAGCGAGCCGGTGTACTCGCTGCCGCGTTCGTCACGGGAAACCACCCGGATGCTGTTGGTCACGTCCTTGACGCCGCTGCAGCTGTCGGCGATGTCCTCGGCGCGATGCTTCATCCAACGGTCTTCGACAGTGCCTTCCAAGGTCACCATGCCATTGCTGACGCGCACGGTGATGTCGCTGGCATCGATATCCGCATCGTCGGTGAGGCGCTCGTTGAGCTCCTCGGTGATCCGCTCATCGGAGCGGGTGTAGTTGCGCGGGCCGCGTCCTTGATAGCGGCCTAGTGAGCCATAGCTACCGGCGCTATAGCTGCCTTGGCTGGAACGCTGGCCAAAACCTTGGCCAAGACGCTCGCCGCGGTTCTGTTGTTCCGAGCCGTAGCCACTGCGCCCGTAGTTGCCCGTGGCGCTGCCCATGCCCATCGGCATTTCTTCCGAATGGGTTTGCCCGTAGCCGTAGCCGGACTGGCCGTACTGGGCACTCAGGTCATAACCGCTGCGCTGCCCATAGCGGTGCTGGCCGTAGCGCTGTTGGTCCGATTGGATGGAACCGGATTGGCCGTACGGAGCATTTCCATACTCGCTGTAGCCGCTCCTGCCGCCTGCACGCTGGCCATAGTCGCCTTGTTGTCCCCGCGTGCGGAACTCATCTTGGCCGTAGCCGTATTCTTCGCCATACGGCCCCTGGTACGAACTGCCGGTGTATCGGCTTCCCGTGCCGGTTGCCGGCATGCCGTAGGCACCGCCGCTGTAGTCGGCGGCGCGTGGCGAATAGGCGTCGGAACCGGTTTGATAGCTGCGCTGCGAATAGCGCCAGGGTTCGTCATCCCATTGCCTGCCGCGGCCGGAACCAGCCGCGTAGTCCTCGGTGTAGCCGTAGCCACCTTGCTGGCCGCGCATGCCGGAGCTGCCCATGTCGTAACGACGTTCTTCATTGCGATACGGCGAGTGCCTTCCCGAGAGTCCGTAGTCATCCTGCTCTTCGCCACCGCGCGCAGCCTGCCGGCCACGTTGCCAGTATTCCTGGCTGCGGTTCTCACCACGATTCTCGCCGCGGCTTCTTTCGTCTTGCTGATGTTCGTAACGCTGATTCATTTCCGTCCTCCTTTGTTGCCACCAATCGCGCCCCGTATCGGCCAGGCGCGCGCCAAAGTTTTTCAACTCGCTATATGCCGATTTCAGATCGGCCTTGATGTCGTCTCGTTCCATACTGTTTCTCGCTCGTTGTCCGTTGTCCGTTGTCGTTGTCTGGGGTCATAAGCGGCTCACCTGGAGCCGGCAGGCACGGCCGCGCGCAGAAAAAAGAAAGTTGCGGGCGGGATTTCCTGCGGGTGTTAATGACAGGAAAGCTGGCTGCGATGCGAATCTGCTTCGCCGATCTCCAGTGGAGATCGCATGCCGCCGGTGGCGGCGCCGTCCTGCTGATGATTCTTGGGTCGAAGCAAAAACTGCTCATCAGCTCGATGCGGCATATGGACGGCACCGGGCCGACTTCGCGCTTTGGATTTTGCCTTCGGCGATTCCGAGTATCAGCCTGACGACGTTGAGCTCCTGAGGTCACGGATACACCGTTCTACTGAATGCGGACCCTCCTTTCGTCCTCGTCGCGCATCGCTTGCTCAGCTTCGCAACAGATGGTTTTGGATACTGTGGTCGCTCATGTCCAAGCTGTGCGCCGGTACCGTCTCGCCGTGGGAGGACGCTGTGTTGGTGTCGCTCGGCGACATCGGCGCGCATCGAGCGCAGAGCTCGGGTGAACGTGGAAATATTGCATTAATACGCGTTATCGCTGCGCGAACTTTTGGCGCAAGTTTTCCTACAGAAATGAACCATCGATTCGCACAGGTAGGTGAACGCCGCGAGCCGCTTTCGTGTACTCATCGAGTATGTCTATTACACGTGCTTTTAAGAGTGCGATGGGTAGCATGCGGCTTTCTTCGTTATGGATGCCGATACCACCATTGGAGCCGGTATGTCGCCTTATCTTTCCATCATCATCCTCGTCGCGGCGGCATGCACGGCAGCATGCAAGCCCACGCCCGAAGCGCCAGGAGTAAGCGAGGACTCTGTTCCGGCCGCCGGAGACCCGCCTGCCGGCAATCCCGGTGGCGATTCGGCCGCCGAGCCAGCGCCGCCCTCGTCGCCGCCAAGTATCGAACAGGCGACGGTCAAGGCAGCTGACGCATCCCACGGATACTTGACCGACAAGGCGAACAACGCGCTGTACTTTCTGGAGGGCAACCAGAATGGAGAGAAGTGCGATGCTGCCTGCCAGGAGACCTGGCCGCCCGTAACCGCTTCGGGTGGGCGAACGACGGCCGGCGAGGGTGCACGGCCAGAGATGTTGAAGACCTCACCGCTGAGCGGCGGCCAATACCATCTTTCATACAACGGACACCCGCTGTATCGCTATGCGGGCGATCGCGGCGCCGGGCGCACCACCGGACATGGCGTATCGGACAAGTTGGGAAAATGGCATCTGATGTCCGTGGAAGGAAGCGCCTACCAAGGTGAATTGCCGTCGCAGTAAGGCCGATTTATTGGCCGCCGTCGCCACGGCTTTCGCGCCGGAACAGCTCCGTTTTACGCCTAGGTTATGGTCATGCGCCGGTTTGGGCGTGAGGCGCCTTCATCGGCTTTGATTGTGGCGAACCTTCCTGCCGGAGGAAGATCGACAACACCACAATTGCCAGCACGGCAAAAAATTCGCTTTGCCAGTTCTGGAACGATTCGAACCAGAATTTTGGGCTACTGAAGTGATGCCACAGGCTGGTGGGCGGGTCGCCTCGCAATAGGCGCTCAGCCAAGTCCAGCCGCCAGCTGTTGTGCAGGTGTAGAACGAACGAAATGGCGAATAGTGCGAGGAATGCCAGCGCCAGCGAATTTGCATAAAGCCACTTCCATGCACCACCGGCGCGAACCGGCCAAGGCGTGGGACCAGGTTCGACTTTCTCTTCGGCTTTCGACGCCTTGAAAGGCCGAGATTCGGCCGAGCCGCGCTGCCGCAACCAAACGGTCAACAGCACATACATCCCCATCTGCAGGAACTCGCTTTCCCAGTTCTCGAAAGTAGCCGACAGAAAATGGCCGCTGCCGATATAGACCGACAGCGGCTGTGGCATCGCCCCTTCTTCGATGCGTTCTTCGTTGTAACTGGCGTGTCCCGTCAGTAGCTGGCCCGCCAGTGTTCCGAGAAAGATGGCGATAAGAACCAGGGAAAGGCCATTGGCGCGAAAGAACCCGATGGACCTGTCCGCCATGCCCTTACTTTCCGCTGGTCTGAAGCTGTTTGGCGGCTTCCAGATGTTTGGCGACGGCCGCCCGCGTGTCGGTCAGGTGGGTTTTAACTGCTGGATCGGTGGCGGCGGGAATCAAATCATTATCCAAAGTGGCCAGCGCCTCGGTGTGTCCTTTCACCATCGCATCGACGTACGCCTTGGCATAGGCATCGCCCGATTGCTTGCCCAGGGTGTCGAGTTCGGTCTTGCCCTTGGCGCGCTGCGCGGCCGCTTTCGCGTCATCCGCGTTGGGCCCGAAACGATTGGTCTGGTCGCGGTTCTTGCTGTGCTCGTCCACCATCATCTGCGCGAACTTGGCGATGTTGTCAGGCACGTTCTTGCTCAGTGCCTGCTGGCCTGCGGCTATCTCATGCTCGTTGATGGCGTTCAGAACGCCAAGCGCACCGCGCTCGGCTTCGGGGAGATTGCTCGCAGGCTGGGCGCCAGCTGCGTCAGTGCTGGGCGTGGCGGGCGTGGCGCCAGTGGCCGGAGTTGTCGTATCGGTGGGCGTTGGGCTGGGTGTCGTATCGGCGCCTGCGCCAGCTGGCGTATCGGCGGGAGTGTCGTTGGGGTCGTTGCGATCGCATGCGGCAATTGGAAGGACGGTTGCCAGACATAAGATGAGCGCTTTTGTGTTCATGGCCAGATCCCTGAATGGGTGACGCGGGCAATCTGCCACCGCGGATGTCAATCCGGTGCGACGGTTGCGTGAAGCCATCGTGGAGATTTTTCTTTCGTTGAAATGGCTGAAAACAAGCGCTTTCATCACATCGGTTGGGCTAGGCTTATCGACATCGTTGCTCGCTTGCTGCGCTGACGCGATGAGGTCGGCACGGCGTTCTTTTTCCCGCTACGAGGAAGGAAACGATGAAGAAATCCGTGGCTAAGGCATCCGCGACCAAGACATCCACCAGCAGGAAGGGCCCTTCGGTTGATGCGCCGGTCAGGAAGACGGTCGACAAGCAGCGTGCGCTTCAAGACGAGGCGGACGCATTGGAGAGCAAGGGCAAGGCGAAGAAGAAGCCGGTGCAAGCAGGGACAAGCAAGCAGCCCGAGCCACCGCTGCCGGCTCAGCATTTGCGCAAGCCCGGCCGCGAATCCGAACTGGACGAATCGCCGCGTTTCCTTGCGCCGGATTACCGCGGTAGCGGCAAACTGGAAGGCATGAAGGCGATCGTTACCGGGGGCGATTCCGGCATTGGGCGCGCGGTGGCGGTGCTTTTCGCACGGGAAGGCGCGGACGTGGCCATCCTTTATCTCAACGAAGACGAGGACGCGGAGGAAACCGCCAAGTGGGTGCGCAAGGAAGGCCGCCAATGCCTGCTGATCTCCGGCGACGTCAAGGACTCCGGATTCTGCGAGCGTGCCGTTGCCGCTACGGTCGAAGCGTTCGGCGGCGTGGATATCCTGGTCAACAATGCCGCCTTCCAGCAGCACGTGCCCAACCTGGAAGACCTGAGCGACGAGCAGTTCGAGGAAACCTTGCTGACTAACGTTGGCGGGTACTTCCATATGGCACGCGCGGCGCTGCCGCACATGCACCGCGGCGGCTGCATCATCAACAGCGGCTCGGAGATAGGCTTGTTCGGCAGCAAGGAGCTGCTGGACTATTCCGCCACCAAGGGCGCCATTCACGCCTTCACCAAATCATTGGCCAGCAATCTGTTGGAGCGCGGCATCCGTGTCAACGCGGTCGCGCCTGGCCCGGTGTGGACGCCATTGAATCCGGCCGATCAACCGGCGGAGAAAGTCGCCGAGTTCGGCAAGCAAAGCGCGATGGGCCGTCCGGCGCAGCCGGAAGAGCTGTCGCCAGCCTATGTCTTCCTGGCATCGCCAGTGACGGCATCGTACGTAAACGGTGCGATATTGCCGGTCATGGGTGGCCCAAGCGGTTAAAGTTACGGCCGTAGCCATGACCTAGGTCTGCCGCTCATGTCCAGCCTGGATGCGTTGATCCTCGCCAGGGTGCAGTTCGGCTTCACCCTGTCGTTTCACATCATCTTTCCCGCACTGACCATCGGATTGGCCAGCTATCTGGCGGTGTTGCAGGCATTGGGGTTGTGGACGCGGAAACAGGTGTATCTGGACCTGTTCCACTACTGGCTGAAGATCTTCGCCGTCGCTTTCGGCATGGGTGTGGTGTCGGGCTTGGTGATGGCTTATCAGTTCGGCACCAACTGGAGCGAGTTCTCGCGCTTCGCCGGCGGCGTCACCGGGCCATTGCTGGCCTACGAGGTGTTGACCGCTTTTTTTCTGGAAGCAGGTTTCCTGGGCGTGATGCTGTTCGGGATGAACCGGGTCAGCGATCGTCTTCACCTGCTTTCCACGATCGCCGTTGCACTGGGCACGCTGGTGTCCGCCACTTGGATCATTGCGTCCAACAGTTGGATGCAGACGCCGCAGGGCCACGAGATCGTCGATGGCCGAGTCGTGCCGGTGGACTGGTTGCGCGTCATTCTCAATCCTTCGTTTCCGTATCGGCTGATTCACATGGTGGTCGCCGCGTACCTGGCGACAGCGCTGCTGGTGGGAGCGAGCGGCGCCTGGCATCTGCTGCGCGGCAATGACACGCCTGGTGTCAGAAAAATGATGTCGATGGCGATGTGGATGGTGCTCGCCACGGCACCGGTGCAATTGCTGGTCGGCGATATGCATGGCCTGAACACGTTGAAGTACCAGCCAGCCAAGATCGCCGCGGTCGAAGGTCATTGGGAAAACGAGCCGGGACAACCCATGCCGTTCACCGTGTTCGGCTTGCCCGACATGGAAGAGGAGCGGACCCGTTACGCGGTCGAGATTCCCGCGCTGGGCAGCCTGATACTGACGCATTCCAAGGACGGCCAGATTGCCGGGCTGAAGGACTTCCCGAAAGAAGACCGCCCCAACTCCGCGATCGTTTTCTGGACGTTCCGGGTGATGGTGGGCCTGGGGGTACTGATGATCCTGCTGGGCATCTTTGCCGCCATCCAGCGATGGCGGGGGAAACTGTATACGTCCAAGCCTTTGCTGCGGTTCGCGCTGTTGATGGGCCCATCGGGACTGATCGCCATCCTGGCCGGTTGGTTCACCGCGGAAATCGGTCGCCAGCCGTGGGTGATCTACGGCGTGATGCGGACACGGGATGCGGTTTCTGGGCATTCCGCGACGGAGGTGGGTTTCACCTTGGCGACATTGATCGTGGTCTACGCCGTGGTGTTCGGCGCGGGCAGTTGGTACGCGTTGAAGATCATCGGCCGTGGACCGGTGACAGGCGAGGGCAGGGAACAGGAAGAAGGTGGGCCGGGTTCGGCCAGGCAGCAGATGCGGCCGATTTCTGCCGCTTCGGACGACCCGCCGCCGCACAGCGAGAGGACGCCGCCATGAACATCGATCTCCCCGTCTTGTGGGCGCTGGTGATTCTTTTCAGCGTAATGATGTACGTCGTCATGGACGGCTTCGACTTGGGCATCGGGCTGCTTTTCCCGTGGTTTCCAGACAAGGAAGACCGCGACGTGATGATGAATACGGTGGCGCCGGTGTGGGACGGCAACGAGACCTGGCTGGTATTGGGCGGTGCCGGTTTGCTGGCGGCCTTCCCATTGGCTTACGCCGTGGTGCTGAGCGCGTTCTACCTGCCGCTGATGTTGATGCTGATCGGCTTGGTGTTCCGTGGCGTGGCGTTCGAGTTCCGCTTCAAGGCGCCGCCAGAGCGCAGGAAACGCTGGGATATCGCGTTCGTCGCGGGCTCCTGCGTGGCGGCGTTCTTCCAGGGCGTCACGCTGGGCGGATTCGTGCAGGGCGTGGCGGTGGACGATGGCCGCTACAGCGGCGGTGCGCTGGATTGGTTGCGCCCGTTCCCGCTGTTCACCGGCGTCGGTTTGATGACGGCCTATGTGCTGTTGGGCAGCACGTGGTTGATCCTGAAGACGGAAGGCGATCTGCAGCAGCGGGCGCGTGAGTTGGCGCAGCGGGCAGTATGGGGATTGCTCGCGGCGATCGTGCTGATCAGCCTGTGGACGCCGTTGAGTCTGCCGGATGTGGCCAAGCGCTGGTTCAGTTGGCCGAACCTGCTGTGGTTCTCGCCGGTGCCGCTGTTGGTGGCGATTTCCGCTTGGCAACTGCTGCGCTCGCTGCGTACGCAGGCGCATTGGCTGCCGTTCCTGCTGACCTTAATGCTTATCTTCCTGGGCTATAGCGGTCTCGGCATCAGCCTGTGGCCGCATGTGGTGCCGCCCGGCATCACGATATGGGAAGCATCCAGTGCGCCGGAAAGCCAGGGCTTTGCCTTGATCGGCGCAGTCCTGGTGATGCCGCTGGTGCTGATCTACACCGCCTTCTCGTACTGGGTGTTCCGCGGCAAGGTCAGGCGCGGCGAGGGCTACCACCATTGAGGTCGGTTGTAGCCTGGATGCAGCGCAGCGGAATCCGGGGGAGACGTCTGACGTCTATTGCCGACCTTGGAGCAGCGCAGCAAGCTACGCTCTACGCGGGGCGAGACCAGATTCAGTCGGGGGCCTTGGCTGGCACGAACGGCGATACCGGGTCGCTAGCGGGGAATGTCTCCTCCACCGACTCGTCGTGGATTTCGCTCTCGTGCTCCTTGCGCCGGCGACGTTGCTCCGGTGTTTCCTGGCGGTCGCGGTTCTCGTTTGGTGCCGGTGGATCTTTCTTGTCGCGAACGTTCATAGGCCTGACTCCCAGCGCCGATCACCTAGCGCGGATTGTGCGTCCGCCAGCGAAAATCCAGCGTGAAGTTCGGATGGAACCGGCCCCATCGTCATCGTGACGCTGCGTTGTCTCGGAAAATGCTATAGCGAAAGTGCGAAGCCACACCCAGCACTGGATACCGTGAAACCAACAGGTGTCTACTGATGATCACGTCTCAAACCATGGCAATCAGATACCGACTGGAAGCGTATGTCGGCGCCTTGGTGCGGCGAGCGGCCGATACCGATATCGAAGGCATCATGTCGACCGTCGCGCCGGCGGTCACTCATCTGTTCGACGAAACGCCACAGCCTCTGCACAGTCTGCTGGAGCGCGAATTACGCACCGTAGGCGATGAGTACGGCATCTCGGACGAGTTGGAGCAAGTGTTCGCGGAATTCCACGATGAGTTCGATAAGCCGCAGTAGGGCATCCGGGCTACAGAAGTATTCGCCGGCTCAATAGCGCTGCTTAGGCGAAGCGCCGCCACCGGTCGCCAGCCAAGGGATTCCCCGCATGTTTTCGTCGTCCAGCGTCGGCGACCATGTCGGTTGCGGTTGCTCCAGTTCGGGCTGTGGAGCGGTCGCCAGATAATCCGCTGCATCCGCTCCCGCCAGGCTCAGCCACCAGCCGATCATCGCGCCGGGGATGAATACGGGTGCGTGCGCACGGTCGGGCGACGTCGACTGGATCAACTGGAAATGCGTCGCGGTACGTCCGTTCTGTCCGATGGTATGGCGAAGCGCGGCGGCGTAGACGATGGAATCCTCCATGCTCCACCACAATCTGGCGGTAGGCGAGGCGGTCCTGAACGCGTTCATTGGGACCACACAACGCCGGGTCTCCCACGCATGGCGATGCTTTTTGCACGCTTCCAGGGCGTTGATCACGCCCATCGGGCGGGGCGAGGTATCGGGTTGCGCAGATGCGTTTTCAGCATCCGCCGGCAGGCCAAAGCAAGCGGATTGCAAACACAGCCGATGGACTTGCGACACGATGATGCTGGCTTCGGCCAGTAGCGCCACTTCGGCCCTGTCGGGCGCTTTGGCGGCATTGTCGAGCCGCGATACCAAGCGATCGTCCACCGACAAGTACTGCGCAAAGCACGTAATGGCGGTAGTGCCGGAGATGGTGGAATCCGGGTGCTTGTCGGTAGCCGCGGTGGGATGGGGTGAACGGCGGCGCAAAATATTCTGGGGCCTTCCAATACTGGGGAACATCCTCGTTCTCCGAATCGCTCTTGCTGCTTTATGCGAAATGAGATTGCCGCATCGGGCGTCTAGTTGGCGTGACGATGGACATCGACTGCGGCATCGGCTCGATATCGAAAAGGACTTTCGATATGGCGATACCGCATCAACGTCGCCTTGACCCAGACCTAACAGGCTCTCGTTCCAGAATGAAAAACCGTTACCA
Source organism: uncultured Pseudoxanthomonas sp. (assembly GCA_965653375.1). Classification (GTDB taxonomy): domain Bacteria; phylum Pseudomonadota; class Gammaproteobacteria; order Xanthomonadales; family Xanthomonadaceae; genus Pseudoxanthomonas_A. The sequence goes on from CBFGZY010000004.1 coordinate 50,182, forward strand.
CGAGGTGGCAATGGACAAAACGCGCCAGTGCATCATCGCCCTTTCGGGCAGGGATGCCTTGTTACCGCATGACCGCGAACCGCATGAAGCGCTCTGCCGCCGCCTCTCCGAAATCTTGGATTGGCCATTCGTAGGCTGGTACTCGCCTAGGCAGGACGCTTCTAAAGAGAGTGCTTCTGGACAGAGCGCTTCCGAGAAGGGTGCCTCTATACATAGCGCTTCTGAAAAGGACTGCCCCGAATTTCCCTACCTCATTCCTTTCGAAACCCTCTCGACCGACGAGGCGGCGGATTGGGGAGCAAGCAGCGCCGACAGTCTGTTGGGAGGCGTGGTGCCGCATCCTTTTGTGGCGACCAAGGTCGTGGCTCATCCTCTGGTGCCTGGCGCCATCGCCTCGCCGGCAGGTTGGAATCCCGCATTGGGGGAGCAGATCGCGGCGTTTACGCTGCCCGGCTATTCGGCATTCTCCAAACCGGATCTGTATCGGGCGATAGAACGGCTGCTGCCGCTGGGTCCGGTGCGGCTCAAATGCGCCGCCTCGCGCGGTGGTATCGGTCAAGCGGTGGTCTCCGATGCGCGGGAATCCGCCTTCGTGGAATCGCTGGAACCGGATGTTCTTGCCGCCGGCGTGGCGGCGGAAGTCAACCTGGGTGCGCTGCGCACCATCAGCATCGGAGAAGTCGATTTTCCCGGCATGACGCTTGCGTACTACGGCGAGCAGCGTTTGACCCAAACGGATGAGGGAGTCCTGGTCTATGGCGGCTCGCACCTGCACGCCTTGCATGGAAATCTGGCGCAACTGGCGAAGCATCCCCTTCCGCCTGGGATCAGTGAGGCCATCACGGCCGCATTGGGCTATGAGCGCGGCGTAATGGACGCTTTTCCCGGTGTGTTCGCGTCGCGCCGCAACTACGACGTGGCCATCGGTTCGCAAGCCGGCGGCAGCGAACACGTCGCCGTGCTGGAACACTCCTGGCGCGTGGGTGGCGCCAGCGCCGCCGAGATCATGGCGTACGAGGCTTTTCGTTCCGAGCCTTCCAAGCGCTGGGTAGAGGCATATACCTGCGAAATCTATGGAGAAGGAACCCCTCCGGCGGATGCGCAGATCCTATTCCGAGGCAACGTGCCGGGGAACGGCAAGTTGACGAAATATTGCGGAGTATCGATGCGTGGACGTGAAACTTGAGCAGTTGGATATCAAGGTGGATCACGAAGTGCTGCAAGGCACGTTGTTGGGGCCGGACACTGCGTTGCCGGGCATCTTGTTCGTGCATGGCTGGGGCGGCAGCCAGCAGCACGACCTGAGGCGCGCGCGCGAGGCCGCCGCGCTGGGATGCATGTGCATGACCTTCGATCTGCGCGGCCACGAGCGCTTCGCGCTGATGCGCGAAACGGTGACGCGCCAGCAGAACCTGGAAGATCTGCTGGCCGCCTACGATCGCTTTGTTTCGCTGCCGGATGTCGACAGCCAGTCCATCATGCTGGTCGGCATCAGCTACGGGGGCTATCTGGCGGCACTGGTCAGTGAGCTGCGCCAGGTGCGCTGGCTGGCGTTGCGTTCCCCCGCGCTCTACAAGGACGAAGATTGGGATGTGCCCAAGTTCGAACTACGCAACCGTTGGGATCTTCCCGCCTATCGCAGTACCGTGGTGACGGCCGAACACAATCGCGCCTTGAAAGCCTGCACGGGTTTTCAGGGCGATGTGCTGCTGGTGGAAGCCGAACACGACGAAATCGTGCCCCACCAAGTGGCCGAGAACTACCGCAAAGCTTTTACCAAAGCCAAGTCGCTGACCTCGCGCGTCATAGGCGGTGCCGACCACGGACTGGTCCGCAAGGAAGACCAGCAGGCCTATACCAAAATGCTGATCGCCTGGATCACCGAAATGGTCATCGGCGAACGCCAAACCGTCGCGCGCACCAAGATCGCGGAGAAAACCGCGGCCGGTGCGATCAAAGGATGAAAGACGCGCACGCACTTGCGTTAAAGCCGAGCTTGTTCATACCCCTTAGGCGTTCGGCTGCGTTCCATTCCGCATCTGACCTTGTTAGCTTGAGTCCGCGTCGATAAGCTTGGATGGCGTCATGGGGATGACGTCCAGAGGAGCACTCGGGTTGCATGGCAGCCCGCACGGTGCTTCGGCTGGTTTGATCGCATCCAATAAACTCTAGGGGAAAAATATGCGCCTTTCCGTTGCAGCCATAGCTGTCGCTGCTGCAGTACTCCTGTCCGCCTGCGGTACCATGCCGTATACCCCATCGGAATATCCGCTACGCGATGGGTTGATTTCGTCGTTCCCCGCCAAAGGGCAGACCAGCGTCGTCAATGCGCAGCCGTCAAACAATCCTGTCATCGTCTACTCCTACGGCGGATCAAAGCTCAGCTCGGATCTGCGTTCCATCACTGACGTGATGGTCCAACAGACGAACAAGGAACTGACGAAGGCCGCACAACCATCTGCGGGTCAAGCGAAGACGGTTGAGCTGAAAGTCAACTCCCTGGTCAGCAAATATGCCGTCTTCCATTGGAACAGTACCCTCAGCTTCGAAGCCAAACTGGGCAATGGCGAAGTGATCACGAAAACAGTTCCACACACCAGTGGCGTGCTTCTACAGGATCTTAACGGTTGCATCGCGGAGAGCGTCATGATGCTGCTCAACGATGCAAAGCTCCGGGCTTATCTGGCGGAGTAATCCTGACGTTGCCCAGGCGAGTGTTCGTGTTGGCTGCTTTGCCGGCAGCACTACTGGGCTGGAATCGCGTTGTTTCGCGCCAGCGTGCCTCAGTGAAAATCAGGCACGCTGGCAATCGCTTCACGTGCCCTTAGTCCCAAGCCAGCGACAGTTCTCCGTATATACCTGGAGATAGTGATGCGGCTTGTTCAACGATGGATCATGGCGGGTACTTGTTGGGTACTTATGCTGCCGGTACTGGCGGCGCCCAGCGCCGCACCGGCGGCACCGCCTATCGCGCCAGCGTCGATGCCCAAAGCGCAAGCAGACCGCGAACTCAGCCGCCAGGTCGGCGAGCGGCTACGCGGTGTCGATGGGCTGGAGGATGTCACCGCCACCGTGCACGACCAGGTAGCTCGGCTCGATGGCGAGGTGATCGAACCGGAAAAGCGAGAGGTCGCCGAACAAGTAGCCACTCAGCAGCCCGGCATCGAAGCGGTCGAGAACCGCGTTCGGATCAGTACCCGCCTCAGCGACCGACTGCAGGTGGCGGTGCGCCAGATCGGCGACAAGTTGCTGCGCATGATCGCCGCCGTACCACTTCTGGTGGTCGCCCTGATTGTCTTCTTGGCGGCGCTATGGCTGGGCCGCTTCGTCGCGGGGCGAGTGCATCTGCGGCGGCTGCACCAGCGCAACCCCTACATCGATAGCCTGCTTGGCCGGGTGCTTCAGTGGCTGATCGTGTTCGGCGGGCTGTTGATGGCGCTGGATCTTTTGGGCGCCACCACGCTGGTCGGTGCGGCTTTGGGATCGGCCGGCGTGGTCGGCCTGGTGATGGGCTTCGCCTTCAAGGACATTGCCGAAAACTACGTTGCCGGCATCCTGCTGAGCCTGCGTAAACCATTCGCGCCGGGCGATCACGTACTGATCGAGAACCGTGAAGGCAAGGTGGTCGCATTGACCTCGCGCGCAACCGTGCTGATGACGCTGGACGGCAATCAGCTGACGCTGCCCAATGCCATGGTGTTCAAATCGGTGATGCTGAATTATTCGCAGAACCCCTTGCGTCGTTTCGATTTCACCGTAGTCCTGGGCATCAAGGACTCGATACGCCAATCGCAGGAGCTTGCGCTGGATGAGATCGCTGAAGTGGCGGGTGTGCTAACCGATCCTGCGCCATCTTGGCAGATCGAAGAGTTGGCTGCCGACAAGATCGTGCTGCGATTCTATGGCTGGGTCGACCAACGACAGAACGACATCATCAAGGTGCGCACCGAATCGATCCGCGCAGTCAAGGCGGCCTATCAGCATCGCGCCGCGCAGGCCGCAGCCACGCCTGCGCCCGAGCGCGCCGGTACCGGTGACACCTCTGTCAATCACGACATCGACGCCCAGCTCGACGCCGAGCGCCGCGCCCATGGCGAACGCGATCTGCTGCAACCGAAAACTGCTGCGGATAAGCAATAAGCTGATATCTGACGATTCGAAGTCTGCTCGCCGCCAAGACAACTAGCGACATCGCGCACCGTTTCCACCCTGGCGGGCGTTACGTCAGCTACGGTCAATCTGATAGTTCGAGGGAATCGCCGGATCGATCGCGGAGGAAACCCACGTGCCCAACAGTATGGCGACAACGACGCCTAGCGCCAGGAACAGCACCGATCTGAAAAACAGAGATTTCATGGCAGCATCCTTCTGCTAGTGATCTTCACAGTACGCCTTTCCGATGGGGCGTGCGGGCGCTGGGCTACCGCTGGTCTGAATGACCTGCCGCTCGGCAACTTATCCCCTCAATGGCGGCCAAGTTATGCTTTTAAGGGCAGATGATTCCCGGAAAGAGCCTGCTCACGATCCGTGGCGAGCGAAGACAGGTGACCGGTGGCGCGGGCCGTCTGCCGAGCGCAGTAGGATCGTGAACAGGTTTTAAGACGATTCGCAAACGCAGCGAACACATCGCGCTATAGCGCGGTACCGATCAGTAGAGTTGACCGTGCCTGGAAATCGGCCGGCAAGCGACACGCCCGCGTAACTCAACTGCGATCAATGAGATATTCCGAGGGAATCGCTGAATCGATCGCGGAGGAGAACCACATGCCGACCAGTATGGCGGCAATGGCGCCTAGTACCAGGAATAGCACCGACTTGAAAAATAGGGATTTCACTGCAGCCTCCCTGTTTATCACGGGTATTCAGAGTACGCCTTTCTGTGACGGCATGCCGTTTTTATTGGCTGCCGTTGGTCTGAACGACCGGCGGTATGGCGTTTTACGCATGCTTCGAGGGGGCATAGCGCCAGTGACGGAACTTCCGACGCATCCGGTGGAATATTCCGTGTCGTGACCGAGCGTGGTCTATCCCCATGGCCTGAAGGCGGTGGAAGACGTGGTCCTCGTTGTCCAGGCTCGCCTTGCTTTGGATATCGGTCGCCTGTGTCGCCCAGGCTTCAGTAAAAGCCTTGTCTCCATCCTGCGCGTCCATGCGTGGCATATCAGCGGCCAAGGCGTTGATGAGTGCGTCTAGCTCGGGGCGGGTCTTGTAGGGCATTCCCCACCATACGCTCGCGGAGGGCGTAAGTTGGAATAATCGCTTCGGACTGTCCCTGGCGTTCATTCCGATTGCCTGATTCCGCACGATGGAAGCGTAGAAAGTCAGCAAGAAGCAGGGAACAGCAAGCGGCGCAGTACTTTTCGACCGGTTGGGTCGTCCCAGGTCAAGAAGATCGCCTCCGTGCGTGTTTATAGGCTCCAGTCGAATGACAAGCCAAATACCGCTTCGGTTCAGTGGCTTGTCGGGCTCAAGGCGCTCGTCGAAAATGCGGCCTGGCTCTCGCCCAGGCACTAGGACAAATGGAGCAATGAAGAAGATCGATCTGAAGAAGGAACTGAAGCCGTTCTACCAAATATCCGCCAAGAATGTCGTGCAGATTGATGTCCCTGCGTTCAAGTTCCTTATGGTCGACGGACAAGGCGATCCGAATAGATCCCCCGAATATGCGCAGGCGGTGGAGGCACTGTTCTCCGTGTCTTACACGGCCAAATTCATGGTCAAGAAAGGCCCGCAAGAACTCGACTATTCCGTCATGCCGCTGGAAGGCCTTTGGTGGGCAGATGACCTTTCGGCTTTCGTCGCCAACGACAGAGCAAACTGGAAGTGGACGATGATGATCATGCAGCCGGATTTCGTTGCCGATGAGGTCATCGAAGCGGCTATAGCTACGGTCCGAAGCAAAAAGAAACTTCCCGGCGTCGACAAGCTGCGCCTGGAGAAATTTGCCGAGGGCCGTTGTGCCCAGATATTGCACGTTGGGCCATTCTCCGAAGAGGGTCCAACGATTGAGCGCGTGCACGCTTTCATCGACGCTCGGTCCGGCCTTGCCGGAAAGCACCACGAGATTTACTTGAGCGATATACGGCGCGCGGACCCCAGGAAGTGGAAAACCATCATTCGCCAGCCCATGCGGTAACGGTCAACAGAAGGGAGCGTCTGAAGCTATGGGAGGTCTTCTGCTTTGCCGCACTCATGGCAACCAAACCCCGGTGGGAACTTCTGCTCGGCTGGAGGCTGCGCTGAAGCTCGCAGAGCCGATTCCGGCCGACTGGGTTTCCATGGTTGTCGTGAAGGGCGGTGGTCGCACGTCATGGCACCTTGTGGACTCGGAGGCCATAGCCGCAGCCGGGCTCGATCCGGCAGCCAGTCCATTCGTTCTCCGCGATCGAGACCGCGACTTGCGGGTACTGAACGACAGGCTGCTGATCCTGAAGGTGCTCCCTTCGGATCCAAAGAGCCACAAGGTGTGCAAGCGATGCCTTGCGGCGGCTGTTGTGCCCAAAGATGCCGAGCGTCTTCGACTGCCGGCGGAGTGACGGGAGAGGGGCAGGGGAGAGCGTCCCTAGACGACAGCCGACGTGGGCTTGGAAGCACCTTCGGCGGCTAATCGTCGATAGAAGCCGTCCCGAACGGCTCATTGTGTCGGCTTGTTGGCCGTACCCAGGATCGATAAGCTGCAGTGGATCGCAGGATTACATCTGGCCGGTCAGGGGCAAGAGCAGAGACATGACCGGACCCGATGGTCCGTCCATTAGATAGTGGCGGCTATGAGCGTACTCGACGTTTTTGGACCAAAGATGACTGTCATTTTCACGGCCATAGCTGTCGGTTATTTCCTCATGTCGTTCTCACCGGTTTTGTGGCCAGCCCTTCTAGCCTACCGGCGCCGTTCATGGCTGCCTCGCCCATTTCTCTTTGTATTCACCGTCGCCGCGATCGTATACGGCGCTCTTTCATTCGTCGGCTTCGCTCTTCTGCTTCCCATTGAGGCGTACGGCATCTTCGTGGCGCCGCCACTGGAGGCATTTGGCGTGCCAGTCGGCGCTCCGGTGCTTAAGATCTCTGGGTTCCTGGCCGACTATTGGTGGCTTATCGTCCCTCCCACCTACCTCATTTTCACTTGGCTAGTCACCACTTATGTTGGTCGGCGGTGGCAGCATATCTGCGCAGCGCCACCTAACAACTCATTCAAACAGAACCCCCTTCGCGAGTCGGCTTGATCTAGGTGTTTGGCAGAATGATGTCCGACATAGCGTCCTGGGGAGAGGTTCAAGCTATCGCCAAGTCTTTGGGACTTCTGGCACGGCTGAAGGTTGTCGGGAGAGAGCTAGGCAACGCTTGGGAGCCGCTCTGGTTGCCTGTACCGGGCTGTCTGGAGACGGGAAGTTACGGTCCGGTGCCTGAGCACCAGATCGAATGGATCGACCTACTTACTGAGGTAACTACGCACCGGGGCCGCCTGGTTCCTCCCTTGGTGGAGAACAAACAGGCAGCGCTAACCGCGGCCCTGTCCCAGGCCGGTCTGGCGTTTGAGGAGCAAGCCAGCTGGGTGCGCGTACTGCTACCCAATGATTCTTGATACAAGCGCCCGCGACGCTGACTTGATCTCAAAAGTATCGGACACGATCTTTGGAATCACGATTACGATGGCGAACGATTCCATCTTTGGATTGGGATTACATGCGGCCCGAAACGGCGGAATGCTTCAAATCAAGTTCGACTACAAAGGAACCGTCGCGACTTTCTGGCGCACGGAGAACCCGCGCTTGGGCGGGTACCTGATGTTTTCGGGACGCTGCCGAGCCATTACGCACGAAGGCTGGGAATGGATCGATGACTAACGATTTCTACTGCGACGAAGCGTTGAGCGGCCGAACGCCGATCAGTGTCGTGCGGGAAACGAAAGGCGTGCTGGCATTCCACCATACGCGGCCTTACTGGCAAATTCATATCGTCGTTGTCCCGAAGGTACACATCCCGTCGCTGACCGATCTCGGTGGTCACGACGTGTCACTGGTGCATGACCTGTTGGAGGTCGTTCGGGAAGTCGCCGCAGAAGTCGAAGCTCAGCACGGCGCCTGTCGCGTGGTTACGAATCTGGGAAAGTACCAGGATTCAAAGCATCTCCATTTCCATATCGGCTTCGGCGAACAAAGAAAATAGTCGGTTACGCAAGCGCAAAAGCACTTAGGACCGGGTTTCCCAAGCCCTAAGTGTTTTTTCAATTTGGTGTTTCCACGGGAATTCGAGCTCAATCCCCGGCTCGCTCTCGCTTATCGAAGGCCCATCTAGATCAAAGCGCCACCCCGAAGCAGCTACCGGTCATCCCTAAGGGGTGCTCCCATTCGGCCAGCAGTGGCTGGCATTCCGTGCTCCTGAGGTATACATCTGAGGGACTGTGGACTATGATCGTCGAACGGGAGATAGCGGTCTGGTAGGGGAGCATCGGTATGCGTTCATTCGGGGTATTGATCGTTCTTGCGGCAGCGGCCTTAACCGCCTCGCCTACTGGCAATATGTCGCCGGAGGCCGAAGCCTATCTCGACCGCGCAATTGCTCTATTTCGCGAGCAGCACATCAATGCGGCGAAGATGGATTGGCAGGCATTGACGGCCAAAGCTTACGCAGCTGCGGGCGGAGCTCAAACGACTGCCGACAGCTACCCGGCCATCCGATTGGTCATCAAGGAATTGGGCGAGAAGCATACCCAGTTCCACGAGCCTGACCAGGCCAAGGCAAATTCGACAGGGCAGGCGAGCGGGAGGGCATCCGCTCCGCCGCTGTTGTTACCTGAAACTGTGCGGCTTGCCAACGGGATTGGCGTGGTACGCCTGTACGGCTTCATGGGCTCATTCGAGTGGGGTCAGCTATACGCGCGAACAGGTCAAACTAAGATCAACGAACTGAAATCTCAGGGACGTTTGCAAGTTCGTGCTTGACCTACGGTCGAATACCGGCGGCAACATGTACCCGATGATCGAAGCGGTCAGTGGTTTGCTCCACGATGGTGTGCTTGGGACCTTTGAGTCTGCGAACGGCACATTCAGTTCGTGGCTCCTGACGGATGGTAAGGCGATCATGGCTCCGGCGACCAACGCGCGGCCTCCGATCGATCTAGCGAGCAATTCGATGCCGGTCGCGGTGCTCATCGGTCCATCAACGGTGAGTGCGGGCGAATACACCGCGATGTCGTTCAAGGGCAGGCCGAACACTCGTTTCTTCGGTGCTCCGACCGGCGGATATATAACGGCGAATCACCCGGTTCGCCTCTCTGACGGCGCGGTCATTGTGATGACCGGCGCGTGGGGCATCGACCGAACAGGGAGGAAGTACGTCGACGCAATGCAACCGGATGAGGCCACCGGCGACAGTGGGCCGACGATGGACGCTGCAGTGGCGTGGCTCTCGCATCAGCGGTGCGAATCGTCGAGGCCGTAAGCATCAGAGGGCATTTCTACATTCCATCGCTCGTCCCTCGTAGTCGCGGGCGAGTAGGCGCCTCCACGTTCGCGCGCTCGATCAACCCGCTCGGAAGTCACTAGCCGTCGAGCTCCTTCAGCAACGCCTCGAGCTGGCGCTTGAGCGGCAAGTTTTTCCGCCGCTCCCGGCGGGGCGCCCACCAAAACAACTCCAGGCAGAGCAACCCTATGATTAGGACAGTCCAAAGGGGCGACGGCCAATTCATTTCGCTATAGGGCACAGGTGCATCGCCGATCCGGTATTGACCGACGGAGATAGCTACTGCGCAGATCAATCCCGCCGCCAAAGCGATCAACCCCAGGTGGCGCTCACGCGTTGCCTCGTCGTCCATCTGCGTGATACGACGGCGCAGGTGATCCCGAAGCGAGTCGCCGAAGCCCTGCTCACGCGCCTGCTGAGACCGGCGGAGCGCAAACAGCGTCCACGCCACGACGATGGCGGCAGCCACGCTTGCAACCCCAACAACATAGTCCCACACGATCAGTGCGTTGTCGTCGGGTTGAAACATGATGGCGAGTAACAGCCCCGAGCTGATGAGGAGAGGAGCAACCCCGAAGACGTACCCGCCCCAATATCCTCTGCGCGACTCTTTTTTGAGCTTTGCGTGTTCCTGCCGCAACACCTGATGAAGCCGGCTCTTGTCCACGACGCCATAGAACGTCGACCCGTCTTGCGAGCGCCAGCCCTCGATTACATCGTCGAGATTCATAGTTCAGTCTCCTTTGCCAGCTGAGCGGACAGCGCCGCCTTGATACGGTTGATCTTGACCCCGACGTTGCTTTCACTGATGCCGACGATGGCGGCGATGTCCTTGTAGGCAAACCCGTCGAGCATCAGGAGGGCCACCGAGCGATCAACATCCTTGAGCTGAGCGATCTGGCGATACAACCACTCCATGCGCGGATCGGCCTCTACCGCAGGCTCGGTGAGAAGGCCGTCCATGATCTCGAGCGGCTGCTTACTCTGCCGATGACGGCCCTGCTTGCGTGTCCACGAAATGGCTGCGTTCAGAGCGATGCGGTACATCCACGTCGGTACTGCCGAGTCTCCACGGTAACCATCCACGGAGCGCCAGACCTGGATTGCCACCTCCTGAAAGAGATCCTGCTGATCGGCATGCTCGAACGCATAAGCGCGGACCACCTTGAAGAGAATCCCCTTGTGAGCTGCTAGCCAGTCGCCAAAGATGCCGTCCCGTTCGCTGTCGAGCATGGGCTGCCTGTCGCGGCCAACGGCGCCGATTGGCGGAACGGCGACGGCATCAGGCACTTGCTCACTGAGCGCATCCGGCGGCGTAAGCCGTGTCTTCAAAGGCGCCATTGAATGGGTCCCCAAACTTGTTTGCGTTCTTAGACGCAGGCGAGCGGAGATTTCTTACAGAGCCGTGCCGTTTAGCTTCAGGTGTGCCAACCCGCGGCTCATGTTACCGGCGAACGCGCATTGAAGTAACGCGGAGCTCAGCTAGCCAGGCACTCAACTATCTAATGGGCGGATCCCGTGTTTCCCGAGCCCTAAGTGCTTTTTCAGATTGGTGTCCCCACGGGGATCCGAGCTTAACCCCCGACTAGTCCTCGTCCATCGAAAGCCCTTACAAATCAAGGCACCGCGCCGGGGCGGATACCGATCGGTGGCATAGGGCGCCCGATGTCTGCTACGCCAGAAGCGGACATCTAGGCACTAAGTTAAGCTGCGCTACGGAACAGCGTTGGCTTCGGCGATCATTAGCCGTCTACCCAAAAGTCACCCTCGTGGGCGAACCGGGGCTCTTGGCTGCCAACAAACGTCTTTGGGCCGGTGGGCGAGATCAGGCGGGATAGAGACTCTAGAAGTTCCGGCGCGATATCGAGTGCCCACTGTGCGGCGGCTGGATCTACCTGTGCGCCATGTGTCGCGGAGTTGAGGAGGGATGCTAGATCCGCAATAGCTGAGTTTTGCTCCGGCGTGAGCAGGTTCTTCTCGCCAAGGGCACGAAGCAGATAGCTTAAGCCGCGATTTCGAGCCGAAATTCCGTTTCGCTCGCATAGCGCTACTAAACGTCGCTCGATCTCGATCCGGAAACCCGCTAAGGCAAGGTTGGGATCGTGCTGGGCAACCTGAAGGAAGGTGTGTTCAATCCTCTCTGGACTGGCCGACGGCGCTAGCAGGCCAGCGTTCTTCACTCTTTCAGCAGCGTCTTTGACTTCCTGTAACTCAACCTTCAATCCGCCCGGCAGTTCGACAGATTTCACAAGTGGGGCTAGCCAAGGAAGCAGCGCCACAACAACGAGCCCAAGTGTGATCGCATCGATTGCGAGGTGTGGCCAGATGACATGCACTGCGGCAGCCGAGATTGCGCCGACAGTGATGGCGAGCTTGAGTTTCTGCAACTTGCTGATATCTCTCATGGCCACCACCTAATGCCAGAATTGGGCCGCGCCATGAAACAGCGTCGGTTTGAATGAACTTTTAGCACGCAACACCATTATTCTCTGTACGGGTTTCTACAGTCTGGTCGGCCATCGCGACCGCAGTTGAAAGTGCTTCCCGTACTTCGTCACCACGGCTAACGAGAATTTTGGCCGCTACTAAACGATCCACGTTGATTGCCACATCTAGACTGATGGAGCTGAGAACCATCAGGCAATTCAAAGTATGAAGGGCGGTTTCCGGAACAATTTCGAAGTGGGGTCCTGTAAGGAGGGCGTCCTCACTCAACCCCATCGGTGCCAGCAACCCACGCGCACTGCCATGTACTTGCATTGACGCAGCTTTGTACCAGGGCCGATAGTGCTCAAGATCGACAGAGGCTTCCAGGTCACTGAATTTTGCGCGCGGCTTCTTGAGAAAGTGGGCAGCCCAGCCGTAGTCGCTATCGAAGTGTTTTCCATATTTTTGAACAGCAGTTGCGAACGTCCTGTCTATCCGTTTACGTTCTTGCGCAGGTATTGGAGGCTGCCCAAGTGCAACTAGGTGCTTCTCGTAACTATCCAAATGACGCTTGTTATCAATAGCAGCGGACGCGAGAAATCTAACTGCGGCGGGATTCTTGTGTTTCGCAATAAACATCGCAATCACAGTCACTTCATGAAGTGCGCGCCATCGGGCTTGTGCGGCTTGTGACAGGCCGTTCTCAAGAAGCAACACAATCTCGCGAGAGATCAAGCAGCCGCGAGCGTGGAGGCGCGTGACAGCGTCAGTGAACGCTTTGTTGCGTGTCTTTTGGCGGCCAGCGGTATTGCTGCTGTCGCAAAGTTCGGCTGAAAGTTGTGCCAATGCGAGAAGCCCATCAAACGCTTCGCCCCAGATATCTCTGAGAAGATCCACTAGTTCGGCTTGATTTGCTCGAACTACGTCTGCGATCTCTCTGGACGCCGGAATCTCTTCAGTAGTAAACCCCGCAAGATGTTCGATCGTGCTTTCAACTGCCGCTTTCACCGCAACTGGGACCGCTTTGACAAAGGCATTGACATCCGACTCAGTTATGACCAATGAAGCCTCTTCGGCGCAATCGAGTTCAAGCCCCTCAATTCTATCTCCCGTGGCTAACATAAAATACGCGGCTTCCAGCTTCTTCATGTCTTCGGGGGTGGGGGTGTAGCCCTGGTTCTCGAGCTTCGTTGAAAGAAACATTGCGAATAGACGCTCGGGCCGCGTTTGTTCAGCAACTGCTGCGTTTAAAGCGGTCTCTAGTTGATTCACTATCTCGGTCCTCTGCATCCACAAGACGAAAGCATTCCCACGTTGAACTGGCGCCCGACTATGGATCAAAGCAACGGCACTAGGCTGGCAATGTGTGCAGTCGGATGAGTTCAATTTGAAAGTCGCGCCCCTGCGAAGTCTGCCAATACTGTGCGTGGGGACCCTACAAGTTGCTTCCTAGGCTAGGTCAAATCTGCGTTTCTGTATGTCGAACAAGCTTGTTAGCTGTTTCGCTGCACCTCAACGCCACTGCATTTAGCATGACGGCTAGGGTGCGAAGAGAGTATGCAGATATAGGTTCCTCCTGCCTGATCCAGCGGAGCATCGCTGCATCGGCAGTTCCACAAAGCGTATAAGAGGTAGCAATGTCGGAGATTATTTCGGGCGGCATGCGGTCTACCTTGTCGCCGAGCCGACTAAAGTAAAAGCGTTCGCCTATTAACTCGTTTTGCAAGAGCGTGGGAGCGAGAGTAGTACCAGCGTCCGCCGTTCGTTCGAGCACTGTCTGAATTACGCGGGCCTGCTGGGCGATCAGTTCAAGCTCTGCAGAAATCGCAAGCGCGATAGCGCGTCGCTCACGCCTCAGGTCTTCCGTGCGTATTTTTTCCTGCTGCTTATGGGTAAGTGCGATGCCCGCCAAGGTGGCAGAAGCGCCGATCAATGAACCAAACAATGCAGCGCCTGCTGACCAATAGTCGAACGCCATGCCGTCCCTTTGTCGTTGTGTTCGCAACGGAAGTGTAGCGCCGAGCCCTGCGATGGCCAGCGGCGCCGGTTACCGGCGTGGCCAACTGCAGCGAGATCCAGACTAATTATTGGCGCCGCGGCCCCGGCGCCGGGGGATCTCGCCGCGCTCAATTGCTAGCAAGCCACGACTAAACGCAGGCAAAGAAATGCCCCAATCCGCGAGGCCTTCGGGAAAGGGTAATCTCGGTAACCTGATGCGCGAGGTTGGCGATTAGACCTTATCTATCAATGACTTGCGAAGATTTCTATAGGGTAACTATTGAGGTAATTGAGTAGTAACTAGTTACCTTTATCGGAAGTGATCCATCAACTCGGAATTAGTAAATTAAATCAATGAGTTAGCGTCAGGTTACCGAGCCGATTACCGAAAATTACCCCTGAAAGGTAACTCCGAAAAGCCGCCGAATCATTGGCTCAGAACCGGTTTTCGGGGGGCGTTACCTGAGTTACCTATTTCCGAAGCGCACCAGTGACGGCAACCAATCAGATCGTGAATCGAGCACCTCTTGCGCGTGCACTAAAAGCCCGGCAGGCGCGTCGCTTCGCGTCGGTTTCCGGAGCGCATTGGCGGCCCGTGAAGTCCATGCTAGCCCGCGCCTGCGCGTCCTGCTGGATCTGAGTCGAATGCGACCCATGAAGCGGGAAGGCGTGGCGGGGTCTCGACCGCGCGCCGTGCGGTGCAGTGCCAGCGCCCACGCATCGCCGAAAAGATGGTGCGTGGTTTCAGGCGCTGAGACTCAGGCGGGGTAGCCTTGGGGCACTGGTGCGGCGAAACTAGCCCCAGGAACGAGCGAGTAGGTTCAATCCGGCAGAAGTCGAATGAAGGGTACTTTGACCCCTCCAGATGTTCAGAGCCTTCCGGCGTTGCCGGAACGCTTCAGTTGGCAGTTGCCGCACGTCGCACAGCATCGGCGGCCGACACCGGAGGGCCGACACATCGTCGTAGATGGCGAGGGTCCGTCCGTTGCCACTATGCAACCTATGTCTGGCAAAGCATCGACGGTTATTGGCGTCCATCGCGGGTTAGAGAGCGAGCGCCACTACCGTGAGTTCGCGACCCGCGAGACCGCGCTTCGTTACATCGCGGCTTGGGCATGGCGTTACTCAATCTAGTGACTGCCGAATAGAGCGTTGGAGGAGGGCAAGGTACGGTAGAGGCTAACTGGTCGCGCGCGAGCGAGGTTCCGGCGGATTTGCGCCTACTGAAAATCATGGATAAGCTCGCGAGGCAGTAAGGACTGGTGCTGTGCTTAGCAAGCTAACTAGCAGAGGGAACTTGGAAATGAAAGGAGCTTTCGTAGGGTTAGTCGTTTGGATGCTTTCTGCTCAAATCGTAATGGCAACAGAACCTGATGACGTACTGACACCCACAAAGCCGCCTCCTTATGGCCAACCGTTCGACATGAGGTCGAATATGATGGACAAAGGGGCGCACCTCATTACGATGAGGTCGAACTGGGGAAATATCACTCTCGATACGCTGACGCAAAGAGCTTATCTAACGCGCTCCTCTGGGGTTTCGGAATTCTCCTTTACCACGGGCCTCACTGCCGCCCGATATAACCCCGCCGACTTCAATTTCAACAACGCTTACCCGGGGCTGGATCGTCCTATTCTGTCCCTAGAGGATGGGCTCCACCAACCTTTTGGACCATGCGATCTTTCTCCTTGTCAGGAGCAGTGGGATCCCATTGACGGCAACTTCATCAAGGTTCCTATCATTGGCTACAACATGCCACCCGCGCCAGATGCGAACTTGACGGGGGATATGCGGGCATTTTCCAATTGGAGACAGGGGCGATGCGACGCTTTCAATGAAAGTGTTTTGAACAGCAGTCTGGAAGCGCCAGCAACAGCTACTGTTTGCGCGATGGCGGAGACCCCTATTACCGCTGCCGCATGCGGCGGGGCGTTGATCAAGCAAGCTTACGATGCATCTAAGCGGGTAGGTCAAGGCACAGACTGTAATGCTTCGTATCCTGGCCCTGGTAAGTGGCCTGGATCCACCTTACCTCAGGGCTATGGGCAGTGAACTATCTAACCTATCTTCCGATTCTACTTATTGCGCTTTTCTTTGTCGTCGTCGTTTTGCTTAAGCCGAAAATTTTGGGTGAGAAGAAATCTGTGCTTATAGCCTTTTGCATCGGGTACATTGCGCACGCCATCGTAACGGCACTCACCAGTTGGGCTATTAGGGCATTCTGACAAGCGCCCCAGCTGCAATTGAATTCCAGTCATTAATTGCTGGTCTTCTTGAATGAACGAGAAAGCCGCTCCAAGAGGGCGGCTTTCTCAATTGTCGAGGCGAATTCTCGGCGCCACTACTGGTCACGCTTTAAGCGGCCGCACGATGCAGAGCGAGGATGTCGTCGCGTGTTGCGTTCTTGATGCCGAGGAATTCGTCTTTCGCTGCAACCTCGCTGATGGGGATGGCCCACACGCCACCGTCCTTGTCATTAGACGAGCAAGGAAGAAAGCGTAGCCCGAGTAAGCGGAGCGCGCCCGGGGCTTTCGCTCGGGACGTTGCGGCGCGTCGAGAATCACGTCTGCCGCGATCCGATGATGCGTGTCTATCCAAGTCGAACTTGCTCGTTCGTTTTTAGAGGCAAAGCAGCGGAGCAAGCTCCGCTCTACGTTCTTACGCTTGGACCGGACCGGTCTGCGACTTTTTTTGAACGGGAATGTCGTCGTCTGATCTTTAGATACGCCAAAAACACTTAGGGCCCGGTTTCCCGAGCCCTAAGTGCTTTTTCAAATTGGCGTCCCCACGGGGATTCGAACCCCGGTCGCCACCGTGAAAGGGTGATGTCCTAGGCCTCTAGACGATGGGGACGCGTAAAGCTTTTCCAAATTTTCAACTCCAGACAGGCCTAATGCCGGGAGATGGTGGAGCCAGCCGGGATCGAACCGGCGACCTCTTGCATGCCATGCAAGCGCTCTCCCAGCTGAGCTATGGCCCCACGTGTGCTGGAAGGAGCGGAATAATAGCCAGCGATTCGCGGATGCGCAAGCTTCGGTTTCGATTTTTTTCACAGCTGGCGGAATCGGCCCGGTTGCGGTTGAAATAGCGGACCGCTCCGGCAAGGCAGTACCGCAGGGAATGATTGAATTTACCGTAGTCGATTGGTCCGCCTGGGCCCCCGGCCTGCATACCCGCCAGGAGTGGCTGGATTGGGCGAAACAGCCGTTCCTGCCGCAGGGCGAACAGACGCCGGCGCTCAGCGAAGTGCCGGCCATGCAGCGCCGCCGCATCGAGCGGTTGGGGCGGATGGCCATTCAGACGGCGTATTGGTGCCAGCAGGCGGAAGCGCAGTCGGTGCCGTTGGTGTTCGCATCGCGGCATGGCGATGTAGAGCGTTCGATGGAGCTGCTGCGAGCCCTGGCGAGCGACGAACCACTGTCGCCGACTGGCTTTGGGCTATCCGTGCATAACGCCATCGCGGCGCTGTATTCCATCATTCGCGGTGTGCGCGGCAACTATCTGGCGCTGGCGGCGGGGAAAACCACCGCCGAAGCGGCCTGCGTGGAAGCCGCGGGCCTGCTGGCCGATGGCGCGCCGGAGGTCCTGGTGGTCGGTTACGAAGCCCCCTTGCCCGACATCTACAAGGATTTCGCCGATGAGGCGGACCCGTTCTACGCCTGGAGCTGGCGGATTGCGCGGACCGGCGCAGGCGGGCAGGGAACCGCGCTGGAGCTGAGTTGGGGCGCCACTTCCGGCGCGGACGTGGCCGCAATCGCATCGAGTCTGCCGCATGGCCTGAACGTGCAACGCTTTCTGTTGGCGCAGGATCGGCAGCTGGAATTCAGCACCGAGGGCGTGAGTTGGACCTGGCGGCGGCATGCGTGAACGATTGAATCATGCCTGGCGGGTGATCGGCACCGGTCTCAGCTTTCTGGCGTTCGGCGTGGGCGGCCTTTTTCTGCGCCTGTGCGTGATTCCGCCGTTGCAGTGGATGGTGCGCGACCCCTTGCGCCGCAAGCAGCGCATACGACGGCTGGTGCAGCGCAGTTTCGCCGCGCACGTGGAGCTGATGCGCCGGCTGGGCGTGCTGACCTACGAAATCCGCGGCCGTGAACGCTTGCAGCGAAACGGCCTGCTGATTCTGGCCAATCATCCGACCCTGATCGATGTGGTTTTCCTCATCTCGCTGCTGCCCAATGCCGACTGCGTGGTCAAGTCGGCGGTAGCGCGCAATCCGTTCATGCGGGGGCCGGTTCGGGCGGCCGGTTACGTATCCAACGAGGATGGCGCGGGACTGGTGGACGACTGCATTGCGGCCGTGCGAGCAGGGGGCAATCTGGTGATCTTTCCGGAGGGCACCCGGACAACGCCGGGCCAACCCCTGCGATTGCAGCGTGGCGCGGCCAATATCGCGGTGCGCGGCCGTTTGAATATCACGCCGGTGCGGTTGACTTGTTCGCCACTCACACTGGGAAAAGGCGAGAAATGGTATTGTGTGCCTTCGCGGCGGTTCCATGTAACGGTCGACGTTCAGGAAGACCTGCCCATTGCGCGGTTCTTGGACGGCGTCGACCCGGCTACAGGGGGGGAAGCAGTCGCGGCAAGACGACTTACCGATTTTCTAGCCCATTACTTTGCAGGGGAGCAAACGCGTGCAGGCACTTGAGCACGAGATCCTTGAGGACGAGATCAAGGAACTGATCATCTCATCGCTGTCATTGGAAGACATCGCACCCGAGGACATCGACACGGCCGCGCCGCTGTTCGTCGAAGGCCTGGGGCTGGATTCAATCGATGCGCTGGAATTGGGGCTTGCGCTGCAGAAGCGTTATGGCGTCAGCCTTTCCGCGGATTCGCAGGAAACCCGCCGCCATTTTTCCAGCGTGCGCGCGTTGGCTGAATTTGTCGCTTCGCAGAGACAGCCGTAGTCTTTGCGGCGAGGGTAGTAAACATGACCAAGAACGAACTTTTCGAGCGGATCGTAGCGATCCTGCATGAATCTTTTGAGATCGAGCCGTCGCGGATCAAGCCGGAAGCGCGCCTTTACGACGATCTGGATATCGACAGCATCGACGCGGTGGACCTGATCGTGCAACTCAAGCCCCTGTTGGGACGCGGGCTGCAGCCTGACGCATTCAAATCCGTGCGCACGGTGCAGGACATCGTCGATGTACTGCATGGGCTGATTCGCGAAGAAGCCGCCTGAGACCGGCCGCAGGCGTATTCCTTTGGCCCGCGCTCCTTTGGCTCGTGCTCGCGCGGTGGTGTTTCTTGCGCTTTCGCTGGCGTACCCGCTAGTGGTCTATTTCGCGCTCGGCCGCTTCGAGCCGCGCTGGATGGCCTTGCTGCTGTTCGCGCTGGCGTTGCTGCGCGCGGTCGCCACGCGGCAGGCCGTCTGGCTGGTGGCCGCAGGCAGCGCCGGGCTGCTGGCCGCGATGGCCACCGTATTCAACGATGCATTGCCTTTGAAGCTTTATCCCGCCGTGGTCAATGCCGCGATGCTGGCGGTATTCGCCGTCAGCCTGCGCTTCCCACCTTCGGCGGTGGAACGCATCGCCCGTCTCAGCGACCCGGATCTGCCGCCGCAAGGCGTGGCCTATACCCGCCGCGTGACCCAGGTGTGGTGTGTTTTCTTCGTACTCAATGGTGCGGTTGCGCTGGCGACGGCGCTGTGGGCATCGGACCGTGTCTGGGCGTTCTACAACGGCCTGCTGGCTTACGTGCTGATGGGCACGCTGTTCGGCGGTGAGTGGTTGATCCGGCAGCGGGTGATGGCGGCGCACCGGCATGGCTGATTGGATTTCGCTGAACAAAGTGGCGGTGTCGCCACAAGCCGGTCGGCCTGTGGCGCATACCGAAAGCGGCGTGACGGATCACCTGGCTTTCCGTCGGCGTGCCGCGCAATGGCGCGCTGCTTTCGCTTCCCGGAGCGGCCAGGACTGGGCGCTGTATTTCGAAGATACGGCGGAATTCGCGGCGGCGCTGTTTGGTGCCTGGCACGCAGGCAAACGTGTCTATCTGAGCGGGGACAACCTGCCTGCTACGTTGTCGCGGCTGGCGCCGCATGTCGCGGGTTTCGCCGGAGATGCTTTCAATGGCGATGCTCTCAATGGTGATGCTCCGGCTGGGCATACGCCGCTGTTTGCGGACTTGAACAGCGCTGCCCACGACGACGATACGATCGAATGGGCGCCGCTGGACGAGGAATCGACCCGGTTGATGGTGTTCACCTCAGGCAGCACCGGCGAGCCTGTCGCCATCGAAAAGCGGCTGCGTCAGTTGGCGCGCGAAGTCGAAGCGTTGCAGGCGGCATTCGGCGCCGACCTGGGTAACGCCACCGTGCACGGCACGGTTTCGCATCAACATATCTATGGCCTGTTGTTCCGAGTGCTGTGGCCATTGGCGGCCGGTCGCGTCATCGTGCCGCGGACGTTCTTCCCCGAAGACATGGCGGCGGCGCTGGCGCGATGGGATTCGGTGCTGGTCGCCAGCCCCGCACATCTGAAGCGCATGCCGGAACAACTGGATTGGGCGTCGTTGCAAGGCCGCGTGCTGGCCGTGTTTTCGTCGGGCGGCGCGCTGCCGGCGCAGTCCGCGCTGACCGCAAAGCGGCTGTTGGGCGTGGCGCCTACTGAAATTCTGGGCAGCAGCGAAACCGGCGGCATTGCCTGGCGGCGCTGGAATGGCGAACAACCGGCTTGGCAAGCTTTGCCGGGCGTGCAATGGCGCGTTGATCAAGACGCGTTGGAAGTCCGCTCGCCGCATTTGTCGCAAGACGACTGGTGGCGCAGCCAGGACCGTGCGGAAGCCGACGGTCAGGGCGGTTTCCGGCTGCTCGGCCGTGCCGACCGCATCGTCAAGATCGAAGAGCGCCGCGTCTCGCTGGATGCGCTGGAGCGGCAACTCGCCGAACACGGCCATGTGCAGGAAGCCAAAGTCGTATCGTTGGCTGGCGCACGCAATGCCTTGGCGGCGGTGGTCGTGCCGAGCGCGGCCGGTTGGCAGTCTCTGCACGCCATCGGAAGGCGCGGTTTTTCCCAGCAGCTCGGCCAGCATCTTGCGGCCAGCCAGGACGCGGTGACGCGGCCGCGCCGTTGGCGATTCGTCGATGCATTGCCGGTCAACGCGCAAGGCAAATCCACCGAAGCGATGCTGACCGCGCTGTTTCGCCCTGAGCGCCCGCAGCCGCGTTGGACGGTGCGCGAGGAATCGGCGGCCGAACTTGAGTTGGATCTGGATCCGTCATTGGCTGCGTTCGATGGCCACTTCCCTCAGGCGGCTATCCTGCCGGGCGTGGCGCAGCTGGATTGGGCGATTCGCTTTGGCCGTGAAGTATTCGCGATGCCGCCGCGGTTTCTGCGCATGGAAGCCTTGAAGTTCCAGCGCGTGGCACGGCCTGGCGATCGGCTGAAGCTGAGCTTGGAATGGCAGCCAAGTAAGCACACTTTGAGTTTTCGCTACGTCTCCGTGCATGGGCCGCACGCCAGCGGCCGGGTGGTTTTTGGTCATGACGACTGACGCGGCCACCGTGGTGCCGGCATCGGCAACCGCGCCGGGCGAGTTCCGTCCGTGGGTGCTGATCCCGGTGTTCGATCACGAGCACGCCATCGGTGAAATGGTGCGCGGCGTGGTCGCGACCGGTCAGCGCTGTTTGTTGGTGGACGATGGTTCCCGCGCTTCGTGCGCGCGCGTGCTGGACACGCTGGCGCAGGCGCACGCCCCGCAGGTGACCCTGCTGCGGCTTCCGCAGAACCAGGGCAAGGGTGGGGCGGTGCTGGCGGGTTTCCAGGAAGCCGCGCGCCTGGGCGCCACCCACGTGCTGCAAATCGACGCCGACGGGCAGCACGACCCGGCCGATATCCCGCGTTTTCTGGAACACGCACGCCGCGCACCCACCAAGGTGATCTGCGGCACTCCCCAATACGATGCCAGCGTGCCTAAGGGCCGTTTGTATGGCCGTTATCTGACCCACGTTTGGGTGTGGATCAATACGCTGTCGTTCGCGATCCGCGATTCGATGTGCGGGTTCCGCGTGTACCCGCTGCCGCCGGTACTGCGATTGATGGAGCAGGAAACCATCGGCAAGCGGATGGATTTCGATATCGAAGTGATCGTCCGGCTGTTCTGGCGTGGTGTGGAAGTCGAGAACCTGCCAACGCGAGTGACCTATCCCAGCGATGGCGTCTCCCACTTCGACGTCTGGCAGGACAACGTCCGAATCAGTCGCATGCACGCCCGGCTGTTCTTCGGCATGCTGTGGCGGCTGCCACGCTTGTTGCGTATGCATACGACCCGGCCAGCCCGCGCATGAGTGCCACGGGTAGCCAGCACTGGGCCGACATCGGCGAATCGACGTCCGCTGCCGGGATCCTGTTTCTGTGCGGTGTCCACCGATGGTTGGGACGCTGGCCTTTCCGGATCTGCGTGTATCCGGTGGTGCTGTTCCATTGGCTGACCAACGCGACCGCGCGCCGGGCATCGCTGCAGTATCTGCAGCGCCTGCATGCACATGCAGGCGAGTTTCATACGGATAAGCGTCATGGCGGGACACTGGCAACGGTACCGGGTTGGCGACAAAGCCTGCGTCATTTCGCCGGTTTCGCCGAAACCATGCTGGACAAGATCCTGGCGCTGGGTCACCGCTATCCCGCGCAGCACGTGCGGATGCACCGTGAACAGATGCTCGCGGCCATCGCCAGCGGGCAGGGCGGCGTGATCATCACCGCGCACATCGGCTGCCTGGAACTTTGCCAGGCATTGGCCGATCGAGTGCCAGGGTTCCGCCTGACCGCGCTGGTGCATACCGCGCACGCACAGCGCTTCAATCGGTTGATCCGCCGGCTGGACCCGCAAGGAAAGGTCGAATTGCTGCAAGTCACCGAGCTGGGGCCGGCCACGGCGGTGATGCTGGCCGAACGGGTGGCGCGCGGTGAGTACATCGCCATCGCCGGCGACCGAGTGCCCCTGCGTGGCGGTCGCAGCGTGCGAGTGCCGTTCCTCGGCCATCCGGCGCCGTTTCCTATCGGCGCCTACGTGTTGGCTTCCGCCCTGGGATGCCCCGTCTTCACGATGGCCTGCACCCACGCAGGGCAGGGCTACGACATTCGTTTCGAACGTTTCTCCGATCGCATCGTTCTGCCGCGCGGCTCGCGCGATGCCGCACTGGCCGAACAGGCCACCCGTTTTGCACAATGGCTGGAAGCGCAGGTTCACGGCGCTCCTTACGACTGGTTCAATTTCTTTCCCTTCTGGGATCAGGTTTCGCATGACACCCCCAACGAATGAATCCTTGCCGCCGCGCTTTGGCGACGCTCCTTTGCGCATCGAAGACGTGGTGGCGCTGTCCCGCCGCCAGGCGAAGGCGGCGTTGTCGGAAGATCCCGCGTTCCGCGCCCGCATTACCCGCGGCGCCGACTTCCTGGATCGATTGCTCAAGGAAGACGGGGTGATCTATGGCGTAACCACCGGCTACGGCGATTCGTGCACGGTCAATATCCCGCCAGAACTCGTCGCCGAACTCCCGCATCACCTGTTTGCCTACCACGGTTGCGGCCTGGGACGTTTCCTGGATGAAGCAGAAACACGCGCGGTGCTGGCTGCGCGGCTGGCGTCGCTGGCGCGCGGCATGTCGGGCGTCAGCCTGCCGCTGCTGGAGGGCTTGGTATCGCTGCTCAAGCACGACGTATTGCCGTTGATCCCGGCCGAAGGGTCGGTAGGCGCCAGCGGCGATCTGACGCCGTTGTCGTACGTGGCTGCGGCGCTGTGCGGCGAGCGCGAGGTCATGTACCAAGGCCAGCGCCGCAACGCGAAGGACGTGCTGGCCGAGATCGGCATGACGCCGTTGCAACTGCGGCCCAAGGAAGGCCTAGCCATCATGAACGGCACCGC
Source organism: uncultured Pseudoxanthomonas sp. (assembly GCA_965653375.1). Taxonomy (GTDB): domain Bacteria; phylum Pseudomonadota; class Gammaproteobacteria; order Xanthomonadales; family Xanthomonadaceae; genus Pseudoxanthomonas_A. Next base: position 73,937 of record CBFGZY010000004.1, read on the forward strand.
GGTGATGACGGCGCTGGCTTGTCTGGCGTTCCACCGTGCGGAGTATCTGTGCCGTCTGGCAACGCGATTGACTGCGTTCAATGTGCTGGCCAGCGCAGGCAACGCACACCATTTCGACGCAGTGCTGTTCGCCGCCAAGCCGCACCCCGGACAATCGCGAGTAGCGCAGCGCCTGCGCGAGGACCTGCACAGCGACCGTCCGCCCCGCAACGAACAACGTCTCCAGGACCGCTATTCGCTGCGCTGCGCACCGCATGTGATCGGCGTGCTGGAAGACGCGCTGCCGTTCCTGCGCCAGTTGATCGAGACCGAACTCAACAGCGCCAACGACAATCCGCTGATCGACCCTGACCGCGAACAGATCCTGCATGGCGGCCACTTCTACGGCGGGCACATCGCCTTCGCGATGGATTCCATGAAGAATGCGGTAGCCAACATCGCCGATCTTCTGGACCGGCAGTTGGCGCTATTGGTCGATACCCGGTTCAATCACGGCCTGCCGTCCAACCTGTCCGCCGCCAGCGGCCCGCGCGCGGCCATCAACCATGGTCTTAAGGCCTTGCAGATCAGCGTGTCGGCGTGGACGGCCGAAGCGCTGAAGCTGACCATGCCGGCGTCGGTGTTCTCGCGTTCCACCGAATGCCACAACCAGGACAAGGTCAGCATGGGCACGATCTCCGCCCGCGACTGCCTGCGCATTGTCGAGCTGACCGAACAAGTGGTGGCGGCGATGCTGATTGCGGCACGCCAGGGCATCGAACTGCGGCAACGCGTGGCCGGGCCGCAATCCGAACTGCGCGACGAACCGGCCATGATGTTCAGCGATCTTCGCCAGCGTATCCCGCTGATCGAGGAAGACCGCGCCTTGGACGTCGAGTTGCGCGGTTTGCTGGACGATATCCGCAGCGAGCGTTGGGCGTTGTATGCCGATTGATAAGCCGTCCCGCTTGCACCACGTGGTGTCGCTGAGTCCGGCTTTCCACGACTGTGATCCGATGCAGGTGGTCTGGCACGGCAACTACTTCAAGTATTTGGAGATTGCCCGCTGCGCCTTGTTGCAAACCTTCGACTACGACTACCCGCAGATGTCCGAGTCCGGCTACCTGTGGCCGGTGGTGGATGCGCGCGTCAAGTACATCCGTCCGCTGCGCTACGCGCAAGCGCTGCGCGTGCACGCGGAAATCAGCGAATGGGAAAACCGGCTGAAGATCGACTACCGCATCGACGACGCCGAAACGGAACAAACCCTGACCCGTGCCCACACCATTCAGGTGGCAGTCGATGCGGTTTCGGGCGAGATGCTTTATGTCTGTCCTCCTGTGCTTTGGGAAAAGCTGGGAGTCAAGACATGACATCAAGATGCAGCGAGTCGCGGAGCGGCAATCCGGCGTATTCGCGTGGACAAGGGCGTAGCGTCTACGTGCCGGCGAAAGCCATGGGGCCTGAGCGAAATGGCCCGCGGGACTGGCGAAATTCCGGCCGCCTCCGGCGTGTGCTGGCATGGGTGGCTTTGCTGTCGCTTGCGCTGGCCGCACTACCATGGGCACGCGCCGCCGACGATCTGACGCTGGTGCGCCAGCGGGTGGCGCAGGTGCCTGTGCTGCGCGGCGATTTCGAGCAAGAGAAACGGATCGGCGGCTTCAAGAATCCGTTGCGTTCGCAGGGCAATTTCCTGCTGGCGCGCGACAAGGGCGTGGTATGGACCACCGCCAAGCCGTTTCCCTCGGAAGTGGTGCTGACGCGCGACCGCATCCTCAGCCGCCAGCGCGATGGCAGCACCCGCACCGAGATGGACGCGCGGCAGCAGCCTGCGTTGCGTTCGGTCAACTTGATGATGTTCGCGTTGATGAGTGGCGACGTCGAAGCGCTATCGTCGCGTTTCGATATCCAAGTCCAAGCGCAAGGCAAGGATGGCTGGCGGATCAACCTGCGGCCGAAGCCTGGAGCGCTGGCGCGTTCGTTCGAGTCCATCGTGCTGAATGGAGACCGCTATGTACGGCAGGTCGAGATTGCAGAGGCCAACGGTGACCGCACGCAGCTGAAGTTCCTCAATTTCCGGGAATCGCCCGCGCAACTGAGCGCTGACGAGGCGAAGCGCTTTGACTGAACCGGCTAGCCCCGATCGTCTCGCGCAAGCATGGCGCTGGCTCGCGCTGGCGTGGCTATTGGCGGTCGTCGCCATAGGCGTCCACCAATGGCATTTCTGGCAGCAGTCGCGCATCGACAGCGATGTGTTGGCGCTGCTGCCGCAAGATGCGGACGACCGAGTAGTAGCCGACGCCACTCGCCGCATCGCCGACGCCAGCGCGCGCCAGATGGTGGTGCTGCTGGGAGCGCAGACACCGGAACAGGCCAAGATGGCGGAGGCGGCTTTTCGTCGTCATCTGGATGCGCTGCAGAAACAACACGGATTGCCGTTCCGGGAAAGCGAGTCGGCTGAAGACTGGTTCGATACTGCGCGCGAGTTCTATGCGCCATATCGTGATCGTGTACTGACCGCGGAACAGCGAAACCAACTGTCGGCGACTTCCGCCGATGCGCTGGCCGAACAGGCGTTGGTGGCGCTGTATGGACCCATGGGCGCGCCGCGGCTGACCGAATGGCGGGCGGATCCGTTGGGACTATGGCCGCAATGGTGGAGTGCGCGCGCGGCGGCGTCGGGCCTGCGTATTGGCGACGACGGCCTTTTGCAAGCCGAGAGTGGTTACTGGGCGGTACTGCGGTTCCAGACCCGCGCTTCGGCATTCGCACTGGATGGCGAACGCGTCATCCAGGACGCATTGGATTCAGCCACCGATGCCGCGCGCAAGCAGGTACCGGGGTTGCGCGAGCTGCGTGCCGGCGTGCCGCTGCATGCGGAAGCTGCGGCGGTGCAGGCGCATCGCGAAATCAACACGATCGGTTGGGGCTCGCTAGCAGCGGTGCTGTTGTTGACCTGGCTGGCGTTCCGTTCGCTACGCCCGATTCTGCTGGTCGCCATGTCCTTGCTGATCGGTTGTGCCGCGGCGTTGTCGGTGACGGCGATGGTGTTCGGCAAAGTGCATCTGCTGACGCTGATCTTCGGCGCCAGTCTGGTGGGTGTGGCCGAGGACTACGGCATCCATTGGTTCGCGGCCCGCCAAGGTGAGGAAACGAAAGATGGCTGGTGGTTGCTTCGGCATTTGCTGCCAGGACTGGTGCTGGCGCTGGTGACCAGTGCGTTGGCCTATCTGGCGCTGGGCCTGGCGCCGTTCCCCGGTCTTCGCCAGATGGCGTTGTTCTCGGTGGTCGGGTTGGCGGCCGCGTTCCTCACCGTGATTTGCTGGTTCCCGCTCGTGGGCGGCCGTCGGCCGCCAGTGACCGGTTTTTCGCGTCGTTTGGGCGGCGCATTGCCGCGTTGGCCGCGCGTGCGCGCCAATGGAACCTGGATGGCGTTGGGTGTGTTGACCGTGCTCTTCATCGTCGCAGGTCTGTTGCGGCTTGGTAGCGACGACGACCTGCGCAGTCTGCAGTCCTCACCGACCACATTGATCGAGCAGCAGGCCGAGATCGGACGGCTGTTGGGCATGCCCAGTCCCGCACAGTTCTACCTGGTGCGTGGAAGCGACGCGGAGCAGACGCTGCAGCGGGAAGAGGCGCTGGTAGAAAAACTGGATCGTCTGAAGGTCGAAGGCAAAATCGGTGGCTATCGTGCCATCAGCGAATGGCTGCCTTCGCAGAAGCGCCAGCTGGCAGATGCAGCACTGGCCGCACGTGCGGAAACGGAAGTGATATCGCGCGTAGCCGCGCAATTGGGCGAAAACCTGCAGCGGCAACCGCCTGCCGCAGGAGATATCGATGCCAATGCCTTCCTGCAGTCGCCAGCCTCGCAACCGTTCCGCCATCTCTGGTTGGGACCACTGGGCGACGGCGTCGCAACCGTAGTGTTGGTGGACGACCTGTCGCAGCCCGGTGCACTGGATCTTCTGCGCGTGCAGGCCGATGGCTTGCAAGGCGTGCGCTGGGTCGATCGCACGGCCGATTTCTCGCGGTTGCTGGGCCATTACCGGCACATGATGAGTTGGCTGTTGGTGGTGGGCGTGCTGCTGGTGTTCGCGGTTTTGTACTGGCGTTACCGCGGGCTTGCCTGGCGGGCGCTGCTGCCCACGCTGCTGGCGGGGTTGTTGACGGTGGCATTGCTGGGTTGGCTGGGCCAGCCGTTGCAATTGTTCAACGTGCTGGCGTTGATGCTGTTGCTCGGCATGGGCATCGACTATGGCGTGTTTCTGGTGGAGCACCGTGGCGATCCCAGTGCGTGGCTGGCGGTTTCGGTGGGTGCAGCCAGTACCTGGTTGTCGTTCGGTCTGTTGGCGTTGTCATCCACGCCGGCATTGCGCGCGTTCGGGCTGACGCTGTTGTTCGGCATCGGACTGGTTTGGTTGATTTCGCCGCTATTCCGGCCAGCCTTCGGCTTGGCCGCTATGGAGCCGACGCGATGAGTGCCGCGAATCCATTCGGTAACGACACTTCTTTGGCAGGCATGCCAAGACGCCACCCACCGGTCATGCCGGTAGCGGCGGCTGCGTCGTCGGAGCCATCGGAACCGGCGATCGATTGGGCGACGGTGTCATTGCCAAAGACGTGGCCGGACGCAACGCCTTGGTGGCAGCCCGCGATGGCGCGCAAGTTGTTGGGCAAGTTCATGGGCAAGCAACGCAGCCGGGTGGAACTGCCGGAAGCGCTTCCGGGTGCCCAGCGCATTCCCAAGTACTTATTGCAGGAATTCCACAACCTGCCCAACGGCAACTATTCGCACCGGGTAACGCGCGGTTATGTGCGCGGTTTCGAGCGCGCCATGCTGGGCCACATGCGGCACGGTCGCGCGCAGGTTGCCGAAAGCTTGCGCAGCGCAGAACGCGCGGTGGATATCGGCTGCGGTGGCGGATACCTGGCGGCAGCCATGCGCCAAGCCGGTGTTGCCGAAGTCTGGGCGCTGGAACCGTCGCCGTACCTGCTCAGTCTCGCCGCGCGGCGGCATTCGGGCATTCACTGGCGGCAGGGCGTGGCGGAGGACACCGGCTTGCCGGACGGCTATTTCGACGCGGTGGGTGTCAGCTTTGTGCTGCATGAGATCCCGCCGCGTTACCTGCGCGGTTTTTGCGCTGAACTCAAGCGCATCACCCGGTCCGGTGCGCGTCTGGCGTTGCTCGAGCCGTCGCCGCTGCAATGGCGCGAGAGCGCATGGACGTTGTTCCGCCGCCATGGTTGGCGTGGCGTCTATTTCCGGTGGATGGCGAGGCGCGTGTTCGAGCCGTTTGCCGATGCGTGGCACAAGCTCGACTTTCCAGCGCTGCTGGCCGAGCACGGCTTTGTCGTCCTTCGCGACGATATCGGTTGCCCTTTTCGCTTTCTCGTTGCCGAGCGCATCGGCGACGCTTCTCAAACGACCTCTACAGGTAAACAGGCATGACGGCTGTCAAGGAAAGAACTGACGTTCTCATCATCGGTGCGGGCCCGGCCGGCTCGGTAGCGGCCGCGCTGCTGCGGCAGCAGGGGCGCAAGGTGCTGATCGTGGAACGTGAGCAGTTCCCGCGTTTTTCCATTGGCGAGAGCCTGCTTCCGCAAAGTATGGAATACATCGAGGCCGCGGGTCTGCTGCAGGATGTGGTGGAAGCCGGCTTCCAGTACAAGAACGGCGCGGCGTTCGTGCGCGGCGAACGAACCACCGAGTTCGACTTCCGCAACAAATTTTCTCCGGGTTGGGGCACTACCTACCAAGTGCAGCGGGGCGATTTCGATCACGTGCTGGCCAAGGGTGCCGAGCGGATGGGTGCAGAAGTGCGGTACCGCCATGAAGTGCTGGCGGTAGAGCCCGGCGAAACGCCGCAGGTAACCGTGCGCACGCCAGAGGGCGAGGAATACGTCATCGAAGCCGATTTCCTGCTGGACGCCAGCGGTTTCGGCCGGCTGCTGCCGCGCCTGCTGAAGCTTGAGACACCATCCAATTTTCCGGTTCGCGGTGCCATCTTCACTCACGTCCGCGATCATATTCCGGCGAATGCGGGCTTCGACCGCAACAAGATCCTGATCACCACGCACCCGGAACACGTCGACGTCTGGTACTGGACCATTCCGTTCTCCAACGGCTGCTGCTCGCTGGGCGTAGTGGCGGAAGTGGAATTCCTCAATCGCTATCAGGGCACCGAACTGGAACGCTTGCAGGCCATCGTCGGCGAAGATCCCAACCTGACGCGGCTGCTCAAGAATGCGGAGTGGGCGGTGCTGCCGGTGCGGCAGATCACTGGCTACTCTGCCAACGTCAAGTCGCTTTGGGGTCCCGGTTACGCGCTATTGGGCAATGCCGGCGAGTTCCTCGATCCGGTGTTCTCGTCCGGTGTGACCATCGCGTTCAAGTCGGCGCAGTTGGCGGCCGAGTGCCTGCGCCGCAGGTACGCCGGTGAACAAGTCGATTGGGAGAAGGACTTCTCCATTCCGCTGCGCGATGGCGTGCAGACGTTCCGCCGCTTCGTCGAATCCTGGTACGAGGGCGGCTTCCAGAAGATCATCTTCCATCCCGGTCAGCAGCCGGAGATCCGCGGAATGATCTGTTCGATCCTGGCTGGCTACGCATGGGACAAAAAGAATCCTTACGTGGCCGAAACACAGCGCCGCCTGCGCGTGCTGGAGCAGCTGTGCGGCGCCTGATCGCGCTCGCGTTGCTTTGCCTGTCGTTGACGGCATGTCCGCAACGGAAGGCGCCCGCGCCGTTGCTGGAACTGCCGCCGCTGCGCTTGGCGCCCGCTGCGCTGGGCGAAGAGCTTTCGTTGCAGCAGAAGTTGCATTTCCGCTTTGGTGCCCAGCAGCGTGAACTGGATGCGTTATTGGAAGTGGACGCGTCCGAAGTCCGGCTGGCGGTACAGGCCTTGGGCCAGACCGGCGTAAGTCTCCGTTGGGACGGCAGCGAGCTGACCCAACAGCGGGCATCCTGGCTACCGGAAGCGGTGCGCGGCGAACGCGTGCTCGACGATCTGCAGTTCGTCCTGTGGCCGGTCGATGCCATCCGCGCTGCGTTACCGCCAGGTTGGCGGTTGGAGGAGCGGGCAGGTGTACGCCGGCTGCTGCACGGCGACACGGTGTGGCTGTCGGTCACGCCGGTCGGCATATTTCACGTAAAGCTGGAGAACTTTGCCGAGCGCTATAGTCTGGAAATCGAATCGGCGGACGTCGGAGCGCCCGGACCATGAGCGGCGCGCGCGTCTACCTCAACGATCTTGGCATCGTCTGTGCGCTGGGCGAAGGCACGGCGCAGGTGCGGCAAGCATTGTTCGCTTCCGATGCGCCCGGCGGCGTTGCCATTTCAGAGGCCATGACGCCGGGTAGACCGATAGCGATCGGACACATCAAGCATCCTTTGCCGGATATTTCCGAGCGGCCTTTGCCGCTGCATGGACGCAACAACGCGCTGCTGGCTGCCGCATTCGCGCAGATCCGCAACGCGAGCGATCGGGCGATTGCCCGCTACGGCGCGGACCGGGTGGCGGTGATCCTGGGCACCAGCACATCGGGCATCGGCGAGGCCGAGCAGGCGCTGCCGCATTGGCAGGACAGCGGCCAATGGCCGGCCGGTTTCCATTATTCGCAGCAGGAGATCGGCGCGCCCTCGCGTTTCCTGGTCCATGAATCCGGCGTGCGCGGACCGTCGTGGACGATTTCCACCGCCTGTTCGTCCAGCGCCAAGGCACTGGCATCGGCAGCCCGCTTGCTGCAGGCCGGAATCGTCGATGCGGTGATCGCCGGCGGTGCGGATTCGCTGTGCCGGTTCACGATCGAAGGGTTTACCGCGTTGGAATCGGTGTCGGCTGCGCGTTGCAATCCTTTCTCGCGCAATCGCAACGGCATCAACATCGGCGAAGGCGCCGCCCTGTTCCTGATGACGCGCGAGCCCGGGCCGGTGCATCTCGCCGGCTGGGGCGAAAGCTCGGACGCGCATCATATTTCCGCACCGGAACCCCAGGGTACGGGTGCCATTACCGCCATCCAGCAGGCACTTTCGCGGGCCGGCATCGATGCCCAGCAGCTGGACTACGTCAACCTGCACGGCACCGCGACCCGCCAGAACGACGCCATGGAAAGCCTGGCCGCCATGACGATATTCGGTGGCAAAGTGCCGGTCAGTTCGACCAAGCCACTGACCGGCCATACGCTGGGAGCGGCTGGGGCGATCGAGGCGGGCTTGTGCTGGCTCAGCATGGTCGACAATCCCGACGCGCTGCTGCCTCCTCATTGGTGGGACGGCGAAGCCGATCCGGAATTGCCTCTACTGCACTTGGTGCAGCCGGGCGAGCGTGCGCCGCAACCGCTGCGGCATGTGCTGAGCCAATCGTTTGCGTTCGGTGGCAGCAACGCCGCCTTGTTGTTCGGAGTGGATTGAGATGGGAACGCTGTACGACATCGAACGGGTGGTGCCGCATCGCGGCACGATGCGATTGATCGATCGCCTGCTGGCATGGGACGAGGATAGCGTCGCGGTGGAACTGCGCGTGCCCGTGGAAAGTCCGTTCAGCACCGACGCCGGCATGCCGGCCTGGGTGGGTGTGGAATACATGGCGCAGGCAATCGCCGCCTGGGCGGGCTGCCAAGCGCGCACCGCAGGCAAGGAGCCGAGCATCGGTTTTCTGTTGGGCACACGCCGCTACACGGCGGTGGAATCGCATTTTCGCGCGGGTGCATTGTTGCGGGTGGAGGCGATTCGCGAGTTGTTGGGCGACAATGGCCTGGGGATGTTCGGCTGCCGGATCCTGGAGGATGGCAGGGAAGTGGCGACTGCCAATGTTTCGGTGTTCGAACCACCGGATGCGATGGCCTATTTGGAGAGTGGAACGACATGAGTGGGGACTCGACCGTCCTGGTGACGGGAGCCAGTCGCGGGATCGGACGCGCTATCGCGCTACGCGCGGCGCAAGACGGTTTCGACGTGGTGGTGCATTGCCGTAGCCGGGTGGATCAGGCCGAAGCCGTAGCCGCCGAGATCCGAAACCTGGGCCGAAGCGCGCGCGTGCTGAGCTTCGACATCGCCGACCGCGCCGCAACCGCACAGGCGCTGGAAGCGGATATCGCCGAGCACGGCAGCTACTACGGCGTGGTGTGCAACGCCGGCATCGCCCGCGACAACGCTTTTCCTGCAATGAGCGGGGAAGACTGGGATGCGGTGATTCATACCAATCTGGATGCGTTTTACAACGTACTCAATCCATTGGTGATGCCGCTGGTACGCCGACGCAAGCCGGGGCGCATCGTCACCTTGTCGTCGGTGTCGGGTCTGGTCGGCAATCGCGGACAGACCAACTACAGTGCCGCCAAGGCGGGCATCATCGGCGCCAGCAAAGCACTGGCACTGGAACTGGCCAGTCGCGGCATCACCGTCAACTGCGTGGCACCGGGCCTGATCGATACCGAGATGGTCAGCGGCGAAGTCGCCGATGAAGCCTTGAAGATGATTCCGATGCGCCGCATGGGCAAGCCGGAGGAAGTGGCCGCGGTGGTGTCGTTCCTGCTGTCGGAGCAAGCGAGCTACGTCACCCGCCAGGTAATTTCAGTCAATGGAGGACTGATCGGATGAGCGTATCCGTTCAGAAGAACAACTCGCCGCGCCGCGTCGTCGTCACCGGCGCCGGTACCATCAGTCCATTGGGGCATGACTGGCCCAGCGTGCATCTGCGCCTGCGCGAATGCCGCAACGCGGTGCGCCAGATGCCCGATTGGGATATCTACGAAGGGCTGAACACCAAGCTGGCCGCGCCCGCCGAAGATTTCGAGCTGCCCGCGCACTACAACCGCAAGACCACCCGCAGCATGGGGCGCGTGGCGCTGATGTCGGTACGCGCCACCGAACTGGCGCTGGAACAGGCCGGCCTGTTGGGGCATCCGGTGCTCAAGAGCGGGCAGGTGGGCGTGTCGTATGGTTCGTCGGCCGGCAGCCACAATGCCATCGGCGAATTCGGCCGCATGCTCAACGAGCACACCACCGAAGGCATCAACGCCACCACGTATTTGAAGATGATGAGCCACACCGCGCCGGTGAACATCGGCGTGTTCTTCGGCCTGACCGGCCGCGTCATCACTACCTCCAGCGCCTGTACGTCCGGCAGCCAGGGCGTGGGCTCGGCGTATGAAGCCATCCGCACGGGCAAACAGATCGCCATGATCGCCGGCGGTGCGGAGCAGTTGGATGCCACCGCCGCTGCGGTCTTCGATACCTTGTTTGCCACCAGCGTACGCAACGACGCGCCGGAAACCACGCCGCGGCCATTCGACGCCAATCGCGATGGGCTGGTATTGGGCGAGGGCGCCTGTACCTTGATCCTGGAGGAACTGGAGCATGCGCGTGCGCGTGGTGCCGACATCCTTGCGGAAGTCGTCGGCTACGGCACCAACAGCGACGGACAGCATGTCACCCAGCCCAGCGCCGAAACCATGGCGCAGGCCATGCGCCTGGCCTTGCAGGACGCCGAGCTGGCGCCGGAAGACATCGGCTACGTCAACGCTCACGGCACCGCCACCGACCACGGCGATATCGCCGAAACCGCTGCCACGGCGCAAGTGTTCGGCTCACGCATGCCGATCAGTTCGCTGAAGAGCTATGTCGGCCACACCCTGGGTGCCTGCGGTGCCTACGAGGCCTGGATCAGTATCGAGATGATGCGCGAAGGCTGGTTCGCCCCCACGCTGAATCTGGAGACTCGCGACCCACGCTGCGCGGAGCTGGACTACATCACCGGCGAAGGGCGGGAGCTACGCACCGACTACATAATGAGCAACAACTTTGCTTTCGGCGGGATCAATACTTCGTTGATTTTCCGCCGCTGGCAAGAATAAGAACCATAAAACCATCAAGGGGGAACCAAATGATTCGACGCTTCGCCAATACCTTCGCTCTGATCCTGCTGCTGGTCGTAACGGCACCTGCACTCGCCAAACAGCACGAAATGATCAAGCCCGAGTACCAGACCTTCGCACCCGCAATAACCAAGCCGTTGACGCAGCAGGAAGTGCGCGCCGCCGTCATTGACGCCGCGCAAGCACGCGGCTGGGTCGTCACCGGCGACGAGCCTGGCAAGCTGACCCTGCGCTACGCGCCGCGCACGCATCTGGCTGTGATCGCTGTCGAATACGACGACAAAGGCTTCAAGGTCGGCTACGTCACCAGCGAAAACCTGGACTACGAAGTCAAGCGCGGGAAGACCTACATTCACGGAAACTACAATCTGTGGCTGGAGAGGCTTTCGCACGACATCAAGAATTCGAAAGTGCTTTGGAGCGTCGTCAGTACCGAAGCCAAATAAAAGCCAGGCCGCCCGCGGGGGACAGCCGCTCGAGATGGTTGTCCGGTGGCTGACCGGTAGTGGCTGTGGCGCGGTTGCGTCGACAGAGTGCCGGTCGGTACAAAGTGTTCAACAAAGTCAGTTCAAATCAGAAAAGGAGCAAGTCGCATGAATCGCATTGCATTGACCGCTGTCGCAGCCGTGATCACTCTGGCATCCGCCATTCCGCACGCTTCCGCCCGCGAGACGCGGGTGGAACTGCCGTTGCAGGAACTGCTCGATTCGCCTCAGTCCAAAGAGGCTGGCATCGACGGCAGCGTCCGTTTCTACCTGGCCGGGCAGAAACACCCGGCCATCGTGTCGAAGATGGGCGAAGACGTCGCCAACCGCAAAACCAATGCCGCCAACAAGTCCGACGAGGAAGCCTGCCGCTGGGTGACGCTTTCGGTGCTGAAGGCGTTTCAAGACTCGGCCAAGTCGAAGGGCGCCAATGCGGTCATCGACGTGGTGAGCTACTACAAGAAGAAGGAATTCCGTAGCACGAGCAACTACGAGTGCTATGCCGGCGCCATCATGGCCGGCACCGCGCTCAAGGGCACGTACGCCAAGGTAGGCAAGTAAAGGCGAGAGGCGCTGGCGGGACGAAATTCCGTCAGCGCCGTTTTGCCGCCGCATCCGACATCAGGATGAGATGCCAACAGCGGAGGCAACAGAAGAAAGGTAGCGTGCGCCGTGCGCACGACGAGATAGCGGGGGCGCACGGCGCGCCCTGCATCCTCCGATAACTGCCTCGCAATCATCTCGAAATTCCATCAGTCGCTCTGGAACTTCACCAGCGCTTTGAAGCCGCCGAAGATCATTCGCTTCGAGTCGAATGGCATCGTCTTGGGATCCATCGCCTGGATGCGAGCGTCCTCCATGGCCAGTTTGTTGACCTTGTCCCGATGCGCGCGCGACTTGTAGCGAATCCACGAGAACACCACGGTCTCGTTAGGTTTCAGCTTGACGCTCTTGGGGAATGAGGTGGACTTTCCCGGTGGCACATCGTCGCCGACGCCTTCCCAGTATTCCAACGCGCCGTGCTCCATCCAGACCTTGCCGGCCTTGCGTGCCAGCTTCTTGTAAGCATCCACATTGCTCGTGGGCACCGCCAGCACGAAACCATCCACGTAACTCATCGCGTTCTCCTATTGGGATCGGACGCTTATCCTCACGGCCTGCGCGTTAAAGCGGGGCAAAGCAAAGCCCTTGCGTCGATGCCGACCGGCCGTAGGCCCTTGCCGACTCAACCGGCCGGCAAGCGAGGTCCGCGTAACCGCGCGCGGCGATCGAGCAAATCGAGCAACGGACCGGTCATGGCGGTCGTCACCAGCGCCATGATCACCAATATGGCAAACAAGCGGTCGCCGATCAGGCCAAGTTCGTAGCCCAGGTTGAGTACGATCAATTCCATCAGGCCGCGCGTATTCATCAGCACGCCCAATCTTGAAGCATCCGCCGACGGCATGCCGGCCGAACGCGCCGCCAACCAGGTGCCGCCGAACTTGCCCAGCGTAGCCACCGCAATCACGCCTGCGCACAGCATCAGGTCGCTCGTCTGCCAGCCATCTATCCGCAGGCGCAGTCCGGTCATGGCGAAGAACAACGGAAGCAGCAACGCGATCGCCAACGGTTCCACGCGCTGCACCAGCAGGTCGCGCAAGCGCGCGTTGCCGGATACCGCGATGCCGGCCAGGAATGCGCCAAAAAGCGCATGGATACCCAGCAATTCGGTTGCAAGGGCGGCTGCCAGCGCCAGCAGCAGCAACGCGATCAGACTGCGGCCTTCGCGAGCGGGCGCGATGATTTGCCTGGTTATCCAAGGCCGCAGCCCCAGCGTCATCGCAGCCGCGAACACCGCGGTGCCGCCCAAGCTCACCAGCACCATGCCCCAGCCGTCGGCTTGCACCGAAGCGACGATGACCGCCAATAAACACCATGCGCTGGCATCGCCCAGCGCCGCGCAGGCAACGGCGATGCGTCCCAGCGGCGTGCTGTCCATTGCGCGGTCGGACAGAATGCGCAGCAGCACCGGGAACGCAGTGATGCTCAACGCGATGCCCATGAACAAGGCGAAGCCAGCGAATTCGACGCCGGCAGGGGCGTGTTCGCGAAAAAGAGCGAACGCCAGCAGCACGCCGCAGAGGAACGGCAGTGCGATGCCGGCGTGGCTCACCAGCAACGCGAACCCGCGTCGGTCGCGCAAGCTGGAAAGTTCGAACTCGGCGCCGGCCACGAACAGAAACATCAGTACGCCCAACTGGCTGACCAGCGACAGCGCGCCCAACGACTCAGGGGCGAACAGCCAAGCCTGCGCCTGCGGAAACAGGGCGCCAAACAGCAGCGGTCCCAGCAACAGCCCGGCCGCCATTTCACCGATGACCGCAGGTTGGCCGAGGCGGCGTAGCAGCCACCCCGCGCCCTTGGCGGCAATAAGCACCGTCAGCAACTGCAGCAGGAAACGCGCCAGCGGCGAAGATAGATGCGCCGACGCAGTGGAGGAGCCTGCGCGAACGATCGCGCCCGGACTGCCGAAATACACGGACAGCGCGGCAGCACTCAGCATCGGCAAAGCCACCAGCAGCACATAGCGCCACGCCGATGCTTTCCCATTGCGATCATTCGCCGCCTGGGTTGGCTGTCCTTCCACACGATTCCCCTGTCGATAACCCCACCGCATTCTAGGGGCTGTGACGTTCCCCGAGTAGGTTGCCCAGGAACCACCAACAGCCCTTAGCGACAGGCATCGGTTTTCAATCGGCCCTTTAGTCTCCCTTGAGCCGCAAACCGCGCAGTCGCAACGCGTTGCCGACCACCGATGCCGAGCTCAGGCTCATTGCCAGGGCCGCCAGCATCGGCGAGAGCAGCAGGCCACTGATGGGATACAGCAGGCCCGCGGCAACCGGTACGCCCAGTGCGTTGTAGAGGAAGGCAAAACCCAGGTTCTGCCGCATGTTGCGGACGGTGGCTTCGGAAATGGCCTGCGCACGCACGATGCCGCGCAAGTCGCCCTTGACCAGCGTGACCTGGGCGCTGGACATCGCCACGTCGGTACCGGTGCCCATGGCGATGCCGACATCGGCCGCCGCCAATGCGGGCGCGTCGTTGATGCCGTCGCCGGCCATCGCTACGCGCCTGCCTTGCTGCTTCAGCTTCGTCACCAGTTCGGCCTTGTCGGCGGGCTTCACTTCGCCATGCACCTCATCTATGCCGAGGTCCTTGGCGACCGCACGCGCGGTGGTAACGCCATCGCCGGTGGCCATCACGACGCGCAGGCCGGCGCGGTGCAGGGCTTCCAATGCGGCCGGCGTGGTGGCTTTGATGGGGTCGGCCACCGCGATCAAGCCCGCCGCAATCCCGTCCACCGCCAGGAACATCACGCTGGCGCCTTGCTGGCGCAAGCGTTCCGCGGCCTCGCGCAGCGGCGCGACGTCGGCGCCGGTTTCCGCCATCAGCGCGGTGTTACCCAGCGCCAGCGCGCGGCCTTCGACCACGCCGTGCACGCCGATGCCGGTGGACGATTCGAAATCCTCAGCGGGCGAGAGTGCCAACCCACGCGCACGCGCCTCCGCCACGATCGCTTGCGCCAACGGATGTTCGCTGCCGGCATCAAGGCTCGCCGCCAGACGCAATATCTCGTCGTCGGAGTAGGGCGCCTGCGCGATCGCTTCGCGGAAGGCAGGCCGTCCCTCGGTCAGCGTGCCGGTCTTGTCCACGATCAGCGTGTCCACTTTGCGCAGCGTCTCGATGGCTTCCGCATCGCGGAACAGCACGCCTGCCTGCGCCGCTCGGCCGGTCGCGACCATCACCGACATCGGCGTCGCCAGGCCCAAGGCGCAGGGACAGGCGATGATCAGCACCGATACCGCATTGAGTACGGCATACGTCCAGGAAGGCGACGGACCGAACAATCCCCAGCCGAAGAACGTCAACACCGCCGCTGTCAGTACCGCCAACACGAACCAGAACGACACCTTGTCGGCCATGCGCTGCATCGGTGCGCGCGAACGTTGCGCTTGCGCAACCAGCTGCACGATTTGCGCCAGCACGCTGTCGCTACCTACTTTTTCCGCTTGGATGATCAGGCTGCCGGTGCTATTCATGCTGGCGCCGATCACGCGATCGCCCGTGGACTTGGCCACCGGGATCGGTTCGCCCGTCAGCATCGATTCGTCGACATGCGAACGCCCTTCCAACACCACGCCGTCCACCGGCACTTTCTCGCCCGGGCGCACTCGCAAGCGGTCGCCGACGTGCACGTGGCTCAGTTCGATGTCTTCCTCGCTGCCGTCGTCCTTCAAGCGCCGTGCGGTTTTCGGCGCCAGCCCCAACAGGCTCTTGATGGCGCTGGAGGTCTGCGAACGCGCTTTGAGTTCCAACAGCTGCCCAAGCAGGGTCAGCGAAACAATGACCGCGGCGGCTTCGAAGTAGACGCCAACCCGGCCGTGCTCGTGGAACGAAGCCGGGAAAACGTCCGGTGCGATGGTGGCAACCACGCTGTAGCCATAGGCGGCCAGCACGCCGGTACCGATCAGCGTCCACATGTTGGGGCTGCGGTTGCGAATGGATTGCGCCCAGCGCTCGAAGAACGGCCAGGCCGCCCACAGCACCACGGGCGTGCTCAGGACCAGTTCCCCCCAACTGCGCAACGTGGGCGAGAGTAAGTGCAGGTATTGCCCGGCCATCGCCAGCACCAGGGTTGCCACGGTGAGCGGCAGCGTCCACCAGAAGCGGCGGCGGAAGTCGGTCAGTTCCGGGTTCTCTTCGTCGTCCAGCGACGGCAGCATGGGTTCCAACGCCATGCCGCAGATCGGGCAGGTGCCGGGTGCGTCGCGGACGATTTCCGGATGCATCGGGCAGGTGTATTGGGTGCCGGGTGGGGCGGCTACAGGCTCGGTTTTGCCGGATTGCAGATACTTTTCCGGATCGGCGACGAACTTGCCCTGGCAGCCGGCGGAACAGAAATGGTAGGTCTCGCCGTTGTGCTGGGCATGGTGCGGCGTTTGCGACGGATCCACACTCATGCCGCAGACGGGGTCGCGGACCGTAGTGCCGTTCTCTTCCGGTGCCTTGCCATGATGGTGGCTGCAGCAGGCGGGTGTGGCGCCGCCCGGTTTCGGTGCATGTTGGTGCTTGTGCTCATGCCCGTGATGCGAATGACCGCCATGGGATGGTCCGCTCATGCCGGGTCCTCCACCAGGGCGTTGAGAATGGGGCATTGGTCGAGTTGGCCGTGGCCGGGGCAGGCGTTGATCAAGGTACGCAGCGCATCGCGCATGCGGGCGAGTTCCGCGAGGCGTTGTTCCACGACCTCCAACTTGGCGGTGGCAGCGGTTTTCATTGCCGCCATGTCGCTATCGGCGGAGGCGCTGAGCGACAGCAGTTCGCGTACTTCATCCAAAGTGAAGCCCAACGCCTTGGCGCGGCGGATAAAGTTCAGGCGAGTGGCGTCTTCAGCTTGGTAATTGCGGTACCCGCTGGGGCTGCGCGCAGGCGGGGGCAGCAGATGCTGCCGCTCGTAGTAGCGGATGGTGTCGATGGCGACGCCGGCCTGGCGCGCGAGTTTTCCGATGTTCATCGAAGGCTCCTGGTACGGATCGGGGCCATTGTGCAGTCTGGACTCTAGTCAAGAGTCAAGGGTCTTTTTGATATTCCAATTTGGGGCAGGGGCGGCGAGATTGAATGCGTAGAAGCAACGTCGGGCCACGGGCTCGGGCTGCCACCGTTCCGGAAGGAAGATGGCCGGCGCATTCCAGACGGATTGCTATTCGGGCGCTTCATCTCGAACTGCGGCGAACGCCGAATAGTCGCGATTGCACCGATATGGCGCATGCGCAGTTCGATTCAACCCTTTATTCGATCGCATCATCACCCGTACACGCAGACGGTTGACATGCGTTTTTTGCACATGTTATTGCTGGCGTAGAAAATTCATGGTGAAGCCCATCTCCGCATGATTCCCGCATGACTCGCGCCAATCACCTGTTGCGACTGTTCCTGATGCTCGTGCTCTGCGTGGGCGGCGCGGTCAACGCCTGGGCCTCCACGCACATGGCGTTGGAAGGTATCGCGCATGCCGCTGCTGCCACTGAAACAACAGCGGATGCTTCCGCCGACTGCGAAGAAGATGCCCCGCGCGACACTTCGGTGAAGAAAAACACCAGCGGACTGCAGCACGATTGCGATTGCGGCGGCCAATCGGCCTGTGCGTGCAGTTGCGCGCTGACGTTCTTCCCGGATAACACACCCATCCCGTTCGCGGCCCAACACGCGCTGGTCGCCGTCTATGCCGGCCAGTTGAAGGCGCTGAGCCCACGCAACAATATCTCCCCGGTTTTCCGACCTCCGATCGGTTGATCTTGTCCCGTCGCTTCTTGGCGACACCTCCGTCCTGCGGTCTCGCGGCGCACACGCTACCGCGCGGGCCGATTGGACAAGATTCATCCGACAAGACCCAATCCCTGGGGGAGAGAACCCATGCATTCCCAACGTCATCCTTTGGCCGCTGCCATCGGCGCGCTGCTGTGCGTCAGCATCGCAACTTCCGCACAAGCGCAGGAAGCTCCCACTGATTCAACGGCCGGGCAGGCCAAGACCATGGATACGGTCACCGTCACGGGCAGCCACATCAAGCGGGCCCAGATATCCGGTGTCGGCCCGGTAACGGTGGTCGATGCCGAAACCATCGAGCGTTCCGGCGCGACCACCATCGAAACGCTATTGCAGCGCCTGCCAGCGTCGGCCGGTTTTGCCGGCAACCAGACCAACGCCTACTGGGCGAACAACGGCTACGGCACCACGCAGGTGAACCTGCGCGGGCTGGGCATCAACCGCACGCTGGTGCTGCTCAATGGCCGGCGTATCGTCAATGGCGGCACCGGTGCCAATGCGTCGGTCGACCTCAACGTCATTCCCGTGGCCATGATCGATCGCATCGAAGTGCTGAAGGATGGCGCATCGGCGATCTACGGCGCAGACGCCGTGGCCGGCGTGGTCAACATCATCACCAAGAAGGAATTCGAAGGCGCGCAACTCAATGCCCGCTACGGCGAAACCTTCCAAGGTGATGGCGCCGACTACGCGTTCGATCTTTCCTGGGGCACCAGCAGCGACCGCGGCTCGCTGATGGCGTCGGTCAGCTATTCCGAAAGCGAAGCCGTCAACATGGCCAGTCGCGCACCTTGCGGCTTGGGCGAAGTCGATGGCCGGCTGGAATGCGTCGGCAGTTCCGCCACCATCGGCGGCCGCGCGCGCCTGGCCGATGGCAGGACGGTCAACTTCAACCAGGATCCGAATGGCGACGGCGATTTCTACGAGCCTTATTCGTCCATCCACAACTACAACGGCAACCCATCGTTGAATGCGGTGAATCCGATCAAGCGTTTGAGCTTCAGCGCTTTCGGCGACATGGTGCTGACTGAAGACCTGAACCTGTTCACCGAACTGATGTTCACCAATCGGCGTTCCAATCAGTTGGCCACGCCCGGTGCCATCGGCCAATACCGCCCCATCAATATCGCCGCCGGCCATCCCACCAATCCGACCGGCCAGAATCTCGTATTGCAACGCAAGCGCTTGGAAGAGGCTGGCCCGCGCGAGTTCTACCAAGAGACCGATACCTTCCGCGCAGTGCTCGGCCTGGAAGGGCGCTTCGGCACCGGCTGGGAGTGGAATGCGGCCATCAACTGGGGTCGCAATACCGGTGACGATGGCTCCACCAACGTGGCCAATCTGGACCGCGTGGACCAGACGCTCAACACGGCTTTGTGCAGCAATACGCCGGGAGCGGCGATTCCCTGCGCCGATTATCTTGGCTATGGCGATGTCACCCAGGAGGTGCTCGACTACATCCTGTTCACCACCCGCGACACCGGCGGCAATGAGCAACGCAGCTTTACTGCCAATCTGTCCGGGCAGTTGTTCGAAATGCCGGCCGGGTGGGTGGGCTTCGCCACCGGTGTGGAAGTGCGCGAGGACCGTGGTTGGCGCGACCCGGACCAGCTGACGCAAATGGGTATCGCCAACAGCAATGCGCAGCAGCGCATCGATGGCGAATACAAGGCCAAGGAAGCGTTCGTGGAGTTTGCCGTGCCGTTGCTGCAGGGATTGGCGCTGGCCGATTCGTTGACGTTCAACGCCGCGGCACGGTATTCCGACTACGACCTGTTCGGCAACGACGTCAACTACAAAGTCGGCTTGGACTGGCAAGTAGTGCCCAGCTTGAAACTGCGCGGCATCTACTCCACCGCATTCCGCGTGCCCAACGTGCCGGAATTGTTCGGTGGCGTTTCCGAAGGCAATCTGACCACGGCCGATCCTTGCGGCGGCTGGAGCAGTCTGCCGGCGTCATCCACCGTCTACCAGAACTGCCAAGCCTATGGCGTGCCGGTGGGTTACACCCAATTGGGCAACACCATCCTGACCACCACCGGCGGCAACGTCGATCTGGAACCGGAAGACGCCGAGACGTTCACCGTGGGTGCGGTCTGGACGCCGGCGTTCGCGCAGGGCCTGACCCTGACGTTGGATTACTACGACATCAAGATCGACAACGCCATTCGCAGCGTGGCCGGTTCGACCAAACTGTCGCTGTGCTACAACACGCCCGGTTTGGCGCATCCGTTCTGCGGTAGTGAACATTTCACCCGCAATCCGGTCACCGGCGAAGTGGATTTCCTTTCGGCGCAACCGGTCAACACCGCCAGCGAGCGCGTGTCCGGCATCGACCTTGGCGTGTTGTACGAACTGCAGATGGCAGGCTGGGATACCACCATCAATTTCGATCTGTCCTATCTGGACCGCTACGATTTCGTCCCGTATCCGGGTGGCGAAAAGATCGACTACGCGGGCAAGATCACCGGCGGGCAGGGCAGCTATACCCAATGGCGCGCGTTTACTTCGTTGACGATGGCGCGCGATGCGTGGTCCGGCTCCTACAGCCTGCAGTACATCGGTTCGGCCGACGATATCAATGCCGCGCCGGGAGACCTGGGCGACCATGCACCCAGCATGACGTATCACAACGTGCAGCTGAAATATGCGGTCAACGATGCTTTCGACGTGTCGTTGGGCATCGACAATCTGTGGGACAAGGACCCACCGTTCATCCAGAGCTACACCGACGCCAATACCGATACCATGACCTACGACTTGCTGGGTCGCCGTTGGTACGCGCGCATCGGATATCGCTGGTAGTCGCAAGTGGCCCCGCCGGCCATGCGCCGGCGAGGCCGTTCGCGGCCCGTGAACGCAGTCGAATAGGAAAATTACCGCATGAAACCCGCATTCTGGGCGCGCCGCGTCCATAAATGGATCGGCCTGGTCGTCGGCGTGCAGGCGCTGCTGTGGATGATCAGTGGCGTCTACATGACCGTCGTGTCCTTGGACATCATCCATGGCGATCACTTGGCGCACGTGCAGGAAGCACCGCTGGATGCTGCCGCCCAGCGCATCGACCCAACTACGTTGGCCGACCGCTATCCGGGCATTACTTCGTACCGGCTGAAAAGGCTGCACGGCAAGGAGGTTTTCGAGATCCACCAAGGCGGTCGCAGTGCTCTTCTGGACGCCAGTACCGGCGCCCGCATCAGTCCGTTGGATAAGGCAACGGTGCGTTCGTTGGCGACATCGATCTACAAAGGCGATGCGGGCGTGAGCAGAGTCGAATGGATCACCCGTGCACCGCAGGAAGTCGCTACCCGGCCAGTTCCGATGTGGGCGGTGCACTTCGCCGATCGCGGTGCGACCACGCTCTACTTTTCACCGGACACCGGTGCGCTGCTGGCGCGCAGGCATAGTTTGTGGCGCTGGTTCGATTTCCTGTGGATGTTCCACATCATGGATTACCAGGAGCGCAGCGACGTCAACAACAACTTGTTGCGCGTATCCGCTGCGCTTGGCTTGTGCCTGGCGCTCAGCGGTGTCTGGCTGTTGTTCTACAGCTTCCGCCGGAGGAACACGGTATGAAGCCTTTCACCACGCCTTTGATGCGGAAGATGCACAAGTGGCTGGGCTTGTTGGTCGGCCTGCAACTGGTGCTATGGATGACCAGCGGCCTGATGATGAGCCTGCTGGATCATGACAAGGTAGAGGGACACGCGTTTCGTGCGAAGGCGCCGCCGGCTCCGCCCTGGCCGCAAGGGTTGCTGTCGCCCACGAAGATCGTTTCGGCTTCGCCAGCGCCGGTGCATGCCGTGTCGGCGCGGTGGTTGTTGGGGAAACCCGTCTATGAGCTGACGCACGAGAAAGGCACGCGCCTCATCGATGCAAAGGACGGCCGCGAGATTACCGTCGACGCGGCGCTGGCGACTGCATTGGCAGCGGCATCCTATGCCGGAGAAGGACGACCAGCATCGCCGCAACGCCTTGCCAAGACCTTGGAGGCACGCGACCACGAGGGGCCGTTGTGGCGGGTCGATTTTTCCGACGCGCAGGACACCACCGTGTATGTCTCTGCGCAGACCGGCACCGTACTGGAGCATCGCAACCGCACCTGGCGCCTGTTCGACGTATTCTGGATGTTGCACATCATGGATTACACCGGGCGCAAGGATTTCAACAATCCGCTGGTGATCACGATGGGCGTCGGCGGATTATGGTTGGCGCTGTGCGGTATCTGGCTGCTGATCGCCAGCTTCCGCCTGAGCGAATTCGTGCCCAAGCGCTGGCGTCGTGCGCGCGAACTAACGGTGTTCGACCGCGATGGTGCCCGGCTGCGTACGATCGAAGCCCCGGCAGGCGACAGTGTCTACTTGGCGTTGGCTCGGCAAGGGCTGCAACTGCCTTCCAACTGCGGTGGCGGACAGAGTTGTGGCCTTTGCGAGGTGCGCTTCCGCGGTAACGCACCGGAACCGACAAGCGCCGACCGTGCTCATCTGATCGAGAGCAAGTTGAAACTGGGTTACCGGCTGGCATGCAATCTCGCCGTCGATAAGGATCTGCAGATCGAAGTAGCCGGTGGGGCGGAGCTGTGGACCGAGCACACCGCCACGGTGGAAAGCGTGCATGCGGTAACCCCGTTCCTGCGTGAGATCGTATTGAACGCACCGCGCGAGGCGCTATCGGGATTCCGGCCCGGCGCTTATCTGCAGATCCATGTGCCGGATTATTCGCTGCGCAAACACGATATCGCGCATCCGGAACACCACCGTGATGAATGGTCGGCGTTGGACCTTCCAACGACCTTGCTCAACAAGGAACCAGTGCGGCGTTCTTACTCGCTATCGTTGCCGGTGGAGAAAGCGGGCGGCCATTTGACCTTGCTGGCGCGTTTCAGCCCGGGCGGCCAAGGCAAGAAGCGTCAGCCGGTCGGCAAGGGTTCCACCTATCTGTATTCGTTGAAACCTGGCGACAGCGTTCGTTTCAGTGGTCCGTTCGGCGACTTCGCGCTCAAGCCCGGTGGCCGAGAGAAAATACTCATCGGCGGCGGCGCGGGCATGGCGCCATTGCGCGCGATGGTGCACGCCTGCCTGGATGCAGGCGCCAGCGAACGCATCCACTTCTGGTACGGCGCGCGCCATCTGCGTGAGGCGCCCTACGTCGAAGAGATGGCGGAGCTGGCCGGTCTCCACCCCAACTTCAGCTGGCACCTGGTGCTGTCGGAAGAAGCCGAATGCGGCGATGGACTACTGAAAGGCTTGGTGCATGAAGCCGCACACGAGAAGCTGCTTCGCGATCACCCCGATCTGCACGCTTGCGATTTCTATCTGTGCGGACCGCCCGCCATGCTGGCGGCCACGCGTCAGCTGCTGCAGCGGCTGGGCGTGGCCGAGGAGCGGGTGGCGTTTGACGATTTCAAGATCTAGGAGCGGCTTCGGGAGGAGGATGGGAACGCCGAATCCAATGCAAGCGCTTCGCTACTATCGGGATCCGGCAGGAAGCGCTTGCGGCCCGTGCTCCTGCAAGCTTGCTCTCGCAAGCCTGCTCCCATGAGCCTGCTCCTACGAAATGTCTCAGTGCCCGTGGTGCGCGTAGTCGCTCAGCTGGCCCTGCTTGTCGACAGAGGACACTACGTACGGCTGCACACGGCCGTCCGGCATCTCCATGCCGGGCGATCCCATCGGCATGCCGGGTAGCACCAGGCCCTTCACATCGGGTTTTTCCGCCAGCAAACGCAGGATGTCCGAAGCCGGCACGTGGCCTTCCACGAAGTAGCCATCGACCTCGGCCGTGTGGCAGGACATCATGCTGGGGCCGATGCCGAGCCGTTGTTTGACTGCTTGCAGATCATCGGAATTGCGGACTTCAACAGTGAAGCCTGTCGCACGCAGGTGATCGACCCACGCGGCGCAGCAGCCGCAGCTCTCGCTTTTGTGCACGAGCACTTTGGGTAGCGCCTTCTTCGCTGGCGAAGAGGGAGGCCTGGACGGCTGCGCCGCGGAGGTTGCCGGCGCGGCGGCCAGCGGCAGGGTATTGCTGGCGATCTCCTCGATATCCGCCCCGGGCGCTGCCGCGGGTCCGCAAGCGGACAGGATGAAGGACATGGCCAGGCCAGCGAGGGCGGTTATTCGGTGCGAAGACATGGAGGATCCTTGTGGAAGTCCCGATCGGGTTTGGGTTGGGTGCGCCGTGATCAATGCTGGTGACCGTCGTCGGCGTGATCTTTGTGGGGTGCGGGTGAAGCAGCTTTTCCTTCAGTCGCTGGAGCCGGGTCGGTTTTGGCAGGCGCATGCGAATGCGGTGTGGCGTCGTGATGCGGATCGGCGTCATGTCCGGTATCGCTTTCGCCGGCATCTTCGGCATCCTTATCGGCACCTTTGTCCTTGGCGCCGGAAGACTGCGGCATCGACTCGCCGCCGCCGTGCGAATGCCCGCCGCTCTGCGCCACCATCGCCTTGTATTGTTCTGGGCTCAGCTTTGGTAGCTCCTGCAAAAATGCGGCCATATTCCAGATGTACTCGTCCGGCATGCTCTTGCCCCAGGCAGGCATACCCGAAGCCTTGATGCCGTGCTTGATGACCCAGAACGCTTCCGCTGGCGGCGTCGCATGCTTGGTCAGGTCGGGCGGTGCCGGATAGAGGCCCTGGCTGAGCTCGGTTGCGTCCATGCCGGGGGCCAGATGGCAGCCCGTGCACATGGCCTGGTAGTTGCCGGAACCCTGGATGACGCGTGCGGGATCGCGCAGATCAGGAACCTGGAGCGAGCCGGCACGCGCCCGGATGGAGCGCTCGCGCACGGTTTCCAGCAGACCACCGACGAGACGCGTATGCGGAGCATCCGCGCCAACGTCGTAGACGCCCGACCACACGAAACCGGCCGCGGCCACCATCACGACGGCCACCAGCAGCACTACAGCGAACAACGATTTACGTTTCTTCGATGACATGACATGGCCCTCCATCAGAACCAAATGCGCACGCCGGCGACCAAGCGCGTATCACGCACGTCTTCGCCCGCTGCGCTGCGGTAGTCGGCGGTGTCGCCGAATGCACGCTCATGTATGAGGCCTACATAAGGTGCGAAGCGGCGATTGATTTCATAACGCAGCCGGATTCCGGCCTCGATGGTGTTCAAGCCGGATCCATTGCCGTACTCCGGTTCGTCCTTGGCCGAGAGACGCGCTTCGACCAGCGGTTGCAGGATCAGCCGATTGGTCAGCAATAGCTCGTATTCCGCTTCGATGGTGGCGGCCACTTGCCCCGATTCGCCGATGTAGGCGGTCGCGGAGACTTCGAACTTGTACGGCGCCAGGCCTTGCACGCCGAACGCTGCCCAACTGCGCGAATCGCCTGGGCGGAACTCGTGCTTCACGCCGGCCATTACATCCCACCAGGGAGAAACGCTGCGGCCATACAGCACTTCAAGGTCGGAAGCCTCGGTTTGCCCATGTTCGCGTTCGCCTTCGCTACGCAGCCACAGGCGATTCAGATCGCTGCCGATCCAAGCGCTGCCTTCCCATGCCTGGCCGCTGCCGTGATCGGCATCCCAGGTTTCCAGGCGATTGAACAGCACCATGGTGTTGATGCTGGACGCATGTTCCATCGCGTCATGGTCGACCGGCGAAAAAGCGGCAGCGCGATCGGCGTCGGTAACTTCGGGAATCGGCTCGATGGGCTGCTGTACCGCACTGCTGCCATGGCCCATCGCCGCATGATCGACCGGAGGCTTGTCCCCGGTTTGTTGACCTTGCTCCATCTGAGAATGATCCATGCCGCTATGGTCCATCTTCGAATGGTCCATCTTGGAGTGGTCGACCGCCTCGACAGGGGGAGATTGCTTGGTCTGCGTGCCATGTTGCTCGTGATCCGTGCGCGCGGGTTCTTCGGTCGGCGGCGGCGTCGCGGTCTGGTGTTGTGAATGGTCGTGTTGCGCAAGCGCATTGCCGTGGATCGCCAAGGCAAGCGCGGCGGCCAGCAGGTTGAGGGAAATTCGAATCGACATGTTCATTCCTCCACCCTCACTTCGCGCATCATTCCGGCTTCCATGTGGTAAAGCAGATGGCAGTGGTAAGCCCAGCGGCCCAACGCATCGGCGCGCACGCGATAGCTGCGGCGCGTACCCGGAGGCATGTCGATGGTGTGCTTGCGCAAGTGGAACTCGCCATGCTCGTTTTCCAGGTCGCTCCACATCCCGTGCAGATGGATGGGGTGCTGCATCATGGTGTCGTTGACCAGCACGATGCGCATGCGCTCGCCATAGTTCAGCCGCAACGGTTCGGCACCAGCGAAAGGAATGCCATCGAACGACCAGGCGAACTTCTCCATATGTCCGGTCAGGTGCAGCTCCACCGTGCGGCTTGGTTCGCGCCCGTCGGGATCGGAGAACAGGCTTTTCATGTCGCCGTAAGTCAACACCTTGCGGCCGTTGTCGCGTAGGCCGATACCGGGATCGGAGAGTTTCGGATCGCTGGCCATCGACTGCATGTCGATCAGCGGGTTGCCGGTTTCACTGGCCGGGTGCACCGGCATGGCGCCACCGCCGTTGCCGTGCGCACCATGGCCGCCTTGGGCGGTGCTGCCCATACTCGCACCGCAACTGCCTTCGGCCATGCTGGCGCCGCAGCTGCCTTCCATGCCTTTGTGTCCGCCCATGTCATGGCCCATGTCGCTCATGGTCAGCAGCGGGCGCGGATCGCGAGGCGGAATGGGCGCTTCCAATCCATGACGCACCGCCAGTGTGCCGCGCGCATAACCGGTGCGTCCCATGTCTTGGGCAAACAGCGTGAAAGCGTCCTGTCCGCTGGGCTCGACGATGACGTCGAAGGTTTCCGCTACCGCAATGCGGAACTCGTCCACCGTTACCGGATGAATGTACTGTCCGTCGGCCGCCACCACGGTCATCTTCAACCCGGGGATGCGCACGTCGAAGTAGCTCATGGACGAACCGTTGATGAAGCGCAACAACACCTTCTCGCCCGGACGGAACAGCCCGGTCCAATTGCCGGACGGCGTGGTGCCGTTCATCAAGTAGGTGTAGGTGTGCGCGTTGATGTCGGAAATGTCGCTGGGCGTCATCCGCATGCGGCCCCACATGCCGCGATCGGTCAACGTTTCGGACAGCCCGTCGCGGCGTACGTCGCGCACGAAGTCGCCCACCGTGCGTTTGTAGTAGTTGTCGTAGCCCGGCATCTTCTTCATGCGGCGGAACAATGCGGCCGGATCCAGATCGGTCCAGTCCGACAGCAGCACCACATGTTCGCGGTCGTGGCGATACGGCGGGGGTTCGCGCGGATCGATGACCAGGGCGCCGTAAAGGCCGGCCTGTTCCTGGAACAGCGAGTGGCTGTGGTACCAGTAGGTACCGGACTGCTTCACTTCGAACTGGTACTGGTACGTCTGGCCCGGTGGAATGCCGTTGAAGCTCAGTCCCGGTACGCCGTCCATGTTTGCCGGCAGCAGGATGCCGTGCCAGTGGATCGACCCGTCGACATCGCGCAGATGATTCGCGACCCGCGCGGTGACGGTGTCGCCTTCGCGCCAGCGAAGGATCGGCGCGGGCAGGCTGCCGTTGACAGTGATTGCCGGGCGCACGCGACCGGTGAAGTCGACCATGGCGCTGCCGACAGCCAAGTCGAATTCGGTGCCGGTCAAAGTTTGCACCGGAAGTGTCGTGGCATTGGCAGCAAAAGCCGGCACGCGCGCGAGGCTGGCGGCCACGCCGCCGACGGCCAGACCGGTGATGAATTGTCGGCGCGAAGGCTTGAACGCCGAACCGGCTCCAAAGCCGGAAGGATCGGAAGACATCGTTTACTCCATGATTACCTGGGTTTGGCTACGCCGCGGCAAGGCCGCGAACCGACCCGCGACGGAGGCCGCTCGATAGCGGCTCCAACGCGTATGCGTAGGAAAGAGAGAGGCCGCCAAGAAGCGGCAACCAGGCTTAGCTGATGGGAGGTCGCTGCAGGTGCGACAAAACGGGAGACAGATGCTGGTCCGGGTGGTAAGCCGGAACGCGACCACGCACCAGAGCCAGTGAGCGCGGCCAGAACGCCAGACTGGTGGCTGGCACGTGTTGCGCGCAGACGCAGTCGCATTGGTCGGCCTGGCAGCAATTCGGGCTTTCGTGGCCATCGTGGCCGGCAAGTCCATCCTTCGGCGAAGGTGCCGCGTCCGGATCGTCCATGCCGTCATGGGACATGTTGCCGCTCATATCCGGATGGCAGGGAGGCGTG
Organism: uncultured Pseudoxanthomonas sp.; assembly: GCA_965653375.1. Classification (GTDB taxonomy): domain Bacteria; phylum Pseudomonadota; class Gammaproteobacteria; order Xanthomonadales; family Xanthomonadaceae; genus Pseudoxanthomonas_A. The sequence continues at coordinate 101,864 of CBFGZY010000004.1, forward strand.
TCATGCGCGGCCGTGCCGTGGTCGGCCATGTCGCTGGCTGCGGTAGCGTCCGCCATGTGCATCTGCGTAGCGGCATACGCGTAGCCTGATCCGTTGAAGATCAGAACAACGCTGAGCAGCACGCGCAGAAGGAGGGCGGGAAGCGAGGACATGGTGCGCATACTTTAACCCGCAGCCGCCGGAAAATTGCATTCCAGGGCTGAATGGCGTGCGGAAAACGCTGGACTTGGGATAGGGTTTTACGGGCTCCCGTCGAAAAAAGGGCCTGAAGAGCCCGCCCCGTTCGTGGGCACTTGATTCGTAGCAAGGGGCGGGTGAGGGAATGCAACGACTCACATGAGACAATACGTGCATCTTCACGCGCTCCTAATTTCACCATGTCGACATCTACCGCGTCCGGGCCTGGCCCGGCGCTGTGCACCGAGGAAGAAGTCTCGCGCCTTGTGAACGACTTTTATGCGCGCGTGCGCCAGGATGAGCGGCTGGGGCCGATCTTCGATACGCACGTTCGCGATTGGCCCGCGCATCTGCTGCACCTGACCGACTTCTGGTCGGCCGTTTTGCGCGGGACGCGTCGCTTCCGCGGTGCGCCGGTGCTGAAGCACATGGCCATACCCGGCTTGTCGGCGGAACTGTTCCTGCGTTGGCTGGATTTGTTCATGCAGACCACCGCCGAATGCGGCAATCCCGCGATGCGTCGCGAAGCGGACGGCATGGCCCAGAGCATCGCGGACAATCTGTGGCAACGCTACCAATCCAGTCGCGATCCGTTCGCCTCGCCCCAGCCGTTGCGTCCGATCTCGCTGCTGCCCATCGTGGGCCGTTAGCGCCTGGTTGCAACTTTCAAACCCGCGCCTCATGCCGCATGATTCGCGGCCAGGGTTTCCCGATAGCGCTAACAGCCCCCGAAGCAATGAACCTGATGAGTGAGGATATGAAGAATTCGACCGCTGTCGCGTCCGCTCATTTGGTGGAAACGAAAGATGCTTCGGACCTGGCCGAGGCAAGCACGGTCATTGCGGCGGATGTAGGCGGAACCTTCGCGCGTTTGGCGTGGGTGACCCTGAGCCCGGGGGAAGCGCCAGTCGTTCGGAACTATCGGAAATACGCCTGCGCCGAGTATCCCAGCCTCGCGTCGATCCTGCGCGAGTTTTCCACTGACGCCGCAACCGATGCTGGCGCGCCGCTGTCGCGCACGGCGGTGGTCGCGATTGCCGGGCTGCTGGAAGGCGATCATCTTCTGAACACCAATCTGCCGTGGCAGGTCTCGGTGGCGGAAACCACCGCCGAGTCCGGTTTGGCGCACTTGCAGTTGATCAACGATTTCCAGGCCATGGCCTATGCCATTCCGCATGCGGATCCGCTGAAGATGAATCGCCTGGCAGGCGCCGGCGCCCCGCTGGCCGGATGGCCGGCATTGATATTGGGGCCCGGTACCGGCCTCGGCGCCGCCCTGCGGTTGGGTGGCGAGCATTCGACGGTCCTGCCCAGCGAGATCGGGCATTCCGCGTTGGCCGCGGGTAACGAGTTGGAACTGGACATCCTGCGCTTGCTGGTGCGCCGTTACGGGCACGTGGACAACGAGCGCGCACTTTCCGGTCCTGGGCTGATCAACGTGTACGGCTGCCTATGCGAGTTGCGAGGCGTGTCGGTGCGGTGGGGAATGCCGCAGCAGCTGATCGAGGCCGCGCAGTCCGGGCAGGATCCCATCGCGGAAGAAAGCCTGCATGTGTTCTGCGAATGGTTGGGCAGCCTGGTGGGCGACCTTGCCATCGCGTTCGGTGCCAAGGCCGTCTATCTATCGGGCGGCATCACCAGCCACATCACCGAATTCCTTCACGACGGCCGCTTCGAGCAGCGTTATCTACGCAAAGGTGCGTTGTCGGACGCATTGCGGCAGGTACCGGTTTGGCGCGTCGACCACGGGCAGTTGGGCGTGATTGGCGCCGCCGCGTGGTATGCGGAGCATCGCGACGATTCTTGATGTGTTGAGCGGCGCCCGCATCAAGCGCGGCGCTCGTCAGCCATCCGGCGTCGCTGCATTGCCGCATGAAAGTCATGACACTTTCATGTAATGCGATGGAGTAGATTCTTTCTTCCTCCGGAGAAGAGTCTGTGCCTACGGATTCTGATGCGAACTTCGAGTGAAATCATGTACCTACGCACGCGTATGGAAAACGGTTTGACGAAGATCAAGGTAAAGTAGCGTTTGCGTCGCCATATTGGCGCTTTCCTATCGGTGAATCCCTTGATGACAAAACCTTCGTCGCTCGATCGTGAGCAATTGTTGAGTTGCGCTCGCGGCGAGATGTTCGGCCCCGGCAACGCGCGTTTGCCGGCGCCGCCCATGCTGATGTTCGACAGAATCACTCACATCTCCGAAGAGGGCGGCAGCTACGGAAAGGGCGCCATCCACGCTGAACTCGACATCGATCCCAGCCTGTGGTTTTTCGCATGCCATTTCGAGGGCGACCCGGTGATGCCCGGCTGTTTGGGTTTGGATGCGATGTGGCAGTTGGCAGGCTTCTATCTGCCCTGGCTGGGCGGGACGGGACGCGGGCGTGCGTTGGGTGTCGGCGAAGTGAAATTTGTCGGGCAGGTGCTGCCCAATGCCAAAGTGGTGCGTTACGAAATCGATGTGCGCCGCGTGGTGCGCGGCAAGATGACGCTGGTGCTGGCCGATGGGCGCACCTTGGTCGATGGCCGCGAGATCTACACCGCCAAGGATCTGCGCGTGGGTCTGTTCTCTTCGACCGAAGGATTTTGAGATGCGTCGTGTAGCGATTACGGGAATGGGCATCGTGTCGTGCCTGGGCAACGACCTGGACAGCGTTTCGCAGTCCTTGCGCGAGGGGCGCTCGGGTATCACCTTCCAGCCCGATTACGCCGAGATGGGTTTGCGTAGCCAAGTGGCGGGAATTCCCAAGATCGATCTGGAATCGGAAATCGATCGCAAGCAGAAGCGTTTCATGGGCGACGCCGCCGCCTACGCGTATGTGGCCACGCGGGATGCGATCGCCGATGCGGGTCTGTCGCCGGAACAAGTCAGCCATGTTCGCACTGGCGTGATCGCCGGCTCCGGAGGCGGATCGCCGGAGTGGCAGATCGAGACCGCCGACCTGATGCGCGCGCGTGGCGTGCGCAAGGTCGGCCCGTACATGGTGCCCCGGACGATGTGCTCGACGGTGTCGGCGACGTTGGCAACGGCATTTTCGATTAAAGGCGTGAGCTATTCGCTGTCGGCGGCGTGTGCGACATCGGCGCATTGCATCGGTGCGGGTGCCGACCTCATCCGTTCCGGCCGGCAGGACATCGTGCTGGCCGGCGGTGGCGAAGAAGTGCATTGGGGCATGACCTGCCAGTTCGACGCGATGGGCGCGCTTTCCACCAACGCCAACGAACCCCCCCAATCCGCATCCCGGCCCTACGATGCCAATCGCGACGGGTTCGTCATTGCCGGCGGTGGCGGCATGGTGGTGTTGGAAGACCTCGAACACGCTCGCGCGCGTGGCGCACGCATCTATGCGGAACTGGTCGGCTATGGCGTCACCTCCGACGGCGCCGAGATGGTCGCGCCTTCCGGTGAAGGTGCAGTGCGCTGCATGCAGATGGCGATGGAAGGCGTGTCTGCTCCCATCGATTATTTGAATACCCATGCCACCGCAACGCCGCTGGGCGACGTGACCGAATTGGATGCGGTGCGGGCCGTTTTCGGCAACGACATTCCGCCCATCTCATCGACCAAGGCGCTGTCGGGTCATTCGCTGGGCGCGGCCAGCGTGCATGAGGCGATCTATTGCTTGCTGATGATGCGCGACGGCTTCCTGGCCGGCTCTGCACACATCAGCCAGTTGGACGAACGAGCGGCCGACTACCCGATATTGCGCAGCAGCCGCGATGCGTCGGTGAACACCGTCATGTCGAATAGTTTCGGCTTTGGCGGGAACAACGCGACGCTGGTGTTTTCGCGGGTTTGAAAGAGCGGTCGTAGGATGGGTCGAGCGCAGCGACACCCATCGCTTGCGTTAATTATCCGAACTGATGGGTGTCGCTGCGCTCGACCCATCCTACGTTAAGAGATTACCCGCTTGCCGTGGCCACAACCGGCGTGGTCTTCGCACCCCAAATTGCGTAGAACAAAACATACAACTCGCAAGCCGCGGTGAGCAGGAAGGCCTGCTGCAGGCCATAGCGGTCGGCAAGCCAACCTTGTACCACGACCAATGCGCCACCGGCGATGGCCATCACCAGCAGCCCGGAACCTTCTTCGGTAAGCGGTCCCAGCCCTTTGATGCCCAGCGTGAAGATGGTCGGGAACATGATGGAGTGGAACAACCCCACCGCGATCAACGACCACATCGCCACCGCGCCGGTGGTGAATACGGTCAGCAGCATCACCACGAACGCGCCGACCGAAAACAGTGCCAGCACGGTTTCGGCGGCTATCCAGCGCATCAGCACGCTGCCGGCAAAGCGTCCCACCATCATTCCGCCCCACAGCAGGAACAGGTAGTTGGACGCTTGCGCGTGGGTGAGGTTGCCGATATGCGGTTGCGAGACAAAGTTGATGAAGAGGTTCGAGACGCCGATCTCGGCAATCAGATAGATGAAGATCGCCGGGATGCCGAGTACCAGATTACGGTGACGCCATAGCGAGTGCAGGGAACGCTCCTCGCGCGTGGCGCGTTGCGTCGCCTGGCCCAACGCCGGAAGTTTGAAGCGGGCGATCACCACTGCCAACAACACCAGCACTATCGCGACGATCAGATAAGGCAACTGCACCGACTGCGCATCGGCCAGGCGCTCGGCCTGGGTCATTACCACTTCGCCCTTGGTGATGCCCGATGCCGAGCGTGCAAGAATCAGATAACCGCCGAACAGTGGCGCCAGCGTGGTGCCGACCGAGTTGAACGCCTGCACCAGGTTGAGCCGCGACGAGGCCGTCTCAGGTGGCCCGATCACCGCGACATAAGGATTGGCCGCCACCTGCAACAGGGTGATGCCGCTGGCGATCACGAACAACGAAGTCAGCGTGATCGCATAAGACGGCAGGCGCGCCGCCGGAATCATGCCCAGTGCACCTACCGCCATGATGACCAAGCCGATGACCAGTGCACGCTGATAGCCGATCCGCTCGATCAGCTTGGCCGAAGGCAGCGATGCGAAGAAGTAGGCGATGAACCACACCGACTCGATCAGAGTCGCCTGTGTGTAGGACAGATTGAACACGCTGCGCAGATGCGGCAGCAGCGTGTTGTTGATGACCGTGATGAAGCCCCACATGAAGAACAACGAGGCCAACAGCGTCAGCGCGGCGCCATAGGGCGAGCCACCGGCACCCGTCGCTTGCATGGAAGTCCGGGCCGCCGGCCCCACAGGTCCTGCCATTCTGGATCCTTACCTTCGACGTCGAACGACAATGGTTTCGCACGCCAATGGATCGGTCCGCTGTGGGGCGCGGCCTCCGTGCAAGCGCTTTCCAGCGAGCACGATGCTACGTCGTCGCCGGACGCCGCTGCCGCGCTGCTACTCCATAAAGAATAGGCAGAGAAAGCGACGACGTACCAATCATTTAAATCGGTCGAGCTATGTCGGAATTGCAATGGCGCGGTATGGGTTGGGGTCGAGGTCAGGGGCAGAGGCTTGGGAGGAGGGAGGAGGGATGAGCGATAAGCGATAAGCGAGCCTGCTTCTGCCTCCCCCTTTGTAAAAGGGGGACTGAGGGGGATTTGCTTTTGCTCTTCTAAACAGAAAAAGCAAACTCCGACTGCTGCACAGCACAGACGTATCCCCTTTTCAATAACCCATTCGTCTGTTGAGGCATCGCTTCAAGCAGCCGCCGCCAGAAACAACTCGAAATCACGAGCAAGTTGAAAACGCAATAGCAGAGTTCTGGTAAACGCATTTACAGATCGCGTACTCGACTGATTACAAAACTCGTCATCGCGATTTTATTTTTCAAACACTCTCGTTTTCTCTCATTAGTCTGAATGTTTTATTGCATTTTGTGCATGCAGCGTTGCATCTGATCGACAAAAAAATGGCGCAAGAAAATTTCTAAAATTTTCTAAGCTGCAAGTGCAATAGCAATCACAGTTATTCCTGTTCGTACCGGATAGAAATGCACGAGCGATTTCATGTCCGCCAGTGGACATGGAAATCGGCAGGGGGAACATGGAAGCCAACAACATCTCCAGCAGTGGAAGCCTGCTGGTGCCAGCAAGCGGTGCGAACACTACCCAAGACGGCGATTGCGCTATCAAGCGCATACGGCAGTCGCTTGCGACTATCGCAGCTTATGGTGTTGGGGCCAGCCTGATTTCTCCGCGCCGACCTCGGGACAGCATGCCCGTGCGGATCAACGGAACCTGCGCGGCGCTTGGCGCCTACGCAAACCACCGGCCTGCCCGCCACCGTCAGGCAAGCGATCACGCGTTGCCTGGCGCAACCGTGAGCTCGCACGCCGCTTACCCATACGTTATCGAACGCCTGCACGGTATTGGCCAAGGCCACCGGCGCGATCGGCATCGCAAGAATTCATAGCACCGCTACATCGTCTTGTCCTGCGGACCACCGCAATCGCTTGCCACTAGGGAATAGGGAATGAACAAAATTTACAGCTTGGTATGGAACCCGTCGCTCAATCAGCTGGTGGTCGCCTCTGAACTAGCCGCGCCGCGTGGCAAATCCTCCGGCGGCGGAAGGCAGGCTTCGCAGCCGGCAGGCACATTGTGCACAGGCATCATGACCGCGCTGCTGGCGATGGGCGGGATGGGATGGGCGGCGTCAGCGCAGGCGCAGACGGTGGACTGCACCGCCGCGCCCTACAACTATTACAGCGGCAGCGCGACGTGCGCGGGTTATCAAGCCCAAGCGACTCAAGGCGGAGCCACTGCTATAGGTTTCAGAGCCGTCAGTTCGGGGCTGAATGCCACGACTCTCGGCTACCAAGCCCTTGCCCCAGCCACCAATTCCATTTATGTAGGCGCGCGCACTGGTGGAACCGGAGCGTCCGGGGAATCGTCGATTGCTATTGGTACGGACGTCAATTCCGGCGGCGTGGGAGGCATCGCTGTTGGCGTGCAGTCGAGAGCAATGGGGCTTAGGGGCGTTGCCTTGGGCTCGCAAGCCAATGCCGCTGTCAACTATGCGACAGCGATCGGCGGGGGTGGCGTCAGCGCAGCAACCGCCACACGGGCCACCGGCGTCGGTTCGACGGCAATCGGTGGCAATGCGACCAGTGGCGCTCTTGCATCGGGCGTCGATGCCATCGCGATTGGCGGTCAATCCGTCTCGTCAACACAATACTCGGTGGCTATCGGCTTGAATGCGGCGGCCTCAGGCACTGGCGGTGCAATCGCGATAGGTGGCGGCACCGTCTCAAACAATATCAATACGATCGCGCTGGGAGTTAGCGCCAATGCCACCGGAGCTGGCGCCAGCGCGGTGGGCTCCGGTTCCCAAGCTTCGGGAGGAAACTCCACAGCGGTCGGCGTCAGCTCCCTGGCTAGCGGCAATACTTCATTCGCCGGGGGCTGGGCGTCCGTCGCCAGTGGGACCACTGCCGTCGCGATAGGAAGCCAGGCGACGGCAAGCGACGCCGCAGCCACCGCCGTCGGCAACGCCGCTCTGGCGGAAGGAAACAGTTCGCTTGCGCTCGGCGCGCAAGCGGTCGCTAGGGGGGCCAGCACCGTTTCGGTCGGCCAGGGTGCCGGTGCAGGCTCGACGATCGGCAATACAGGTTCGATCGCAATGGGTGTTGCCGCCGGTGCGCTGGTTACAGGTGCGCAGAACACCGCCATCGGCGGCGGCATTGCCAGCGTGCAGCGGGGCGCGGGCTCAGGCGTCACCGGAACGCGCAACGTCGCACTCGGCGTAGGCGATGGTACGGTCGCTTACGATGCCAACCTGGATGCTGCGGCAGGCAGCTTGGTCAGTGGCGACGACAATATCGCCATCGGCACCAACGCGGGCATCGGCGTGGCGGCCGACGCAACCACGTCGATCGGCGTGAACGCGAATGCGAGCGTGGGCAACGCGATCGCCATCGGTACCCTGGCAAGCGCTTCCGCACTGGATGCTGTCGCGCAAGGCAGCAGCGCGAATGCCGGTGGCCGGAACGCCGTCGCCATCGGCTTCCAGGCAGTCGCCTCCACGATCAACTCGGTCTATCTGGGTGCGCGCACCGGAGCAGGAACGGGTGCACTGGCGGAGGGCGCCATCGCCATCGGCACGGATGTGACCTCATCGCAAGCCAACACCTTCGCAGCAGGAACGGCGAGCCGGGCAACCGGCATCAATGCAATTGCATTGGGAATCCAGGCCAATGCGGCGGCCGATAACGCTATCGCAGTGGGCGCCAATGCTGTCGCCAACTCGGCCGAAGCGGTGGCGATCGGCACCAATGCCACCGCCACCGGTGGCCGCTCGGTTTCCATCGGTGCGGGCAACGTCGCCAACGGCAACGGCGCGGTGGCCATCGGCGATCCCAACACTGCCAGTGGTAACGGCGCGATCGCCTCGGGTCTGGACAACACTGCGACTGGTAACGGTTCGGTGGCGATGGGTAACACCAACATGGTCGGTGGCGGTGGTCAGGCGGTGAGCACGCCCGGCACCGCGGCGCAGGGCGCTGTGGGTATCGGCTACCAGAACACGGTGATTGGCCAGGGCAGCGTTGCGATCGGCAGTACCAGTAGCGCACTCGCGGCCGGCGCGGTCGCCTTCGGCGACACAGCGGTGGCGAACAATGCGCGTGATGTCGCGCTGGGCTCGGGATCGGTGACCGCGGTTGCCGTGCAGACCGCAAGCACGACAATCGATGGTGTGGTCTACAACTTCGCCGGCACGACGCCGACGAGTACGGTCAGCGTCGGCGCGGTGGGTACCGAACGCACCATCACCAATGTGGCGGCCGGTAGGATTTCCGACAGCTCTACCGATGCGATCAACGGCTCGCAGCTGTATGCGACCAACCAGGCGATCGAAGCCGTCGCCACCAGCGCTACTGCCGGCTGGAACATCACTGACGGCACCAACACCGGCAACATCGGTCCTGCTGAAACGCTGACGTTTGCGGCGGGCAGCAATGCCACGGTGGCCTATGACGACACCACCGGCACCATGACGGTGGGCGTGGTGGCCAACCCCAGCTTCAACAGCGTCACCGTTGGCGACACCGTCATCAATGACGGCAACATCAGTTTCACCAGTGGCGGCCCCAGCATCACCAATGTCGGAATCAATGCTGGCGGCACGACCATCACCAACGTGGCTGCCGCCGTCAACAACACCGATGCGGTCAATCTGGAACAAGTGACCAACCTGGTGAACGGTGTAGCGACGCATTACTACAGCGTCAACGACAACGGTGTGCAGGGCGGCAACTACAACAACGACGGCGCCAGCGGCATCAATGCGCTGGCGGCAGGTGTGGGGGCCAGTTCCGTCGGCGCGGGCGGCGTTGCCTTGGGCTCCAATACCTCCGTCACCATCAATGGCGGTGTAGCACTGGGCACAGGTTCGCTATCCGACCGTGCACTGGCACCGGCGACCGGCAACATCATCGCCGGCAGTGGCCTGGTGCCGTACAACACCACCGACAAGACCCTGCAGGGCGCGGTTTCGGTGGGCACCGGTACCAGCTTCCGCCAGATCACCAACGTGGCCGACGGTACCCAGGCCAACGATGCGGTGACCATCCGCCAGTTGCAGGGCGCGATCACCTCGGTGACGTCAACCGGCACGCGCTACTTCCACGCCAATTCGGTCGCGCCAGACTCGCTGGCGGTCGGGGCGGAATCGATCGCGGTCGGCCCGAACACTATCGTCAACGGCGACAACGGCATCGGCATGGGCAATGGCGCGCTGGTGCAGCAGACGGCGCCAGGCGGTATTGCGATCGGTCAGGATTCGGAAGTCAGCTTCGCCGATGGCATTGCGCTAGGCACCAATTCCACCTCCAACGGCATTCAGTCGTTGGCCCTGGGCGCAGGCTCGACCGCCAATGAAGTCGGCAGCGTAGCGCTGGGCGCGGGATCGGTGACCGCGGTAGCGGTGCAGACTGCCAGCACGGTCATCGATGGTGTGACCTACAACTTCGCCGGCACTACGCCGACCAGTACGGTCAGCGTGGGTGCGGTAGGTGCCGAACGCACCATCACCAATGTCGCGGCCGGCAGGGTTTCCGACAGCTCCACCGATGCGATCAATGGTTCGCAGTTGTACGCGACCAATCTGTCGATCGAGAACCTCAGCAACCAGGTCGATGCCAGCGCTACGCATTACTACAGCGTCAACGACAACGGTGTGCAGGCAGGCAACTACAACAACGATGGCGCGACAGGCGCCAACTCGATTGCCTCGGGACCGAACGCGGTGTCGGCGGCGAGCAATAGCGTTGCCGTTGGTAGCGGTGCTTTCAATCAAAACGGGATCGGCGACACCGGCGCGGTGGCGATTGGTGCCTTGGCGCAAACCAGCCAGAACTTCACGACAGCCATCGGTTTCCAATCCCGGGCGCTTGTGCAGGGAGGGGTAGCGCTGGGCGCGGGAGCATTATCAAACAACCCTTACACCGTTGCGATCGGGTCTGGCCCCGGCGGTACGGGAGGGGCGAGCGCAACAGCCGGTGGGGCCATCGCCATTGGCGGCGGTGGCGGGACGGGCCTCACCGGAACTGCGGCTTCCGCGGCGGGCGGGCGGGCGATCGCCATCGGCCAGAACACGACCGCGAACTTCATGAGCTCGATTGCCATGGGCTATCAATCTGTGGTCGGCAGCGCTTCCTCTCTTGCCATCGGCCATGCCGCCAGTACCGGCGCGACCGGCGCGAACGTCGCTATCGGCAATCTGAGCACGGCCAACGCCGGCACCGCCGCGGGCGGTGCGGTGGCGATAGGCCGCTCCAACACGGCCTTCGGCGATGGCGCGGTGGCGATCGGTGACCCCAGCTACGCCAGCGGTACCGGTGCCTTCGTTGGCGGCGCCAACAACATCGCCAACAGCGACGGCACCACCACAGCGACGGCCGCGAATCAGGCCAACGGTGCAGTGGCGATCGGTAATAACAATGCCGCTATTGGGCAAGGCTCGGTGGCATTGGGCAACGGCTCCACGGCTGGCGCCGCCGGTATCGCCGGCAATGTGGCGATAGGCAATGGCGCAACGGCGACCGCGAGTGCCGGCGATGTGGCGCTGGGATCGGGCTCGGTGACCGATACCGCGGTGGCGACAACCAGCACGACGATCGATGGGGTGGTTTACAACTTCGCCGGCATCGCGCCGGCCAGCACGGTCAGTGTCGGTGCCGTGGGTGCCGAACGCACCATCACCAATGTCGCCGCCGGCAGGATCTCCGATAGCTCCACCGATGCGATCAACGGCTCGCAGCTGTATGCGACCAATCAGGCGATCGAAGCCGTTGCCACGGCAGCCAACACGGGCTGGAACATCACCGACGGCACCAACACCGGCAACATCGGCCCGAACGAAACGCTGACGATGGCGGCGGGCAGCAACGCCACGGTGGCCTACGACGACACCACCGGCACGATGACCATTGGCGTGGTGGCCAATCCCACGTTCAACAGCATCACCGTGGGCAACACGCTTATCGACAATTCCGGCCTGACCATCACCGGCGGCCCCAGCATCACCAACGTCGGCATCAATGGCGGTGGTACGACGATCACCAATGTCGCGGCCGGTGTCGCCGGCACCGATGTGGTCAACGTGGACCAGTTGAACCAGACCATTGCGGCAAACGTTACCCGCTACTACAGCGTCAACGACAACGGCGTGCAGGGCGGCAACTACAACAACGACGGCGCGACCGGCATCAATGCGATGGCGGCGGGCGTGGGCGCCAGTTCCACGGGCGCACAGGGTGTGGCGCTGGGCAACAACGCCAGTGTGGTCACCGATGGCGGTGTGGCGCTAGGCGCGGGTTCGATATCCGACCGCGTGGTGGCGCCGGCGTCCGGCGGCATCATTGCCGGCACCGGTCTGGTCCCGTACAACACCACGGACAAAACCCTGCTGGGTGCGGTCTCGGTGGGTACCGACACCTCCTATCGCCAGATCACCAACGTCGCCGACGGTACCCAAGACCAGGACGCGGTGACGCTGCGCCAGTTGCGCAATGGACTGAGTTCGTTCGCGGTAACTCCCATCCAGTACTTCCACGCCAATTCGACGGCGGACGATTCGCTGGCGGTCGGCGCCGAGTCCGTGGCCATCGGCCCGAGAACCGTCGTCAACGGCGACAACGGCATCGGCATGGGCAATGGCGCGCTGGTGCAGCAGACGGCGCCGGGCGGTATCGCGATTGGTCAGGATTCGGAAGTCAACTTCGCCGACGGCATCGCGCTGGGCACCAACTCAACCTCGAACGGCATCCAGGCGATGGCACTGGGCGCCGGTGCCACCGCCAATGAGCCCGGCAGCGTGGCCTTGGGTGCTGGCTCGGTGACGGCGGCGGCGGTCGCAACGCCCAGCGTCGTGATCGGTGGAACGACTTATAACTTCGCCGGCATCACACCGACCAGCACGATCAGTGTTGGCGGGGTCGGTTCCGAACGCACCATCACCAATGTGGCGGCCGGCAGGATTTCGGCCAGCTCCACCGATGCGATCAACGGTTCGCAGTTGTTCGCCACCCATCAGGCCATCGAAAACCTGACCAATACCGTCAATGCTTCGGCGGCGCACTACTACAGTGTCAACGATGGCGGCGTGCAGGGCGGCAACTACAACAACGATGGCGCCACTGCCACCGGCGGGATCGCATCGGGCGTCAACGCCAGTGCCACCGCGACGAATGCGATCGCCATCGGTACCGGTGCTACTTCGGGCATCGCCAATAGCGTCGCGCTGGGCGCCGGCTCGACCACGGCCGCCGCGGTAGGCACTGTCAGCGCCACACTTGCCGGCACTACCTACAACTTTGCCGGTGCCACACCGACGGGAACGGTCAGCGTGGGCGCTGCCGGTGCCGAGCGCACCGTCACCAATGTGGCTGCGGGGCGGATCAGCGACACCAGCACCGATGCGATCAACGGCAGCCAGTTGTATGCGACCAATCGAGCCGTCAACCAGATCGATGGGCGCGTCACCAACCTGGAAAACTCCATTACCAACATCGTCAACAATGGTTCCTCACCCAATTTCCAGGTGGGTGGAAGCAACACCACGGTAGCGACGGCCAGCGGCAGCAATTCCACCGCCGGCGGCTCCAATGCGGTGGCTTCCGGCAACAACAGCACCGCGATCGGCGGCAACAGCACGGCATCGGCCGACAACAGCACGGCGTTGGGCAACGGTGCCACGGTGACTCACGGCAACAGTGTGGCGCTGGGATCCGGTTCGGCTACCACCGTGGGCGCGCAGAACAACTACAACGGCGCTTACGTAGGCAACAGCACTTCGACCGGCGAAGTGAATATCGGTGGGCGCACGATCACCGGTGTGGCGCCGGGTATCGCGGGCACCGACGCGGTCAACGTCAACCAGTTGAACGCGGGTGTGGACCAGGCCGTTACTCGGGCCAACCAGTACACCGACAGTCGCTTGGCCCAGTTGGACAACGACGTGTGGACGCTGGAGCGCGGCTACCGTGGCGCGACCTCGTCGGCGATGGCCATGGCAGGCCTGCCGCAGGCGTACCTGCCTGGCAAGAGCATGCTGGCGGTGGGCTTTGGCGGATACCAGGGCGAATACGGTATGGCCTTTGGCCTGTCGGGCATCACCGAGAACGGTCGCTATGTCTACAAGGCGCAAGCCAGCGGCAATACCACGCGCGATTGGGGCTTCTCGGTGGGCGCCGGGATTCAATGGTGATGCCTCAATGGTGATGCCTCCATCAAAGAAGATTTGAACGACTTGGTTTTTGCTCGTCATCCCGGCGTAGGCCGGGATCCAGCGACTTGAACCATTGAAAGCGAAAAGCACTGAGTCCCGGCCTACGCCGGGATGACGAGCAAAAAGCCGAATGGCGGACCATGACGGCAAATTGTCCAGACCTTCGGCTCGGCAAAACAGATCAGCGAGCGACGGAGTTTTCATGCTTTAAGCAAGCACCAAAACCTTCGGCGCGCCACCGGTATACGAAAGACGACATTCAAGGGGCAACAAACACATGGACATCAGCAACAACTCCGCACGAATCCTCCGGTTCGCGCTATGCGCCCTCTTCGCGGCCTCCGCGCTGACGGCATGCACGAGGCATGTCAGCCGCGACATCACCCCGGACGGCAAGACGGACGAGGTGATCTTTCCTTCCACCGATAATCTCGTACTGAAGGAAGGCACGTTCCCCAACGTGGACAACCTGCGCCAGATCGGCCCGGGCGTCACCAAGGACCAGTTGTACTATCTGATCGGACGGCCGCATTTCCGCGAAGGCTTCTCCGCCCGCGAGTGGGACTACCTGTTTCATTTCCGCCAGGGCGACAAGATCGTCACCTGCCAGTACAAGGTGATCTTCGACGAGGATTACCACGGCCAGGCTTTCTACTGGTCGCCGGCCGGGTGTGCGGACATGCTGAAGACCGACGCACCGGCCGCCGTTGCCGGTACCGCTGCGCCGAAGCGTTTCGAGCTTTCCGCCGACGCGCTGTTCGCCTTCGGCCGTTCCGATCTGAAGGACATCCAGCCACAAGGCCGCACCGAACTGGCTGCCGTCGCCAGCCAACTGAAGACGTCGAAGGCGACGATCATTCAGGTGATCGGGCATACCGACCGGATCGGAAGCGAAGCCAGCAATCAGGCGTTATCGCAACGGCGCGCACAGACGGTGCGCGAATTCCTGATCCAGAATGGCGTGGCGGAAGGCAGCGTCAGCGCGAATGGGGTGGGGGAGTCGCAGCCGGTGAAACAATGCTCCGATTCGCTGCCGCACAGCGAACTGGTGGCCTGCCTGCAGCCCAACCGTCGCGTCGAAGTGGTGGTCATGGGACTTCAATGACACCATGATGGTCCGAGGCGGCGCTGCTTCCAAACGGCGCTGCTTCTAAACAGAACTGCTCCAAATAGAGCTGCTCCAAACAGAGATGTTCCTTTTTCACAACGCAAGACAGAAAGTTGATCGAGACATTTGAATGAAGAATTTTTTTGTAGCAATCGGTGTTGCACTGCTGTTGACCACGGGCACTGTAGCCGCGCAACAACCAACCGCTTCGGCTCGGCCGGCAGCGCCTGCGGCGGGAACGATCGAACCCAACGCGATACGTGACGCGGGCGTACGCGTGGTCATGGCGATGGACGCGGGGCAGGCGGCAAAGATGTGGGATGAAGCTTCCGCCGTCACCAAGAAATCGGTGACCCGCGATGCCTTCGTCGCCGGCACCAACAAGGCCCGCCAGGCCTTGGGCAAGACCAACAACCGCAACTGGTTGTCGGTGCGCCGCCAATTCGGCGACGGCCAAGCATTGCCGCAAGGCCTGTACGCCTCGGCCGAGTTCCTCGCCGAATCCCCCGGCAAGCCGCCGGTACGCGAGCTGGTGTCGTTCCGCCTGGATGAAGACGGCGTTTGGCGCTTCGCCGGCTACGCCGTGCAGCCCTAAGTGCACACGTAGCCGCACATTGTAGGAGCGACGTAAGTCGCGACGAAGCGCCGCCATCTCGCTGGTCTCCGCTCTCATCAATAGGGGGCCGCGGCTCGGACAAGCGAGACGCGGCGCCCAACTGGCGAGCAGTCAGGTAAGCGCGCTATACGGAACCCATATGCTCCCCGGGTGCGGCCTTCGGCCTTACCCGGGCTACTCGCTATGGGCCGTTACCATTAAGCTTGCGCGTAGAGCTAACTTCGAACTCCGGGTTCTGTGAGGGGACATGCCATGATCCAGTGGAGCAGTTCAATGGATTCAGTCGATTGGCCGGCGCTGTCGGAGATGTATCGGCTTGCTCCGCTTGGCAACAAATCGCCCGATTGGCTGAAAACCGCGTTTACGAACAGCATGTTCAAGTTTTTTGCCCAAGAGGACGGTGCGGTAATTGCCGCTGGGCGTGCTGTTGCCGACGGCGTCGATTGCTCCTACCTCTGCGACATTGCCGTTCACCCATCGCATCAAGGTAGAGGCCTGGGGCGCGAAGTCATCGAGCGCCTGGTCGCTGCGTCCCAGGGACACAGGAAGATCATTCTCTACTCGGTTCCCGGCAAGGAAGATTTCTACCGCCGGTTTGGGTTCCGCCGCATGACGACGGCCATGGCGATCTTCGAAAACCCCGAGCAAGCGGCCGCCAACGGCTACCTAGAGGAAGCGCTTCGGTAAGGTAATTATCTTTTGTAGCCCGGATAAGCGAAGCGCCATCCGGGACCGCCTTACACGTAAACCTGTATTTCCCCGGGTGCAGCCTTCGGCTTTACCCGGGCTACCAAACATCAACCAGCCGTCTGCTCGGATACCAACTCATCGCCGTCTTCCACGGATGCCGACCGCGGTCCGTATCGCAGCGTCAGCAACGTCCCCAGGGTCATGGTGATCACAGCGAAGATCGGACCGCCGAGCGCGCCGACGTGGTCGACCAGCAATCCTCCGCCTATAGCACCGGTCGCGATGGCGATCTGGAACGCCGCTACCAATAGTCCGCCTGCGCCTTCGGCCTGATCCGGCGCCGCGCGCACGATCCATATCTGGAAACCGACCGGGAACGCGCCGAAGGCGAAGCCCCACAGCACGATGGCGATCGCGGTGACGATGGCCGAGTGGCCTGCCAGCAGCAGGCTGGCGGTCAGCAGGGCGATCAGCGTGCCGCCGAAGACGATGGCGTAGCGCTCGCTGCGCCCGGCGATGTAGCCGCCGGCGAAATTGCCGAAGAAACCGCCGATGCCGTAGCCCAGCAGAATGGCCGAAATCGCGCCGACCGACAGCTGCGTGACGTTTTCCATCAGCGGACGAATGTAGGTGAAGCCTGCGAAGTGGCCTGAGATCAACAGCAGCACGGCCAACAGCGCCATGCGAACACCGGGGCGGGTCAACAGCTGGCCAAGTACGCGCAGATTGGGATTGGCATTGGGAGGCAGCGACGGCAGCGTGAACAACTGGCTGACCAACGTGATCAAGCTGACCGCACCTGCTGCGATGAACGCGCTGCGCCAGCCCCACAATTCGCCCATCCATGCACCTATCGGCGCCGCGCATACGGTCGCCACGGAAACGCCGGTCAGGATCAACGACATCGCGCGTGGGAATTGATGTTCCGGCACCAGCCGCATCGCCAGCGCCGCCGCCATCGACCAAAAGCCGCCGAGCGCGACGCCGAGCAGTACGCGCGCGATCAGCAGCGTCCACAGGCTGTCGGCGGTGGCCGCCAAACCATTCGACAGCACCAGCAACAACGTCAGCGAAATCATCACGTACTTGCGATCGATGCGCCGGGTGAGCAAAGGAATCGAAGGCGCCGCGATCGCGCCGATCAATGCTGTGGCGGTGACGGTCTGACCGGCCACGCCTTCGGTGATGGACAGGTCGGCAGCCATGGCGGTCAGCAGACTGGCAGGCAGGAACTCGGCCGTCACCAGCCCGAACACACCCAGCGCTAGCGAGACGACGGCAGGCCATTGCGAGGCTATGGGCGGGGCCGCGGACAAGGCGCTGACATCGGCGCAGTCGGAACAAGCAGTGGAGGGCATGGGTAGGGGAGAGTTGAACTGGCTCAGTAGGTTAGGGATAGAATGCCGGCGTTTCCATGCCGGAAGTTCCGAGATGCTTGCTCATTCGTCCAGAATTTCGCCCGTGCCCGCCACCGAGCCCTCGGACGCCGACACGTTGACGGAGGTGCTGCTGGGCCTGCGCCTGGATGGCGTGGAGTACGGCCGTTGCCTGATGCACGCGCCCTGGGCCATCGCTTTTCCTGCCAAGGACGAGGCGCGCTTTCACTTCGTTGCCGAGGGGAGTTGCTGGTTGCGCACTCCCTCGTCCGATTGGCTGCAGCTGAATCCGGGCGATGCCGTACTGCTGCCGCGCGGTAGTTCTCATATCCTCGCGAGCACGCCGGACTTGCCTGCCGTCGATATCGACACGCTGTCGCGTGTGCCGGTGTCGGAAAACATTTATCTGGTGCGGGGCGATGTCCGCGACGACGCGTCCGCTGCGCACACCGTCATTTTCTGCGGCACCATGCGTTTCAATCTCGATCCGTTGCACCCTTTGCTTGCGATGATGCCCGACGTGATGCGTGCCAGCGACCTGGCCAAGCGCGATCCGACCGTGCCGATGTTGTTGGAAGCGATGGAGCGCGAAGTTTCGCTCAAGCGCATCGGCGCTTGCGGGATTCTCGCGCGGCTGGCGGACGTGCTGGCTGCCAGCATCATCCGTGCCTGGGTGGAGTGCGGTTGCAGCGACTCGACCGGTTGGATCGCCGCCGTGCACTGCCCGAAGATCGGCAAGGTCATTGCCGCCATCCATGCGGACCCGCAGCGCGATTGGACCATACCCACGCTGGCCGAACTCATGGGTGTCTCTCGATCGAGTTTCGCTGAAGCCTTTACCCGCATTCTTGGCGAGAGTCCCGCCAAGTACGTGACCAAAGTGAAGATGTTCCAAGCGCGGCGTTGGATCGCACAAGAAGGCATGCGCATCAGCGTCGCGGCCAATCGCCTCGGCTACGATTCCGAGGCATCTTTCAGCCGCGCCTTCAAACGCATCATCGGCCAACCGCCTAGTGCCGTTCGCACCGCGCGATAGATTTCCCCGGCGCGCTGGCTTGGGCCCCGCGCCACTTACGGCCGGTCACCCCAACGCGTTTCCAACTTCGCCCAAAACTGCGGCAGCCAATGCTGGTTCAGCACATGTATGCGCGGGATGCGCAGCGGGTCCACGCCTGGCCTGGCGCGTCCCCGTCGCGTGGTGGTGGCGGCGGTGAAGCCCGCCGCTCGTACCGCTTCGACCACGCGATCGTCATGATCGCCATAGGGATAGCAGAACTGATCCACCGCCATGCCGAAAATATCTTCCAGCGCTCGCCGTCCTCCGGCCACTTCATCGTGCAGCGCCGAATCGTCCAATTGGGTCAGGCGCGGATGCGTGCGGGTGTGCGCCCCGATCTCCATCCCGGCCGCCGACCATTCCCGCAAGTGCCCGACGTCGGCCAAAGGACTGACTACACCCAGTCCTTCGCGCGACCAGCTATTGGTCTGCCCCAGGCGTCCGGAGACGGCATAACAAGTGGCGCGATGGCCGTTGTCCGCCAGGATCGGCAACGCGGTGCGGACCGTATCCAGGAATCCATCGTCGAAGGTGATTGCGCATAGCTTGCGCGTCGTCGCCTGTGCGCCGGCTTTCAAGTGCTGAAAGGCTTCGCCGATGCTCACTCCCTGGTAGCCCAAGCGCCGCAACAGGCGCATCTGCATGGAGAAGGTTTTCTCGGGCACAAAGATCGCCCGCCGCCGGCTGCCTTCCGGCACCGGCCCGATGCTGTGATACATCAGCACCGGCAGAAATGCGGAAGCTGCCGTCATGCCCGCGCTCCAGCGACTTCGCGGTACAGACTCACCGTTTCGTCCACCATCGTCGCAACGGAGAACCGCTGCCGCTGGGTGAGGTGAGCACGCCGACCAAGACGTCGGCGCAGAAGCGGACTACGCAGAGTCGCCAACCGGTCGGCCAGTTCATCCACTTGCTCCGAAGCGAACAACAGACCGTTGTCGCCATGGCGGATTACCTCGGGCATGCCGCCTACTCGCGCGGCGACCACCGGCAATCCCACGGCCATGGCCTCTAGCAGCGATAGCGACAACGCTTCGCTGCGCGAAGGCTGTACCAGCGCGTCCGCCGCCCGCAATACCGGCTCGACGTCCTTGCGATAGCCCAACATGTGCAAGCGCGAAGACAGGCCAAGCGTGTCTGCCAACTGCCGCAGTGCAGTTGCCCAGGCACCCTCATCATCGCCAACCAGGCAGATATCGATGTCGGCACCGTCCGAACCTAGTTTCGCCAATGCCTGCAACAGCAGGTCGTGGCCTTTGTGTTCGACCATGCGCCCGACCATTGCCACGATCAGGCGGTCTTCGTCCAGTCCAAGTGCCTGCCGTGCTTGAAGTCGTTGTTCCTGCGTGGTCTCGGCCTTGGCCGGCACGCCGTTGTGGACGCGGACCACCGCGGGCGCGGGAAGCCCGTGTTCAAGCAAGCCATCCCGCACCGCCTCGGATACCGCCACCACCCGCTGGTTGGCCGCAAATCCTTTCCATGTGTTGAGCGAATGGACGGTGGCGACCGAGCCGCAGCGTCCCCACCGGCCCGCCATGGCGCTGTAGTAGGCACTACGCCGCGAATGGCCGTGCACGACGTCGATCGCATGGCGGCGCACGATGCGCGCCAGGCGCCAATGCGACCTGGGATCCGCCAGGCCCAGGAATCGTACGGGCTCCCATGGCAGTTGCAGGTCGTCGGCCTGCTGCGCCAGCCAACTATCCGGTTGCAGCGCCAACACAACCTGGTGCCCGCTTGCTTGCAATCCTTGGCTCAGTGCCAGCACCTGCCGTTCGAGTCCGCCGTAACCGGTCGTATGCACCACTTGCAGTAAGCGCAACCCATCGTCCATCCCAATACCTGCCGTCCACCAGAGCGTGGCGGCAGGCTAAGGGGGCGGATGAGGGCAACTCCATGCAAGAAATTGCAAAAGCGAAGGGGCGCCTCGATGTCCCTTCAGTGCGAGCAATGAACAACGCGCCGCAGCGTGTCCAGATGGCGAACAAATGGGGCAAGCGCGCTTACGGAAAACTTGTAGGTTCCCCTGCATGCAGCCTTCACCGCTTACACGGGGCGATTCGGCCCCATGCGGCGAACGATTAACAAAAGCGGTATCGTTACCACCACCGCGCAACACTCATCGCTCGCGGTTGCGAGTGCTCGTTCCATCATTGCAAGCCGGAGATCCGCATGACCACGCGCCGTCGTTTTCTGCATTCAACCTTGCTCGCCGGTGGCGCGCTGATGCTGCCGTTGGGTGCGGCCGCGGCAACCACGTCACCGCGCCTGCGCGTGGTATCGACCTGGGATTTCGGCGTTGGCGCCAATCAGGCAGCCTGGCCGGTACTGACGCGCGGCGGCAGCGCGCTGGATGCGGTGGAGGCCGGTGCGCGCTGGGCGGAGGGCACGCTATGCAACAGCACTGTTGGCCGCTGCGGCTATCCCGACCGCGACGGCGTGCTGACGCTGGACGCCAGCATCATGGACGGGGACGGCCGCTGCGGTGCGGTGGCGGCGCTGGAGGACATCGCGCACCCGATCTCGGTTGCGCGCGCAGTGATGGAGAAGACGCCGCACGTGATGCTGGCCGGCGATGGCGCGCAACAGTTCGCAGTCGAGCAGGGATTCGAGAAGAAAGCACTGCTGACGCCCGAAGCAAAACAAGCCTGGCGCGAATGGCTGAAGACGGCGAAGTATTCCCCGCAGATCAACGCCGAGCGCGCGAAGACCCCTGGTAACCGCGATAACCACGACACGCTGGGAATCCTGGCGCTGGATGCGGACGGCCATCTTGCCGGCGCGTGTACCACCAGTGGTATGGCGTGGAAGCTGCACGGGCGGGTCGGCGACAGCCCCATTGTCGGTGCTGGTCTGTACGTCGACAACGATGTCGGTGCGGCCACCGCGTCCGGTGTGGGCGAGGAAATGATCCGCAATGCGGCCAGCTTTCTGGTAGTCGAACTGATGCGCCAGGGCCGCTCACCGATGGATGCATGCCGCGAGGCGATCGAGCGCGTGGTACGCAAGCGTCCTGAGGCGAGCAAGACGCTGCAGGTGTGCTTCCTGGCGATGAACAAGGCGGGCGAGGCAGGCGCATTCGCCCTGCATTCGGGTTTCGTCTACGCGGTGTGCGATGCCGGCAAGCAGGATGCCCTACTGGATGCGCGGTCGGTTTATGGCTCGGGGAAGACCTGATCGCCCTCGTGCCGCGTCCCGTTTCCCGAGCGTGCCCCACGGGTCGCGGCTCCAAACGTAGACACAGAAAGACATAGCTTGCCCAAGCGGCGTGTATAGGGCGCGTGAGCAGAAATGACGGCGTCCGGTTCGCGAGAGACAACCTTTGACATCTTTTTTAGATCGTTCTAAAACAGTGATGCTTGCCACATCTCTGAACCGTTCTTGTCGCGTATGTTCACACCGAGGGATCGGTGTCACACGGTTGACATCCTAGGCAAGCCAAGCGGTCGTGGTGATTCTGGTTCAAGGCCGGGCCCATCGCGAGCGGACCATTTAGGCCATTCAACGTCCGGAGGGGGACTCCTAATGCAGCAATCAACCTTTCACCGCAACGCCCTGGCGAGTGCGCTCACATTGGCACTGTTCTCGACATTTGCGGCGACAGCCCAGGCGCAAGACGCGCCGCAGCCACCACCCGCAGAACAGACGGACGAGCCTGCCCAAGCCGAGTCCGACAAGAACGCCAGGACGCTCGATGCGGTCATGGTCACCGGCTCGCGCATCAAGCGCGCGGATGTCGAGGGCCCGGCGCCGGTGACTGTCATCACCGGCGACCAGATCCGGAAGGAAGGCTTCACCA
This sequence comes from uncultured Pseudoxanthomonas sp., assembly GCA_965653375.1. GTDB lineage: Bacteria > Pseudomonadota > Gammaproteobacteria > Xanthomonadales > Xanthomonadaceae > Pseudoxanthomonas_A. The sequence continues at coordinate 124,370 of CBFGZY010000004.1, forward strand.
CGGTCTACGAAGCGCTCGGCTCGCTGACCGAAGTCACCGGCAACGTGCAGAACGACTACGATTGGGGCCAGAGTTCGGTCAATGCCAGTCCGCTCAACCTGCGCAACCTGGGCCCCGGCCGCAGCCTGCTGCTGATCAACGGTCATCGCGTCGCCGACTATCCGATGCCGTACCAAGGCAAGAGCAACTTCGCCAACTACAACAACATTCCCACGGGCATTGTCGAGCGCATCGAAGTGCTTTCCAGCGGCGCTTCGGCGATCTACGGCTCGGACGCGGTGGCCGGTGTGGTCAACGTGATCCTGAAGAAGAACGTCGAAGGCGACACCCTGCGTGCGCGCTTCGGCACCACCACGGAGGGCGGGCGCGACGTGCGCGACGTCTCCTGGTCCGGTGGCAGGACCGGTGAAGATTGGAGCCTGGTCTACACGTTGCAATACTTCGACCGCAAGCCGCTGTGGTCGCACGAACGGCCGTTCATGGACGAGGAAAACGATGCGCCGCGCCGCACCTGGAGCTACGGCGGCGTGCGGGAAGGCGGCGCGACCAACACGCCGCAAGTCGGCATCCGTCTCTTCGACGTGACCAACAATGTGCGGCTGAGGCCGCCAACCGGCGCATGCGACCAGTTTGGCGGTGATTTCTACGAGCACAACCGCGTGCTGTACAACGATTTCAGCGGCGCGCGCACCGATACCGGCTGGCAGTGCGCCAACCGGTCCGTGTTCCAGCATTGGACACTTCGCAACGCCAGCAAGGATCTTTCGCTCTACCTATATGGCACCAAGCAGTTCGGCAACGTTGAGGCCTGGGCAACCTACGGGTACTGGGATTCGACCGGCAAGAGCAACACTTTCATGCCGGCCTGGGGCAGCCAGAACTACATCGATCGCGACAGCGGCCAGGAACGCAGCTTGCTGCGTTACTTCACGCCAGCCGAGATTGGAGGTGAAGACCGCGCGTTGACCAAGTCCAAGGAGACGAACTGGGATTTCAGCGTCGGCCTGCGTGGCACCGTGTTCAGCGATCGCTTCGACTGGGAAGTGATGGCCGGCCGTGCCGAGTACGAGATCCAAGAACTTTTCCCGATCATCCACAACACGCGGGCCACGGACTTCTTCCTGGGCCCATCACTAGGCACGGATGCGGCTAGTGGGCTGCAAATCCATGCCCCCGACTACAACCGGCTCTGGAACCCGGCTTCTCGCAGCGATTACGAAAGCGTCCGCGCGGTCGGCGACAAAAAATCGCGTACTTGGCTAACCCAGGCCAGCGCTGTACTCAGCGGTGATCTGTTCGAGGGCTGGGCAGGTCCGATCGGCTTCGCCGGCGTGCTAGAAGCCGCGGAGCAGGGCTACAGGCTGACCCCCGATCCCAACACCATGGGTCTTAATCCCGTGTACGAAACGCCGTTCGGCAACGTCGAGACCGGCGGCGGCGAGCGCAAGCGCTATGCAGCTGGCGTAGAGTTCAAGATCCCGTTGCTCAAGAACCTGACCCTGTCGACCGCCGGCCGCTACGACCGCTACGACGCGGTCGCCGACGACGCTGCCAATACCTATAACGTGGGTCTGGAATGGCGTCCGTTCTCCAACTTGCTGCTACGCGGCAGCTACGCCACCAGCTTCCGCGCGCCTGACATGCACTTCACCTACGCCGATCCCAGCGAAAGCGTGGCCGACCAGGTCGATTACCTGGCTTGTTTGACCGATCCCAATCGGCAGACCAGCAATTGCCCGGGTGGCGTAGGCGATCCGTACCACATCGATAATCCGCTGATCGCAAGGCAAGGTTCCGAAAACCTGCTGTACGAAACCGGAGATTCGCTCACCTACGGCTTCGTTTGGGATGCGTTCGAGGGCTTCTCGGTCAGCGCCGACTATTGGCGGATCAACATCGACGATGCGATCGACGACGTTGGTGCCGACCAAGTGCTGCTGGACGAGGCGTACTGCATTACCGGGCAGCAACCGGCCGATAAACCGGCGCGCACACCGCCTAGCCAAGCGCTTTGCGAGCTGCAGCTCAGCCGCGTGACGCGCGACGCCAACGGCGTGGTCACCCGCGTCGAAGTCGGCCCGATCAACCGCGCCAAGCAAAGCGTGAGCGGCGTCGACGTGGCTTCGCGCTACAGCCTGCAGACGGAAGGTTGGGGAAGTTTCGATTTCTCGCTCAACTTCACTAAGCAGCTGACCTATAAGTTCGCTCAGTTTGAAGGTGACCTGTTCGAGAATGTCCGCGACCAGGAACGCCAGATGCGCTACCGCGGCCGCGCCAGTGCAAGTTGGAGCCTGGATCCGTGGACCGCGGTGCTGTACGTGGATTGGACCGCAGGCACCCGTAGCGATCGCTTCGAAGGGTGCGCCGCGTTGCCGAACGGCTTCCGCCCGGACGTGGCTACCGACTGCACGGATCTTCGCACGAACGCGGCGGGCGAGCGCAGCATCAGCTACGGCCAGCAGAGCGAACTGGTGAAGTACTACAATCAGGACAGGTTCTACTGGAACGCCAGCGTGGGCTACCAAGCCACCGACGCGCTGCAGCTGAACTTCTACGTCAACAACATCTTCGACGATCACTACCAGGACAAGTGGTGCGGCGGTTTCGCCTTCTGCGTGGCCAACCCGGTAGGCCGCGAAGTGGCAGCGGAGGTTGTGTACAAGTTCAACTGATTACTTAACTACAACAGTGTCAAAAAAAGCCCGGCGTAAGCCGGGCTTTTTATTTGGACGGCCAGTGTCGTCTCCATCTTGATCGTTCCTTCCTGAATCGCTGCACTGGATCCCGGCAGAGTAGGAGCGACGTAAGTCGCGACGTTGATGTTTTCGGTCGCGACTTACGTCGCTCCTACAAGATGGCGGCGCCGCACGAGGAATCGCCGCCGGGTCTACGCTCTACTTCAACACCGCCACCGAATCGCGGGTGACGAGTTGATGCGGTACCACGTGATTGACGACGACGCGGGTGCTTTGGTCGTTGCGCCGAATGGTGCGTAACAGGATGTCGATGGCGGTGTCGGCCATCGAAGCGATCGGTTGCTGGATGGTGGTGAGCTCCGGCCAGACCATGGTCGCGGCGGAGGTGTCGTCGAAGCCCACTACCGAAAGATCGCGTGGTACATCCAGGCCATGACGATGGGCAACCGATACCACGGCCGAAGCCATGTCGTCGTTGCTGGCGAAGATCGCCGTCGGTGGGCAGGGTAGCGACAGCAGTCTTTCGGTCGCATCCAAGCCCGATCGATAGGTGTAGTAGCCCTGCTGCACAAGCGTCTCGTCCAGCAGAATGCCGGCCTCTTCGAGTGCCGTTTTGAAACCGTCGAAGCGGTCCGCGCTGGCCGTCTGGTTGGGATTGCCTTTGATGTAGCCGATACGTGTATGGCCATGGGTGATCAGATGCGTGGTCATTTCCTTGCTGGCGTGAAAGTCGTCGACACGCACGCAGGAAATATCCTGGTTGAAACGCCCGGATGCGATGGCCACCACTGGGATGCCAGCGTTGACGAATTCCATGACGACCGCTTTCGATTCGCATAGTGGCGGCGGCAGGATGACGCCCGCCACACTCCTGGCCAACAGACGCGCCGCGTTGCGCTGCGCTTGCGCATCCAGGTTGTCCCAGGTCGCGATGACCAGCTGCACAGCTGCGCGTGAGGAACCGCTCAATGCACCGACCAGCAGCTCTCGGAGATAAGTCGAGCTGGGGTTGGTATAGATCAACGCGATGCAGGTGTGCTGGGCGGCGGCTAGCGAACTGGCGGCGAGATTGGGTCGGTAGCCGAGTTCGCGCACCACGCGCATGACACGTTCCCGGGTGGCGTCGCGCACTACGCCCAGGCCGTTTATCACGCGGGAAACGGTCATCGGCGATACGCCTGCCAGCGAAGCCACTTCATCGATCGTAACGGCGCGTCCTTTCCGGCGAACAGACTTCATCGGTTTCTCCCATTACCTGTCTTGCGAGCGCGAAGGGGACATGTGGCAGATCGAGCCCACCGATGGACGAAGCATCGGGTGGCTGGATTACCTTCCATTTGTTCTCTTTCCGCGCCGTGGGGGAGGGCAGATTGGTTCGACGGTTACAAACAGAGTTCGATCTAAACCCGCAGTAGGTTTCGATTGAAACAGTAACGAGCAATACGAAATTCGGGAACCTGCGCATCGGACAGCTTGGGAGTGGTATGAAGTCTTCCGAGCCGAGGACTACGCATGCTTAGCGCACGCCTAAATTTGCTGAGAACGTTTTCTGCTGCACTGCACGGTGACAAGCACTGTCACACATGGCTAGGCTGCATCCACTTTATGTTAGCGCTACCAGTTTGGCTAGGTCCTGCCCGGTTGTCCGCCGCAGCCCCGGCAAGTTGAGTACCGACCATGCTGCTTTTCTCGAGTTGGGGGAAGGCAAAGGGGCGGGGAATTGATTCGGTCGATTCCAGTTAGGTCGCTCGAATCAAGTAAAGAAGTTCGTGGAAGGTGCATGTCCCTAGAGGATTTCGCGCACGAGATTCCGTTTGGCAAGTGAAAGCAGTGAGGAAACACGCAATGCGGTAACGGGCGCGTCCAAACGTCCGGTCTGGAAGAGTGGGCCACGGCCCGCGGGGTGCCCTGGGGGAGGGCGATACATCCATCTATCGAAGTGAGAGGGGGAGGCTACATGAGAGGGAGTAGTTTTCGATACCACGCAGTAAGAACAGCCTTGGCGTCTGCGTTTTTTGACCGCCGGATGGCAGTTCAAGTCTTGTCGCACGCCGGAAACGGTGCCGGCCGTTCAACTCCAGATCTGAGGACATGCGGATGAGTCGTAAGCGGATGAAATTCAAGTCAAGAGCCATTTTTACTTTTGTTGGTGGCGTGCTGGTCATCAACCCGGCTTTTGCGCAAGACACTCAAAGTACACAGACACCAACTACGTCGAGTCAAAGCGCTCAGACCCAGAACCAGGCCGCGTCGCCGTCCGACGCGACGACGCTCGATACCGTCGTGGTCACCGGCATTCGCTCCAGCCTCGATCACGCGATGAACATCAAGCGCGATTCGTCGGGCATCGTCGATGCGATCTCTGCCGAGGACATCGGCAAGTTCCCCGACACCAATCTGGCCGAGTCGCTGCAGCGCATCACCGGCATCTCGATCGAGCGCCGCGATGGTGAAGGCGCGCAGGTCACCGCGCGCGGCTTCGGCCCCGGCTACAACCTGGTCACGCTCAACGGTCGTCAGATTCCAGGCGCGGACGGCTTCGCCGGCGGCGGGCTGGAGGTCGGCGGCGTCGGTTCGGGTACCCGCGGCTTCAACTTCGCACAGCTGGCCGCCGAAGCGGTCAACGGCGTCACGGTGTACAAGACCGGCCGTGCCCATGTGCCCAGCGGCGGCATCGGTGCCACGGTCGACATCCTGACCGCGCGGCCGTTCAACTTCCCAGGCGGTGAAGTTGTGGCGAATGCCGGCGTCAAGGCGGTTTCCGACGACTCGCAGCTCTTCGACAGCAGCATCACACCCGAGATATCCGGCATTTTCAGCTACGCCAACGCGGACAAGACCTGGGGTATCGGCGTCAACGCCAGCTACCAGAAACGTCGCGGCGGCTCGGTGCAGGCGACGGAAAATACCTGGAATGTCGCGCGCTGGACCGGTACCGACTCGCGCCTGCGCCCGGGTGGCGTGGTCGAGAACGCGCCGCAGATCGGCCAGCTCTACAGCATGCCCAACGACCTGCGTTACGCCTTCCAGGATTTCGAGCGCGAGCGCGTGAACGGCCAGGCGGTGGTGCAGTTCGCGCCGTCCGACGCGTTCACCTTCACCCTGGACTACACCTACTCGACCAACGAGATCTCTCAGAATCGCGGCGAGCAGACGATGTGGTTGCAGAACAGCCTCAGCCACGTGACCTTCGATGGCAACACCCAAGTGGCCACGCCGGTCTATATCCGCGACATCGCCGGCAGCGCCAAGGACTTCGGCTTCGAGCAGCAGCGCGACGAGCAGAAGTACACCCTCGGTTCGCTGGGCCTGAACGCACGCTGGGACGTCAATGACCGATTCTCACTGACCTTCGACGCGCACAACACCAAGGTGCGCAGCCGCCCGAACGACCCGATCACCGGTGGCAGCTCGACTGCCTTCAGCTTGGCCGGCCTCGCGCCGGACAGAGTGAACAACAATTGGGCGCAGGAGTACTGGTTCAACAGCGGTCTGCCGATCATGGCGCGCACCCTGTACCCGACCAGCGCCGACGCGCTGGCTAACACCAACGGCGTGGTCAATCCGGATTTCGCGCCCGAACAGCTGGGCTCGCAGATCCTGCGCATCTGGTCGACCCGCCAGGACAGCGAGGTCAAAGAAGGTCGCGTCGACGGCGAGTTCGTTTTCGACGAAGGTCGCTTCCAGTTCGGCGTCGCTTCGTCGAAGTCTTCGATGCGGCGGCTTAACGTCGACGGTCACGCCCATCTTATGACCCTGGGCAACTGGGGTGTGGACGATGCCGGTCAGGTACCGGGGATGACCGCGCTGTTGAGGCAGATGAGCATCACCGACCAGTTCAAGGACTTCAACACCGCCTCCAGTAACGCCTGGTACGGCAACGCCAGCCAGCTGGCCAAGTGGGCCGAAACGGCATGCGCCAACGGCACTGCGCCGGCAGTCTGGCCGGACTGCGACAGCATCAGTTCCAGGGTGCACTCGACGTACGACAACAACAACCTGATCGAGGAGAAGACCGACTCGGTCTACATCCAATGGGAACAGGACGGCACCTTGGGCGGCTTCCCGACGAACACCGTCATGGGCGTGCGCTATGAAAGGACCGATGTGGAATCGACTTCGCTCATCCAGGTGCCGGGCGCCATCCGTTGGATGTCCAACAACGACTTCGTCATCGAGCGTACGGCTGAACAGATGCCGTTCAGCGAAAAGGCGAGCTATAGCTACGTGCTCCCGAATCTGGACTTCAGCATCGACTTCACCGACGACATCAAGGCCCGTGCTTCGTACGGCAAGACCATTGCCCGTGCGCCCTACGGCAATCTGTATGCCGGCCCGAACCCAGGCGCTCCCAGCGGCTCGGTCTTGTTCGGCGAATCCTTCCGGGCGACCGGCGAAGCGCAGAACCCGAGCCTGCTGCCACTGGAGTCGGACAACCTGGATCTGGGCGTGGAGTGGTATTTCGCACCGTCCAGCTTCGTATCGGTGACTTACTGGCACAAGGAGGTCAAGAACTTCATCGGCAACACCGTGGTACGCGAGAACCTGTACGACATCACCGATCCGACCTCCGGGCCGGATGCGCAGGCGGCACTGGCATTCCTCCAGAGCGACGCCTGCGCGAGCCAGGTGACTGCGGCGGGCGTGGACGTAGCCGAAGGCTGCGCAGGCAACTACACCACGCTGTTCACCGCCCTGGCGATGCTGCGCAATGCCGGCGCGACCGGCGGACTGGCGGCCTACAACGGCACCAATACGCAGGTCATCGAAATGGAGTCGCGCTTCGACATTCTCGGCGAATCCGACGACCCGTTGTACATGTTCGACGTCAACAAACCGTTCAACCAGCGTGCCGCCAAACTGCATGGCTGGGAAATCGGGGGCCAGTACTTTTTCGGCGATACCGGCTTCGGCGTTCTGGCCAACTACACCGTCGTCCAGGGCGATGTGGGCATCGACCGGGCGGGCGATCCGGGTTCGGACCAGTTTGCGCTGCTCGGCCTGAGCGACACCGCCAACGTCGTGCTGATGTATGAGAAATACGGTTGGTCGGCCCGACTGGCCTGGAACTGGCGCGATGAGTACCTACTGGCCGCCAACCAGAACGGCAATAACCGCAACCCGTACTTCGTCGAGGCCTACGACCAGTTCGATCTGAGCGTCGGATACAAGTTCAACGACCATATCTCGATGTCGTTCGAAGCCATCAACCTGACTGGGGAGGACACGCGCTGGCATGCCCGAACCAAGAACCAGATGGTCCGACTGGTCGACAACTCGCCGCGCTACATGCTGGGTCTGCGCTACACCTTCTGAGCCCTGCCACGCCGGTTCCCAGGCCGGCGCCGCATCGGGACCGCTGCGCAAGCAGCGGTCCCGTTTTCTTTCGGGCTTGCGGTCGAATCTTCGCCTTCGCCCCGAAAGCGCATAACATCCCTGCGAACACCACGCGCCCAGAGTCGACATGCCCCGCTACGAACTGCTGAACAACGTAACGCACAAGGATTTACGCATCGTTACCCGCTTCGGCCGCGAATACGGCGACGAGGTCGGCCTGGTGCCGGCATTCCCGACCGAATTCGCCGAACTGCAGCGCGAATATCCGATCTTCCTGCGCAAGGACCGCGACAGCGGCGACTGGCAGGCGGTCGCGCTACTGGGTTTCGAATCCAACGAGAACCTGTTCCTGCACGATGGCCGCTGGAATGCGAACTACTTGCCCGGCTATGTCGCGCGCGGACCGTTCCTGATCGGTTTCCAGCAACAGAACATCGACGGCGAACTGCGCAACGAGCCGGTGATCCATGTCGACATGGATCATCCGCGTATCCGTACCGGAGAAAATGAGGCGGATTCCACTCAAGCAGTGTTCCTGCCGCATGGGGGCAACAGCCCCTACCTCGAACATATCACTGCCGTGCTGCGTGGCATCCGCGATGGTGCGGACGCCGGCAAGGCGATATTTGCCGCGTTCGACGAACTGGGCTTGATCCAGCCGATGAACATCGAACTGAAGTTCGACGAAGAGCACGGCGCCAACCTGACTAGCCTGCATGGCATCGACCGCGACCGTCTGGCCGCGCTTGACGCCGAAGCACTGCACCGCCTGCATCGCAGTGGCTACCTTGAGGGTGCATATCTGATACTTGCATCAACCCACAATCTGCGCCGGTTGATGGCGGAAAAGCAGCGCCGCCTGCGCCTGCAGGAAGCCGCGGCGGTCTGATCGCGATGATCGACGCAATCGCCAACGTGCGCGAGTTACCGGACTGCCAGCCCGGTGCGTTGCCGCTGGAAGAACTGCTCGCCGCAGGCGAGCCTGTCGTACTGCGTGGCGTTGCCCGCGACTGGGGCCTGGTCCAGGCCGGTCAGCGCGGCATGCTTGAGGCAATGAACTATCTGCGTCGCCATTACAACGGCCAGCCGGTGAACTATTCGTACGGCAGCCCGGACATCGTCGGGCGACCGTTCTATAACGACGACTTCACCGCGTTGAACATCGAAGTACGGCGCAGTCCGCTGGGCGATGTACTCGACGCGATCGCCGCGCACGCTGGCGACCCACAGCCACCGACGTACTACGTGGCCTCGCTGTTGGTGGATACGCGCCTGCCGGAATTCCGTGCACAGAACGATTTCGATTTCGCCCAGCACGGTATCCATGCGCCGCCGAGTATCTGGATCGGCAATCGGGTTACCGCCTCGTGCCATTACGATGCGATGGAGAACATTGCCTGTTGTACTGTCGGCCGCCGTCGCTTCACCGTGTTTCCGCCAGAGCAGGTCGCGAACCTGTATCCGGGGCCGCTGGAACCGACGCCGGGTGGACAGGTGGTCAGCGTGGTGGATTTCGCCAATCCGGATTTCGAGCGTTACCCGCGCTTCCGCGATGCCTTGGCGGCGGCACAGACCGCAGTGTTGGAACCAGGCGATGCGATTTTCATCCCCAACTTGTGGTGGCATCACGTGCAGGGGTTGGAGCCGTTCAACGTATTGGTCAACTACTGGTGGAATGGCGCGCCGGCATACATCCCGGCGCCATCGCACGCGCTGTACCATGCGCTTTGGTCGCTGCGTGATCGGCCCGAACGCGAGAAACAAGGCTGGCGAGCGCTGTTCGACTACTACGTGTTTGGCGATTCGCAGCGTGCCGGCGAACACTTGCCGCCGCAGGCGCGAAACCTGCTGGCACCGATCGACGAAACGCGGGCGCGGCAATTGCGCGCAATGCTGATAAACAAGTTGAACCGCTGAGGCATAGGGGAACCATGAGCGAGAAGAGAATCCGTAAAGTCGTGATCACCGGTGGCGGCACCGCGGGCTGGGTTGCCGCGTGCGCGTTGACTCACCAGTTCCGCGACTTGCTCGACATCACCTTGGTGGAGTCCGAACAGATCGGTACCGTAGGTGTGGGCGAATCGACCATCCCGACCATCCGCACCTTCCACCGGCTGCTGCAGATCGACGAGCGCGAGTTTCTCAGTTCCGTGGCCGGCAGCTTCAAGCTTGCGATCTCGTTCGAGAACTGGAAACACCAAGGCGACCATTATTTCCATCCGTTCGGTACAACCGGGATGAATACCTGGTCGTGCGACTTCCACCAGTTCTGGCTGGAAAGCCGGCGCCGCGGCGTGAAGTCCGAACTGGGCGACTACTGCCTGGAGACCGTTGCCGCGCGGGCAAAGCGTTTCGCGTTGTTCGATCAGGCCGGCGCCAGCGCCCAGCAGTGGTCGATGCGCTGGGTCCAGTCGCCGACCTCGCTCGAGCGCGCCGACGTCAGCTACGCCTACCATTTCGATGCGGCGCTGTATGCCGCCTTCCTGCGCCGCAAGTGCGAAGGCCGCGGCCTGACCCGCATAGAGGGCAAGATCCGCGAAGTACGGCAGGATCCGGAGAGCGGCTACGTGCAGGCGCTGGTGTTGGAGGATGGTCAGGTGGTGGAAGGCGACCTGTTTATCGACTGCACCGGCTTCCGCGGCCTGCTGATCGAGCAGACCCTCAGGACCGGCTACGAGGACTGGAACAACTGGCTGCCGTGCAATCGCGCGGTGGCGATGCAGATCGAATCGGATGAGCAGCCGGTGCCCTATACCAGGGCGATCGCCCACGAAGCCGGCTGGCGCTGGCATATCGCCTTGCAGCACCGGGTAGGTTGCGGCTGGGTGTTCTCCAGCGCGCACATGTCCGACGACGAAGCCGCGGCCAAGCTCAAGGCCGCCAACAACAATGCGCCGATGGTGCGCGAGCCTTGGGTGGTGTCGTTCCGCACCGGGCGCAGGCTCAAGGCCTGGAACAAGAATGTGGTTTCGCTCGGTCTGGCCAGCAGCTTCATCGAGCCGTTGGAATCGACCAGTATCCACCTGACCCTGAGCGCGGTGACGCGGCTGGTGCAGATGTTCCCCTTCGCCGGCATCGACGATTCGATCGTCGACCGCTACAACGATGTCAGCCGCGACGAACTGGAGCACGTGCGTGATTTCATCATCATGCATTACCACCTCAACCAACGCGACGAACCGCTGTGGCGAGACTGCCGCGAGATGAAGCTGCCCGATGCCTTGGCCCAGCGGATCGCCGTGTTCCGCGACACCGCCTATGCCTGGCAGGGCGAGGACGAATTGTTCCGGCTGGATTCGTGGACCCACGTGATGTTGGGGCAGGGTGTGGAACCGCGCGAACATCATCCGTTGACGCGGGGCTTGGGCGACACGGACATGGCGCGATTGTTCCAGGGCATCCGGACTCCTATCAACCGGATGGTGGATGCGATGCCGTCGCACGGAGAGTTCCTCAAGCACTATTGCCCCGCCGATCCTTCGGTTTGGAACCTGCGCCGAGCGATGCCAGGCTAAGGCGAAGCGATGCTGCTGGAACCGCATCCCGGGCTGCGCATCAGCAAGTTCGCCATCGGCGCGGAAGGCGCGCCGCTGCTGGTCATCGACAATGTGGTGGCCGCGCCGGAGAAGCTGGTGAACAAGGCGACGCGCAGCCATTTCTCGGCGCAGGGCGCTTACTTCCCGGGCGTCCGCACGCGTGCGCCGGCATCGTACGAGTATTTCCTGGATGCGCTGCTGCGGCCGCTGGTGCGCGAGCACTTCGGAATGGAACCGGGTCGCTTCCAGTTCCCGATGTGCCACTACTCGCTGGTGACGACACCGCCGGAACGATTGGCGTTCCTGCAACGGGTGCCGCATATCGACTCGGTGGCCGGAAATGGCTTGGCCACGGTGCACTACCTGTTCCGCGGCGACTGGGGCGGCACGGCCTTCTATCGGCATCGCAGCACCGGCTACGAATACGTCGACGAGGCGCGGCGCGAGGCGTACTTCGCCCGTCTCGAACAGGAGAGCCATGGCGCCGATGCACCGGAGGCCGGTTACATCGCTGGCGATACACCACTGTTCGAGCAGATCGGACAAGTTGACGGTGTCTACAACCGCATGGCCGTGTACCGGCGCAACTCGCTGCATAGCGGCAGCATCAATGGCGACCGCGTTCCGCCGGCCGATCCGCTGAACGGACGGCTATCGATCAACAGCTTTATCGATGTGCTGGATTGGTAGGAGCGACGTCAGTCGCGATGAAGCTTTACTGGTAAAGCTTCATC